>VBLC01000064.1 GCA_005879315.1 Deltaproteobacteria bacterium | reverse complement strand
CATTGCTGGGCCTGGCTCTCGTCGTGCAGACTCTTGCTGATGCCGGTGAAGGTGGCCCTCGAGAAGTGGCCGATGTTCATCATGCGGGCATACGGGTCCGTGACCTACGACGAGGTCCGGCTCGCGATCGCTGAACTGGTCGCGCATCCCCAGCTTCGTGCCGGCGCAGTGCTCTTCATCGACAACCGGGGCGTGACCAGCGCGCCATCCATTGCCGAAGTGGCCGGTATCGCCAACCACTTCGCCGAGGTTTTCGCGCGGGGGCTCACGAAGCTGGCGCTCCTTTCGGATAGCGATGAAGTTCACGGCGTCGCCAAGATGTTCGCCAGCTTCGCCTCCACCGTGGGCGCGGACGCGAAAGGCTTCCGGGACGAGACGCTGGCGCTGCAATGGTTGAGGGGCAGCTCTCGCTAGGCGGGCGGGGGACGGGCTGCTTGTTGACCCGGATTGCTGTCCGCCTCAAGTTGCCGAGCGAAGCGCCCCCAGACCCGGAGAGACGGTGAAGGACTGCAAGCTCCTGGTGGTGCATGACGACGACGATCTCCGCGGCGCGCTGGTCGAGCTGCTCACCAGCGAAGGTTTTCCCGTAGAGGATGCGAACAACGGTCACGCGGCCCTGGAAAAGATGAAGGCCGGTTACAAACCCGACGTCATCCTCTCCGACCTCTTGATGCCCGTCATGGACGGCTTCGAGCTCAACCGCCAGCTCAAGCGCCATGAGACCTGGTCGTCGATCCCGCTCATCGTCTCCACCGGGCTCGATCTCGGCGCCGACCACCTGACCGACATCGAAGCCATTCTACAGTTGCCCTTCGACACCGAGACGCTGCTCGCGCGGGTGAAGAGCGCCTGCGGCAAGACCGCCGCCTCCTGAAGTCCTTCGACGATCAAGTCCGCGTCTTCATGTGCGGCAGCGGCGGTTCCAGCACATGGCCGTCCTGGCAGCAGAGTGGGGGATGGGTCACCTCGGGAGCTTTGCTCCACCCCGCCTGGACCCTCTCGAACAGCTTGCCGCTCGCCACCCGCGTGATTCGATCCTCGCGCAGAAAGCGCAGCCCTGACTCACCGGACTTGCGGTCGGAGCGCATCACCTGGGCGCGCCCTAGCTCGGCCGGCATGCCCTCCTCGGGTGAGACCAGTCGCAGCTCCGCCTCGGAGCGAAGGTGCAGCAGCGCCGCTCCGACGACGCGAATCCCGCCCATGCTCACATCGACGATCCGCCCCAGATAAGGATTGCGGCCCTGCCGGACCTCCACCACGAGTTCGCAGCCGAGCCGCTTGTGCTTGCGGTTGGAGAGCGCGGAGGGCCCCTGGTCGAGCAGCTTGGCCAGGCGCGCGTCGGGGAACTCGAGCCACATCCCCGCCTGCCCGCCTTCGGTCGTCGAGGCGCGCGAGAGCACCGCGCCGCGCAAGGTGACGACCTGCTCGCTGCTGCTGAACGCAAGCTCGATGACCACCTTCGCGCCGCCCTCGAGGAGGAGCCGCTCGTGCCGGTAGAAGAAGAGCGTGCGGCCCTCGACCACGTGCAGGTGGTTGGCCATCTGCTCGATCGTTCCGAAACGGTAGCGGAGCAGGTTGGCGCGAGTCGTCTCCACGGCTCTGCGAGCCTAGCGGAGGGCGCGGTCGATCGAAAGAAACCGGCTCCGCGATCAGAGCGCGAACCCGCGCAGGTCGCCGTGAGGGCGCGGGATGATTTCGGCCCCGGCGAGAAGCCCTTCGCCGGCCGCCTGCGTCGCCGCCAGTACGCTCGCTTCGACGGATTCCAGATCGCCGCGGATGATGAACCAGGCCTTGCCGCCGATGCCGCGCGCGAGGTGCAAGAGCTGCAGCCGCACTTCGGCTGCCTTGCAAGCGGCGTCCGCCGAGCGGAGCGCCGCGGCCACCGAATGCAGCTCGACCAGGCCCGCCGGCTCCTCCGAAGCAGCGTGCGCCCGTCCCGCCGGCCCGGCGCGTACCGCAGGAAGGATCTGCTCATGCGCCTGCGGCAGGAAGAGACGGTCGATGAGGCAGTCGCCGGCTGCCGCGACGCCCGCGGCGACGGACTCTTCGGTCTCGCCGACCCCGCCCGCGAAGAGCACGAGGTACTTGCCGGGGCTGACCGGCCCGCACTGGAGCAGCTCGACCCGCGCCCGCTTGGCGACTGCGTCGGCCACCACCACTCCGCGCGCCAGGGACGACACCTCCAGTAGCGCGAGCGCCGGAGGTGAGCCCGCCGTCGGAGATGAGTGGTTAGACAATGCGGAACTTGTCCTTCAAGGTGCAGCGCCGCTCGCGGGTGAAGGTGCGCGCGGTAGTGAGGCCGTCGCCGGACGAGCCGGCGATGGTCCAGGCCGTGTAGCCCTCGCCGCCCACGCCCAGCCCGGCGTAGGAGGGCGCGTTCTTGACGAAGAGCGAGGTGTTCACCGCCCGCGCCATCTCGTGCAGGTTGTCGATGCTCTTCGAATGCATCACCGCCGTGTGGAAGAAGCCGTGCTCGGCGCGCACCGCCTCGCGGATGGCGACGTGCACGTCCTGCACCCGGACCATCGGCAAGACCGGCATGAGGAGCTCGAGCTGCACGAAGGGATGGGAACTGTCCACCTCGGCGAGCAAGATGCGCGGGTCGCCCTCGACGCGGATGCCGGCCGCCTCGGCGATCTTGCGCGCGTCCTTGCCGATGAAGTCGCGGTTGACGTGGCCGTCGCGCGTCACGACCGTCTTCTCCAGCCGGGACAACCCCGCGCCGTCGATCTCGACCGCGCCGTTGCGCAGCATCTCGCGCTTGAGCGCATCGGCGATGCTCCGCACCGCGAACAGTTCTTTCTCGACGATGCAGATGATGTTGTTGTCCATCCCCGCGCCGAGGACGACGTCGCGGCCCGCCTGGGCGAGGTCCGCCGTCTCATCCACCACCACCGGCGGATTTCCCGGCCCCGCGCAGATGGCGCGCTTGCCGCAGCCCATCGCCTGCTTGACGACCGCGCCGCCGCCGGTGACGACGACCACCTGGATGCCCGGATGCTTCATCAGCGCCTGCGCGCTCTCGATGGTGGGCTCGGCGATGCAGGCCACCAGATCGGTCGGTCCGCCGCTGGCGACGATGGCTTCGTTGATCCAGCCCACCACGGAGCGCGAGATCTGCTTTGCGCCAGGGTGGACATTGAAGACCACCGCGTTGCCGCCGGCGATCATGCAGATGGCGTTGTTGATCACCGTCTCGGTCGGGTTGGTGGAAGGGGTGATGGAGAGCAGCGTGCCGAAGGGCGCGCGCTCGTGCAGCGTCAGGCCGTCGTCGCCGCTGAAGGCGACCGTGTCGAGAATCTCCAGCCCCGGCGTCTTCTCGATGGCGTTCTTGTTCTTGACGATCTTGTCGGCCGCGCGGCCGAGGCCGGTCTCTTCGGCGGAGCGGCGGGCGATCTCCTCGACGCGATCGAGACAGGCCTTGCGGACGGCGGCGATGCACTTCGCCCGCACTTCGATCTTGGTCTCCTTCCAGATCTCGAAGGCGCGGTTGGCCGCGGCGACGGCCTGATCGAGATCGTCGAAGATGCCGGGCGCGCCTGAGCGCAGATAAGCGGGCGCGCGCGTCTCGGGCTCGCGCTCCGCTCGCTGCAAGCGCTCGACGACCTTGTCTACCAGGCGATCGATCTGATCGGGGGGCAGCATCTGCGCAGCCTCACTTGGCGTACGTCTGCCGGCCCTCCAGCTCGATGGAGTCGACGATGGCCATGATGGTCGCGTCGACGGGCCGGTCCTTTGTCACCCGCGTCTGCCGTGCCGACGAGCCGGAGGCGTAGAGGACCACTTCTCCGATCCCGGCGCCGACCGCGTCGATCGCCACCACCAGAGCGCCGGTCGGCTTCCCCTCCACGTCGGCTCCGCGCACGAGCAAGAGCTTGAGGCCGCTCAGCTCCTCTTCCTTGTTGGTGGAGACCACCGTCCCCACCACGCGCCCGAGAAGCATTCAGCTTCTCCGCACTTACTTCTTGCCGCCCGCTGCGGACTGGCTGCCGCCCGTCTCGCGGCGCGCATCGTCGGTGCGCCCGAGCGGCAGGGCGAGGTCGATGTTGGCGTGCGGCCGCGGAATGACGTGCACGCTGACCAGCTGGCCGACGCGCTCGGCGCCGCGCGCGCCCGCTTCGGTGGCGGCCTTCACCGCGGCGACGTCCCCGCGGACGATGGCGGTGACGTATCCGCCGCCGATCTTCTCGTAGCCGACCAGCTCCACCTTGGCGGCCTTGACCATCGCGTCGGCGGCCTCGACCATTCCGACGAAGCCCTTGGTCTCGATCATCCCCAGCGCGTCAGCCATGCCGTCTCCTCGCAGTTGGCGGGCGAGCCCTAGCACGTACGACTCGGCGCTGGCAATCCTGTCAGAGCCGGGAGCCGACGACGATCTGGGTGGTGAAGGCGAAATCGGTGGGGCTGCCCGAGACCGTGTAGAACTGCGGACCGAAGCGCGTGTTGAGCCCGACCGTGAGGTTCTTGTCCACCAGGTAATCGACGCCGAATCCGAACATCGGCCCGATCTCCAGGAACGCCGTGTGCGGGATCTGGAGCGCCAGGTTCAGGTCGACGCCGACCGCGATGCGCACTTCCGGAGCGGCCTGGATGCCGACGGTGCCGCCCACGGGAAAGCGCAAGAAGAAATCCGTGCTGGCGCTGTTGGTGTAGATGCGCGTGCCCGGCTCGACGTGCAGCTCGACGAGCAGGTTGTCCTTGCGCTTCACCACCATCCGCAGCGGGACGCGCAGGCCGAGGCCGAACTTGGAGTTGGTGGTGTTCTCCCAGCCGTAGAGGAGATCGAACTTCACGCCGATGTCGGTGTTCTCGGAGAGGCCGTGGAGGTAGCCGGCGCTGATGCCCGGCCAGCCCAGCTCGAAGGCGAGCGCGTCGTGGCTCGGGCTGACGGTCTCGCCGGTGGAGATCGACCAGTGGCCCGGCAGGCCCGGGGCCGGAGGCTTGGAGATCGGGTCGGCAACGGCGGCGGCGGAAAGGAAAAGGGCGAGCGCGCCCAGGCGCAGCGTCATGTGGTCCTCCTCGGTCGGCGGCTATCGGTCAGTTCTTAGCATCACCGCGCTGGACTTCCTTGCCTGTGATGCCTTGCACGGCGGCGGTCGCGGCGGCGGCGGCGCTGTCGATCTCGGCTTCGTCGCCGGCCATGTAGAGGCGCCCGAATGCGCCGAAGGGGGTGACGTCGATGAGCCGCACCTCCGCCGCCTTCTCGGCTTCGTTGGCGGCGAGCACGGCATAGGCGGCCGGCTCGGTCTCGAGGATGAAGAGGCTCTTGC
Source organism: Deltaproteobacteria bacterium (assembly GCA_005879315.1). Taxonomy (GTDB): domain Bacteria; phylum Myxococcota; class Myxococcia; order Myxococcales; family 40CM-4-68-19; genus 40CM-4-68-19. The sequence continues at coordinate 39,675 of VBLC01000064.1, read as the reverse complement.
CCGGCTCGATCATCGAGCCGAAGCGGATCTTGTCGATGATCATCGCGTGCATCGGCTCGATGGCGCGGATGATGGTGTTCGAGACCACCCTGGGCTTGACCCGGTCCTCTTCCTTGGCGCCGAGGTGCCGCAAGATCGCGTCGCCCGCCGAGCGGACCTCGCCCTTGTCCTCGTGATGGACTTCGAGCATGCCGAAGGCGCGCTCGACCACCAGCGTGGCCGGATGCACGCTGGTGCTCTTCAGCGCGGTGTCGATCACGCGATGGATGGCCATCCCCGGCGCGATCTCGATGAAGAGCGAGGCGACGTAGGGCACGGGAAAATACCCGCGGCAGGTGGTGCAGATGTGCGCGGCGAGCTGCGGCTGGAGCGAGTCGAGAAAGACGTAGGCGCGCAGCTGGCTTGCGGACATGCGCGCCGCGATTAGCACGTCTTCCGCTCGTCGGCTACAGTTGTCGCGATGCCCGCCATCCGCTCCTGGGGCCGCACCGATGTGGGGCGCAAGCGCAAGCACAACGAAGATTCCTTCCTCAAGGACGACGGCTTCGGCCTCTACGTGGTCGCCGACGGGATGGGCGGGCACGCCGCCGGCGAAGTGGCGAGCACCCAGGCGGTGAAGTCGATCCGCGAATCGCTGCTCGAGGGGAAGCCTCTGATCGAGTCCTTCGCGCGCGCGCCGACGGTCGAGGCGGACGAGCAGATCGCGGCGCTGATGGAGAGGGCCATCCTCAGGGCCTGCGCCGACATCTACGCGCTCGCCGTCGCGGACCTGGGCAAGCGCGGCATGGGGACGACGGTCGTTGCCCTTCTCGTCGCCGGCAAGAAAGCGGTGGTGGGCCACGTCGGCGACAGCCGCGTCTATCTTTTCCGCAACGGCCGGGCGCACCAGCTGACCGAGGACCACACCATCATCCAGGAGCAGCTCAAGCGCGGCCTCATCACCAAGGACGAGATCGCCACCGCCGAGAACCGCAACGTCATCACCCGCGCGGTGGGCATCCAGCCCTCCGTGCCGGTCGACACGCTGGTGACCGATCTGCTCCCCGGCGACCTCTACCTGCTCTGCTCCGATGGCCTGCACGGCTATCTGAAAGACGAGGAGTTGCCCCAGCTGCTCGGCCAGGAGCGGGAGAAGCTCACCGACGCGCTCATCGACCTCGCCCTGCAGCGCGGCGGCAAGGACAACATCACCGCCGTCTCCGTTTCAGTCGAGGCCGACCGCGGCGAGGAGACGACCGACGTCGAAGGGAGGACCGAGATCCTCCGCCGCATCCCGCTCTTCCAGCACATGACGTACAAGGAGCTGCTCGCCATCCTCGGCATCGCGCACGGCCGGCTGTTCGAGAAGGACCAGCCCATCATCCGCGAGGGCGAGCAGGGCGACGAGCTGTTCGTGCTCTTCCGCGGCCAGGTCGATGTCCTCAAGAACGGGCTGCAGATCGCCCAGCTCAAGGCAGGCGGGCATTTCGGCGAGATGGGGCTCGTCGACCTGGGGCCGCGCTCGGCGACGGTGGTCGCGACGGAGGAGACCTCGGCCGTCTCCATCGACCGCGAGAGCCTGCTCAAGCTGATGCGGCGCGATTCACTTCTGGCGGTGAAGCTGCTCTGGAGCTTCGTGCAGGTGCTTTCCGAGCGACTGCGCAACACCAACGAGGCGCTCACCGGACTCAAGGCGGAGCTGGACTCCGCCCGCGCCAAGGCGACCGACCCGATGCCCGTGAGCTCGACGCCGGATGGGGAGCCCTCGCCGCCGTTCGAGCAATGAGCCGTTCTCGTCGCGTCTTCGCGATGGGGCTTGCCCTTCTCGCTTGCGCGCACCGTGGGCCGCCGCCGGGGCCGCCGCCGGATGCGGTCGATCTGCTGCAGCGGGCGACGGCCGCGCATCGGGTGCCGGCGACGATGGTCTGCGACGCCAAGGCCTTCGTCGATGCCCCGAAGAACGGCGGCCGCTATGCGCTGCACATCGCGCTGAAGCGGCCCGCGTCGCTTCACATCGAGGCGCTCTCGCCCCTGGGCGATCCCGCCGCCGTGCTGGTGGCCGACAAGGGCCGCTTCGCGCTGCTCGACCTGCGCAACAACGTCTTCTACCAGGGGCCCTCCACGCCCGAGAACCTCTCCCGCCTCTTGCCGGCGCCGCTGCGCGACGAGGAGCTGGTCGCGCTCCTCACCGGCGCCATCCCCGATCTGCCGGGAGGCGAACCCGTCAGCTCGAAACGGCAGGGCGACGGCTACCTGCTCGTCGTCGAAAGCGCGCGCGAGCGGCAGGAGGTCGACCTCGGCGGCGACCTCCGCGTCGATGAAGTCCGCCGCAAGAACTCGCAGGGCGCGCTCCTCTGGGCCGTCCATCTCGACGACCACGACGACAAAAGCGGCGCGCAGGTCCCGCGGCTCTTGCACCTGTCGGCGCCGGTCTCGCGCACCGAAGTCGACCTGCGACTGCGCAATACCGAGACCGGCCTTCCCGCCTCGCCGCAGATGTTCTTCCTCGGTGTCCCGAAGGGCATGCAGATCGAAGAAGTGCCGTGAATAAAGCAGAATGAGAACGAGAACTTGCACGAGAGTCCCAAAGTTGCTGTTACGTCTGGGGTTCCACTAGTATCGATGCATGCGGATCAAGATCGGCGACCTGCTCGTCAAGGCAGGCGTGATCACCGACCTGCAGCTCAAAGCCGCGCTGGCTGAACAGTCGCAGTGGGGCGGAAAGCTGGGGGACATTCTCGTCCGCATGGAATTTCTTACCGAGGAAGTCCTGGTCCGCGCCCTCTCCAAGCAGACCGGCATCGCCCGCTCCGATCTGACCGGCGAGGGCGACAAGGCCTCGCTCGCGCTGATCCCCGCCGACGTGGCCGAGGAATTCGGGCTGGTCCCGGTGCGGCTGAAAGAGGAAGGCCGCCTGCTGGTGGTGGCGATGAGCGACCCGCTCAATCTCGGCGTCACCGACCATCTCCGCTCGCTCACCGGCTGCCGCATCGAGGCGCAGCTCGCGGGCAACAGCGCCATCCGCCACGCCATCTCGCGCTGGTACCGCGGCGAGGAGCTGCTCCGCGACGAGGCCGGGCAGGCCTCGATCAAGATCGTCGACAACAGCGGCCAGTCGGTGGTCACGCTCGATCCGCGCAAGCAGCCGAGAAACGCCCCCGCCTCGGGCAACGGCACTACCCGCTCCAGCGCCGTCGAGGTGCTGCGCGGCGTGGAGGAGACGCAGCGCCGCTCGGTGGCCGCGCTCAAGGCGATGGTGGAGCTGCTCATCGAGAAGGGCGTCTTCTCGCGCGACGAATACCTGGCGCGGGTGAAAAGGTAACGATGGCGCCGCCCCGCAAGCGACTCGGCCAGCTGCTCACCGAACTGGGCGTCATCGACGAGCACCAGCTGCAGAGCGCGCTCGGCCACCAGAAGCAATGGGGCGGAAAGCTCGGCTCCATCCTCGTGCAGAAGGGCTTCTGCAAGGAGCCCGACCTGGTCAGCACGCTGTCGAAGCACCTGGGCATGCCGTCGGTGAAGCTCAGCGAGCAGAAGGTCGATCTGCGCGCGGTGAAGTTCGTCAGCAAGCCGCTCGCCGAGAAGCTGCACGTCTTCGCCTTCGACGTCTCGGGCAGCGGCCGGGCCGAAGTGGTGACCATCGCCATGAGCGACCCTACCGATCTGTCGGCGGTCGATCAGCTGGCCTTCCATACCGGCAAGCGGATCAAGCCGGTGCTGGCGGGCGACAGCGAGATCGTGCAGGCCATCCAGCAGCATTACGGAGGCGAGGAGAAGCCGGCGGTTCCTGCGCCGGCGAAGCCCGCGCCAGGTGCAGCCAGGCCCGCCGCGGCCCCAGCTCCGAAGGCGACACCGCCGCCATCCGCGCCTTTTCCCAGGCGGATCGATTCCGAGGGGATGCCCACGCAGCACGCCGGCTCGCCGCGGGTGGCGCCGGAGCAGTTCGAAGAGATCGACGCGGAGGAGGCGCAGCTTGCCGTGCCGCCGCCTCCTCCTCCGCCAGAGCCGCTGGAGATCCCCGAGGACGATAGCGGCAGCAGCGATGGACAGATGATGGGTCTCGAGCCCATCGCGGCCCATTCGCAGTTCGGCGAGCAGGTCTCGGGCGCCGAGGAATTGAGCGGCGGCGAGGGCGCCGCGGCCGACGCCGTCGAGGGTCTCGAGCCGGCTGGCGTGCCGCATGAAGGCGCAGACGGTGCACCGCAGATGGAGGGTCTCGAGCCCATCGCGGCGCACTCGCAGGAGCCGACTGGCTGGGAAGAGCAGCCGTCCGCCTCGTGGGACGAAGCGCCGGCTGCCGACGCCGCCGCTCCGCCCCCCTCCGAGGAATTTGCTGCGGCGCCAGACTGGAGCGCCCAGCAGCCGGCCTCGCCGGAAGCGAGCGGTGAAGAGCTGCCGATGGACGCCATCATCGGCACCGCCGAGCACCCGGCGACGGCGCCGGTGCGAGTGGAGGCCGCAAGCGCGGAGGCGGAGGCGCCCGACGCGTGGGCGTCGGTCGAAGATCCGCTGGGCGCGCAGACCACGCCGGAGCAGCCCACGCAGGAGTTCGCAGAGGAAGCGACGCCGCCGGCGGAAGCCGCTGCCGAAGCTGCGGGTGAAAGCGTCACCGCAGAAGCAGAAGAGCCGCAGCAGTGGACCGAGGCCGCCGCGCAGCCGGATCAGGCCATCGAGGAGCCCGCGGCGCCAGAGGAACAGCCTGCTGCCGAAGAGCCGCAGCAATGGGCCGAGCCGACGGAGCAGTCCGCCGCAGAGACCGCGCCGGAAATCGAGCAGCCCGCGCCGGAAGAACCTTACTACGCGGAGCAAGCGGCGGAGCAGCCGGCAGAGCCAGAGATGCCCGTCGAGGAAGTCGCCGAGGAATACTCCGATCAGCAGGGCGAGCTGAAGCTCGAGGGGTGGGTCGCGCCGCCGAGCGAGCCCGAGCCGCAAGGCGCCGGCTGGCTGGGGGAGGCGCTGGAGTCGACCACGCCGCTTTCGCCCAACGACGTCGGCACCCTCTCGGCGGTCGGCGTGGATCCGAACGACGGCGTCGCTGCGCTGCGCGCGTTGGCCGCCATCCTCCGCGTCCTCAACCGGCGGCAGATGCTCGACGTCGACGAGATCGCGGCGGAGATCCGCGAGAGCCGCGAGCAGGGCGCTGCCGCCGCCGCGGAGCGGGCCGCGCAGGTCACCGACGGCACTCCCGCCGAGGCCCCGCCTGGGGAAGAGGCTCCCGCGCAAGAGTCGGCCGAGCCCGCCGAGACTTAAGCGCACCCGGCCGCACAGCCGGCCTCGCGCTGCCACCCGCAAGTCCTTGCTTCGCACCCGAGGGGGCGTCGTTATGTCGCCTGAAGGCCCCGCCCGCGGAGGAATGGATGGATTTCAGCCTGTCCGTCACGGTCCTGACGAAGGATCTGTTCGCGGCGGACGGACGGCTGGTGGCATCGCGTGGAGAGGCCATCGACCTGCAGTTCCTCAAGGACGTCGCGGCCCGCTCGCCGATGAACCTGTACGAGAGGCCGCTGCACGACACCCCGGTGGCCGCTTCCGTGCTGGAGGCTTTCGAGTCGCCGGCCCTGGCGCACCTGGCGGGCCGGGAGGAATGGCGTGCGCTGGTCGCGGACACCATCACGGAAGTGCGCTTTCCCGACCCGATCTGGTCGGAGCTGGAGGTGCTGCGCCGGGAGGACGGTCCGCGCTACCAGCATGCCGTCTGGACGGCGGTCATCGTCGCGCGCCTCTTCCGCGTTGCGCTGGGCACTGCCCCGGGAATCGCGCGGCTGGTGGCCGGCGCCTTGGTCCACGACATCGGCATGCGCCATGCGGCGGCACGGCTGCGCTTCAAGCGCGACCATTTGACGCGAGCCGAGGCGCTGGCGCTGGAAGACCATCCCATCTTCGGCGCGCTCCTTCTCGCCAGCGTGCTGGGCGATGCGCCCGCGGTGCACCTCGCGCTGCTTCATCACACGCGCGCCGGCTTCGGCTATCCCCGCGTCCAGGGCACGCTGCCCTTGCGCGGCCTCGACCTCGTCGCGCTGGCGAGCGCGTTCGCTGCGCTGCTGGCGCCGCGCTCATACCGGGAGCAGGCCTTCAACGTGCGCGGGGCCGTGGACCAGCTTCTCGACGAAGCGCAGGCCGGACACTTCGACGAGCGCGCGGTGCACCTGCTCATCCACTGTCTGCGGGGGAACAAGGGCTCGGTCGCCCGCATGAAGTTGCCGCGGCGCACGACTGGCTTCCGTCCGCCAGCGAACTACCACGGCGTCGCTGCACAGGCGGCGCGCTGAGCGCTCGGCCGCGCTCCCGGAGGCGTGTTAGATCGAGAGGGCGCCCCGGCGCGTTGTCATGTCCCAGGAACGGTCCGACGAGGAGCTGCTGGCCGCATTCCAGCAGGGCGACGTGGGCGCTTTCGAAGCGCTCCTGCGCCGGCATCGCGCCCCCCTCTTCACCTTCCTCTTGCGAATGCTCGGAGACCGGGAGAGAGCGGAAGATCTGGCGCAGGAGACGTTCCTGCGCATCGTCAAGGGCGCCGCCGCCTGGGAGCAGCGCGCGCGCTTCTCGACCTGGCTCTACACCATCGCGCGTAATCTCTGCGTCGACCAATCGCGGCGCGATCGCTTCCGCCGCACCGGGAGCCTCGACGAGACGGGGCCCGAGGGCGAGTCGCCGCTCGTCGATTCGGTGCCGGGGTACGAGGCGCCGCCCGACCGCGCCGCGGAGAGCTCGAGGCTGCGCGTCGTCCTGCAGGAGGCGCTGCTCTCGCTGCCGGCGGAGCAGCGCGAGGTCTTCGTCCTGCGTGAGCAGGCGGGGGTTCCCTTCAAGGAGATCGCCGAGATGGTCGGCTGCAACGAGAACACGGCGAAGAGCCGCATGCGCTACGCGCTCGAGGGGCTGCGCAAGGCGCTGCTCGCGGCGGGAATCGACGAAGAGCTGGCGCAGGAAGAGCCGTCGACGGGCGTGCGGATGGGAAGAGCATGACGCATTCGGAGTGCCAGGATCTCTTGCTCGACCTCGCTTACGGCGAGCTGGATGCGGTCCGCGCCGCCGAGGTGCAGTCGCATCTCTCCGGCTGCCCCGACTGCCAGCGCGAAGAGGCGCAGATGGCGCGCACCAGGCGGATGGTCGCGCCGCTGCGCGAGGTGGAGGAGCCGCCGGCGCGCTTCGATGCGCGCATCCTCGCCGCGGCGCGCGCCGAGGCGCATCTGCAGAGCGATGGGCTGCCGGGCGAGGTGATCGAGGTGAAGGGCTCGGTGCAGCCGATGGGCCTGCAGGCTGCGCGCATCGACACCCACGCGGCTGTCGCGCCGAAATCGAAGCGCAAGGCGAGCTGGGCGACTCGAGTGGCCGTCGGCGGATCGATCGCGGCCGCGGCGGGGCTGGCGCTGGTGATGGGCGCGAGCTTGCAGTCGAGGAAGCAGCCGCCTCAGCCCGCGGCGCAGTTCGAGATCCGCGTCGGGGAAGCGGCGCGCAAGGCGCAGAGCGACGCCGTGGCGAAGCGGGCGGAGAGCGAGGCCATCGAAAAGGCCGAATTGAAGAAGGCGGCAGAGGCGCCCGCGCCCGTTCCGCAAGAGCCGCAGCAGACTGCGGGAGCAGAGAGGAAGCCGGCGCTGAAGGCGAAGGCGGTTCGCGAGGAGACGCAGGTGGGCGGCGGCAGCGACGTGGCCGACCAGCTCGCGTCCAGGCCGGACCACGCCAAAGAGCCCGCAGCCGCAACAACGTCGGCAGAGCGCGCCGCGCCTCCTGCGCCGGCCGCCAGCCCACCGCCGGCAGCGCCAGTTCCCCTCGCTGGCAATGCAGGACCGCCGCTCGCCGCAGTTGCCAACGAGCCCTCAGCCCAGCGCGCGATCAGGACTGCCTCGGCGCCGCCGCCCGCCAAGGCCGCCGCCGGCCGGCTCGAGGTCGAGAAGACGCGGTCGATGCCGGCGCAGCTCGCTGCCCCCGCGGCCGATGCGTCGATGCTCGAGTCGCAGGCGCAGTCCGCGCGGCACGCGGGCAACTATGCGCTGGCGGCTTCGCTCTATCGGAGCGCCGCGCAGATGCGGCAGTCGGGCACGCAGAGCGATGCCGGCACGGTGGCCTGGGACCTTGCCCACGAGGTCGAGTGCCTCGCGGCGGCGGGTCTCTTCGACCAGGCCCGGCAGGTGCGCGCCGATCTACAGCGGCTCCATCCGTCGGAAAACATGGCGATCAGCGCGGCGAACCGCGCGCTGCAGGCGGCCGATCTGCCCGCCGCAAAGGCCGCCGAGCAGCCAGCATCGCCGCCCCAGCGCTAGTACCTCGCCCCTCGGGCAAAAGGCGGTTTGCGCGTCCCCCGGCCCGCCGCGTAGTCTCGACCCAGCCTGTCTTCAAGCTGCGGAGTCCACTTTGCTGTCCGGGAAGAATCCCCTCCTCATCGCGCTCGCGCTCGGGCTCATGGCCGGCCTCATCGCCTACTCCGCCATCAAGGCGCAGCAGCGCAAGGTCAAGGACAAGTGGCAGACCGTCAACATCCTCTGCGCCAAGGTCGACATCCCCGAGGGGACCGAGCTCGACGCGGAGATGATCGCCGTCAAGGAGATGCCCACCCAGTTCGTCACCGAGTCGTTCATCAAGGTGGAGGAGGACGGCTCGCTCAAGCAGGACAGCCCGGTCGGTCAGCGGGTGATGGTGCCTTTGAAGTCCGGCGACCCGATTCTCGTCTCGCATTTCGAGGCGGCGCGCGAGGCCGACTTCTCCACCATGATCAACCCCAAGGGCCGGGCGGTGACCATCGAGGTGCAGGAGCGGACGGCGGTGGGCCTCTGGGTGCGGCCCAACGATCACGTCGACGTGATCGGCAGCTTCCGCGATCCGGAGACTTCCCAGCTCAAGACCGTGACGCTCCTGCAGAACGTCGTCGTGCTGGCGACCGGCCGCATCACTGCCAACACCACCTTCGTGCCCGACGAGGACAAGAAGTTCCAGACGGTCACGCTCCTGGTCCTGCCCGAGGAGGCGGAGATCCTCACGCTCGCGCAGGAGACCGGGACTCTCACCCTCCTTTTGCGCAACCCCGACGACCTCGACTACCAGGAGAAGCGAATGGTGGTCGACCAGAAGTCGCTCTTGACCGGCGAGCGCGCCGGCGAGCTGCAGCAGCGCCGCTACAAGACCATCCAGATCATCCGGGGCAACAAGAGCACCCACGAGAGCACCGGCGTGGCAGCGAAGAGCGAGTGACCGATGGCGGCGGCGCTCGTCTTCCTCTTCACCACCGCGGCGATCTTCTTCCTCGCCTTCCTCGCGCTCGAGGTGCTGCAGAAGGCCTTCGAGCAGTACAAGCTCCGCTACGTCACCAAGTCGATGAACGACTTGAGCGACATGTTCCTCTTCATCGAGCCCGGCCAGATCTTGCTGCTCAACATCGCGGCGCTGCTCATCTTCGCCGCGCTCGGGTATCTCGTCGGCGGCCCGTTCCTCGGGGCGCTCCTGGCGGTGGGCGGCTTCTTCGCTCCGGCCGCGGCGGTGCGCTTCTACCGGGCGCGGCGCATCAAGCTGTTCGACACCCAGCTCACCGAGGCGCTGCAGCAGATGTCGAATGCGCTGCGCGCCGGGCTCACCCTCCAGCAAGCTGTCGAGCAGGTCGGGCGCGAGGCGAGCGCGCCCCTTCGCCAGGAGTTCGGGCTCTTCACCAAGGAAGTGAAGCTCGGCGTCCCCGTCGAGGAGGCGCTGGTCAACATGGCGAGCCGCGTCGGCAGCGAGGATCTGGAGCTGGTGGCCACCTCCACCAATATCGCGCGCACGCTGGGCGGAAACATGGCGGAGATGTTCGAGACCATCGCCGCGACCATCCGCGAGCGGTTCCGGCTGCAGGGCAAGATCGCCTCGCTCACCAGCCAGGGAAAACTGCAGGGCCTGATCGTCTCGGCGCTGCCGCTCGCCATCGGGCTGGTGGTCAACGTCATGAACCCCGAGCTGATGCAGCCGATGTTCGAGGGCCTCTACGGATACGCGATGGTGACCACCATCATCGTGCTGCAGCTCATCGGCTTTCTGCTCATCCGCAGGATCGTGGCCATCGACGTATGAGCGAGATGCTTCCCGACGTCCTCCAGATCCTCTTCGCGCTCGCCGCGGCGGCTGCGGTCACTGCGCTGGCGCTGGCGGCGTACCAGGGATACCTGCTCATCTACCAGCGCTACCTGGCGCAGCTCAGCGGCGAGGGAGGGCTGGTCGCGGCAGGCGACGGCGGCGGCACGTTCAGCGCGCTGCGCGGGACGGTGATCGCCTTTCTCGCCGCGGTCAACGAGCGCTGGTTTCCGGCGAGCTGGCTCGAGCGCATCGAGCTCGCCTCGAGGAAGGCGGGGCGGCCTCTCGAGCTGAAGGCGGCCGAGATCTTCGCTTTGGCAGAGCTGGGGGCGCTGGTCTCGCTCTCGGCCGGCATCTTTCTTTCGCTCTTGCTCGGGCTCTCCTGGGCGAGCTCCATCCTCTTCCTCCTGCTCGGCGCCCTCTACCCGTTCGTCTGGCTGCGCGACAAGGTGCGCGCCCGCCATCACGCCATCACCCGCGCGCTCCCGTACGACCTCGATCTGCTCACGCTCTCGGTCGAGGCGGGCCTCGACTTCGCCGCCGCGCTGGGGAAGGTGGTGGAGAAGGGCCGCAAGGGTCCGCTCGCCGACGAGCTCTCGATCACCTTGAAGGAGCTGAAGCTGGGCAAGACCCGCGAGGAGGCGCTGCGCAACCTCGCCGTCCGCGTCGATCTGCCGACGCTGACGAGCTTCGTCCAGGCTCTCCTCCAGGCCGACAAGATGGGCACGCCGCTGGGCAAGATCCTCCGCATCCTCTCCACGCAGATGCGCGTCGATCGCACCCAGCGGGCCGAGAAGCTGGCCAACGAGGCGCCGGTGAAGCTCCTCTTCCCGCTCATCTTCTTCATCTTCCCGACCGTCTTCCTCATCATCTTCGCGCCGATCATCTACCAAGTGTTCCTGGGCGGGAATTTCTAGATGCCGTTCGTGCTCACCATCGCCACGGGCCTTTCGCGCGGACAGAGCTTTCAGTTCGACGCGCCCGAAGTCACCATCGGCCGCGGCGCGGAGAACTCGCTGGTGCTCAACGAGCCGGGCGTCTCGCGGCTGCACGCGCGCATCCAGCGGCAGGGAAGCCAATGGGTGCTGCTGGACAACGGCTCGGCCAACGGGACCGAGCTGAACGGCGTGGCCATCGAGAGAGCGAGCCCCTTGCGCGGCGGCGACAAGATCGGCGTGGGCACGACGCTGTTCGAGTTCGCGCTGCAGGGCGATCCGGGCGAGACGCGGGTCGTCGCGCCCGCTGCGCCGGAGGCGCGCGACCAGCGGACGCGCCTCTCGAAAGCGCCCGCCGCGCAGCCGAAGTCGATCGCTCCGCGGGCGCGCGCCTCGCAGGCGCTCTGGTCGCGGCTGCCGATGCCGGGGCGCGTGGCGCTCGTCGCGGCCTCTGCGCTGATCTTCGCCGGCCTGGTCCGCATGGCCGTGCAGAAGCGGCAAGCGGCGCGGGGCCCCGAGTGCCCCGAGACGGTCGCGGTCGACGAGGGGATGGCGGGCTTCACCTTCGGCCAGGGCGACGTCGACGTGCAGTGCAAAGGCTCGGTGAGCTTCGGGTTCAATCTGCCGCCCAAGACGCGCTCGCTGTTTCATTACCAGCCGTTGCGCATCGGCTCGCCCAGCGAGCTGGAGCTGCGGCTCAACGGCAAGCACCTCGCCTGGGCCCCGGTCGCAGCAGGGCGCGGCGAGGAGCAGGTGATCGCGCTGCCCGAGGAGGCGCTCAGCTCCGACGGGCGGGACATCGTCGCCTTCCGCGAGCACGCCGGCGACAAGGAGTGGGGCGTCGGCAAGGTGCGGGTGGAGATGCTCGCCATCACGCCCGGGGACATGGCCGCCGCCCGCGAGGCCTACGACCGCGGCCGGCGCAGGCTGGAGGAGCGCCGCATCGCGCCGCGCAATCTCTACGACGCCTGGAAGTCCTTCGCCGCCGCGCGCCGGCAGATGGAGGGCCTCAACCCCCGCCCGCCGCTCTACGAGGAAGTGGCGCAGCTGATCAAGGACTGCGAACGCGATCTGGACAAGGAGTGCGGCAGGCTGCTCTTCACCGCCGCGCGCCTCGAGCGTTACGGACAGGCGGACAAAGCGCAGCAGATCTTCCGCGAGGTGCTGCTCCATTTTCCTGGCGAGGATCCCTCGAGCTGCCGCAAGAAAGCGCAGGAGAACCTCGTCTCCGCCCAGGCGGCCGAGGGGAGCAAGTGAACACCCCGTGGTAATCTGAGCTTCGATGCCGAGCGCAAAGCCGCCGCCGCGCAAGCCGCTTTCGCCGGCGAAAAGCGAGCACACCCATCCGGGCGGGCCCGCTCCGGATGTGCTGGAGAAGGCGCGCCACGAGCTCGACGCGACGAGGGTTTACGACAAGAGCAAGGCGCGGCCGCGCGCCGAGGGGCCCAAGCTGGTGGTGACGGCCGGCCCGCGCAAGGGCGGCGAGTTCATTCTCAGCGAGCCGCGCACCAGCGTCGGGCGCGGCTCGGACAACTCGGTGGTCATTCCCGACATCTCCGTCTCGCGCCAGCACGTCGTCGTCGAAAAGCAGGGCGAGCGCTGGGTGCTCCTCGATCAAGGCTCTGGCAACGGCACGCGCGTCAACGGCAGGCCCGTCGATCGCCACGCCTTGCAGCACGGCGACCAGATCGCCATGGGCGATACGGTGGTGCAGTTCGTCGAGCCGGGCGGGGCGGTGGCGCACGGCGCCAACACCGCGCAGGTTTCCCGGCTCGCGGCAGGCAAGCCGCCGAAGCGCGGCTCGCTGAAGAAGCGCGCGCCGCTCTATCTCGCCATCCTCGCCGCGCTCGCTCTGGTGCTCGCGGTGGGGATGGTGCGGCGGGCGCAGCGGGCGCGGTTCGAGGCAGAATCGGCGGCGGGGAACGAGAGCCGCGCGCTCGCCGCGCAGCGCTTCGACGAAGGGGTCGCGCTGCTCAAGCAGGGCCACTGGGTCGAGGCGCGCGACAAGCTGAAGATCGCCGCCGAGCTGGACCGGCGCGATCCGGAGATCGCCCGCTATCTGGAATCTGCGGAGGCAGAGGCACCGCGGGCGGAGGCGCTCGCGGCGGCGCGGGCGGCCATGAGTCGCAAGGATTATGCAGCGGCGCGCGGCGCGCTCGCCGGAGTTCCCGATGATTCCGCGCTCGCGGAAGGCGTCCAGCAGATCCAGCAGGAGCTGCGCGCGGCTCTCGAGACGGCGGTCCGCGAGGCGCGCGCGAGGGCCGAGGCAGGAGACTCGCGGGGCGCGGCGGAGCTGCTCGAGCCGGTGCTGGCTGTCGAGCCGTCGCGCGCCGATGCGCTCGCGGTGAAAGAGGCCATCGGAGCGCGGAAGCCCCCGGCGACGGCGCCGCCGCCGCGCCGCGAAGAACGCCGTCGCGCGGTCGAGGCGCCGCCGGCCGCCGACGTGGCCGCGATTCTCGACTCCTATCTCGCCGGCGACCTCGGCGCCGCCATCCAGAAGGCCGAGAGCGCACGCAGCGAGCGCACGGGCCGCCTTTTGCGCGAGCTGAAGCAGTTCGACTCCTCCTGCAAAGACGCGCAGGCGAAGCAGCAGGCGAAGAATTTCGGCGCGGCCATCCGCGCTTTCGAGCAGGCTGCCTCCGCCGACCGCGCCATCGCCCAGGGCAAGGAAGGCAAGCTCGCCCGCGAGGTGCACAAGGCGCTCGGCGCTCTGCACGCGCAGCTCGCCGCCCTGCAGCTGGGCAGCGACGAGGCCCTGCCGGCCGCGGCGACGCATCTGCGCGCGGCGCTGCAGAACGATCCTGCCAACGAGCAGGCGCAGACCGGGCTCCACGAGGTCGGCGAGCGCGCCAAGGAGATCTACCTGCGCGGCTACGTCGCCAAGGACAGCGACGCCGAGTCGGCGCGCAAGGCCTTCAAGCTGGTGATCGAGACGCTCCCCGCCGGCGACGAGACAGCGGAGAAAGCGCGCCGCTGGCTCGACAAGCTGGAGGGCAAAGTGGCGAAGGAAGAGTAGCCGATGCCCGAGCGGCTGCCGCCGAAGCCTGCCACCACCGCGGGGCAGTTCGATCTCTTCGGCAAGCGGACCGGCCCGCGGATCTATTCCGTCTCGGAGCTGACCCGCGAGATCAAGGGCGTGCTCGAGGGGCGCTTCGTCCAGCTGCTGGTGCGCGGCGAAGTCTCCAACCTCAAGGCTCCCTCGAGCGGCCACATCTATTTCACCTTGAAGGACGCCGACGCCTGTCTCGACGCGGTGCTCTTCCGCACCGAGGCGCGCCGCCTGCGCTTCGAGGTGCGCAACGGCATCTCGCTGGTGGCGCGCGGCCGGCTCGCGGTCTACGAACCGAAGGGCGGCTATCAGCTGGTCTGCGACAGCGTCGAGCCGGTGGGCGCGGGCGCGCTGCAGATCGCCTTCGAGCAGCTGAAGGAGAAGCTGCAGGGCGAGGGGCTGTTCGAGAAGGCGCGCAAGCGCCGGTTGCCGTTCCTTCCCCGCCGCATCGCCATCGTCACCAGCCCGAGCGGCGCGGCGGTGCACGACTTCCTCCGCGTCCTGCACCGGCGATTCCCGGGGCTGCCCGTCCTGATCGTGCCGGTCCGTGTGCAGGGCGAAAGCGCGGCGCAGGAGATCGCCCGCGGCATCACCCGCGCCGGCAAACAGCGCGGCGTCGAGGTGGTCGTGGCGGCGCGCGGGGGCGGCAGCCTGGAGGATCTCTGGGCGTTCAACGAGGAGGTGGTGGCGCGCGCGCTCGCGGCCTGTCCTTTGCCGACCGTGAGCGCCGTCGGCCACGAGGTCGACGTCACCATCGCCGATTACGTCGCCGACGCGCGCGCGCCCACCCCGACCGCCGCGGCAGAATTGCTCGCGCCGGTGCGGGCGGAGCTGGAAGCCGATCTCGGGCAGCGCCGGCTGCGCCTCTTGCGCGCGCTGCGCGGGCACCTCGAACGGAAGAAGGCGCAGCTCGACCGCTCGCGCGCGCGGCTCGAAGACCCGCGGCGGCTGGTCGCCGACCGCAAGTTGCGGCTCGATCGGCTGCGGCAGGGGCTCGAGGACGCCTTCCACGCGCAGCTCTCGCTCCGGCTCTCGCGGCTTCAGAAGCTGCGCGAGAAGCTGCAAGCGCAGCACCCGCAGGAGAAGCTGCATGGGCTGCGCCGCCAGGCGGCCCGGCTGGAGGAGCGGCTGGCGGCGCTGGCGCGCAAAGCGCTCGCGATGCGGCGCCATCGCTTCGAGGGGCTGGCGGGCCGGCTCGATGCGCTCAGCCCGCTGCGCGTTCTCGCCCGCGGATATTCGGTGACCTTCGATGCGCGGGGCCATGCTCTGACCAGCGCTGCGCAGGTGAAGCCGGGCGACCAGGTGCGCGTCCGCCTGCACGAAGGCGAGCTGGACGCGCAGGTCGTGCGGCGCAAGTGACGTTGCCGCCGGGTCGCGACAGTGCTAGACGAGGCCGCCGTGGCCGACCCGACTGCGACATCCGCTGCGACCGAGGAGCGCTACGAGGAGATCGTCCAGCGCCTCTCCAAGGTAGTGGAGAAGCTGGAGGGCGGCGGGCTCTCGCTGGAGGAGTCGATCGCCGCCTTCGAGGAAGGGATCAAGCTGGCGCGGGCCGGCGCCGCGCGGCTGGAGGAAGCGGAGCGCAAGGTGGAGGTGCTTCTGGAGGGAGATCGCACGGCCCCCTTCGAGAAGGAGAAGTAGGCGCGGCTCGCTCACCGGCGCGACTGCCGGACAGTGGGCCGATAGATCGCAAGACCGGTCCAGGCGTCGAAAGAAGAGATGGCAGCGCGCAAGAAGATCATCATCGTCGACGACGATCGCGAGACCCGCGAGATGCTCAAGATGGCCCTCGAGCTCGAGGGCTACGAAGTGACCCAGGCGGCCAACGGCCTGCGGCTCATCTCCACCTTGCACGTCGACCGGCCCGATCTGATCCTGCTCGACGTGATGATGAGCTGGATCGACGGCTTCGAGCTCTGCCGCGCGGTGAAGAAGAACGACGAGTTCCGCGACATCCCCGTCATCTTCATCAGCGCCAAGAAGACCGCCAACGACATCCGCACCGGGCTGGCGTCGGGGGCGGCCGATTATTTCTCCAAGCCCATCGACATGGAGCGGCTGCTGGCGCGCATCGCCGCCCTGATCGGGCCGGCCGCGAAAGCCACGCCAGAGCAGCTGCAGTAGTGAAGGTTCGCGCCGACGTCCTCTTGCACAAGCGGGGGCTGGCGGAGTCGCGCGCCAAGGCGCAGGCGCTGATTCTGGCCGGCTCGGTCGTGGCCGGCGACCATCGGGTGGAAAAGCCCGGCCAGCTCCTCGACGAGGGCGCCGAGCTGCGCCTCAAGCAAACGTTGCCGTATGTTTCACGGGGCGGGTTCAAATTAGAACGTGCGCTGGATCACTTCCGGCTCGATCCAAAGGGGCGTATCTGCCTGGACATGGGCGCCTCGACGGGCGGCTTTACCGACGTGCTGCTCCAGCGCGGCGCGCTGCGGGTGCATGCGGTCGACGTCGGCCATGGCCAGCTGCACGAGAAGCTGCGCACCGATCCGCGCGTCGTCGTGCACGAGCGCGTCAATGCGCGGGCCCTCCGGCTCCCCGAGCCGTGCAGCGCGGCGGTCGCCGATTTGTCCTTCATTTCCCTGAGGCTGGTCCTGCCGGCGCTCGCCTCCGCGTTGCCGGAAGGCTGGTGCGTGGCGCTGGTCAAGCCGCAGTTCGAGGCTCGGCGCGGGGAAGTCGGCAAGGGCGGCGTCGTGCGCGATCGGGCCGTCCACGAGCGCGTTGTCGGCGAAATTGACGACGAGATGCGGCGGCTCGGATTTGAGACACTAGGCTCGATCCCCTCGCCCATCCTCGGGCCGGCGGGAAACCGGGAGTTCCTTCTGGCGGCAAAGCGCTAGGCAGGGCGTAGCGAAGGATTAAAATCGATAGGTTTCGGAGGTTGGATTTGGCCAGTGGCCATCCCCCACGTTTGCGCGTCGCCGGCCCGTCGGTCGGCGTGAGACGGCTCTGCGCGCGGCTCACCCGCGGCGGCATTCCCGCCGCGCCGGACGACGGCACTTCGCGCGCCGAAGTGATGGTGGTGTTGGGGGTAGAGGATGTCGCTCCCTTCCGCGCGCGCGCTGGAACTCTGGTGGCGGTGGGCAAGCCGGGCGCGCCGCGCTTCGCTTCGGGGGCGGACGAAGTGGTGATGCCCGACGAGCCCGAGGTTCTCTTCCGCCGGCTGCGGTCGATCATCGAGCGCATCGATCTCCTCGCCCGCGGCGAGCGGCTCAACCAGCGCATCGCCGCGCTGGAGAGTAGCCTGGCCGACGCCGCGCACGACGTGCGCAGTCCGCTGCAGGCGGTGATCGGCAATGCCGAGCTTCTGGCGCGCGACACCTCGCTCACGCCGCGGCAGCGCGACTGCGCGGCGGCGGCAGCGCGGCAGGCCCTGCGGGCCATGCAGCTGGCAGAGCGGATTCTGGAGTCGGCGCGCAGGCGCGATCGGACCGCGATCGACGCGCGGCCGCTCGATCTGGGCAAGCTGCTCGAGTCCGCCGCCCAGCATGCGCAGCCGCAGGCTCGCCAGCGAGCGGTGACGGTGGTCGCGAATCTGCCGGCGCGGCCCGTCGAGCTGCGGGGCGACGAGGAGCTCCTGGGCCGCCTGCTCGACAACCTGGTCGCCAACGCCGTCCGCGCCTCGCCGCGCGGCAGCCAGGTGGAGGTGAGCGGCTGGCGCTCGAGCCCTCGGTTGGTGCGCCTCTCCGTGAAGGACAGCGGCGAGGGCATCAGCGCCACCGAGCTGCCCAAGCTGGTGGCGGGCCTCGGCCCGGGCCGCGGCTTGCGCATCACGCGCGAGATCGCCGAGCGGCATGGCGGCGAGCTGTGGGCGGAGAGCGGCGTGGGGAGCGGTGCGCGATTCTTCGTCGAATTGCCGCTCGCCCCGCCCTCGGCGCGGCCACGCGTGCTGCTCGTCTCCGACGATGCGCGCTGGCTGCGCGAGGTGGGGCGCTCGCTCAAGAGCGCCTGCGACGTACGCTCGGTCTCGCTTTCCTCGGCGCGGCTGGGGAACAAGCCCACCGACCTGGTGCTGGTCGAGGCCGCCGCGGCGCGAGGCCGGAAGCTCGAGACGCTGCGACTGGAAGCGAGCGGCGCGCAGGTGCCTCTGGTCGAGCTGCCCAACGAGATGGCGGCGGCCCGGCTGGCGCGGACGCTGGCGCACCTCGCATAGTACAGTCCCGGCATGCTCCTTCTCGCCCTGCTCTGCGCGGCGGTCTTTCCAGACTTCAGCGGCTACGTCGTCGACAGGGCGGGCGTGCTCGACCAGGCCGCGGTCGAGCAGCTGCGCTCCACCGCCTCGCGCCTCGATCACGCCGGAATCGCGCAGCTGGCGGTGGCGGTGGTCCCCGAGTCAATGCTCGGCGATTCCTCGAAGGAGGAGTACGCGGTCGCCCTCTTCAAGAAGTGGGGTCTGGGCCACGGCAAGAAGAAAGCCGACGGCGTGCTTCTGCTCTTCGTCCCCGGCAAACCAGGCCACCGCAAGGTCAAGGTGGAGGTCGGCTACAACCTCGAGGGGATCCTCCCGGACGGCAAGGTGGGGGCGCTCATCGATCAATACGCCGTGCCGGCGATGCGGCGCGACGACTATGCGGGCGCGGCGGTGAAGCTGGCCGACGCCATCGCCGCGGTCCTTCAGGCCGATGCGGCGGCGGGCGGCGACGCCGCTCCTGCCAAGAACACGATGCGCGGCGGAAGCGGCATCGGCCAGCCCGGCGCCTCGGCGCAGACCAGCGCGGGTGGGCTGGTGGTGACGCTGCTCTGCATGCTGGCGCTGGTGATCGCGCTCGCGACCAGCGGGGCGCGCAAGCAGTTTCCCGGCAAGAAGACGCAGCTGGCGGGCGGCGCCCTGGCGGCGGTCTCGGTGGCCTCGCTCGTGGTCGCGGGCAGCGGCGCCGGATGGCTCGCGCTGGCGATCGGCCTGATCGTCAACACCGTCATCTGGATGGCGATCCGCGCGCACAAGTGTCCGCGCGACGGATCGTGGATGACCATCGAGGAAGAGATCATCGACGAGCCGACCTACTTCAGCGAAGGCGTGGCGCACGTGACCCAGCGCTGCACGAATCGCAAGTGCGGCTACAAGAAGGAGTACGACAAGATCATCCCGCGCAAGCAGATGGCGGTGGTGACCAGCGGGGGCGGCGGCGGCAGCAGCAGCGGCGGCAGCAGCGATGGATTTTCCGGCGGAGGCGGGGGAGACTCTGGCGGCGGGGGCGCCGGCCGCGAAGTGTGAAGCTGATCATCCGCGCGACCGGTACTCCTGCGCCAGGTTTTCGAAGCGCGTGTGCTCGTGGATGAAAGCCAGCTCGGCGCTGCCGATCGGGCCGTTGCGCTGCTTGCCGATGATGATCTCCGCCTTGCCCTTGGCGTCCTCCTTGTCCTTTTCGTACACCTCCTCGCGATAGATGAAGAGGATGGTGTCGGAGTCCTGCTCGATGGACCCCGACTCGCGCAGATCGCTCATCATCGGCCGCTTGTCGGGACGCTTTTCCAGGGAGCGGTTGAGCTGCGAGAGCGCAAGGACGGGAATTCCCAGCTCCTTGGCGAGCGCCTTGAGCGAGCGGGAAATCTCGGCGATCTGCTGCTCGCGGTTCTCGATCCGCTCGTTGCCGCGCATCAGCTGCAGGTAGTCGATCACCATCAGCCGGATGGGCTGGTCGCTGTTCTCGTAGCGCGAGAAGAGCCGCCGGCACTTGGCGCGCAACTCCAGCGCCGAGAGCGCCGGCGTGTCGTCGATATGGATGTTGGCGTCGGCGAGAACGCCGGCGGCCTGGGCGAGCTTGGCCCAGTCGCTCTCGATGAGCTTGCCGGTGCGGATGCGCTGCGAGTCGACGCGCGCTTCGCTCGCCAGCATGCGCATGACGAGCTGCTCCTTGGGCATCTCCAGGGAGAACATCCCCACCCCGCAGGCTTTCTCCTGGTACTGGGCCCGGCAGCCGACGTGGGTGACGATGTTGAGGGCGAAGCTCGTCTTCCCCATGCTCGGCCGCGCCGCGAGGATGACGAGGTCGCCGGGCTGAAAGCCGCTGGTGAGCCGGTCGAGATCGGCGAAGCCGGTGGGAATGCCGGTGATCTCCTCCTGCCGCTCGTAGAGCGCCTGGATGGTCTTGAAGGTCTGGGCGATGACCGGCTTGAGATGGACGAAGGAACTGGTGGTGCGCTGCTCGGTGACGGCAAAGATGCGCCGCTCGCATTCGTCGGCGAACTCGCCCACCTCGCCATGCTGCTCGTAGCCGAGCTGGGCGATGGCGCTGGCCGCCTCGATCAGCCTGCGCGCCAGCGCCTTCTCGTGGATGATCTTGGCGTAGTAGACGAGGTTGGCGGCGGTGGGGACGATCTTGTCGAGCAGGTCGATGAACTCGTCGCCTCCGACGGCGTCGAAAGAGCCGAGCGAGGTGAGCGCGTTCTTGACGGTGATGCGATCGATCGGCTGACCCTTGCCGAAGAGGTCGGACATCGCCTCGAAGACCTTGCGGTGGCCGTCGCGGTAGAAGTCCTCGGACTTGAGGTGCTCGAGCACCTCGGCGAACGCCTGGCTGTCGAGCAAGATGCCGCCGAGGAGGCTGCGCTCGGCGTCGAGGTTGTGGGGCGGCACACGACCGTGGGGCAGGGCGACAACGGCTGCAGTTCCAATCACGGGGCCATCCTCGCAGGGAGGTCTGACATCCACGGCGGGAGGAAAGTCGACATTGAGACCCAACGAGCTTGTGGAACACAATCTTGCTATCGTGTGGACAGGTACGATTTTTCTGTGAACAAAGCTGTGGAGCAGCTGTGACTGACGACGAGAGGCCGAAGCGCACCAGAAGTTGGCGCGAAATCGACAAGATGCGCGACCGGGGAGGTTCGTCGCGACGCGACAGCCGCGAGCGCGACCGGTTCGAGCAGTCGACCGGCTACACGAAGTACAAGACGAACCTGGAGCGGCTCTTCTCGGGCGGCGGCGCGCAATTGCCCGAGCACCTGCGCGAGAAGGCCGGCCCCGAGGTCGCCGAGCGCGACGAGGAGCGCAAGAAGCTCTACGCCATCGAGGATCCCAAGGCCTTCTACGCGGCGGCGAGCGAGTATCTGCGCAAGAACGAGCTGCCGGACGATGCTCGGCTGCTCGACCGGCTGCTCGGCCATCCCGACGAGGACGTGATGAAAAAGGCCCTCACGCGGCTGGAGGAGCTGCACAAGGCGGGGAGCTTGAAAGTGCCGCCGGCGCTCAGCCAGCGGCTGGCGTCGGTGGAGATCGAGAGCGGCGATCCGCGCATCCGCAAGCGCGCCGCGGAGCTGCGCAAGGCGTTGCGTTAACCCTTCCGCAGCGGCAAGAGCGAATGCAGGCGCGGCTCGCGCAAGTAGAGGCCGGCCCAGGCCATGACGCCGAGGATGAACGGAGCGATGAGGGCAGGATCGCTCATGCGCGTGTGCGTCGCGACCGCCCCTCCGAGATACCCGGTGACCAGGATGGCGCCGAGGACCGCAGTGCGCGGGATGACGTAGAGGATGGCGCACACCGCCTCGATGATACCGATAGCCTCGAGCGCTCCAAACGGAAATCCGAACTGGCTGTTCCACGTCGCCACGACCGCCGCGTTGCGCGTAA
Organism: Deltaproteobacteria bacterium; assembly: GCA_005879315.1. Taxonomy (GTDB): domain Bacteria; phylum Myxococcota; class Myxococcia; order Myxococcales; family 40CM-4-68-19; genus 40CM-4-68-19. The sequence continues at coordinate 18,116 of VBLC01000064.1, read as the reverse complement.
TCTTCATCGCCGCGCTCAAGAGCATCATCAGAAATGGAATTGCGCTGAGAACGCGCCCTGTCCAGAGGACCCACCGCGCCGGCTGAGGCTGCGCCGCGATCGATTCGGTCATGATGGTTCTGTCCTTTCGGGGGAAATCCCTAGGAAGCCGAGCAGGTCGAAAGGTTCCTCGACCGCGCGCTGCTGGCCGCTGCCTCTCCAGCTGCGGGCGCGGCCGCAGTTCATGCAGGCGACGACGTCGCGGCCGCCCAGGCCTTCGGGACCTCGGAGCGACCAGGTCTCCTCGGCGTACTCCCCGCAGCCCTGGCAGATCTGCACGCGGTCGGCCATCTTGAAGCCGCGCTCCTTCATCTTCTTTTTCACCTGCGCGGCGTGCTCCAGCCAGGGAGGGAGGGGAGACTTCTTTCCCATGGCCGGCACGCTAGCACCGGCGAGCGCGTTGCTCCACGACTACCGCGACGGCGGCGGAGCGCGTTCTTCGCGCGCGAGGACGAAGGCTCCCTTGCCGCGGTCGTAAGAGTAGGTCGAGACGGTCGTGCCCTGGTCGTCCTCGCCCTCCGGCTCGCGGATGCGGACCTGGCCGGGCCCCATCTCGACCTTGGCCCGATAGAGGTCGCGCTTGCTCAGCAGATCGACCAGCTTCCCCGCCCGCACGGTCTTGACGATCACTTCGCTCGCCGTCGCGCCGCAGGTTTCGCAGGAGAGCTCCACCTCGATGTCGGGGATGCCGTCGCCGGTCAGGTCGCGCGCATCGACGTAGAGCACGCGCTGCGGCTCGTCCTCGTCGTCGCCGCCGGTCGAGCGTTCCCACATCGGCCGCCAGCGCCGTGGCCGCGTGGTGGTCGCGGGCTCGAGCTTCCACAAGCCGACGTAATTGCGCTGCGTGGCCCACAAGGTCGAGCTCTCGCCCATCGCCTCTTGCGCCGGCGAGAGGCTCGTTCCCCAGAGGAGCACATGCGGGTGGCCGTCCCAGTCGACGCGCCGCAGCCAGCGGATGCGGAATCCAGGGAAGGGCCGCGGGTGCAGCGCGGCGAGCTCGCCGGAAAGAGGCAGCTGGCGGCGCTCGAGCACGACCGCCACCGCGCGCGAGGGCTGCGCCAGAGGACCTGCGGCCTCGAGCGTGGCGCGATGCTCGGCGTCCTCCCACTGCAGAGTGAAGAACTTCTGGTCGCGATCGCGCCGCATCTGCTCGAGCACCGGCGGCCCCCAGCCTCGGGTGAGCTGCCACTCCAGATCGGTCAACGCCGGCGCGAGCTGCGGATCGAAAAGCAGCCGCAGCGCGATCAGCTCCAGCCCGTTGCGGCCTTCCTCCCAGGCGAGCTGGGCGCGGCCGAGATTGTCCGCCCCGCGCGGCAGCGCGCAGTCGGCGTGGCCGGTCGGAGCCGCGAGCGCCTCCGCGCAGGCCTTGAGATCTGGATTCGCCCGGAGCAGGGCGAAGGGCTGGTCGAGATCGAATCGCCCGAACCGGCGCGGCGGCACGGCCGGCGGCGGAGGAACGGGCGGCTTCACGGCCGCCTGCCCCGGCGCTGGCTGCAGCTGGATCGGTGGCTGCGTTTGCGGCAGCGGAGCTTGCGCCTGTTGCAGCGCGGGCACTCTGCGGCGCGGCCACGCCCCGGCGGCGCCCGGCCAGGCGAGCGCCGCGGCGCACAGCGCTGTGCAGAGCCTTCTCATGCGAAGGAGCGGGAGAATAGCGCGCCTACCTCCCCCCGGTCACGCCTCGGCGGCGACCGTTACCTTGAGCTTCGCGCTCACCTCGGAGTGCAGCTTCACCACCACCTCGTGCGTGCCGATCTCCTTGAGCGGCTCGGGGAGGTGGATCTGCTTGCGATCGACCTCGTATCCCTGCGCCTGCAGCTGCTCGTGGATGTCCTTGCTGGTGACCGAACCGAAGAGCTTGTTCTCCGCGCCGGTCTTGCGGGTGAACCTGAGCTCGATGGCGTTGAGCTTCCCTGCCATCGCGGTGAGATTCGACTTCTCCTTGGCGGCGCGCGAGAGGATGCCCGACTTCTGGTGCTCGAGCTGGCGGATGTTCTTCGCCGTCGCGGGCACCGCCAGCTGCCTGGGCAAGAGGTAGTTGCGGCCGTAGCCGGGCTTCACCTCGACCATCGCGCCGGCCTTGCCGAGGTTGTTCATGTCCTGCGTGAGAATGACTTTCATGATCCGATCCCCTACTGGTGCTGCATGATGGTGTACGGCAAGAGCGCGACGTTGCGGCCGCGCTTGATGGCGGTGGCCACCTCGCGCTGGTGGCGGGCGCAGTTGCCCGAGATGCGCCGCGGGACGATCTTCCCCCGCTCGGTAACGAAGTACTTCAGGTCGGCCGCGTTCTTGTAGTCGACCTTCAGGTTTTTGTCGGCGCAGTAGCGGCAGACCTTGCGCCGGCCGAAACCGCGGCCGCCGCCGCGATCGAGATCGGAGCCTCCCCCGCGCTCCTCGCGCCCGCCGCGATCGCCGCCGCGGCCGCCCTTGCCCATCCCTTCCTTCTTGAATCCATTCATCTCTGCTCTCCTTACTCGACTTCGGGGGGAATGCCTTCGTCCTCGACGTCGCGCTCGCGCTCGCGGAAGCTCTCGAAGCCCGAGGCCTCGGCCTCGCGCGGAGCCCGCTCGGGCATCTCCGGATCGCCCGGCAGCTTGACGTCCGGCTCGACCGCGCGCGCGTTGACGTCGACGTCGTCGGCGATCTTCACCGACTGGTACTTGAGCACGTCGTCGGTCATGCGCAGGTTGCGCTCGAACTCGGCCACCGCCCGCGTGCCGCCCAGGTAGAGGAAGCGGATGAAGATGGCGCGGTAGTTCCTCTTCACTTCATAAGCGGTCTTCTTCTTGCCCCAGTTCTCCACCTTGATCACCTTGCCGCCGTCGCGGAGGACGATGCCGCGCATGCGCTCGACGATCTTGTCGACCAGGTCCTCGGCGAGGTCGGGGCGGAGCAGGAAGATGGTCTCGTATTCGCGCAGGTGGGTGCCGGGCGCGTGCTGCGCCAGCCCTCCTGTCGCTGTCGTCTCGGTCTGCATTTCGATCACCTCATGGGTTGTAGCGGCGGACGGCCGCGAGGTTCACTGCGCGACTTGCCTCTGCCTTCGGTTGTACTTGTTCATCGCCAACAGCGGCCCTTCGAGGAGCGCCGCGACGGCGGCGTCGGCTGCTTGCGGGACCAACTCCCCCAGCTCCGCCTCCTCTTCGGGGGAGAAGTTCGCCAGCACCCAGTCGGCCCCTTCCCAGAGCGGCGGCGGCCGGCCCACCCCGAATCTCACGCGGACGAAGTCGGGCGTGCCGAGGTGCTGCTTCAAGCTGCGCAGCCCGTTGTGCCCTCCGTCGCCGCCGCCGACCTTGACCTGCACCCGGCCGAACTCGAGATCCATGTCGTCGTGCGCCACCACCAGCTCGGTGGGAAGGATCTTCCAGAAGCGGGCGGCATTCCCCGCCGGCTCGCCGCTCGCGTTCATGTACGTCTGCGGCAAGAGCACGCCCACCGGTCCCCCGCCCGCGCGGCCCTCTCCGAGGATCGCGTTCCACCGGGCTTGATCGAGCGCAACCGCCATCTTCTCCGCCGCCACAGCCGCGATGCGGAACCCGACGTTGTGCCGGGTGCGCTGGTATTTCGGGCCCGGATTTCCCAGGCCGACGAGGAGGCGCACCGGCTATTTCTTCGCGCCCTTTTCGGCGGCTGGAGCTCTGGGAGCGCCCGGTGTTCCAGGAGCAGCGCCCGGCGTCCCGGGAGCAGCGCCCGGCGCACCTGGAGCGCCCGGAGCGCCCGGCGCGCCAGGAGCAGCGCCTTCCGCACCAGGAACAGCCGCGCCCTCCGCGCCAGGAACCGCAGCGACGGCCGGCTTGGGAGCCTCCTCTTCCTTCTCCGGCACGGCCACGACCGCGATGGTCTGGTCTCCCTTCACCTTGAACTCCACGCCCTCCGGCTTCTTCACGTCCTTGATGTGGAGCGACTCGGTGATCTGCAGATGCGAGACGTCGACCTCGATCTTCTCGGGGATGTCGCCCGGCTTGCACTGCACCGGCAGCGTGCGCGCCACTTGCTGGAGGATGCCGCCCGCGGTCACGCCCTCGGGCTTGCCGGTGAGCACGACCGGGACGTTGACGACCACGTCGCGGTCCATCCGCACCTCGAGGAAGTCGGCGTGGAGCAAGTGGCCGTCGACCGGGTCCTGCTCGTAGTCCTTGAAGAGCACGGTCCGCTCGGCGCCTTCGACCTGGAGCTTGATGACGGTGTTGAACTTGTGCGGGGTGGCGATCGCCTTCTTGATGGCCTCGGGATCGAGCGCGATGTGCAGCGGCTTGTCGTACGGGCCGTAGCAGACGGCGGGGATCAATCCCTTGGCGCGGAGCCGATGCGAGGGACCCTTGCCGGACTGGTCGCGCTTCTGCGCGCTCAGATTGCTGACGTCGTTCGCCATTGCGACTTCTCCTTCGTGACCGGACGCCGCCGCCGCGGGAGGGTTGGCCCCGCGTGCATGGGTTTGGCGGTGCCGGGAGAAAAACCCGGAACGTCAAAGAGCGCGGGTGTCTAGCACGCTGAGGAGCGCAAGGCAAGCGAAGGGCGCTCGGCCGGTTACCAGCAGCCGTAGTCGTAACGGCTGAACGACGAGACGCTGCCCCGATCGGTCTGCAACTCGCAGAGGAGGTTGTCGTCCTTGTCCGCGACCGCTGTCCAGCGAGAGAGCTCGGCGCCGGCGCCGTCGGCGACGATCCGCTTGATCAGGTTGCCGTACGCGTCGTAGCCGAACGCCGTGTGCCGCACCGGGCCCGCCGTCCAGGTGCAATTCTTGGCGACCCATGCCTGCCCGTCCAATTCCCAGGTGCAGCTCTCATCGTTCTCGATCGAATCGATGGCCGCGAGTCGCCCTCCATCGTAGCGATAGGTCTCGACGGTCACGGCCGCGTTGCCGAGCGGGTCACCGGTCCACCCGGAGTGCCAGCTGTACTCCGTCTGGCGCTCGGCGAGGTGGTCGCCGTCGTACGAGTAGGTCGCGAGCCACCTGTACATGCCGCGGCCGTCGCCGTGGCCGGCGAGTTTGTCGTCCTGCAGCAGCTTGCCGGACTCGTCGAAGACGAGGGTCTGCCCCATCTCGGTATTGTGGAACACGCCGATCCAGCGCTCCGACTTCTCCACGCCGTTGGGGTGGAAGGTGACGGTGACGTCCTTCTCATCACCCATTAGCGGCCAGTCGCGCGTCTGGATCACTTTGCCCAGGGCATCGACGACGAAATCCTGGATCTCGATCAACTCCGGAGGTGGCTGCGGCCCGGAAAGTTTCGCGCCCGCGTAGTGTTCGATGGCGCGGGTCGTGGCGGTGAACTGCTTGCCGCAGTAGGTGTAGTCGGTGCTTTCCCAGTTAACGTAATTTCCTCCCAGGTCTGGGCTCTCTAAGTACGACTTGCGTACGATCGAGCGCTGCAGTCGAGCGGCGTTGTCGTACGAATTCTCGGTGGTCCTCTGCTGGTAGTCTGCATAGTGGCCGTCCGGCAACGACCAACCCCATGTCTCGCTCTGCTCGGTGGCGATGGCGTTTCCTACATACGTCCGCTTGATTGTGAAAATGTTCTCCCATGAGCCGCCCCAGATCTGGAGCCCCACGGTGCTGCACGGTCCGGGATGATGGCCGGGCGGCGCCGGCGTGACGGAAGAACCGTCGCAGAGTGCCTCTACGCGCGGCTTGCTTGGGGCGGCGGTGAGGAGCGAGAGATCGCCCGGGTCGGCCGCCGCAGAGGCACCCGCTTCGCACGTCTGCGCGGCCGCAACACCGCCGTCCGATGCAACACCGCCGTCCGAAGTGTCAGCCGTCGCCCCGGCACTGGAGCCCCGGCCGCCCCGGCCGCAAGCAAGAGCGAGCGAGCAAGCGAGCAGTATCTGATTTCGCACCATACTTCGGTGCGCAGCAACGACCGTGCCGCCGAGGCGCTCGCGACCTCAACGAGCAGGTGCAGATGATTGCCATGGAGTAATGGACGATGCGCATTCCAAAACTTTACTCATTTGCAGAAAGCGGCGGGCGGCCAAGCCGCCATCTTGGGGAGCTAGACGAACAGGGAGCTGAGCGAGTCGGCCGAATTGATCCGCCGGATCGCCTCGCCGAAGATCTTCGCCACCGAGAGCTGGGTGATCTTCGGGCAGGCCCGCGCGTTCTCGCGGAGCTGGACGGTGTTGGTGACCGTCACTTCCTCGATGTTCGAGGCCATCAGCCGCTCGATGGCCGGTCCGCTCAGCACCGGATGGACCGCGTACGCCACCACGCGGCGCGCCCCGGCTTCCTGCAGCGCCTTTGCTCCCAAGGTCAGCGTCCCGGCGGTGTCGATCATGTCGTCGAGCAACAGCGCCGTCTTTCCCTTCACCTCGCCGACGATCTGCATCACCTCGGCCACGTTGGCCTTGGGCCGCCGCTTGTCGACGATGGCGAGGGTGCTGCCCAGCCGCTTGGCGAAGGCGCGCGCCCGCTCGACGCCGCCCGCGTCGGGACTGACCACCACCGTCTCCTCGGGCCGCGCGCCGTGCTTGCGCCGCATGTCCTCGAGCAGGACCGGCGAGGCGTACAGGTGATCCGAGGGCATGTCGAAGAAGCCCTGGATCTGTCCGGCGTGCAGGTCCATGGCGACGAAGCGGTCGGCGCCGGCGGAAGTGATCAGGTCGGCCACCAGCCGCGCCGTGATGGGCGTGCGCGGCGCCACCTTGCGGTCCTGCCGGGCGTAGCCGAAGTAGGGCACGACGGCCGTGATCGACGAGGCCGAGGCGCGGCGGGCCGCGTCGATCATGATGAGCAGCTCCATCAGGTGGTCGTTCACCGGCGTGGAGGTGCTCTGCACGAGGAAGACCTCGCGACCGCGGACGTTCTCGCCGATCTCGATCTGGATCTCGCCGTCGGAGAAGCGGTCCACGTCGCATCTGCCCAGCGGCATCTGCAGGTAGTCGCAGATCTCCTTCACCAACGGCTTGTTGGAATTCCCCGCGAGGATGACGAAGTCTGGCGCGTCGGCCATGGCGCGCTTCTACCGGACTGGCCGCTCGACTTCAATGATCGGCGATCGCGAGGCTCGAGGAAATGATGACCGCGAAGGATCAGCCGCCGGCGGCGGCTGCCGGCGCGGCCGGAGTGCCTCGCGCCAGCTCGCGCTCGTACTCGGCGAGGATGACTTTCTCCATCCGCTCGCGCGTCTCGCTGTTCAAGGGATGGGCGATGTCCTTGAAGGTGCCGTCCTTGCGCCGTTTGGCCGGCATCGCGACGAACAGGCCGGTGTTGCCGTTGATGACCTTGAGGTCGCGCACGACGAAGCAGTTGTCGAGCGTGATGGTGACGTAGGCTTTCAGCCTCTCCTCGGTGACGGGAAAGACGCGGACCTCGGTGATCTCCATGATGCGACCCCTTCCCGCAGATGCACGATCCCGAGGGTAGACGGTAGTCCCCTGCCAGACGAGCTGTCAAACGACCGCGTGCCTGCCCGCAAAGGTTCAGATTCCGGAGCAGAATTTGCCGCCGTCGGCGATGACGCAGGTGAGGCCGACAGGGCAGACGCCGCCGTCGGTGCAGCTCCACTGGCACATTCCAGCGTCTGTTCCGCAGCTCGCAGCGGGGAGCGTCGACTCGCACTCGCCCGCGCTCGCGCAGGCGTGCGTGCAGACGCCGGGCTCGTTCGCGTAGCGGTGGCAGCTGAGCGGAGCCGCGCAGGGTCCGCCGTCGCAGCTGACTGCGAAGCCGATGCGCGCGGTCAGGTCGAGCTCGTTGGGATCGGCGTAGATGCCGCTCGCGGTCGTCTGCAGCTGCTGGCCAGGCACCGCGACGTGCACGTCGACGCGTCCGTTCTGCGGGGCGGGATATCCGAGCGTGAGCACGCCTCCGTCGGTGAGCGGATGGGAATCCTGGGGAGCTTTGCTCGAGTCGGTCAGGGTCACGTCGAGGTGATCCGTGCCCGGCGGGACGTTGGAGACGCTCACGACGACTCGCACCGTGCGGACCTTGTCCTGCACTTTCGTGCAGGCGCAGATCATGAGCGCAGCCAACAGCGCGCGAAAGCGCATCGAGGGCCGACGTTACGTTCCGATGCGGCGGGCGTCAAACTGCCCGGGCTCTAGAGCAGGTCCCGCCGCCGATGTTTCAGCGCGGGAAGGTCGCGGCGCACCTGCGCAATCCGCGTGGGATCGATCGGCGCGATCGCGATCCCTTCGCCCTCCCCGCCGCAGTCCGCGAGCACTTCCCCCCAAGGGTCGACGATGCAGGCGTGTCCCCAGGCGAACCTGTTCTCCTGGGACGGCCCGATCTTCCCCACCTGGGCCGGTGCGAAGACGTACGCCTGGTTCTCGATGGCCCGCGCGCGCAAGAGGACCTCCCAGTGCGCCCGCCCGGTGTAGGCCGTGAAGGCGGCGGGCACCGAGAGCATGTCCGCCCCCGAGTCGGACAGCTTCCGGTACAGCTCGGGAAACCGCAGGTCGTAGCAGACGCTGAGGCCGATCTTGATTCCAAGTCCGCTCAGCTCCGCCGCCGGCGCGAGCTCCGGCCCCGGCGCCACCGTCTCCGACTCGCGATAGCGCGCGCCGTCGGGGATGTCGACGTCGAAGAGATGCATCTTGCGGTAGGCCCCGGCGATCTTCCCCTGCGGCGAGATGAGCGCCGTGGTGTTGTAGATCCGCGCCGCGTCCTTGTGCTCCCGCTCGGCGATCGACCCCGCCACCAGCCAGACCGCGCGTTTTGTACAAAATTCGCGGAGCGCCGCCAGCTGCCTTCCCTCCAGGGGGCCGGCGAAGGCCTTCTTCTGCTGCGCTGGCCCGACGTGCTCCCAGACTTCCGGGAGCCCGATGAGCTTCGCCCCGCGATCGGCCGCCTGCCCGACCAGCGCGAGGGCGCGCGCCTCGTTGGCCGCGCGGTCGGCGCTCGAAGTCATCTGCACGGCTGCCGCGTGGAACACAATCGCCTCCCGCGCTGTTGACTACCATGGGCCGCCTCTGCTAGTTGCGGCCTCACATTTTCGGGGCAGTATCCGAAAGTGGGCGCGGTTCGGCCCGCTTTTTTTATTGCAGTGGAGCAGCAGCGTGGGACGGAAAGAAGAGATCCTCGATAGGGTGCGGCAGCTGGCCGCGCCGCTCGCCGCCCAGGAAGGGATGGAGTTGGTCGACGTCGAGATCGGCGGCGGTGGCGGCCGGCAGATCCTCCGCGTCTATCTCGACAAGCAGGGCGGCGTCTCCCTGGACGACTGCTCCTCGCTCTCGCGGGCGGTCTCGGCGGCCCTCGATGTTGAAGATCCCCTCGACGGCGCTTATGACCTGGAGGTCTCGAGCCCGGGCCTCGACCGGCCGCTCCGCACCCCCGAGCATTTCGAGAAGTTCAAAGGCAGCAAAGTGCGGGTCAAGACCTTCGGGCCCGTGCCGGAGTGTGAGAACCGTAAGACGTTCGTCGGCATCTTAAAAGGCTTTTCCGACGGAAAAGTGATCGTGGATGTGGACGGCAAGGAGTTCCGCGTGCCCCACGCGCAGGTGAGCAAGGCGAAGGTAGAACCCGTTTTCGATCAGGAGAGGTAAATGGCTGCACCCGCACAGCAGGCGCCGATGGTCAATCTCAACATGGTCCTCGACCAGGTGGCCAAGGACAAGGGAATCGAGCGCTCCGTGCTCGTCGATACCCTGCAGAACGCCATCACCCAGGCGGCCAAGAAGCACTTCGGCCAGGACCGGGCCATCGAAGCCACCTACAACGAGGAGAAGCAGGTGGTGGAGGTCTTCCAGACGCTCACGGTGGTCGAGCGCGTCGAGGTGGAAGACCCGATCAAGGCCGTCAACCAGATCTCCCTCGAGGAAGCCGGCAAGAAGGGCATCGAGGCCGAGGTGGGCGACGAGCTTCTCTTCCAGATCTTCTATCGGCCCGAAGACGAAGAGGAAGCGCGGGTCCAGGACGAGCGCTACGGCGACATCCTCAAGCTCAAGACCTATCGCAAGGGTTTCGGCCGCATCGCCGCGCAGACGGCCAAGCAGGTGATCATCCAGCGGACGCGCGATGCCGAGCGCGAGAACGTCTACAACGATTACAAGGATCGCAAGGGCGAGATCGTCAGCGGCATCGCCCTGCGCTTCGAGCGCGGCAACATCATCGTCAACCTCGGCCGGGCCGAGGCGGTGCTCCCGGTGCGCGAGCAGACCCCGCGCGAGTCGTACCGGGCGGGCGACCGCGTCCAGGCCTACGTGCTCGACGTCCTCCGGGAGAGCAAAGGCCCGCAGATCGTCCTCAGCCGCGCCTCCTCCGAGCTGGTGCGCAAGCTGTTCGAGATGGAAGTGCCGGAGATCGCCGAGGGCGTGGTGGTCATCGAAGCCGTCGCGCGCGAGCCCGGCGGCCGCACCAAGATCGCGGTGGCCTCGCGCGACAACGACGTCGATCCGGTCGGCGCTTGCGTCGGCATGAAGGGCAGCCGGGTGCAGGCGGTGGTGCAGGAGCTGCGCGGCGAGAAGATCGACATCGTGCCCTGGGACGAGGATCCGGCGCGCTTCGTCTGCAATGCCCTCCAGCCCGCCGAGGTCAGCCGGGTGCTGCTCGACGAGCAGAACAAGGCGATGGAGATCATCGTCCCCGACGACCAGCTCTCGCTCGCCATCGGCAGGCGCGGGCAGAACGTGCGGCTGGCGGCGCAGCTCACCGGCTGGAAGCTCGACATCAACAGCGAGAGCCGCGTGAAGGAGATGCGCGAGTTCGCCAGCCGCTCCCTGACGGCCATCGGCCTGCCGGAGCAGACGGTCGAGCTGCTCTATGCCCACGGCTTCCGCAGCGCCAAGGACTTCGCCAATGCCTCGACCGAGGTTCTCCTGCAGATGCCCGGGATCACCGCCGACAATGTCGAGCGCTACCTGGGGGCAGCGCGCGAGCAGATCGGCAAGGACGAAGAGGAGCTGGCCCGCATCGAGCGCGAGCGCGAGGAAGCGCGAGCCATCGAGGCGCGGCGGCATCCTTCCGACCTGACGCAGTCGGAACGCCTCTTGCGCGTGCGCGGCATCAGCGAGCGCAACATCGAGCAGATGTCCAACGCCGGGTACAAGACGGTGGAGGACATCCACAACGAGCCCGATGTCGTCAAATTTGGCGAGGCCACCGGCCTCGGGGTGAAGAAGGGCAAGCAGGTGAAGGCGGCGGTCGAGCATTACCTGCAGGAGGAGGCGCGGCTGAAGGCCGACCTGGACGCCAAGAAGGCAGCCAGCGAGGCCCAGCAGCAGGGTGCATGAATGGTTCGCGGACGGCGGGGCGCCCGCGTCCGGCCCGCCGAACCGCATCGGCGCTGCGTGGGATGCCGGCAGGTGGCGCCGCAGCGCGAGCTGATGCGGCTGGTCGCCGAGGCAGGCCGGGCGGTCCAAGGGCCAGGCAAGCCGGGGCGCGGCTGCTGGCTGCACCGCGAGGCCAGCTGTGCGGTGGCGGCGCTCAAGGGCGGGCGGATCCCGCGGGCGCTCAAAGGGAAGGCGGCGGCTCCGGAGCTGCCCCTTCTCCTCGAATGGATGGGCCTCGCTGCGCTTGACGGCGGCGGAGGCAGCGGACTAAAGAGCTAGCCCCTCTCGGGAACGGATGGAATTTTTGGAAGGGAAGATGGCAAAGAAGCGCGTCTACGAGCTGGCGAAAGAGCTGGGCCTGTCCAATCCGGACATGGTCGCATGGCTCAAAGCGCACGAGTACGAGGTGAAGAGCCACTCCTCGTCGCTCGAGGACGACCAGGCGCTCGCGGTCGTCGAGAAGTTCCGCGGCGAGAAAACGCCCAGGGCGGCCGCGCCCAAGCTCTCCTCCAGCGGCGTCGTGCTGCGCCGCAAGCGCGCCGATACCGCCGCCGAGCATGAGCAGCAGGAGCACGAGCGCGCGGAGGGGACGAAGCCGGCCGTCGCAGAGCCGCCTCCGCCTCCGGTCGAGCCGCCTCCTCCTCTCGAGCTGCGGCCGGCCCCGGCTCCGGTAGAACAGCCCGTAGAGGTCGAGGTCCGGCCTCCTCCGGTTGCAGAAGCTCCGCCGCCGGCGCCGGAGCGACCTGTCGAAGCGAAGCCCGTCGAGCCGCCGCCGCCCGTCGAGCTGCCCAGGCCGCCGCTGCTACCGGCCAGCAACGTCCCCGCTGGTGTCGCCAAGGTTGCCGCGCGGCCCGCGCCGCCCCCGCCGCCTCGCGCGCCGGTGCGCGCTCCTCCGCCGAAGCCCAGCGGCCCCATCGTCCAGGGTCCCGGGGGCGTGCAGTCGGTGCAGGTCACCGAGAACCTCCAAGCGCGCCCCTCGGCGACGCGCGCGGTGGTGCTCTCGCGTCCGCTCATTCCCATGGCCCGGCCTGCTCCGCGCGGCGCCGGGCCGGGCACCGCGCCCAGCTTCCGTCCGCGGCCGGTCGGAGAAGTGCGCGAGCTGGCCGTCGTCAGCGGCGGCCCGGGCCGCGGCCGCGAGTTCATCGACGTCACCAAGGACAAGGCCAAGGGCAAGAAGGGCCCGCGCGTGGAGAAGGCGGAGACGCTCTCCAAGCAGGACCTGATCGACCTCGCCCGCCAGCGCCAGTACGTCCCCGTCCGCGGCCACAAGAAGAAGAGCGCGAAGAAGGGCAAACAGACCGAGATCACCGAGATGGCGGAGCACAAGAAAGTGATCCGCGTCGAGGAGACCATCACTCCCGCCGAGCTCTCGCAGACCATGGGCGTCAAGAGCGCCGATCTGATCCGCAAGCTGGTGGCGGGCGGGAAGATGGTGACGCAGAACCAGCCCATCGACTTCGACACCGCCTCGCTGCTGGCGATCGACTACGGCTGGAAGGTGGAGAAGGTCGGCTTCGAGATCGACGAGTTCATCCAGGAGACGGAGGACAAGCCCGAGGAGCTGGCGGCGCGGCCGCCGGTGGTCACCATCATGGGCCACGTCGACCACGGCAAGACTTCGCTGCTCGACGCCATCCGCAAGGCGCACGTGGCCGAGGGCGAGGCCGGCGGCATCACCCAGCACATCGGCGCCTACTCCGTCGACGTGATCGGCTCCGACGGCGGCGAGTTCAGCATCACCTTCCTCGACACGCCCGGCCACGAGGCCTTCACCGCCATGCGCGCCCGCGGCGCCAACGTCACCGACATCGCGGTCCTGGTCGTGGCCGCCGACGACGGCGTCATGCCGCAGACCATCGAGTCGATCAACCACGCCAAGGCCGCCGAGGTGACCATCGTAGTGGCGCTCAACAAGATCGATCTGCCGGGGGCGCAGCCCGAGCGCATCAAGCAGCAGCTCAGCGAGTACGGCCTCATCTCCGAGCAGTGGGGCGGCGAGGTGATGATGATTCCCGTCAGCGCCCGCACCGGCGAGGGGATCGAGAAGCTGCTCGAGGCCATCCTTCTGCAAGCTGAAGTGCTGGAGCTGAAGGCCAACCCGCACAAGCCGGCCAGCGGAGCGGTCATCGAGGCCAAGCTGGAGAAGGGCCGCGGCCCGGTGGCCACGGTGCTGGTGCAGGACGGCACGCTGCACGTCGGCGACGCGATCGTCACCGGCACGAACCACGGCCGCGTCCGGGCGATGATGAACGAGCACGGTGAGTGGATCGACGACGTCCCGCCTGGCTTCCCGGTGGAGGTGCTCGGCCTCGACGGCGCGCCCGTCGCCGGCGACGAATTCAACGTCGTCGAAGACGAGCAGGCCGCCGCGGTGGTGGCCGAGCATCGCCTGAAGAAACAGCGTGAGAAGGAACTGGGGAAGTCGAACAAGCTCTCCATCGACGACCTCCTCGCCAAGGGCAAGAAGGACGAGACCAAGGTCCTCAAGATCATCGTCAAGGCCGACGTGCACGGCTCGGTCGAGGCGCTGAAGACGGCGCTGACCAAGCTGTCGACGCCCAAGGTCTCGGTCGACGTCATCCACTCGGCGGTGGGCAACGTCACCGAGTCGGACGTGATGCTCGGTGCGGCGTCGAAGGCGATGATCGTCGGCTTCAACGTCAAGCCCGAGTCCAAGGCGGCGGAGACGGCCGCATCACAGGGCGTGACCTTGAAGCAGTACGACATCATCTACGAGGCCCTCGACGAGGTGAAGCTGGCGATGGAAGGCCTGCTCGAGGCGATCATCAAGGAGAAGGTGATCGGCCACGCCAAGGTCCTGCAGGTCTTCAACGTCCCCAAGCTGGGCGCCATCGCCGGATCCTCGGTCAGCGACGGCAAGGTCGTCCGCACGGCGATGGTCCGCCTGATGCGCGATCAGAAGCCCATCTTCACCGGCAAGATCGCCTCGCTCAAGCGCTTCAAGGACGACGTCAAGGAAGTCGACAAGGGTTTCGAGTGCGGCATCGGCATCGAGAACTTCGCCGACTTCCAGCCCGGCGACGTGATTGAAGCTTACGAACTGGAGACGATCAGGCCTTCATTGACCTAGGCGCGGCCGCCGGAGGCGGCTTGGCGCCTACGCTTGTGGGGTGCGGGTAGTCCATGGTCGTCGGGGTTCTCAGGCTGACTCTTTACATCCACGGCGCATCGTCGCTGAAGGACAAGCGGCAGGTCTTGCGCAAGGTGGTCGACCGCCTTCGCGCGCGCTTCAACGTCAGCGTCGCGGAAGTGGGCGAGCAGGACATCTGGCAGACCGCGGTGGTGGGCGTGACCGCCGTCGCCAACGACCGCAGCTTCGTCAACCAGGTGCTCGACAAATGCGTGCGCGACGCCGGGCAGATCGCCGAGATCGTCAAGCGTGAGATGGAGATCGAGACCTACTCGGAGATGAAGCAGGACTGGTCGCAGAAGCCGGAGCTGGGCGAATGAGCGTGCACAACCGGCCGGAGCGCGTCGGGCAGCTGGTGCAGGAGCTCCTCGGCGAGCTCTTCGCCCGCGGCATGCGCGACCCGCGCATCGGGCTGGTCACCATCACCGGCGTGAAGATGTCGCCCGACCTCCGCGAGGCGCGGGTCTACTGGGCGGTGCACGGCGAGGCCGAGCAGCGCAAGCAGACGGCGAAGGGGCTGGAGAAAGCCAACGGCTTCCTCCGCCGCGAGATCGCTCTCCATCTCAAGCTGCGGGTGACGCCCGAGCTCCACTTCAAGTACGACGAGGCCATCGACCGCGGCGCGCGCATCGAGCAGCTCATCCGCGAGGTGCACGAGCAGGAGCGGGAGACCGGAAGCTCTTCCCCGGGCCAGGCGGAGGCCGTCGACCGGAGCAAGGGCGAGAGCGAATGAAGGCGGTCAACAAGGGCGTCAAAGGCCGCGATTGGCAGCCGTCGAAGAACCTGCCGCGCGCCGTCCGCGCCCTGCGCTCTGCGCGCCGCGTGCTCGTCACCATGCACCGCGGACCCGACGGCGATGCTCTCGGCAGCGCGCTCGCCCTCGCCTGCGCCCTGCGCGAGATGGGACGCGAAGTGGTGGTCTACAACCCGGACGAGCTCCCCTACAACTTCCAGTTCCTGCCGGGCGCGGATTCCGTCGCACGCGCCATCGCTCCGGACGAAGCCTTCGACGTCACCATCGCCACCGACGCCGGCGCGTACGATCGCCTCGGCCCCGACGTCCCGCAACCGCCGCGCCGGGGAAAGCTGCTCAACCTCGACCATCACATCACCACCGAGCCCTTCGGCGACATCAACTACGTCGATCCTGAGGCAGCTTCGGTGGGGATTCTCGCCTACAAGATCATCAAAGGGCTCGGCCACTCGCTCAGCGCCGACGCCGCGACCTGCATCTACGCCAGCATCCTCGCCGACACCGGATGCTTCCGCTATTCGAGCACCGACCCGGAATGCCTGCGCATCGCCGCCGTGCTGCTCGAGGCCGGCGTCGACCCTTGGGAGATGACGGTGCGGGTCTACGAGATGCAGCCGCTGGCGCGCATGCGGCTCCTCGCCGAGGTGCTGCAGACTCTGGAGGTGCACGGCAAGCTCGCCACCATCACCATCACGAACGAGATGATGGCCAGGACCGGCACGCACCTCGATTTGACCGACGGCTTCATCAACTACGCGCGCTCGGTCGACGGCGTCGAGGTGGCGGCCAGCTTCCGCGAGCCCGCCGACGGTTCGCGCGGCTGGCGCGTCTCCTTCCGCTCGCGGGGCAGGGTCGACGTCGCGACCATCGCGCAGAAGTTCGGCGGCGGGGGCCACCGCAACGCAGCCGGCTGCACCATCCAGGGCGACCAGGCCTCGGTGCGGGCGCGCATCGCCGAGGAGATCGAGCGGGCGCTGGCATGAGCTCGGAGCTTTCCGGCGTGGTGGTGGTCGACAAGCCGAGCGGCCCGACCAGCTTCGACGTGGTCCGGCGGGTGAAGGGCCTCTTCAAGGCGAAGCGCTGCGGCCACACCGGCACGCTCGATCCCACGGCGACGGGAGTGCTGCCCATCTGCATCGGCGACGCGACCAAGGTGGCGACCTTCGTCTCCGAGGGAGAAAAGGAATACGACGCGGTCGTACGCTTCGGCGAGATCACCGACACGCAGGACTCCGCCGGCCGCACGCTGGAGACGCGGCCGCTCGACGGTCTCAGCGAGGAGCGCGTGCGCGAGGCGCTGGGGAGCTTCCAGGGGCTGATCGAGCAGACGCCGCCGATGTACTCGGCGCGCAAGGTCGACGGAAAGAGGTTGTACGAGCTGGCCCGCGCCGGCGAGGAGGTGCCTCGCGAGGCGCGGCAGGTGAACATCGACGAGGCGCGGTTGACGTTCTTCCGCCCGCCCGACGCCGGCATCTTCGTCCGCTGCTCGAAAGGAACCTACCTGCGCACGCTGGCGCACGACCTCGGCCAGCGCGTCGGCTGCGGGGCGCACCTGCACGAATTGAAGCGGGTCCGGGTCGGGCCGTTCGGACTCGGGGATTCGGTCGGGCTCGACACGTTGATGTCCGCCGCCAAGCAAGGGCGCGAGCAGCTGGCGCGCTATCTCTTTCCCATCGGCCGGGCTCTCCAGGAATTGGACGAGCTGCGCCTCGATCACCAGCTCGCACGCCGGGTGGCTCACGGCCACACGCCCGGGCCGGCCGACCTGTCGCGGCTGCGCGCGCCGCCGTTCCCTCGCGGCCGGCGCGTGCGCCTGATCGATCCGGAAGACCGCGTGCTCGCCGTGGCCGAGAGCGACGGCGTCGGCACCCTCAAGCTGCTGAGAGTCCTCGTCACCGGCTCGCACGACCTGGTCGGCCGTGAAGAGGATTACTGAACGACGATCGTGCCGTGCATCGTTGGGTGAATGCCGCAGTGGTAGTGATACGTGCCGGCCGTGGCGATGGTCTGCGCTCCGTAAGTCGCTCCTGTGGCCGCGGGACCTTCCATTTGGGGCGGCGGCGCAGAATCCGGAACAACCGAGTGCGTCGTATCGGCGTTGTGCCATTGCACTTGCTGGCCAGCGCTGATGGTCGTCACGACCGTCGTGGTCTGCGCTGCGAGCGACCATTCGATCGTCGTGGTCGTGACAGCGGGTGTGACGGTGAGCTGCGCTGTGCCCGGCGGGACTGTGCTGATCGTGGCGGTGACGGTGATCGGGCCACCGCTGCTCGCGCCGGTCGCGAGGCCGTTCGAGTCGATGGTCGCGATCGCGTGATTGCTCGTGTCCCAGGTGGTCGCGGGCGTGGGCGAGATGGCGACGCCCCTCGCATCTTTGGCGGTCGCGGAAAACTGCTGCGTGCTACCCTTCGCGATGCTGGCGCTCGAAGGGGAAACGCTCACGGTCACGACGACCTGCTGCACCGTGACGAGCCTGCTGTCGGACTTTCCGCCGGCGCTGGCCGTCGCCGTCGCCGTGCCATTTGCCTTGGCGGTCGCAAGGCCGGTCAGATCGATCGAGACGAGGGTTGCGTCGCTGATCGACCAAGTGATCGTTCGCGGCAGTTGGTTGTTCGCGGCGTCGAAGGCCTTCGCAGAGAATGGGTTCGTGTCGCCGATCGAAGTCAGCGTCACGTTCCCTCCCGAGATCGTCACGTGATCGACGGGGACGAGTGACGGGTCGACCGTCATTGTGGAGGTTCCCTGCACCCCAGAGATGGTCGCGGTGATCGTCACATGCGTGATCGAGCTGGTCGGGCCGATGGTGGCGTGGCCCGAGGTATCGATCGTCACCAGCGCCGTGTTGTTGCTCTGCCAGCTGGGTGTGCCGGCGACAGGATGGCCGAGCGCGTCGGCGGCCGCGGCGGTGAAGTCCTGCGTGCTGTTCTGCGACACCGTGACCTGCGAGGGCGTGACGACGACGACGGT
>VBLC01000004.1 GCA_005879315.1 Deltaproteobacteria bacterium | reverse complement strand
GCACGCCGGCCTCGTCGAGGCCGAGCACGCGGTAGGCAATCGGGTCGGAGCGGCGGAAGTCGTAGAAGAGCCATCCGTCGAGCTTCTCTTTCTGCAGGGCGGCCTGGATGCGCTGCAGCCGCGCCGGCGTGAGCCCTTCGGTGGTCTGCGCGAGAAGCAGCATGGCGAGCAGGAACATGCGACCTTCCTCGCCCCGCGCGCGGCGAAGGTCAAGAGCCGGCGTACTCGACGCTGCCGGCGATGACGGTCGCCGCGATGGCCAGCCCGGGCAGCTCGTCGACGTGCACCTCCATCACGTCGCGGGCGAAGACGGTGAGGTCGGCGTCGAAACCCTCGCGGATGAGCCCGCGGCGGCCCTCGGCGAACTCGGCGTAGGCGGCGCCGGCGGTGAAGGCGCGCAGCGCTTCCTCGCGGGTGAGGCGCTGCTCGGGCATCCAGACCGCGCCCGCGGCGGTCTTGCGCACGACGGCCGCCCGCAGCCCCAGGCGCGGGTCCATGCTCTCGACGGGAAAATCGCTGCCGAAGGCGAGCGGCGCACCTGCCTCCAGCGCTTGCCGCCAGGCATACGCGCCGCGCTGCCGCTCGGTGCCGCGACCCAGCCGCGCTTCCGCCCAGACCCCGTCGGAGACCGCGTGCGTGGGCTGCATGGAAGCGATCGCTCGCGACTTGCGCAAGAGGGGCACGTCGCGCGGCCGCAGGACTTGTAGATGCTCGGCGCGCGGGCGGAGATCGCGCGGCACGGCGACGAAGGCTTCCAGCGTCGTCGCGCAGGCGCGGTCGCCGATGCAGTGCACGCAGGGCTGGAATCCCGCCGCCGCCACGCGGGCGATGCGATCGGACAGCTCGCGCGGATCCATCAGCCACAGTCCGGTGTTGCCGGAATCGTCCTCGTACGGCTCGAAGAGCGCAGCGCCGCGGCTTCCGAGCGCGCCGTCGGCGAAGAGCTTGACCGCGCGCACCGTCAACCGCGAGAGCGGCGGCGCCTTGCGCCAGAACCGCAGTTGCTCCTCGACCTGCTCCCAGGCGCGCTGGCCGTCGATCATCGCGTAGACCCGCAGCGGCAGCGCATCGCGCTCCGCCAGCCGCCGGTAGGCGTCGAGAATCTCCGGCCCGGCCGAAGCGTCGTGCACCGAAGTGATTCCGACCGCGGTCAATGCCTGCAGCGAGCGCAGCAGCGTCTCCTCTGCCTCGCGCGCCATCGGGGGAGGGATCGCGCGGCGGACCAGAGCCATCGCGTTGTCGAGGAGGACGCCGCTCGGGGCGGCGTCGGCGCGTCGAAGGATGCGTCCGCCGGGAGGGTCCGGCGTCGCCGCAGTGATGCCCGCGAGCTGCAGCCCGAGCTCGTTGCACCAGAGCGCGTGCGCGTCGACGCGCATCAGCGCCGCCGGGTGCCCAGGCGTGGCGGCGCTGAGCATGGCGGCGTCGGGAAAATCGCGGCCGGGCCAAAGGTTCTGGTCCCAGCCATTGCCGCGGATCCACTGGCCGGCGGGGGCCGTTTGCGCGTAGCGCGCCACGCGCTCCACGCAGTCTTGCTCGCTGGCGGCGCCGGAGAGCCGCACCTCCGCGAGGTTGCGCCCGTGCAAGAGCGGATGTCCGTGCGCGTCCGCGAGCCCGGGCACCGCGCAGCCTTCGCCCAGCTCGACGAACTTGACGTCGGAGCCCGCCTCGCGCTCGCACTCCTCCCGCGTGCCGACCCGCGCGAATTTCCCTTCGCGCACCAGCGCGGCCTGCGCGCGCGGCCGCGAGGCGTCCATGGTGTGCAGCCTTCCGACGACGAGGAGGTCGGCCATTGAAACATCCGCAGCGGTCGAGCGTTACAGTAACAGCATGGAGCCGCAGCATCATTTCGACGGCAAGCTGCTGTTCGCTCTCGCGGCGTCGGCCATCCTCGGGATCGTCTTCTGGAACACCTGGCCGCTCTATCCCTTCAGGCTCCTGGTCGTGCTGATGCACGAGAGCAGTCACGCCGCGGCCACGCTGCTCGTCGGCGGCTCGGTCGATCGCATCGTGGTCAGCCCCAACGAAGCCGGCCTGACGCTCTCCCGCTACCCGCCTTCGCTCTTGCGCGCGATCGTCATCGCCAGCGCGGGCTATGTCGGTTCGACGCTCTCGGGCTGCGTGCTGCTCTTCGTCGCCGCCCGAGCGAAGGAAGGCCGCTGGCCGCTCATCGCGCTCGCCGCCTGGTGCACGCTCGTCGCGCTGCTCTACGTGCGCGACGGATTCACGCTGCTCTTCGCCGCCGGCTGCGCGGTCGGACTCGGGCTCGTGGCAAAGTTCGGCGCGCCTTTCCTGCGGCGCGCGCTGCTGACTTTTCTCGCGGCCTTCTCCTGCTCCTACGCGCTCTACGACATCCGCGACGATCTGCTCCACCTGGCGGGTCCAGGCGGCACCGACGCCGACGCGCTCGCCCGCGCGACCTTCATCCCCGCCATCGTCTGGGGAGTCCTCTGGGGCGCGCTCTCTCTCGCGCTGGTGGCGCTGACGCTGCGGAAGATTCTCGTCGCCGCGCCACAAGCCGCGACGGCGTAATCCTGCTACTCGGCCGTGGTCGGATCGATCACGCGCCTGACGCGCGAGACCTTGTTCGCCGGAAAGCCGCCCTCCTTGGCGTGCTGCCGGACCGCTTCCTCATTGGGAGCGATGTAGACGCAATAGATCTTGTCGTCGGTCACGTAGCTCTGCTGCCACTGCACCGAGCCTTTCATGCTCGAAAGGACGGCGCACGACTTCTGCGAGATGCCCTGGATTTCCTTCTCGCTCAATTTTCCGGCTCCGGGCAGCTCGCGCTCGATGACGAATTTCGGCATGGTCCTCCCCTTGGTCTTCCTTCTTCTAGCGCCGCGGGCGCATTCTATACCCGAGGAAGTCCGTCAACGACGACAGCTTCTGGAAGTAGGGATTCTTCTCCCGCTCGCGGGCGATGCTGGAGACGGGAACGTCTCCGTAGTCATGGCCTGGATAGAGGCGCGTCTCGCCGGGAAGCTGCGAGACCCGCTTCAGGCTCTCGAACATCTGCTCGGGATCTCCGCCGGCGAGATCGCAGCGCCCGCAGGCGCCGACGAAGACGGTGTCGCCGCCGAAGAGCGCGTCGTCGGCCTCGTAGCAGGTCGAACCGGGCGTGTGCCCCGGAGTGTGAAAGGCCCGGATGCGGAGCGGGCCGACTTCGACGGAGTCGCCCGCGGAGAACGGCGTCACCGAGCGCTGCACCTCCGGCGCAAGGTGCGGCAGGTCGGCGGCGTGCACCAGCGGCCGGATGCCGCCTCGGGCGAGGATCTCGGGCAGGCCGTTGACGTGATCGAAATGATGGTGGCTGAAGAGGGCATGGGTCACGGTGCGGCCGTCCTCTTCGGCGGCCTGCAGCGCCCCTTCGACATCCCAGGCAGCGTCGATGATGGCGGTCTCGCGCGCCTCGGGCGCGCCCACCAGGTAGACGAAATTCTCCATCGGACCGAGCTTCAGCTGCCGGACGTAGAGCGGCATCGGCAACGGCTCCTCACCGGCGACATGTTCAAAGGAGAACCTCGCGCTGTGCGAGTGCAGTCCCGCCGGGGCGGGCCGATTCCTACCATACCGGCAATGGATCTGATCCGGAGGAACGCGCGGCTCAAGAGGCTGGCGCTTTCGGCCCTGCGGCTGCGGCTCCCGCCGACGCCGCTTCACCGCCTGCTACTCGCCGAGCGCAAGCTGAGGCGCTTGTTCGCATATGAGCTCATGCGCATCTGCTATTACCAGCCGCTCTTCGAGCTCGAGTGCAGCGCCGTCGGTCCTGGCGCGCGGCTGGAGCTGACGCCCGACTCGAAGCTTCCCTTCGTGGAGAACTGTTCGCTGGTCTTGGGCGCGCGGGTGCGCATCAACGCCCGCACCACCTTCCAGGGGGCGCGCAATGCTCCGGGAAAGCCGCGCATCGAGATCGGCGACGACACCTACCTCGGTTCGCGAGTGGTGGTCCGGGCCGGCCTGGGCGTGCGCATCGGCGCCCGCGTCCTGGTGGCGAGCAATGCCATCCTTTCCGGCGACCCGGGGCACCCGCTCGACCCGGTGGCCCGCCGCACCCAGCCCGCGCCGCTCGAGGACCTCCGGCACGTCGTCATCGGCGACGACGTCTGGATCGCCGAGGGCGCGGCCGTCCTGGGCGGCGTGACCATCGGCGATGGAGCGGTGGTGGCCACGCGCGCGGTGGTGACCAAGGACGTGCCGCCGCGCACGGTCGTCGCCGGAAATCCGGCGCGGGCGATCAAGGAGATCGACCCGCCCATGACCGTGCTCAGTGGAGCAGACCGCAGCGTGCTCAGTGGAGGAGCGGGCCGCGCGGCGCTTCCATCTCGGCCAGCTGGAGCGAGCTGACCAGCTTGTCGGCGATGCGGCGCACCTCGCGCTCCTCGCCCTCGACCAGCGCGTACTGCTCGCCGCTCCGGTCTTCGATCCAGGCGCGGGCGCGCCCGCCGGCGAA
>VBLC01000063.1 GCA_005879315.1 Deltaproteobacteria bacterium | reverse complement strand
CGTGGCCGACGCCGAGGCCATCGCCCGCGACATGCCGCTCATCAAGCGCGTCACTCCCAACGTCGACGGCCGCGCCCAGATCGTCTTCGGCAACAAGAACTGGATGACCCACTGGCGCGGCATCAACGCCGAATATTTCGACATCCGCCACTGGGACGCCGCGCTGGGCTCGCCCTTTCTCGAGGAGGACGTGCGCCGCGTGCGCAGCGTCGTGCTGCTCGGCCAGACGGTGCGCGAGCAGCTCTTCGGCACGGCCGATCCGATCGGCCAGGTGGTGCGCGTCAACGCCCAGCTCTTCCAGGTGGTCGGCGTCCTGGCGCGCAAGGGGCCCAGCGCCTTCGGCCAGGACCAGGACGACACCCTTCTCTTGCCCTGGACGACGGCGCAGCAGAAACTGCGCGGCCGCAATCAGGCCTGGCTCGACGACATCCTCTGCTCGGCGGTCGCGCCGGAGGCGGTCAAGCCGGCCATCGACGAGATCACTTCGCTCTTGCGCCAGCGGCACCGCATCAAGCCGGGCGAGGAGGACGACTTCAACGTTCGCCGCCCCGACGAGATCATCAAGGCGCAGATCGAGACCAGTCACACTCTCGCGGCGCTGCTCGTCAGCATCGCCGGCATCTCGCTGCTGGTGGGAGGCATCGGGATCATGAACGTGATGCTGGTCTCGGTGGCGGAGCGGACGCGAGAGATCGGCATCCGGCTGGCGTTGGGCGCCACCCAGGGCGCGGTGCAGATGCAGTTCCTCGGCGAGGCGGTGATGCTCAGCGTCTGCGGCGGCCTTCTGGGGATGGCGCTGGGCGCGGCCGGCTCGATCATGCTCGGCCGCACGCTGGGGTGGTCGATGAACATCCCACCGGAAGCGATGGTCGCCGCGCCGGTCTTCTCGGTGCTGGTCGGGATCTTCTTCGGCTTCTATCCGGCCCGCACCGCGGCGAGGCTCGACCCGATCGAGGCGCTGCGCCACGAGTAGGTGGAGTCGCGGAGCCGCCCGGCGCCGGCTGGGGCGCGTTCGGCTTCGGAGTTTGCTCCCGGGGAATCCACAACCTTCCCTGAAGGACCACAAACTTCATCGAATCGCGCGGATAAAGACATGGCACCTCCTGATCGCTTCCGGCCGCGAAGGGGTTCTCTACCCACCGCCTCCACTCATCTTAGGATCAAGACGCGCGCGTGAAAACTCGCTTAGTGGCAACCCGTCCGGAACGCTTCGAGGTGCGACCCGAGCCGGCGATGAAGCTCCTCGCTCTGCTGAAAGTACTCCGCTTCCAGCGAGGTGTGCATGCGCTCGAACGAGATCAGACCTTCCTTCACCCGCAAGTCCGCCTCACGAGCTATCGCCTGCTCTTCGACGCGCAGCGCATCGGTGCATCGCCCCACGCCAGCGAGAGCGAGGGCGAACTGGTCGAGCAGCAGCGGCCGTGCTGGCGCGAGAGCGTTTGCCGTCTCGGCGAGTGGCAACGCTGCGGTCGCATTTCTCTCTGCAAGACGCGCGACCGTAGACGCGCTCAACACGAAGACGTTGTCCGGCTTCAGTCTGAGTGCCGTCTGGAGCCACGCTGCTTCCTCAGTCTCCAGCGTCCGAGGGTACTGGGCGTAACGGTCCACCATCCGCCCCGGATGCACGGACCAGGTCGACCGCTCGCCCGAGGCGATCTGCTCCGCCAGCGACCAGCGCAGGAACCAGATGCGCCAGTCATCGGGCCGCGCGGCGGAGGCCGTCTCCGCGAGCCGCAGCTTCTCGCTCGCGGTGAGGCTCTCGTCGATCGCGATGCCAAGGGGATTGGCCGGATCCTCATGCTGCGCCTCGCGTGCCTCGTCCGTGATATCGCCCACCGCGAAACCGACGTGAAGCCGCGACTCCGCCCGCTGCGCGTGGAGTTCAGCGTCTGCCAGCGGTCTTGAGGCGGCCACAGGGGCAATCTGAAGCGGCATCGCCACGCTGATGACCGTCACGTTTCGGGTCGCGAGATGGCTCGCCAGGGCAGCGTCGAGATCCTCCATCTTCAGGCGGCTGAAGTTCGACTTCCAGGCCTCCTCCGGATCGCGACCTTCTGCGAGCGCTCGCAGATATGCGCGCATCGCAACGGTCTCTTCGCCCATCAGATGGTTGACCAGCAGCCAGCAGGTTTCGACGTAGAGCGAGTGATCGCGCGACGCAGGGTCGGCACGCAGCACCCATTCGACGGGCGCGGCTCCGACTTGCAGCAGCGCGCCGATCATCTCGCGGTTCGTGTCGCCCGCGATCGCGACCCTTCGCGTGCGATCGGTGCGGATCGAATCGAGGTAGAGGGGTAGGCCAATCTGAATCCAGATAGGGCTGCGCAACAGATTCTGTTGGACCATCAGCGATGCAAGGTTGCGTCGGAGGTAATCCTGTTCGGCGATCGGCTTGCTGCCGTCGATGACGATGACCGGATCGCCAAAGAATCCGATGTAACTGACCGGATGCCCGAGCAGGTCGCGGGGTGAAATGAACTCCGAGGTCTCTCGTGCGTCCCGAGGTGCGAAGACTTGTACCCGGGGCGGCGGCGCCGCGGGCCATATGGCAGTCATCGCCAGCAACGTCTCTTCGAGGTCATCGAGCAGCGCGTTGGCCTGGCCGTCAGCGAGATTCGTTCGGAGCAAGAAATGAGAGCTCTGCAACTCGCGCCAGGTGGGACCGCCGCGCTTCGGGCACGCATAGCTGTGAACGCAGGCCGCGCCAGAGAAGAGCAGGGCGAGGAAAGTCGCGCGCATGGCGGAGAGTAGCGGCGAGATTGGTAGACCAGCAAGCAGTATCGGTCGCCTGCGTCGCCGATGCAGCGCGTGAAGCCAGGTCAGGCGAAGAACAGTGGCAATCCGAGAACGATAGCGTTGTTCATCGCATGCGCGGCGATGGGTGCTCGGAGGGTCCCCGATCGCTCGCGGGCCCACCCGAGAACGCAGCCGGCAACAAACGTCACAATCGCTCCGCCGCCATACGCGAGGTGAAAGAGCGCGAAAATAGCGGCACCTACGCCGATTGCGGCGGGGACATTAGGAGCCGCCTCCGGAAACTCTGCTGACTGGCGAGTGGTGAGGGGCGGCGCAATCACCTCTGCGCCGTCCCCGCGCCGCCGACGCCGATCTGCTTGAGAAACGCCTCCTCCGTCGGCGCGCGGCCGAGGAATTGCTTGAGCAGCTCGTCCGGATCCTTCACCCGCCCCTGCGCGAGGATGGCGTCGCGATACTCGCGGCCCGTCCTCGGATTGAGGACTCCTTCCTTCTGGAATCGCGTGAACATATCGGCGGAGAAGACCTCGCTCCAGAGATAACCATAATAGCCGGCATCATATCCGCCCATGACGTGACCGAAGCCGGCGGCGAAATGGGCGTCGGGCGGCTCGGGATAGGTCATGACCTCCGCCCAGAGCTTGCGCGCCACGCCTTCGGAATCGACCTGGCCGCCGTGCGTGTGGATGAAGAGATCGAAGCTGCCGAGAAAGACTTGCCTGCTGTAGCGCACTCCGGCATCGAAGCGGCGCGCCGCCGCCATGCGCTTCATCAGATCCGCCGGCAGGCCCTCGGAGATGACCGCCAGCACCTCCGGCTCGAAGACGAAGTTCTCCAGCATCTGCGAAGGCGCCTCGACGAAATCGATGGCCACGTTGCTGCCCGAGAGCGAAGCGTAGCGCGCCGTCGTCAGGCACTGGTGCATGATGTGGCCGAATTCGTGGAAGAGCGTGTCCACTTCGTTGAGCGAGAGGTGCGCGACCTTCCCTCCCTGCGGCGGCTCGAAGTTCACCACCAGGACCGAGAGCGGAATCTGATATCCGCCGGACACCCCGCGCGCCGGGCCGAGGCCGAAGCTGGCGGCGTGACCAAACTTTCCTTCGCGGGGAAAGAGATCGACATGGAACTTGCCCAACAAGCGCCCGCTGGGCACGTCGTGAATCTCATAGAGCTCCACCCCCTCGGCCCATCTCTCGGCCGCCGGCACGCGCTTGAATTGAACGGAGAAGAGGCGCGCATAGACGTCGAGCATTCCCGCCACCACCTTGTCGGCGGGGAAATAGGCGCGGATCTGCTCGTCGTCGAGCGCATAGTCGCGCTTGCGCAATTGATTGAGGTAATAACGCCAATCCCAGGAGTCGATGGTCGGGTGCGCGGCGCCGGTGTCGGCCGCCTTGAGCGCCTCCATCTTCGCCGTATCCGACTGCAGCCGCGCCTTGAGCCGACCCTGCAGGCGCGACTCGAACTCCGCCACGGCGCGCGCGTTGCGAGCCATGCGCACCTCGGTGACGTAATCGGCGTGCGTCGCGTAGCCGAGCATGTGCGCCGCCTGGTCGCGCAGCGCGATGGCCTCGTCGAGCAGCTTGATGTTCTCCTTGGCGCCCCGGCTCATGAAGGCGCGCTCCATCTTCTTGCGCGTCTCCTCGTTCTTGCAATTCTCCATCAATGGAAAGTAATCGGGATATTTGGTGGTCGCGATCACCTTCCCCGGCGCGCTCCCCGGCTTGAGCCGCGCCAGATAGCTCTCCGGCATCCCCGCGAGCTCGTCCTTGGACAGCTCGATCGAGGTCGTGTCCTCGTCGAGATTCGTCGCGAACCGCGTCTGCAACTCTGCCAGCCGCTCGCGAAGCTTGACCAGCTTCTCGCGCTCCGCGTCGGGCAGGTCGAGACCGCTGCGGTGGAAGTCGCGCATCGCCAGCTCCACCAGGCGCCGCTGCTCGACGGAGAGCTGCTCGCTCTTGCCCTTGCCATCCAGCCACCCCTTCATCGCCAGGTAGAGATCCTTGCGCGCCCCGACGCGGACAGCGTACTTGCCCGCCTCCTCCTCGCAGGCAGCGGCGGCGGCGCGCACCTTGGCGTCGGTGTGGATGTCCTTCATGAAGCCGAGCCGGCCGACGGTGTCGCCCCAGTCGGTGGTGATCTGCTCGATCGCGTCCGCGGTGTTGGCGAAGTCGCGCTGCGCGTCGGGCACCGCCACCACTTCGGCGAGCTTGCGGTCGGCGAGCTTCTCGGCGTCGTCGCAGGTCTGCTTCAGCTCTTCCGCCGTCCAGCGGGTCCTCAGGGGCGGCACGTCGACGGGCTGGGTGGCGGCGAAGGTCCAGCCCGGGTCGGAAGCAGAGCGCGTCTCGTGGGAAAGCGTGGCGCAGGCGGCGGCGAGCAAGAAGGCGACGGCCATTCGCATGGGAACACCTCGCGGGGAACAGCGCCGTACGTTCGCGACCGGGCGGTATTTCACAACTGCGAGGGGAATGCGATAAGAAGCCGCCTCCCACCCCGGAGAACCCATGAGCTCTGCGAGCAGGCGGATGGTTGTGCTGCTTCTCTTGGGGATCGCTTGCAAGGAGAAGCCCGCGGGCGAGGCCTCTGCCCCCTCGGGAGGCGCCCTCATCGGCGCCGCCCTCAGCCTCACCGGTGCGGCCGCGGTCTATGGCGCACAACAGCGCGCCGGCATCCAGGCTGCGGCCGAGGAGATCGCGCAGGGCGGCGGACCGAAACTACAGGTCCTGATCGAAGACGACGGCTCCACGAAGGAACAGGGCATCACTGTCTTCCAGAAGTTCATCAACCGCGACAAGGTCAGCGCCATCCTCGGGCCGACGCTCTCCAACACCGCCAGCGCCGCGGACCCGCTCGCGCAGCAGGCGCAAGTGCCGGTCCTGGGCATTTCCAACACCGCCGCCACCGGCATCACCGACATCGGCAACTACATCTGGCGCGATTCCTTGACGGAGGCGCAGGTCATCCCCGGCGCCTTCAAGAAAGCGAGGGAGAAGCTCGGCTTCAAGACCGCGGGCGTGCTCTACGGCAACGACGACGTCTTCACCAAGGCCGGCTACGACGTGATGAGAAAGACGCTCGCCGACCAGGGCATCAAGGTCCTCGACACGCAGACCTTCGCCAAACCCGACCGCGACTTTCATGCGCAGCTCACGGCGCTCATCGGCGTGAAGCCCGATGTGGTGGTGGTCTCGGCGCTGGCCGACAACGCCGCGGCCATCGTCAGCCAGGCGCGGCAGCTGGGCTGGAGCGGCCCCATCCTCGGCGGCAACGGATTCAACAGCCCCGCCTTCATCAAGAACGCCGGCGCGGCCGCCGAGGGAGTGATGGTCGGCACTTCCTGGAACTCGCTCAGCCAGGAGCCCGCCAACCAGAAATTCCTCGAGGCGATGAAGAAGCGCGGCGTCAATCCAGATCAATTCTCCGCACAGGCCTTCACCGGCGTGCAGATCCTCGCCGAAGCGATCAAGCGCGCGGGCGGCAAGACGGGCCGCGAGGAGATCGAGAAAGGGCTCGGGCTGGTGAAGGACCTCGACACACCGCTGGGCAAGTTCTCCTTCACGCCCTCGCGCGACGCGCAGCACGACCCCAGCGTGCAGCAGGTGAAAGACGGCAAGTTCCAGATCGTCCAGTAGCGATGGGCCAGCAGGCGCTCAACGGCGTCTTCGTGGGGAGCATCTACGCGCTCTTCGCAGTCGGGTACACGCTGGTCTTCGGCGTGCTCGACATCCTCAACCTCGCGCACCAGGCGGTGTTCATGCTCGCCGCCTTCGCTGCCCTCCTGCTGGTGGCCGACGCCCATCTCCCACTCTGGGCAGCGATGCCGCTGGCGGTGCTCTTCGCGGGACTCTTGGGAATCCTGCTCGAGCGGCTCGCCTTCCGCCCCCTGCGCGGCCGCGCCGATTCGAACATCTCCGGGCTGATCAGCTCGCTGGCGATGGGCACCGTCTTCGAAGCCATCGCCCTGCAGATCTTCGGGCCCGACACCTCCCGCTTTCCGCACGGCACCTTTCCCGATCGGCTGATCCGCATCGGCGGCGCGAGCGCCTCTTTGCTGCAGCTCTGCATCATCGCCATCTCGGTCGTGCTGATGGCTCTGCTCACGCTCTTGCTTGCGCGCACGCGGCTCGGCCGGCAGATCCGCGCCGTCGCCGAGAGTCCCCGTGCCGCCCGCATCCTCGGCGTCAACGTCGACCGCGTCATCGCCGCCGCCTTCTTCATCTCCTCCTCGTTGGGCGGCGCCGCCGGCGTGCTCTTCGCGCTCGCCTTCAATTCCATCTCGCCCGACGTCGGCCGCAGCGTGGAGCTGAAAGGGCTGGCGGTGATCATCCTCGGCGGCATGGGGAGCATTCCCGGCGCGGTCATCGCCGGATTCGCCCTCGGCCTCATCGAGGTCTTCACCGTGGCTGGCTTCGGGTCTTCCTACCGCGACGCCGTCTCCTTTGCCGTGCTCTTCGTCGTCCTCCTCGCCCGGCCGCGCGGCCTGTTGGGCCAGGCGGCGGCGCGCGAGGCTTGATGGATCTATTCCTCGCCTATCAATCGCTGATCGCATTCGTCGGGATCAACGGCCTGCTCGCGCTCTCCGTCTATGCCACGCTCTGCTGCGGCCAGCTTTCGCTCGCCAACGCGGGGTTCATGGCGATCGGAGCCTATACCGGCGCATTGATCACCCAGCACGCCCGCGGCGTTCCCTTCGTCGCGGTGCTGGCTGCCTCGGCGCTCCTGCCGGCGATCATCGCCGTCCCGCTCGGCCTCCCGGTCCTGCGCTTGCGGGGAGTCTTTCTCGCCATCGCGACCATCGGCTTCGGCGAGATGGTGCGGCTCTTCTTCGTCAACTGGGATTACACCAACGGCGCGCTCGGTCTCGTCGCCATTCCGCAGCGCACGCATCTGTGGACCATCTTCCTGGCGCTCGCCGGAGCGCTTTACCTGCTCGGGCGGCTGCGCGGATCGCGCGCCGGCTATGCGCTCGAAGCCATCCGCGAGGACGAGACGGCGGCGCGCACCATGGGCATCGACACCACGGCCCACAAGCTCGCCATGTTCGTCCTCGGCGCAGCCATCGCCGGGGTGGCCGGCGCGCTCGAGGCGCACCTCACCTTCATGGTCGCGCCGAGCGGATACGGATTCGGCCGCGTCGTCGACATGCTGGTGCAGGCCGTGGTCGGCGGCACCGCCGCTTTCTTCGGGCCGGTCATCGGCGCAGCATTCCTGACGGTGCTCCCCGAAGTGCTGCGCGAAGCAGGAGCGCGGCTCGGGTTCGCTCCGGGGCCGTTCCGCCTTTTTCTCAACGGCGCGATCCTCCTCGTCGTCATTCTCTTTCTCCCCAATGGGCTGGTGTCGCTCTTGCGCCGCCGGAGAGCTGCGTGACGCTGGCGCTCCAATCGGTGTCGCGCTCCTTCGGCGGAGTGCGCGCGGTCGAGGACGCCACCTTCACCGTCGAGAAGGGCGAGGTGCACGGTCTGATCGGCCCGAACGGCGCGGGAAAGACCACGCTGGTGAATCTCATCTCCGGCCTGCTGCAGCCGACCCAGGGCGAGATCGCGCTCGAGGGCCAGCGCATCGATCGGCTGCCGGCACACCGCATCGCCGCCCGCGGCGTGGCGCGCACCTACCAGAACATCCGCCTCTTCGCGGGGCTCTCCGCCGCGGGCAACGTCGTGGTCGGCGAGCATCTCCGGCGTCGCGCGCCGCTCTGGCCGCGGCTCTTGCTGCTCCCCAGCGCGCGCCGGGAGGAGCGAGCCGCCGCGCAGACTGCTCTCGAGGCGCTGGCGCGTGTCGGACTGCGCGAGCGCGCCGGCACGGCCGCCGCGAATCTCTCTTATGGGGAGCAGCGCCGCGTCGAGATCGCCCGCGCACTCGCCTCGCAGCCGCGGGTCCTGCTCCTCGACGAGCCGACCGCGGGCATGAATCCGAACGAGGCGAGAAACGTGGCACGGCTGGTGCGCGAGGTGGCGCGCGAGGGCCGCGCGGTGCTGCTCATCGAGCACAACGTGCGGCTGGTGATGGAGCTGTGCGACCGGATCACCGTGCTCAACTTCGGCCGCGTCATCGCCCGCGGCGGGCCGGCCGAAGTGACCAAGGACCCGGCGGTCATCACCGCCTACCTGGGAGAAGCGGAGTGACGGCGCTTCTGGAAGTGCGCGACCTGCGCGTCCGCTACGGTCACGTCGAGGCGGTGCGCGGCCTCTCGTTCTCGGTCGGCGCCGGAGAGATGGTAGCGCTGATCGGACCGAACGGCGCCGGCAAGAGCAGCACCTTGAACGCCATCGCCGGGCTGGTGCGGCCCGCGAGCGGGTCGGTCAAGCTGCAGGGCCGCGAGCTGGTCGGCGCGCCGGCGCACGCGACCATGGCCGCCGGCATTGTGCTCGTGCCGGAAGGGCGCGCCATTCTCGGGAGGATGAGCGTCGAGGAGAACCTCGTCATGGGCGCCGAGGCGCGCCCCTGGCCCGCCGGCCGCGAAGAGGCGCAGGCGGCCGTCGAGCAGCAGTTCGCGCGATTTCCTTCGCTGCAGCGCAGGCGGCACGCCCTCGCCGGCGCGCTCTCGGGCGGAGAGCAGCAGATGCTCGCCATCGCCCGAGGGCTTCTGGCGCGGCCGGTGATCCTGCTGCTCGACGAGCCCTCGATGGGCCTCGCGCCGCAGCTGGTGCAGCAGATCTTCCAGATGATCGCCGACATCCACCGCGCGGGGACGACCATCCTCCTGGTCGAGCAGAACGCGCGCATGGCTCTGAAGACTGCGCAGAACGCCTTCGTGCTCGAGCGCGGCGAGATCGCGCTGCACGGACCAGCGCCTCAGCTCGCAGCCGACCCGCGCGTGCAGGCGGCCTACCTGGGCGGGGACGTCGAGGCCCGCTAGAGCCGCTTACTTCGGCGTCGACTCGTCGGCCTTGGGAACGATCACCGGCGGCCCGCTCGACGAGGGCGGCGTGCTCACCGGCATGACCACCGGGATCTTGGTCGAGTCGCCCTTCGCGACGCTGGTGACGCCCGTCTCGGGACCTGGCACGCACTTGCTCTCGGTGAACGTCTGCTCGCAGTGCTCACCTGTGCCGCACTGTCCACGGCAGGGCAAAATCTCGCACAGCCCTGTCCGGGGATTGCAAGCCGTTCCGTTGGTGCAGATGGCGACGCAACCGCCCGAGGCGCGCGACGCCGCCGCCGCACCGAGGCCTGCCGCGGTCATGACGGCCGCGCCGGCCAGCGTGTTCGAGCTGCCGGTGATGCAGCCCGCCAGGGCGATCAAGGCAAGCAGCGACGATCGGCCCATCTGCGCCTCCTCTGCAGGCCGGCAAGCCCTCCAGAGCCTCAGATGCCGGAAGGCGGACCCGGATTTTAGCATCCCGGCCACCGAGAATTTTCTCCCTCGACACATGCGCGCCACTCGTCTCCGCGTACAACGCCGCCGCACCTTCCGGCTAAAGGAGATCCCATGCGCAAGATGACGGTGTTCTATGCTCTTTCATTGCTGGCTTGCAATTCCGCTGGTTCGCGCGCCTGGCGGGAGACGCTCCGCCATCGTCATCGCCTGGGACGAGGACGACTACTCGGGCTTCGCCGGATGCTGCGGCAGCCCGACCGGCGCGGGCGGCGGCGTTCTCGGCGGCGCGCGCGCGCCGGTCATCGTGGTCACCTCGCGCGGCGGCGAACACCACGTCTTCGACCGCCCCGCCAACCACTACACGCTGCTCGGCACCATTCAGGAGCTCTGGGATCTCGGCTGCCTGGCCAACACCTGCAAGCTCGATGAATCGCAGCTGATGACCGGGCTGTTCGAGGAGTGAGGCCGCATCGGGGTGGCGGCGATTGAACGCCGCCACCCTGCTCTCTTTGACATTCCACAGCTCCTGGACGGATCATGCGCCTCCCACGTTGATGGAGGGCTGGCGATGGCACCTCGCCGTGGAATCTCCCGCCGCAATTTCCTGCAGTCCTCCCTGGCGCTGGCAGGCGCATCCGCGCTGGGCGCTCCCGACGCACTGGGCGCTCCCGATCTGAAGCTGAAGAAGCCGATCAAGGTCGGCTGTCAGTGCATCCTCTCCGGCCCGCTGGGCGGCTACGGCGAGTTCATGCGCAAGGGCGCCACGCTGGCGATGGAGGAGATCAATGCCGCCGGAGGCATCGGCGGCAGCCCGATCGAGCTGAACTTCCGCGACGAGGAGCTGAAGCCCGACGTGGGCGTGAAGAACGCCCGCTATTTCGTCCAGGACTGGGGCGCCGATTTCCTCATCGGCATCGACTCCAGCGGCGTGGCCCTGGCGGTGGGCGAGATCATGCCGACCTTGAATCGCGTGCTCATCGTCACCCACGGCGCTACCGAGAAATACAACGAGGACCTGGTCTACAAGAAGCACATCCGCCAATGCTTCCGCGTCTGCGTGCCCGTCTATCAGGACGGCATTGCCTCGGCGTTGGTGGCGAAGGACTTGCCGGTGAAGAGATGGGCGACCATCTCTCCCGATTACGAATATGGCCATACCTCCTGGAAGATGTTCCGGGCCTACCTGAAGCAGAACAAGCCCGACGTGGAGTTCGTCGGCGAGAGCTTCGCCAAGTTCGGCACCGTCGACTTCTCCAGCCACATCAGCAAGGTGATGGCGCTCAACCCCGAGGGGATCTTCTCCACCGAGTGGGGCGGCGAGGCCGTCACCATGATCAAGCAGGCCAAGCTCTTCAAGGTCTTCGAGCAGACCAAGGCCTTCATGATCGGGATGGGCTCCGCGATGGACGTCCTGCAAGGTCTCGGTCCCGATTATCCCGACGGCGTGTGGGCGTCGGGACGCTATTACTTCGGATATCCCGATACTCCGGAGAACAAGCGCTTCAATGATTCATTCAAGAAGCGCTGGGATACTTATCCAAGCTATCCCTCGGAAACGTCCTATACCGCGCTCAATGCCCTGAAGAAGGCGGTCGAGAAGGCGCGCACGCTCGACACCGACAAAGTGATCGAGGCGCTCGAGGGCCTGGAGCTCTCCCGCCCGGCAGGGCCCTGCGTGATCCGCAAGGAGGATCACCAGGCCGTCTATGCCGTGCCCTGGGGCCAGATCACCCACGACAAGAAATACCCGATGCCGACCTTGACCAATCTCAAAATCTTCAAGACGGAAGAATACTATCGCAAGCCGCCCTTCGCGCCCGTCGAGGGATAGATGCTTTTTCAAGGTCTGGTCGGGCTCAGCGAGGCCATGTACCTCTGGCTGGTCGCGGCGGGTCTCTCGCTCATCTTCGGCGTCCTGCGCGTCCTCAACTTCGCGCACGGCAGCCTCTACATGCTCGGCGCGTATTTCGCCTGGGTGGCGTTCCGCATCACCGGCAGCTTCTGGGCGGCGCTCCTGATCGGCCCTTTGCTCGTCGCCGCGGTCGGATGGGGGATGGAATATGGATTCTTGCGTCGCGTCTATCGCGTCGAAGTCGCCTTTCAACTGCTCCTGACGTTCGCTTTCGTCCTCATCTTCGACGATCTGGTGAAGCTGGCCTTCGGGCCGGTCTACCAATCGCCGCCGACGCCGGCCGCGCTCTCCGGCGCAGTGAGGATCGGCCGCTCGATCCTCCCCACCTACCATCTCTTCATTCTCGCGGTGGGCGCGGCGGTCGGCCTCGGCCTCTGGATCTTCCTGGAGAAGACGGGCTTCGGCCTGATCATCCGCGCCACCGCCGCCGACCGCGAGATGGCGCGCGCGCTCGGCGTGCGCTCCTCACGCCTCTTCACCTGGGTCTTCGTTCTCGGCGCCTGGCTAGCGGGCCTGGGAGGCGCGCTCTCCATGCCGGTGCGCGCCATCTCGCCCGGCATGGGCGAGTTCATCATCATCGAAGCCTTCGTCGTGGTGGTCCT
Organism: Deltaproteobacteria bacterium; assembly: GCA_005879315.1. GTDB lineage: Bacteria > Myxococcota > Myxococcia > Myxococcales > 40CM-4-68-19 > 40CM-4-68-19. The sequence continues at coordinate 32,864 of VBLC01000063.1, read as the reverse complement.
GGGCGGCCTGGGCAGCCTGCGCGGCGCCTTCGTCGGAGCGCTGCTCATCGGGCTCTTGCATGCCTACGGGCTGGTCTTCATGCCCGTCTTCGAGTTGGCGCTCGCCTACATCGCGATGGCGGCCGTGCTCATCGTCCGCCCTTGGGGCCTCTTCGGCGCGCGCGAGGCTTGATGAAGCTCGTCGCGAGCGCGCTTCTGACCGTGGCGGTGCTGCTCGTCCCGGCAGTCTCGGGGCCATTCTTGCAATACCTCGTCCTGAACATGCTCCTCTTGGCTCTGCTGGCGCTCTCTTTCAATCTTCTCTTTGGAATGACCGGGCTCCTCTCTTTTGGTCAAGGCGCTTTCTACGCCGGTGGGGCTTATGCCGCGGCCTTGTCGCTGCGCGCGGGATTTTCCTTGATCCCGTCGATCCTCCTCGGCTCCGTGTTCGCGGCGGCGCTCGCGGCGCTCATCGGCGCTTTCTGCGTCCGGCATACCCGCATCTATTTCTCCATGCTCACCCTCGCCTTCGGAATGCTGGTCTATGCGGTGGTCTGGAAATGGACCGACGTCACCGGCGGCGACGACGGGCTCATCGGCATTCCCCGCGGCGCGTTCTTCGAAAAGCCCGAGCGCTATTACCTCCTCTCGGCGGTGCTGGTCCTGGTCTCGATCGCCGTGCTGCACCGGTTGTCGGCCTCGCCGCTCGGCCTTTCCTTGCGCGCCATCCGCGAGAATGCCGAGCGGGCCGAGTTCAGCGGGGTAGCCGTCCGGCGCACCATCTTCATCGCCTTCGTCACCGCCGGATTCTTCGCCGGCCTCTCCGGCGCGCTGCTCGCGCCGCTGGAGCAGACCATCTCGCCCTCCGCCGCGCACTGGACCAAGTCGGCCGAGCCGGTGATGGCCACGCTCATCGGCGGTCCCTTCCTCTTCGCCGGCCCTTTGGTCGGCGCCGTCGTCTATCTGGGCCTCAAGGAGATCATCGTCCGCTTCACCGAATACTGGCTCCTGGTGTTCGGCCTGGTGCTGCTCGGCATGGTCCTCTCCTTCCGCGGCGGGCTTCTCGGCGCGGCCGCCGATCTCTGGGGCCGCAGGACGCGCGCGTGACGGCGCTTCTGGAAGTGCGCGGCCTGCACAAGTCATTCGCGGAGTTCACCGCCATCGACGGCGTCGATCTCGCGCTGCCCGGCGGCGGCATCACCGCCGTCATCGGCCCCAACGGCGCGGGCAAGACGACCTTCATCAACCTGCTCACCGGCAAGCTCGCGGCCGACGCGGGCAGCATCCGCTTCGGCGGCGCGGAGATCACCCGGCTCTCCGCCAGCGCGCGCGTGCACGCGGGAATGGCGCGCACCTTCCAGGTGACGAACGTCTTTCCACTCCTGCCCGTGGAGCAGAACGTGGCGGTGCCGGTCCTGGCGCGAACCCGACGGTCACTCGAGCCGCGGCGGCGCTTCGATTCCATGGAGGACGTGCGCGAAGAAGTGCGCGGCCTGCTCGCAACCGTCGGCCTGGGCGAGCGGGCTGCTTCGACGGCGGCAGTGCTCTCGCACGGCGACCGGCGGCTGCTGGAAATTGCACTGGCGCTCGCCTCGCGCCCCAAACTGCTCTTGCTCGATGAGCCGACCGCCGGAATGGGCGCCGGGGAGCGCGAGCGGATGCTGGAACGGATCCGCGCGCTGGCCGCGCAGGTGACCATCCTCCTGGTCGAGCACGACATGGAGGTCGTCTTCGGTCTCGCCAGCCGCATCGTCGTGCTGCACCAGGGAAAGCTGCTGGCGGACGGCTCGCCGCAGTCGATCCGGGAAGACGCGCGCGTGCGCGAGATCTACCTGGGCGAAGCGAGCGTCGCTCCCGCCCCGACGACGGCAGCCGGCGCGGGCGCGCCGCTCCTCGAGGTGGAGCATCTCGATGCCGGCTACCAGGCCTCGCACGTCCTCCATGACGTGAGCTTCGGCGTCGCCCGCGGCGGGGTGGTGGCGCTGCTCGGCCGCAACGGCGTCGGCAAGACGACGACGCTGCGCAGCCTGGCCGGACTGACTCCGCCCTGGCGCGGAAGCCGGATCCGCCTGCAGGGTGAGGACATCGCGGGCCAGCCGCCCGAGCGGATCGCCGCGCGCGGCGTCAGCTACGTGCCCGACGACCGCCGCATCTTTCCCGATCTGACCGCGGCTGAGAATCTCCGGGTGCCTTTGCTGGCGCTCAAGCGCGGCGGCTGGACGCGCGAGAAAATCGGCGCGCTCTTCCCGCCGCTCGCCACTCTCTGGGAGCGCAAGGGGCAGCATCTTTCCGGCGGCGAGCAGAAGATGCTGGCCATTGCGCGGGCGCTGATGACCGCGCCTTCGCTGCTCTTGCTCGACGAGCCCTCCGAAGGCCTGAGCCCGCTCATCGTCCGCATCCTGGTCGAGGCGCTGGCGCAGATCCGCAAGGAGGGCGTGACGGTGCTGCTCGCCGATCAGAATCTGATGTTCGCCCGCGCCGTGGCCGACCGAGCGCTGGTGATGGAGCGGGGCAGGATCGTCTACGCTGCCGAGCGGGCGCAGTTGCTCGGCGACCAGTCGACGCTGCAGAGGCTGCTGGCGGTGTGAGGGAATGCTACGCTGCCGGCATGGCCTTCTCCGGCGTGCTGGCCCCGGTCCTCACTCCTTTCGACGCGCAGCTCGATCCCGACCTGCCGCGCTGGCTGCAGCTTTGCCGGGCGCTGCTCTCCGAGGGCTGCAGCGGCCTGGCGATCTTCGGCACGACGAGCGAGGCGAATTCACTCTCCTTCGAAGAGCGCGCCCGCATGCTCGAGGCGCTGGTAACCGACGGTGTCGATGCCCGCGCGCTGATGCCCGGCACCGGCTGCTGCGCGCTGCCCGACACGGTGCAGCTGACGAAGATCGCAGTCGAGGCAGGCTGCGGCGGCGTGTTGATGCTGCCGCCCTTCTATTACAAAAATCCGAGCGAAGAGGGCATCTATCGAAATTTTGCAAATGTCATCGAAAGAGTGAACGACAGTCGCCTGCGCATCTACCTGTACCATATCCCGCAGGTCTCACAGGTCGGCTTCAGCCTGCCTTTGATCGAGCGGCTGCGGCGCGCTTTTCCCTCGATGGTCGTCGGCATCAAGGACAGCTCCGGCGACTGGAACAACACCAAGGCCATGCTCGAGGCCTGCAAAGGTTTCGAAATCTTCGTCGGCAGCGAGAAGTTCCTCCTCGCCAACCTGGCTGGAGGAGGCGCGGGCTGCATCACCGCCACCGCGAACATCAACGCCAAGGCCATCGCCCGGCTCTTCCGCGAGCGCAGCCAGGGCTTGCAGGATGAGGTGAACACCGTGCGGGCGCTGCTCGAGAGTCGCCCGCTCATCGCCGCGCTCAAGGCCGTGGTCGCGCAGCGCACCGGCCACCCGGGCTGGCGGCGAATGCGGCCGCCGCTGGTCGAACTGTCCGAGCGCGAAGCGCAAGACTTGATCGCTCGCCTGGCATGAGCTCGGTCGTCTACGCGCGCCGGGGGATGGTCGCCTCGGCGCATCCCCTCGCGACGCGCATCGGCGTCGACATCCTCCGCAAAGGCGGCAACGCTGTCGATGCGGCCATCGCCGTCAACGCCGCGCTCGGATTTCTCGAGCCGATGTCCTGCGGCCCGGGAGGAGATCTCTTCGCCATCCTCTGGGATCCGGGCTCACGGCGCATCGTCGGGCTCAACGCCTCGGGGCGCGCGCCACAGTCGGTGCGAGCGGACAAGATCGCCGCGCAGCCGGACGGCACCATTCCCTTGCGCTCCCCGCAGGCGTGGACGGTGCCAGGCGCAGTTGACGGCTGGTTCGAATTGCACGGCCGTTTCGGCCGCCTGCCGATGAAAGAGCTGCTCGCTCCGGCCATCGCTGCTGCCGAGGAGGGCGAGCCCGTCCCGCGAGTCATCGCCGGCATGTGGGGAGCGTCGTTTGACGTCACTGCAGATTTCGCCGCCACCTTCCTGCCCGAAGGACGGGCGCCACGCCAGGGAGAAATTTTCCGCAACCCCTCCTTGGCGAAAACCTATCGCGCTCTCGTCGAGGGCGGCCGCGCGGCCTTCTACGAAGGCGAGATCGCCGGCGCCGTCGCCGCTCTCTCTCGCAGCGCCGGCGGCTTTCTCGAGAGAGCCGATCTCGCTGCGCACCGCTCCGACTGGGTCGAGCCCATCTCCACCACTTACCGCGACGCCGCCGTCTGGGAGCTGCCTCCGCCGGGCCAGGGATTGACGACGCTGCAGATGCTGAATCTGCTCGAGTCCTTCGATCTGAAAGCCATGGGCCGCGACTCGCCCGACTTCTGGCACGTGATGGTGGAAGCGAAGAAGCTCGCCTTCGAGGATCGCGCCCGCTACATCGGCGACGCCGCCGTGCCGGTCGAAGCTCTGCTCTCCAAGGAATACGCCAGCCGGCGCGCCGGCCGCATCGATCTGTCGCGCGCCGCCCGCAAGGTGTCGCCCGGCCTCTCCCCCGGAGATACGACCGTCCTCTGCGCCGGCGACGAAAGCGGCATGCTCATCGCTCTCATCCAGAGCATCTACCTCGGCTTCGGCTCCGGCCATGCTGTGGCGGGCTTCGCCTTGCAGAACCGCGGCGCGCAGTTCGATCTGCGGCCAGGGCGGCCCAATTCCATCGCGCCCGGCAAGCGGCCTTTCCACACCATCATTCCTGCGCTGGTGACCCGCGGCGGCGAGCCGTGGATCGCTTTCGGCGTGATGGGCGCCGAGATGCAGCCGCAAGGCCAGGCGCAGGTGCTGGTCAACCTGCTCGACATCGGGATGGACTTGCAGGAAGCCGGCGACGCGCCGCGGTTCCGCCATGACGGCTCCTCGGAACCGACGGGGACGGCGATGACGGACGGCGGCGCAGTCGCTCTCGAGCCGGAAGTGCCTCTCGCGATCCGCCGCGAGTTGCAGCGCCGCGGCCATCGGCTGGAAGATGCGCCGCCTGTGGCATTTGGCGGTTACCAGGCCGTTGCGCGGCAGGCAGACGTCTTCGCCGGCGCAACCGAACGGCGCAAGGACGGCTGCGCCCTGGGATATTGAGCGATGGAGATCCCAACCCTGACGACTGCGCGCCTGGTGTTGCGCCCCTTCCGGCTGGCCGATTTCGAGAGCTACGCGGCGATGTGCGCGAACCCCGAAGTCATGCGCTACATCGACGACGTGCAGGACCGCGAGAGCGCCTTCCGCTCCTTCTGCGCCTCGCTCGGCCACTGGGAGGTGCGCGGTTACGGTCCTTGGGCGCTGGAGGAGAGCGCCACCGGCAGTGTCATCGGCCGCGCCGGGCTCTTCCACTGGGAGCGCTTTCCCTCCATCGAGGTCGGTTACCTCCTCGAGCCCTCCGCCTGGGGGAAGGGCTATGCGACCGAGGCGGCGGAGCGCTCGATCCGCTTTGCCCGTGAAGTGGTTCGCGCTCGCGGCGTGGTCAGCCTCATCCAGCCGGAGAACACGGCATCGATCCGCGTCGTCGAGAAGCTGGGCGCGAAGCTCGAGCGCGAGATCGTCGACCGCAAGCTGCGGCGCGTGCTGATCTACCTCTTTCCGGATTGATCGATCTTCGCTTCGGCGGCCTCGTCCTTCGCGCTCTCGTGCTTGACCGAAGTCACCGCCCCGCTCTGCGCGTCGACCTGCACTTCTTCGACGCCCGATGCGCCTTTCCTGCGGATGTCGAAAGAGTAGACCAGCTTGCCCTGATCCTCCTCCAGCTCGGCGTCCTGCACCCTTCCCGCCGCCTTGACCCTGGCGAGCGCTGCCTTGCGCGCCTGGCCGCAGGTCACTTGCGCCTTGGCCTTGAGCTCGGGCGGCTCCTTGCATTTGTCGGCAGCCGCCGCGGAGAAGGCGAGGCCGAGGATGAGCACGAATGTCTTCAAGAGAAGCTCCTTGTCCATCGGATAGGTAGAGGATGGAACCCGATCAGTCGGTCCGCCACGAAAAAATAATTATTTTTTTTCGACGGCGGTCAGGGCTTGACGACCAGGAGCCGCCCTTCCTTCGAGTCGGGGATGTAGACCGTGCCGTCCGAATCGACCAGCGCGGTGCGCCCGCCCGGCGCGGTGGGCACCGAGGCCGCGCGCTTGAGCGATCCGTCGGCAGCGTCCTCGACGATGGAGAGCGTGCCGGTCGTGCCGCTCGCGACGTAGACCTGCTTTTTCGCCGGCAGGTAGTCGATGTTGTCGACGCCGCCGCCGGTCTCCAGCTCGGAGAGGACCTTGCCGTCGCGCTCGTCGAGCAATTTCACCCGATCGGTGCAGGCGACGTAGAGGTGCTGCCGGCCGGTGTCGACCGCCAGCCCGCGCGGACCGGCTTCGCCGCAGCCCGTCTTCCAGTTGAAGAGCACCTTGCGCGAGCGGGCGTCGATGGCGAGAGTGCGGTCCTTGTCCTCGAGGTTGGTGAAGAAGAGCGCGCGTCCGGCGTCGACCGCGAATCCTTCGGGCTGTCCGTCAAGGTCGATCTTGCCTGCCACGGCCGGCGCAGCGGGGTCTTTGACCGAGAGCACGACGATCGACTTGTCGCGCGGCGTCGTGACCCAGACCTCCTTGGTGGGGGCGACGTACTGCAGGCCGTCGGGCATCGAGGCGAGCGTGACGCATCCTTTTCGCGAGAGCGTCTTCGCCTCGACGGCGCAGACGCTCGAATCGGCGCGGTTGCCGACGTAGACGTAATTCTCTCCCGCAGTCGCCGAGCTGGGCCCGACAGTGCGCTCGCCGCGCTTCGCGGTCGGGAAGCCCTCGACCGAGTCGAGCTTGCCGCTCCTGGCGTCGAGCACGTAGACACGGCCGGTATTGCCGGCGGGAATCCAGACCCGCCCGTGCGCGGCGTCCCAGGCGAGGTAATCCATCGAGACGGGCGGCCCTCCGGGCAGCGTGACCGGATGGACTGACGGCGCGGACAAGAGGAGAAGAATCGATGCGAGCATGAGAGTCACCATATCCGCTCCGCGGCGCGCTAGCATCGGGTTGCAACAAACAGGAACTTGAAAAGGGGCGGACAATGGATCGCGCAGCTCTCGATGCAGCCTATGCGGCCGCAGTGCGCTATCTGGAAGGACTTCCGGCTCGGCCAGTCGGGGCCGCGGCCGATGCAGCGGCAATGCGCGCGGTCCTGGGCGGACCGCTGCCCGATCGGGGCGAGCCCGCCGCGCGCGTCGTGGAGGATCTGGCGCGCAAGGCCGACCCCGGCATCGTCGCCAGCGGCGGCCCGCGGTTCTTCGGCTTCGTCATCGGCGGCAGCGTCCCCGCCGCGCTCGCGACAGATTGGCTGACCAGCGCCTGGGACCAGAACGCGGGACTGTTCGTGCTCTCGCCCGCGGCGGCGATCGCCGAGGAGACGGTCATCGGCTGGCTGCGCGAGTTGTTCGCGCTACCCGAAGGCACCGGCGCGGGCTTCGTCACGGGCGGCCAGATGGCCAACACCACCTGCCTCGCCGCCGCCCGGCAGGCGGTGCTCGCGCGCGCCGGCTGGGATGTGGCCGCGCGGGGGCTGATCGGCGCGCCTCGCGTCGTCGTCATCGCCGGCGAGGAAGTGCACGTCACCGTCCAGGGAGCGCTGCGTCTCCTTGGCCTGGGCGACGCCTGCGTCAACAAGGTGAAGACCGACGGCCAGGGCCGCATGCTGCCCGATGCGGTGCGCGACGCGCTCCGCGCCGCCGAAGGCTCGCCGACCATCGTCAGCACGCAAGCCGGCAACGTGAACACCGGCTCGTTCGATCCGCTCGCGGACATCGCGCGCCTGGCGCGCGCGCACGGCAACTCCTGGGTGCACGTCGACGGCGCCTTCGGGCTCTGGGCGGCGGCGAGCCCCCGCTTCCGCCATCTGGTCGAAGGCGTTTCCGCCGCCGACTCCTGGGCCACCGACGCGCACAAGTGGCTGAACGTGCCCTACGACAGCGGCCTCGCTTTCGTGCGCGACACCGGCGCGCACCGCGCCGCCATGGCGCGGACGGCGGCCTATCTGCAGCGGTCGACCAGCGAGCGCGACAACTACGAGTGGACGCCGGAGTTCTCCCGCCGCGCCCGCGGCTTCACCGTCTATGCGGCGCTGCGCTCCCTCGGCCGCGCTGGCATCGCCGAGCTGGTCGAGCGGTGCTGCGACCACGCGCGGCTCTTCGCCGAGCGGCTGTCGGCGGCGCCGGGGGTGAGCGTGGTCAACGAAGTGGTGCTCAACCAGGTGCTGGTCCGCTTCGAGCGGCCCGGCTCTTCCCTCGAAGAAGGCGACGCCTGGACCCGCCAGGTCATCTCCCGCGTGCAGGCCGACGGCACCTGCTGGCTCTCGGGCACCGTCTGGCGCGGGCGGTCGCTGATGCGCATCTCGGTGTCCAACTGGAGCACGGAGCGCGAGGACGTGGAGCGCTCGGCGGCGGCCATCCTCGCCGCCCATCGGCCTTGACATCCTTGGCTTAGGAACTTAGGAAATCGCCTAAGCGGAGGAACGGGCATGCAAGCGGTCAATCTGCAGAGCAAGCTGGCCGGCTTCAGCGAATTCTGGAGCCCCAAGATCGTCGGCGAAGTCAACGACTCCTACGTCAAGCTGGTGAAATTCACCGGCGAGTTCGTCTGGCACCACCACGAGCGCGAGGACGAGATGTTTCTCGTCCTGCAGGGCCAGATGCGGATGCGCTTCCGCGACCGCGAGGTGATGGTCGGCCCGGGCGAATTCATCATCGTCCCGCGCGGCGTCGAGCACATGCCGGTGGCCGAGACGGAAACACACGTCATGCTCTTCGAGCCGAAGAGCACCCTCAACACCGGCAACGTCGTCAACGAGCGCACCGTCGCCAACCTGGAGCGTCTGTAAGTGCGTCCCGAGGAGGTGGCGGCCGCGCTCTCGAACCCGCGCCGCCTCCGCATTCTCGCCTGGCTGAGCCGTCCGAGGGCAAACTTCCCGCCCCAGGTCGACGGCGATCTGGTGAAAGACGGCGTCTGCGGCCTCTTCATCGCCCGCAAGTTGGGAGTGACGCAGGCCAGCGTCAGCGAGCACTTGCGCGTCCTGACCGACCTGGGGCTCCTCCGCAGCAAGCGCATCAAGCAGTGGACCTTCTACAAGCGCGACGAGAAGCGCATCGCCGCCGCCAAGGGCGCCTTGCAAAGAAGCTTCTAGGCGATCGTCGTCCCGCCATCGACCACCAGGACTTCTCCGGTGACGAACGACGACGCCTCGGAGGCGAGATAGAGCGCCGCCCCGGCGATCTCATCGGGCGATGCCACGCGCTTGAGCGGCGTACGCTGGAGCCATTCGCCCGAGAGGGCCTCGTCCTTGACGAGGGCAGAAGCGAGCCTCGTGTCCACCAGACCTGGCGCGATGGCGTTGACGCGAATGCCGCCGGGGCCGAGCTCGGCGGCGAGCGTGCGCGTCAGCGAAATCACGGCCGCCTTGGTCATCGCGTACACGCCCTGCAGCGGCGCTCCGCGCAGGCCATTGACGCTGGAGATGTTGACGATCGACCCCGGCGCGTTTCGTCCGGCGAGATGGCGCGCCACCTCGCGCGCCGTCCAGAAATATCCCTTCAGGTTCACCTCGAAGGTCTTGTCCCACGCCGGCATGGGCGCCTCGATCAGCGGGCCGAAGTAGGGATTGGTGCCGGCGTTGTTGACCAGCACGTCGACCTTGCCGAAGACGCGGATCGCTTCGGCGACGAGCGCGATGCAGTTGGGCTCCTGGCCGGTGTGCGCGGCGAACGCCTGCGCCGAGGAGCCGAGCGCGGCCGCCGCCGATGCCTCGATCTTGCGCGAGGACATCAACACCCGCGCGCCGCTCGCGACGAATGCGCGAGCGATGGCCTCGCCGATGCCTCTGCTGGCGCCGGTGACGATGGCGACCTTGCCCGAAAGGCTGAAGGAAGGGGTCATGCAGCGATCCATTACGCCGGATCAGCTGCCCAAGTCGACCTCGAGCGCCGGCTCGACTGCCGCCGCTTGTCTCTGCTCACTGCGCGCGAGCCAGGCCGGGAGCACGAAGAGCGCCGTGAAGAGACAGGTGACCTCGCCCAGCGCGGCGAGGAGGCCGAAGCCGGCCAGCGCCTGGCTGTCGGCCACCATCAGCGAGGCGTACCCGATCACGGTGGTCAAAGAGCAGAGCGCCACGGCGCTCCCCGTTTCGCGCAGCACCTTCTCCAGCGAGCCGCTCTGCCGGTAGCGCTGCACGATGTTCACCGCATAGTCGACGCCGATGCCGAAGGTGATGGGCAGGACGACGAAGTTGAGGAAGTTCATCCGCACCCTCGCGGCGGCGGCGGTGCCCACCAGGATGGCCACGCCGGTGAGCAGCGCAGCCATCACCGTGGCGGAGGCGCGGAGCCGGCGCATGACGAGCATCACCAGCGCGCAGACCAGCGAGAGCGCGAGCAGGGTCGCGCGCGGCGCGTCGCGGACGATGACGTCGTCGATGTCGGAGATGAGCAAGAGCGTGTTGAGCGCCTGCACGCGCGCGCCGGCCTCGTCGATCGAGCCGCGCACGAGCTCCTTGATCTCGTCGAGCTCCTCGAGATCGAGCCGTCCAACCTTGCGCGGGTAGATGAGCGCGATGCGGCCCGCCGTCCCATCGCGCTCGGAAATGGCGCGGCGCAGGGACGAGGGAAGATCGGCGAAAGTGACCGGGCGCACCGGCGGTCCGGAGCGGAAGGCGCGCGCGCGCTCACGCAGCTCGGGCGGAAGTCGCGCGATGGCCGCGTCGCTCAGGAGCGAGCGGATCTCCCCGACCAGCGCGATCTTCTCTTCCTGGCCGCGCGGCACCAGGGTGCCCAGCGAAATCACTTCGCGCAGCGGGTCGCTGCTCCCGAGAATGCGCCGGCGCCCGTCGAGCGCTGCCAGCGTCCGCTCCAGCTGGTCCGGCGCTTCCGACTCCAGCACGATGGGCGTGCGCGACGACTGGAAGACCTCGTTGGCCTTGCCCGCCCAGAAGAGCGCGCCGTTGGTCAGGCTCTTCTTCGCGCCGATGCGCGCCATGTCCGACTCGAGCACATCGCCGCGATAGCTGGCCACCGCCGCGGCCGAGAAGGTGAGGAGCATCGCGCCGCAGATGAGCCAGGCGGCGGGACGCGCTGCGCTGAACCGCGCCAGCGCCGCGAAGAGCTGTCCGCTGCCGTGGCGCGCCTCGATGGGCCAGCGGCTCTCGATGGCGGAGAGCAGCGGCGGCAGGACGAGATAGGCCGAGAGCCAGCAGAGCGCCATGCCCAGAGCGCCGACCACGCCGAACTGGCTGAAGCCGCGGAAGTCCGTGGCGGCGAGTGAGAGATAGGCGAGCCCGGCGCCGAAGGCGGCCACGAAAGTCGAAGCCAGCGTCGCGCTCCAGGCCTGCTGCAGCGCCTCGTCCACCGCCGTCCCCTCGCGGCGTCGCTCCAGGTAGCGAGCGACGAAGATGATTCCGACGTTGATGCCGTTGCCCACCACGATCGAGCCGAGGAAGGCCGTGTTCGCGTTCAGGTGCCCGACGAGAAACCAGGCGAGACCGAAGGTCACCGAACAGCCGGCGGCGAGCGAGCCGACGACGGCGGCGATGGCCCCCCAGCGGCGGTAGTAGAGCCAGAGCGCGGCGAGGACGAGCAGCAGCACGACCACGGTGGAGGAGGCGAGATCGGACGCGAGCGCGGCCTGCTGCTCGACCAGCTCGGCCACCTCGCCGCTGAAGCCGATGTGCAGCTGGGGATCGTACGAGGAGGATTGCAGCGCGTCGATCTGCCGCTGGACGGCGGCGAGAAGCTGCCGGTTCGGACCCAGGCCGGTGGACGATTCGGGCGGCCACACCTGCAGAACGAGGAGCTTCCCCTCCGGAGTCTGGAAATAACCGTTGCGGAAATGTACGGCGGGCCGGCGAGCCTCGAGCGCGGCGGCGAGATCGACGGCCGGCTGCTGCGCAGGCTGGTCATCGAGATCGACCGCAAGGGGATTTGCCTTCGCCACTTGCGCGCGGAACTGATCGCGCAACGAGCGCAGATCGACGGGGTCGAGATAGAGCGGACCAAACTGATCGAGGAAGCGATCCTGCTCGTCGCTGCGGTATTCGACCGACTCGACCAAGGCCGGCGGCAGCGCGCGCAGCCGCGAGGCGAGATCGTCGGCAAAGCGTTCCATCGCATCGGGGTCCGAGCCTTCCAGATCGATCGAGAGGCGCGCGGTCGAATGCAGGCGCGGCGTCACCGTCCGGATGGCGACCACGCTCGGGGCCGTCTCGGGCAAGAGCTCTTCGAGGCCGCTGCGCAAGTCGGCGTAGAGGAGCGCAGAAAAGAAGGTGGAAATTGCGGCGATGCCGGCCGTGCTCCAGAGGATGAGCGCTCGCCGCCGGATCAGGCCGGGGATCAAGCGTCTTGAGAGCTCATCGACCGTCAAACGCGCCTCCGGATCGTGTCGCAAAGCTGACCCGGCGACGGCGGCCTTTGTAAAACCTTTTGGGCTACGCTCAGGTGTGCGCTTTCGTCAGATCCGCTCCTTGAAGGGCCGGCCGAAGAGCCCTTCGGGCCGCAACCTCCTTACTTCAGGCGATCGAGAGCTTCTCGCATCCGCGCAGGGATCGGCGAAGGCCTGCGCGTGGCGCGGTCGACGAAGACGTGGACGAAGGAGCCGAGCGCACACAGCTCCTCGCCCTTGAAGATGCCGATCTCGTAGCGCACGCTGCTCCGACCGAGCGTGCCCACGCGCAGGCCGGCCTCGATGCGCTCGGGGAAGGCGATCTCGCGCAGGTAGCGGCATTGCGACTCGACGCAGACCCCGATGAGCGGGCTCTTTTCGATCTCGAGCCCGCCCGCCTCGATCAAGTAGCGGTTGATGACCGTGTCGAAGTACGCGTAGTAGACGGCGTTGTTGACGTGGCCGTAGACGTCGTTGTCGTCCCAGCGCGTCTGGATCTCGAAGTGATGGGGGAAGTCGGCGCGGCGGTCGGAGGGCGGCGCGGGCTTCATGGGGGGCGCAGTATCGCGCCGCGCGCTCTGCAAGGGAACTTCACTCGCGCTGAAGTGCCGCCGCCGCGGCTGCGGCGACCATGACCAGCACCGCGGCGAGCAGTCCGGCGAAGAGCGTGCCGCTGGCGTCGGCGATGGCGCCCGCCAGCGCCGGCCCGATGGGCTGACCTGCGCCGAACACGACCGTATAGGTCGCGAGCGCCGATCCCCAGGCGGGCCTGGGCAGCGCGCGGCGGGCGATCTCGGTCACCGCCGCTGGCGGAATGAAGAAAGCGCCGCCGAAGATGACGGCCGAGACCAGCATCGCCGGAGCAGCGGTGCTCACGAGCGGAATGGCCGCGCCCAGTGCGCATGCCGCGACGGAGGCGGCGAGCGGCCAACCTCCCTTCCAGCGCGAGAGCGCCGGCCGCCAGACAAGCGGCGAGACCGCGATGGCGAGCCCGAGCAACCCCCAGGTCGCGGACACGGCCAGTGCGCCTGCGCCGCGGTCGCGCATCCAGGCGACCACGAACGTCATGTAGACGATCGATCCGAGCGCGAAGACGAAGTAGGCGCAGAGGGAAGGCAAGAGCGGCCGCTTGGGCCAAGGAGTGAATTGCGCCTGGTGCTGCACCTCCGGCACGCGGGCCGCGGCTGCGAGGCAGGGAACCGTGAGGATCGCGGAGAGCAGGCCGAGGCCGATCCAGGCGAACTGCCACCCGGCCGCGCCGAGCGCTTCGAAGAGCCAGGGCAGCAAGACGCCGGAGAGGAGGATTCCCAGCCCCCCGCCGCCGAAGTAGAGCGCGATGCCCGCGGCCGCCCGATGCGGATGGAGGGCGAACAACTCGGCCACCAAGGCGCCGCCGCCGATGAGGGCGAAGGCGCCGCCGACTCCCGCCACGACTCTCAAGAAGAGCAGCGCCGCATAGTTGCGGAAGAGCCCTGACGCCAGTACGGCCAGACAGGTGGAGATCATCCCGATGGCCAAAGGCCGGTGCGGGCCGGTACGCCGCAGAAGGCGCGCCATCAGCACCGCTCCTAGCAGGTAGCCGAGCGCGTTCGCCGTGTTCACCCAGCCCGCTTGCGTATAGGACCAGGCGAGATCGGTGCGCATGGCGGGCAGGATGAGCGCGTAGGCGAAGCGGCCGATGCCGTTGGACACGGCCGGCGCCAGCGAGAGCGCGAAGGCGATCCACAGCTCCGCCGCTCCCGGACGCTTCACGGGCGACGCTTCTACGCGATGGCGGCTCGGGACGCCATCTACAGCGCATCTCGTGACGCACGGTGCTCAATTATCCGAGCTTGTGCTCGTGTACGTCTTCGTTCTCGATGTCGAGCTCGAGCTCGTGCTCGTTCGGACGACTGGTTTTCCTGAGAAGCGACGGTTCGCTGCGGTGAAGCAGTGCGCAAGACCGCGTGACGACCGTCAGAGTACCGCGGTAGATCGTAGGCATGGTCAACGATCAGGAGTACTTCGTCTGGCTCACCACCGACGGGGCGGCGGCATTTCTGGGCCAAGGGCGCCCGAAGCAGACTCGGCATTGCTACACCGTAGTCGGCAAGTGTTCAGGCGAGGAGCCGAATGGCGTCGGTTTCTGGATGCCATCACACGCGAACGAGCCCCGAGCACCGAACGCGAACGACACCGAGCACGAAAAGGAGCACGAGCAGGAGAACGGCGGGCATGGATGCTAATCGACTGGCGTTGGGCTACCCGGCGCGGCGCGTCGGGGAAGAGCCCGTCACCTTGTCGAGGTACCGCTCGATCTGCGTGCGGAACTCGTCGTCGCCATCGATGAACTGCAGGCCGAAGCCCTGCTCCGACCAGGGGGCGTGCCCGGCGCTGCTCTCGGCGACGTGGATGATCCTGGCGCTGGCCGAGATGGGCTCGTCGTGCTGCGGGATGAGCAGCTTCATCCCCACCACGCTGCCGACGTCGACCTTCTCTTTGCAGCGGATGAAGGCGCCGCCTGAGCTGAGATCGACGGCGCGGCCGGCGAAGCGCCGGTCGTCGCTCTCGATGGAGACGGGGATCGAAGCCGGGTAGCGGGGCATGGCGCGGTGGGGCGTGTTGCGCGAAGAATTGCCGTCGTGCCGCGAGACCAGCGCGCGGATGCGCTGGTTCACGCCGCCGGTGTCGAGCAGGTCGAGCCAGAACTCGTCCTTCTTCTCCGGGGGCGAACGAACCTTCCCCATCACGCCCGCGGGCGAGCCGGCGTCGGGCAGGTAGAGGAGCACCGAGATCAATTCTTTCGCGGATGGCCGCTGGCGGCTCGCCACCAATACGCTCGAGTCGGTCAGCTCGCGCGAGGTGGTCTGGGTGACGCGATCGTGCGCTGCCAGCCGAACCGGAACGACGATGATCATGGGCCGCCCCTCGCCCGATTTTGTTAACTCGCCGGCGAGGGTGCGTTTCAAGTCCGCCGCTGTCGTTCATGGCTGCCGCTGTCGTACTTTTCAATCCGGTGGCAACTTCATTTTCGCGAGCAGCGCAGCATAGCGGGGATCGCTGCGGATGCTCCGCAGCAAGGGGTCGTACTTGAGATATCCCAGCCCCGCGTCGTGGTTCTGATAGGCGATCTCCAGCCACTTGAACGTCGGATCGGCCTCCCCGCGCCAGGCATGGATCTGGACGATCTGATAGGCCGCCGGAACCACCGTTGGAGCGGCCAGCAATTTGTCGAGAGCGCTCTGCGCCTGCTCGCGGTGGCCGAGCTGGTGCTCGATGAGCGCATCGCCCATCCTGCGAAAGAACCCATTGCTCGACCGTTGAAAGGCGGCCCGGGCCTCCTCAGGACGGCCAGCCAGCAAGAGCGCAAAGCCGAGGTTCCGCGCCGCTCTTCCCTGCTCCGGCGAAACGTCCAGCGCCCGCCTCGCGGCCGCCTCGGCCAGGTCGAGCTGCCCGGTGCCGAGATAGAAGGCGCTCAGCTGGGTCCAGCTCTCGGTGGAAAGAGGATCGAGGACGGTGCCCCTGCGCCCGGCGGCAATCGCTTCCGGCAGGTTGCCGAGCGTGGCGAGAAGCCAGGCGTAGGGGATGAGGACGCCGGCGCCGCCGGGATTGAGCGAGAGCGCGCGTTCCAGGTCGGCCCGCGCTCCGGCCCAGTCGTGGTTCAAGGTCCGCATGCCGCCGCGCGCCGAGTACCCTCCGGCGAAGCCGGGCGCGAGGGCGATCGCTTTTTCCGCTGCCGCCTGCGCCTTGAGGAGTTCCTGCCTCACGTCGTAGTGGGCCGGGTCCTGGTCGGCGGCCCAGAAGTATGCGGTCGAGAGAGTGGCCCAGGCGAGGGCATACCCTGAATCGAGCGCGACGGCTTTCTCCAGCACCTGCACCGCGCGGCTGTAACCGTCGCTCGAGCCCCGATCGAGAAAGTGCCGGCCGAGGAGGTACTGCTCATGGGCCGCGGCGCTGGTGGTCCGCTGCTCGTCGATGGCGGCCGCTTGCGCCGGGAGCAGCTTGAGCTTGAGCGCCGCGACCACCGCCTTGGCGATCTCGTCCTGCACCGCGAAGACGTCGGTGAGATCGCGGTCGAACTCGTGCGACCAGAGATGAGATCCACCTGCCGCCTCGATCAGCTGGGCGGTGATGCGCACCCGCGAGCCGGCCTTGCGCACGCTGCCCTCGAGCAGATTCGCGGCGCTGAGCTTCTCCCCGATGGCGCGCAGGTCTTCGTTCTTCCCCTTGAGGGAGAACGAAGAGGTGCGGCCGATCACCCGCAGGCCGTCCACCTGCGCCAGCGCGTTGAGGATCTCCTCGGCGATGCCGTCGGAGAAGTATTCCTGCTCCTTGTCGGAGCTGAGGTTGACGAAGGGGAGCACGGCGATGGAGGGGGCGGGCCGTTCGCTCGCCGGACGATGGATGGCGCGCACGTAGAAGTACCAGACGCTCCCCGGCACGGCGGCGAGCACGCCGATGCCCACCAGGAGAAGCGCGAGGCGCGGACCGCGGAGCCCTTGAGCGGGCGCGGCGCGCTCGATGCGGCCCTGGTTGACGTCGAAGATCCAGGCCAGGCTGACGACGATGGGAAAGCCGAGCGCCAGCGCCGCCACCACATAGGAAAGGACGGCGTCGGGCCAGCGCAGGCCGTGCATGATCGGCTCGATGATCTGCAGCACCGCGAAGGCGCCGAGACCGTAGCCGACCAGCGCGCGAATGACGCGCCTTCGCTTCAACTCGGCCAGCAAGGGCAATGACATCGCCCCCACGGTACCGCCGCGCGCGCCGCTCAGTCGAGCAGATCGCGCACGCGGCGGGCGAGAGCGAGAGATGCCGTCAGCCCCGGCGATTCGATCCCCACTAGATTCACCAGGCCGGGCAGGTCGCGCGAAACGACGAAGTCCGACTGTCCTTCGAGCTTGGGACGGATTCCGCAGCTGTCGTACGAGAGCTGTCCCGGCCCGATGTCGCCGAGCAGCCGCCGTCCCGCCTCGAGGAAGGCGGGCAGCTTTCCCTCGCGCGAGGAGAAGTCGCTCTTGCTCTCGACGAATTCGGAATCCGGGCCGAGGCGGGCGCCGCCGCTGAGATCGAGCGTCAGATGAATGCCCAGGCCGAGCGAGCCGGGCCTGCGCACGGGATAGACGAGATGGCGATACCGCACCTTCGTCGCCAGCCGGAAGTAATCGCCGCGGCAGGGGCGGATGCGGTACTTCGACACGCCCGCCAGCGCGGCGACTTCGTCGGCGTGCAGGCCGGCTGCGTTGACCAGCTGCGCGCAGGCGATCTCGCCGCGTTCCGTCTGCAGCAACCAGCCCGCGGCGGCGCGCTCGATGGCGAGGACACGGGCGGAGGTGACGAGTGCAGCTCCCTTCGCCGTCGCGTCGGCCGCGAAGGAGCGCGCGAGCTCGACGGCGTCGACGATACCGCTCTCCGGACACCAGAGCGCTGCCGCGGCTTCCAGAGTCGGCTCTTTCGCCCGGACGAAGTCGCGCGTCACCAGCTCGATGCCGGGCGCGCCGCACTCGCGCGCGTTGCGCTCCAGCGCTTCGAGGGCGGCGAGGTCTTCCGCGTCGCGCGCCACCACCAGCTTGCCGATCCTGGCGTGCCCCACGCCGCGCGCCGCCGCCCACGGATAGAGCAGCCGGTTGCCCTCGACGCAGGTGAGCGCCTTGAGCGAGCCCTTCGCGTAATAGAGCCCGCTGTGGATCACGCCGCTGTTGCGGCTGGTGATGCCCTCGCCGAGGCGCTTTTCCGTCTCGAGGAGCAAGAGCGATCGATCGGAAGCGAGCGCGGAGGCGATGGCGCACCCGACCACGCCTCCGCCGATGACGATCGCGTCGGCCTCCAGCCGCTCTTGCCCCTTGCCGGTCGCCATCGGATCGCGCTTTACCATGCGGCATGCATTCCGGGGCGCTCGCGCACCTTCGCGTGCTCGACCTGAGCCGCGTGCTCGCCGGGCCTTGGGCCAGCCAGGTGCTCGCCGATCTCGGCGCCGAGGTGATCAAGGTGGAGCGGCCCTTTGCGGGCGACGATACGCGCGCCTGGGGGCCGCCCTATCTGGCGGGCGAGTCCGCCTATTTCATCAGCACGAATCGCGGGAAGAAATCGATCACGGTCGACCTCTCGCGTCCGGAAGGACAGGAGATCGTGCGGCGCCTGGCCGCGCGCTCCGACGCGCTCCTGGAGAACTTCAAGGCCGGCGCTCTCGAGCGCTACGGACTGGGATACGCGCAGCTCGCCCCGCTCAATCCTCGACTGGTCTACTGCTCGATCAGCGGATTCGGCCAGACCGGTCCCTATCGCGACCGGGCCGGCTACGACTTCCTCGTCCAGGGCATGGGCGGCCTGATGAGCATCACCGGGGAGCCGGAGGGCGAGCCGATGAAGGTGGGCGTGGCCGTCACCGACATCCTCACCGGCATGTACGCGGCAACGGCGATCCTGGCAGCGCTGACCCATCGCGACCGGAGCGGGCGCGGTCAGCACATCGACCTCGCGCTGCTCGACGTGCAGGTGGCGATGCTCGCCAACCAGGCGGAGAGCTTTCTCGTCACCGGCAGCCCGCCGGAGCGGATGGGGAATGCGCATCCGAGCATCGTTCCCTATCGCGCCTTCGCGGCGCGCGACGGGCACCTCGTTCTTGCGGTGGGCAACGACGGCCAGTTCGCGCGGCTCTGCACCGTGGCCGGCCGGCCCGAGCTGGCCAGCGATGCGCGCTTTGCCACCAACGCCGCGCGCGTGCGCAACCGGAGAGAGCTGGAGCCGATGCTGGCTGCGATCATCGCGCAGCGGCCGCGGCAGGAATGGATCGCCTCGTTGGAAGCCGCGGGAGTGCCCTGCGGGCCGATCAACGATCTCGCCCAGGTCTTCGCCGACCCGCAAGTCCGCCACCGCGGGCTGCAAGTCGAGGCGCCGCATGCGCAAGCGGGCACGGTGCCGATGGTCCGGTCCCCCCTCCGGCTGTCGGAGACGCCCGCGCGCAGCGACGTTCCTCCGCCGCTGCTCGGGGAGCACACCTTCGAGGTGCTGAAGGAAGTGCTGCAGATGTCGAGCGCGGAAATCGAGGCGCTCCGCGCCGGCGGCGTGATCTAAGGCAGCTGGCCCACCGTCGTGTTGGCCGGAATGAGATCGTCGCGGCGGTTCTCGCGCCAGGCGGCCTCGTCGTGCCCGGTAGCGCGCGGTTTCTCCTTGCCGTTGCTGATGGCGGTGATGCGCCCCGCGTCGGTCCCAAGTTGAACGAGGTACTTCTTCGCCGCGTCGGCGCGCCGCTGCCCGAGCGCGAGGTTGTATTCGGAGGTGCCGCGCTCGTCGCAGTTTCCTTCGATGCGGACCTTGGTCCCGGAGCGGGCCTGCATCCCCTCGAAGAAGGACTGCAGCGTGGAGCGCGCCTCCGACGAGAGCGTCGAGCTGTCGTACTCGAAATGGATGCTGGCGGGAGCGAGCGGGGGAGTCACCTTCTGCGCTGCTTCGGTGCTGGCCGAAGCAGGCGGAGGCGGCGCCGGCGCGGGCGCCGCTTGCGCAGCCGGCTGCTGCTGCGCGGCGGGCGGAGCGGGCGGTGGGGCATGAGCGCAGGCAAGGAGCAGCAACAGAGCGAGGCTTGCGGTTCTCATTCAACCTCCTTCAGAAGCCGAGGGCGGCCAGCTCGCGGAGAATCTCCTCATAGAGCGCCACCGCGTCGAAGCGCAAGGACCAACCCACCTGCGCCCAGTGGTCGGCGTGCACTTCGCGCAGCACCGTTCCCCAGCGCTGGGACGACGCCGGCACGAGGCCGTCGTTCGCTCCGGCGTGGGCCGACAGATAGGCGTGCGTCGGCCAGAGCAGCGGGTTGGTGTGCTTCAGATCGCTCCAGCCGATCACGCTGCAGTAGGCGACGCCGTTCGCGTCGGGCACCTCGTGGTTGAACCGCTCCAGCGCCTGCGGCGTCAAGTCGCCGAGCGCGGCGATGTGGAGGATCCGCGCCGCCGCCCGCGAGAGCGACAGCCCGGCGATGGGCGTGCCGAAATGAGGCGCGCCGATGGTGACGAGAGACGCGACCCGATCGGCCAGCCCCAGCCGCGCGATGGCGAAGCGCGCGTCGAGTCCGCCCATGCTGTGGGCGATGACGTTGACGCGCTCGCCGGGTAGCTCCCGCACCAGCTCGACCAGCTTCTCTGCGCGCAGCGAGACCGATGCGGCAGGCGGCACGCGCGGATGATGGAAGCTCGCCCCCAGCTGGCCGAGCCTCTCGGAGATGTTGCGGAAGTAATGATGGCGGCGTCCGGCGAGGGCGATCTCGTCGAAGCCGAAGGCTCCGTGCGCGAGCACCACCGGATGGCGCAGCCGCGGCGCGCGGCGCGCAGGGATGACGCGGCGCAGGCGCGCGCGATAGAGAGCGGCCCGCAGCACGAGCGCGAGCGCGAGGAGCAGGAGCACGCCGAGCAGGACGAGCGGCCAGCGCATCTACGGAGCCTAACGGACAAAGCGCGATAAGCGATGTGACATGAGCGCGATCGATCGATTTTTCGCTCTCGATCGAGCGGGCAGCAGCGTGCGCTGATCAGGGAACGAGCGCAGCGGCGCCGACGATCCGGCCGGCGCGCAGCTCGGCGAGCACTTCGTTCGCCTCGCGCAGCGGCCGCGGCTGCACTCGCGTCTGCAGCCGGACGCGCCCGGCCAGCTCGAGAAACTCTTCGGCATCGCGCCGGGTGAGGTTCGCAACCGAACGGAGCACCCGCTCGCCCCACAAGAGCCGATAGGGAAAGGAAGGGATGTCGCTCATGTGAATCCCACCGCAGACGACGACGCCGCCCTTTCGAACGGCGCGCAGGGCGAGGGGGACGAGCGCGCCCACCGGGGCGAAGAGGATGGCCGCATCGAGCTCGCGCGGCGGCATCTCCAGCGAGGACCCGGCCCAGACGGCTCCCAGCTGGAGGGCGAACTCCTGCGCCTCGCGGTCGCCGGGCGAGGTGAAGGCGTAGACCTCGCGGCCCTCGTGGCGCGCGACCTGCGCGATCAGATGCGCGGCCGCGCCGAATCCATAGAGGCCGACGCGCCGCGCATCGCCGGCCATGCGCAGGGAGCGGTGGCCGATGAGCCCGGCGCAGAGCAGCGGCGCGGCTTCGACGTCGCCATACCCCTCGGGCAAGGCGAAACAGTACCGCTCGTCGGCGACCGCCAGCTCGGCATAGCCGCCGTCGATGGTGTAGCCGGTGAAGCGCGCCCGGTCGCAGAGGTTCTCGCGGCCGGAGCGGCAGTACTGGCATTCGCCGCAAGTCCATCCCAGCCAGGGGATGCCGACCCTCGTGCCGGGGCGGTAGCGCGTCCCCCCTACGACGACGCCGACGACCTCGTGGCCGAGCACGAGCGGCAGCTTCGGGTCGGGCAGCTCGCCGTCGGCGACGTGCAGGTCGGTGCGGCACACGCCACAAGCGCGGACGCGGACCAGCAACTGACCGGGCCCCGCTTCAGGGTCAGGCAGTTGAGAAAGCTCGAGCGGCGCGCGCGGCGCTCTGAGAATCATCGCCCGCATGGCTGCCTCATGTCTTCAGAATGCAATTGCTCGAGCGTGCACGAGCGTGCGTTGCGGTCCGGCCGCCATCGCAAGAAGCGCGCCGGGTGACGAAAGCGGACCCCGTCGAGCTTGTCGTAAGCGACTTCGCAGACCCGATCGGGCGCAAGCGGAACCCAGTCCTGCGGCGCCTGGAAGCCGTGCTCCCAGGGATGTCCGCTCATCTGGGCGACGGAAGGGAAAAGCTCGACCAGGAGCTCGCGCCGGCGCTCCTCGGGAAAGCTCGAGCTGACGCCGACGTGCACGAGGAGATCGCCGTCGTAGAGCCCGAGCAGGAGCGAGCCGACTCCCGCTGCATCGAGCGTGGGACGAAAGCCGCCCACCACGCAGTCGGCGGTCTGCTCGAGCTTGACCTTGACCCATCCGCGCTTGCCTGCCTGGTAGCTTCCGCTCCGCTTCTTGGCGATGACGCCGTCGATGTTGCCGCTCACTTTCAGCCAGGCGCGCGCCGCCTCGGCGTCGCCGGTGATGGGCGTGAGCGCGAGCGGAGGGCGCAGCTCGATCCTCTCGAGCAGCCTTCGCCGCTCGACGAACGGCTGCGCGGTCAGATCCTCGCCGCACCAGTGAAGGACATCGAAGAGGATGAAGGTGGCCGGTTTCTCGCGCGACGGCTTCTCGACGCGCGCCTGCGAAGGATGCACGCGGTCGAGCAGCGCGCCGGAGTCGTCCGCCACCAGCTCGCCGTCGAAGGTCGCGTCGGGAAAGTTGGCGAGCGCCCCGCTCACCTCGGGAAAGTAGCGAGCGGACAGCTTCTCATTCCGGCTGCGCAGCTCGACCTTCCCGTTGCGGACGAATGCGACGCAGCGGAGCCCGTCCCACTTCGGCTCGTAGAGGTAATCGCCGAGCGGCAGGTCGCGTGCAAGCTGCGCCAGCATCGGCTCGAGATCGGTCATCGCCTCTTCAATCTGACCATTCACCGCCGCCCTGACGTCAGGCGCGCTCGAGCGCCGATGCGATGGCCTTGCCGCATTCCTGCGTCGATCCTTTTCCGCCCAGATCGCGCGTCAGCGCAGTCCGCTGTTGCAGAACCTGCTCGATAGCGGCGACCACCGCGCGCGCGGCCTCTGCCTGGCCGAGGTGTTCGAGCATCATCGCCCCTGTCCAGATCTGCGCGATGGGATTGGCCACTCCCTTGCCGGCGATGTCGGGCGCGGAGCCGTGCACCGGCTCGAACATCGAGGGGTGCTTCTTCTCGGGATTGAGATTCGCCGCCGGAGCGAGGCCGATCGAGCCCGCCACGGCGGCGCCCAGATCCGAAAGGATGTCGCCGAATAGGTTGGAGGCGACCACCACGTCGAACCAGTCGGGATGTTGCACCAGGTGGGCGGCGAAGATGTCGATGTGGAATTGATCGGTCTTGATCTCGGGGTACTCCTTCCGTACCTCGGCGAATCGCTCGTCCCAGAAGGGCATGGTGTGGACGATGCCGTTCGACTTGGTCGCCGAGCTGAGGTGTCGCTTGCGCTTCCGGGCCAGCTCGAAAGAGTAGCGCATCGCGCGATCGACGCCCTGCCGGGTGAAGATGGCCTCCTGGATGGCGGCCTCGCGCTCGCTCCCCCGGAAGAGGCGGCCGCCCACTTCCGAATATTCGCCCTCGGTGTTCTCGCGCACGATGACGAAGTCGATCTCCCGCGGCGTGCGGCCGGCCAGCGGCGTCGACACGCCGGGCAAGAGCCGGATGGGCCGCAGGTTGATGTATTGATCGAACTGCCGGCGGATGGGGATGAGCAATCCCCAGAGCGAGACGTGATCGGGCACGCCCGGCCAGCCCACCGCGCCGAGATAGATGGCGTCGTGCTTGCGGATCTTCTCGAGGCCGTCCTCCGGCATCATCCGGCCGGTCTCGAGGTACCGCGTGCAGCTCCAGTCGAACGACTCCCACTCGAAGGCGACGCCGAATCTTCGTCCCGCCGACTCCAGCACGCGCACACCTTCGGGCACCACTTCCGCGCCGATGCCGTCTCCGGGAATGACCGCGATCCTGTAAGTGCGCACGAGAGCCTCCCGCGCGCATTGTATGTTGCCGGAATGATCGCTGCTTTCACAACCCTCCTCTGCTGCCAGTTGTTGGGCGAAGCCGCGGCACGGCCGTTCGGGTTGCCGATGCCCTGATCGAAGTGCTCACTTCTCGATGGCTGCGGGCAGGCGCAGTTCCGCGAGCACTCCGCGATGCACATCAGAAAGAAGAGGAGTGGGCCACGCCTGCGGGCCTGATGCCCTGCGTCTGCATGCGCTCGCTACGGCTGCGCCAGCCCATTCGAAAGCTCCTGGTGGTTCTGGGCACGCTCGCCCTTGCGACGTCGCTGCAGATGGTGTTCCTCTCGGCGATGCAGCTCGTCCCCTTCATGCTCTTCCACGCGGCGACGTTCACTTCCGCCTGGTATGGCGGGCTCTGGGCCGGCCTCGGGTGTGCGTCGGCAGGGGCGGTGATCGGGAACGTCTTCTTCCTCAAAAGGCTGGCCGGCTCATCCTTCAGCGGAGACGCGATCGTCGCGACCCTCTCCTTCCTCGCGGTGGGGACGGTCTTCAGCCTCCTCTCTGAATCACGGCTGCGCGCGCTGCGGGTCGCTGCCGAGGCCGTGCGGCTCCGCGAGACTTTCCTTTCGGTGGCCGGTCACGAGCTGCGCGGGCCGATGACCGCGCTGCAGCTGCGCCTGCAGATCCTCCAGCGGCGCCCCGAGCTGGCGGGCAACAGCGATCTCCAAGCGGCCCGGCGGAATGTGGCTCGCATGGAGGTCCTCACCCGCGAGCTGCTCGACGTTGCCCGCCTGCAGAAGGGCCGGTTCGAGCTGCAGAAACGGCCGGTCGAGCTGGGCGAGCTGGTGCGCCAGGTGATCGCCCGCATGAGCGACGAGGCAGAAGCGACCGCGACGTCGATCGCGTTCGAGGCCGAAGCGCCGGTGCAGGGCCAGTGGGACCCGGACCGCATCGATCAGATTCTCACCAACTTGCTGCTCAACGCGCTCAAGTACGGACGGGGGAAACCCATCTCGGTGCGCGTCGAACGGCGCGCCGCCAAGGCAGTGCTCTCGGTCGCGGACCAGGGCATCGGCATTGCACCGGCCGACCAGAAGCGGATCTTCGAGCGCTTCGAGCGCGCGGTGCCGGAGGGGAGCTATGACGGCATCGGGCTCGGCCTCTGGATCGCGCGCGAAATCGCTCGCGCGCACGGCGGACAGATCGGTGTGGAGAGCGAGCAAGGCAAAGGCGCCACCTTCACGGTCGAGCTGCCGATCTGAATAGCGCCCCGCGCCCTCTAGCCGGCAACGCGCGTTCGTGACAGAGTTCGCGGTCCCCCCAATTCGAAGGAGGAAGCGATGCGGTCCTTCCAGGGCACTCTCGTTCTCGCGGTCGCCCTTGCTCTCGTGCCCAGGTGGGCGCTCGCCCAGCACGAGCACGATCACGTCCATCTCGCGCCGGAGAAGTTCGGCCAGGTTCACTTTCCCACCTCCTGCAACCCGCAGGTCCAACCGGTGTTCGAGCGTGGGCTGGCTCTTCTGCACTCCTTCGCTTACGTCAAGACAGCGGCGGTCTTCCAGGAGGTTTCGGCGAAGGACCCTGGATGCGGCATGGCGCAGTGGGGGATCGCGATGAGCTATTTCCACGCCATCTGGGGGCCGCCCACGGAAGACGAATTCGCCGCCGGGCGAGCCGCGGCGCAGAAGGCAGCGGCCGCAGGCGCACCGAGCGCGCGTGAGCGCGACTACATCGCCGCGATCGGCACCTATTACCAAGGCGAAGGAGTGGCGCATCCGTCGCGCGTCGTGGCCTACGAAAAGGCGATGGCCGGCGTGGCGCAGCGCAATCCCGACGACCACGAGGCGTCGATCTTCCACGCACTGGCGATTCTCGGAGTGGCCTACAACTCGCCGCCCGACAAGACCTATGCGCGGCAGAAGGAGGCAGCGAAGATTCTCAATCGGCTGCTGGCTGTCGAACCCGAGCATCCGGGGATCGCCCACTACATGATCCACTCCTTCGATTATCCCGAGCTCGCCGAATTGGCGCTGCCCGCGGCCCTCGCCTACGCCAAGATCGCGCCTTCGGCTCCGCACGCGCTGCACATGCCCTCGCACATCTTCACCCGGCTGGGAATGTGGAAGGAGTCGATCGACTCGAACCTCGCCTCGGCGCAGACGGCGCAGACCTGGGTCGCCAAGACCAACCCCGGCGCGACCGCGTTCGACGCCCTGCACGCCACGGACTATCTGGAGTACGCGTATCTCCAGACAGGACAGGACGCCAAGGCGCGCGAGCTCGTGGACCGCGTCGCCAAGGCGAAGAGCTTCGACATCCCCTCGTTCGCGGCGGCCTATGCGCTCGCCGCCGTCCCGGCCCGCAATGCTCTGGAGCGCCGCGCCTGGAAGGAGGCGGCGGCGCTGACCGCGCAGCCGGCGACGTTCCCCTGGGCGAAATATCCCTACGCCACGGCAATCGTTCACTTCGCGCGCGCCGTCGGCGGAGCCCGCACGGGCGATCTGGAAACGGCGCGCCAGGCGGTGGCGTCGCTGGCGGAAATCCAGGGCACGCTCAAGGGGCAGAAGGGATTCGACTGGGCGACGCAGGTGGAGATCCAGCGGCGCGCCGCAGCAGGCTGGCTGGCGCGCGCCGAGAAGAAGGATGCCGAAGCGCTGGCGCTCCTGCGATCGGCGGCCGACCTCGAGGACTCGACCGACAAGCATCCCGTCACGCCCGGATCGATCCTGCCGGCGCGAGAGCAGCTCGCAGATCTCTTGTCCGAGCTGGAGCAACCGGCCGCGGCGCTTCTAGAGTACGAGGCCTCGCTCCGTTCAGCGCCGGCGCGCTTCAACAGCTATCAGGGCGCCGCGCAGGCGGCCGAGCACGCCGGGAAGAAGCAGGAGTCGAAGGTCTTTCACGAGCGGCTGGTGGCGCTCTGCGGCGGGTCGGTCCCCGCCCGCGTTGCGTTGGCCAGCACGGCTGCGCAGTAGACAGCAGGATCAAATTCACGACAGCTCCTCGACGAGCGCGCGGGCGTTCTCCTCCGATATATCGAGCGGCCGGCGAGCGAGCGCGCCGCTCTCGGCCAGCACCGGCTCGAGCTCGTCGAGGGCGGGGACGTCTTCGTTCTTGTAGAAGAGCCCGATGGGGATGGTCTCACCCCACTCGCCCCCCTTCGCGATGGCCGCCTGCAGGTCTTTGGGATCGTGACCCATCTCCTCGAGCTTCTTGGTCCGCTGCTTGAAGAACTCGTGCGTGTTCTCGTGGTTGTAGGTCACGCAGGGGCTGAAGACGTCGACGAACGCAAATCCACGGTGCTCGATGGCCCCCTTGATCAGCGCGACGAGATGTTTCTGCTGCCCGGAGAACCCGCGCGCGACGTAGGTCGCGCCGCACACGAGCGCCATCGGGATGGGATTCACCGGGTTCTCCACGCTGCCGAAAGGCGTGCTCTTCGTCTTCATCCCTTTGCGGCTGGTGGGCGAGACCTGTCCGGTGGTGAGGCCGTAGATCTGGTTGTCCATCACGATGTAGGTGAGATCGACGTTGCGGCGCATGACGTGGACGAAGTGATTGCCGCCGATGCCGAAGCCGTCCCCATCGCCCCCGGTGACGACCACCTTGAGGCGATGGTTGCCGAGCTGCGCTCCGGTCGCGACCGCCAGCGCGCGCCCGTGCAGCGTATGCATGCCGTAGGTGTTGATGTAGCCGGGCAGGTTGGAGGAGCAGCCGATTCCGCTGATGGTGAGCACCTCGTGCGGCAGGAGCCCCAGCTCGGCGACGGCGGTCTTGAGCGCGTTCAGCACGCCGAAATCGCCGCAGCCCGGGCACCAGTCAGGATCGACCTTGCCTCTGAAGTCCTTGGCGCTGAGCGCAGGGCGCCGCGGCCTGGTCGTCAGCTGGGTCCTGGATTCGATCTGCGGCTCGGCCATGGTGGTCCTCCTCAGACGCGGATCTCGTGAACCGGCACGTACTTCTTCGTCTTGCCGGCCAGGATCTTCTTCACTCCGTCCGTCACGTGGTGCGGCAGGAAAGGCTCGCCATCGTACTTGCGGATGTGCGCGTCGGCCGCGATGCCCGTCTCGGACCGCAGATATCGCGCGAACTGCCCGCTGTAGTTGTTTTCCACGATGATGAGGTTGCGCGCGCCCGATAGCGCCCGCGCGATGGCCTCCGACTGCAGCGGCACGAGCCAGCGGATCTGAAGATGGTTGGCGCTGATGTCCTGCGCGGCGAGCTGCTCGATCGCCTCGTCGATGACGCCTTCGGTGGAACCCCATCCCAGCAAAGTCACCTCCGCATCGCCGGGACCCGTGAAGCGCGGCGGCTCGAGGAGCTGGAGGACGCCGTCCATCTTGCGCCCGCGCCGCTCCATGATCGCCTGCCGCTTGTGCGGATCGGTGAACTCGTCGCTGATGAGCACGCCGTCCTCGTCGTGCTCGTCGGTGGCGACGACGTGCGCATGCCCCGGCGTCCCCGGTACCGCGCGCGGCGAGATGCCGCTCTCGGTCATCTTGTAGCGCTTGTATCCGCCGTTCACTTCCGGCGCCTCGCCGGCAAGGCCGATGACCTCGCCGCGATCGCGCGGCGGATTGAAGTCCAGCTCCGCCGGCTCGAAGGTGGAGAACCCCTCCGATTCGAGCAGATCGGCGAGGACGATGCCCGGGCACTGGAACCTGTCCGCCAGGTTGAAGATCTCCGGAATGAGGTGGAAGCAGTCGCGGATGCTGGTCGGTGCGGCGATGATTCGGGGATAGTCGCCTTGCCCCGCGCCGAGCACTTGCCAGAGGTCGCCCTGCTCGGTCTTGGTGGGTACGCCGGTCGCGGGGCCGGCGCGCTGCACGTCGATGCAGACGACCGGGATCTCCATCATCGCCG
The DNA here is from genome assembly GCA_005879315.1 of Deltaproteobacteria bacterium. GTDB lineage: Bacteria > Myxococcota > Myxococcia > Myxococcales > 40CM-4-68-19 > 40CM-4-68-19. The sequence goes on along the minus strand of VBLC01000063.1, from coordinate 4,205 downwards.
CCGCCCCGAGCGCTTCGGTCATGAGCGCGAATCCGCCGCCCGAGGTGGCGCACATCGCCCGGCAGCCGGTGTGCGCAGCGCCGATGGCCATGTTGATGACGCCCAGCTCGTCCTCCACCTGTCGCACCATGATGCCGAGCTGGCGCGCATGCCGGGCCATCCACATGAGGACGCCGGTCGAGGGGCTCATCGGGTACGCGCAATAGAACTTCACGCCGGCAGCGGCGCCGCCCATGGCCAGGCTCTCGTTGCCGGTGGCCACGGCGAGGCGCTTGCCGGTGTCGGGCAGGGAGAAGGGATACGGCTTGAAGCGCGCCCCAGCGTAGTCGTAGCCGGCGCGCGCCGCGGCGACGTTCTCCGCCACGACCGCCTCGCCCTTGCGCTGGAACTGCTGCGCGAGCATCTCCTCGAACGGCTTGAGCCCGACGCCGACGAGGCGAAGGACCGCGGCCACCGCGGCGGTGTTGTAGTAGAGGACGTTCTTGGCGAGCTCGCCGAGGGGCAGCGGGCAGAGCTGGACCCCCTCCGCCACGGCGCCCGGCTTGACGCGGTCGCCGTCGTACAGGACCGCGGAGCCGGGGCCCATGTCTTTCAGGTGCCGGTCCATCGTGTCCTGGTTGAGCGGGATGAGCATGTCCAGCCGATCGCCGATGCAGCGGACCGGCTCCTTGCTGGTGCGGATGGTGAGGAAGGTGTGGCCCCCGCGGATGATCGACTGGTAGGCGTTGTAGGCGTTGATGTGCAGACCGCGGCGCGCGAACAGCTTCGCCAGGATGTTGCCGGGCGTCGCCACGCCTTGGCCGGCGGCTCCGCCGATGCCGACTGCGAAGTCGAGGTTGGACATGGCTCTTCGGACTGCGGAGGGAGTTGATCTCCGGGGCCGCCGAAAGAGTACGGCGCCGGATCGAGCCCGGTCGGACAGTAGTGGGGCGGCACGGCGGCAGTCAACAGAACGTTCCTTACGCGCTGCTTCAAAGTCTGCCCGGACGCGATACGCGGCCCTCCGGGCGCTCGGCGCGTCGCTTGATCGCTCGCAGCCACATCCTGCGGATGAACGCGCTCCCCGGGTAGATGGCGAACCAGTACATCGCGAACCGGCGGCGGGAACGCGCATCTGTCGCCTGGACCCGCGTCTCAGTCGAGAGGAGGCAGGTCTCGCCCTCGTCCTCGAGCCGGAAGTTGATGGTGGCTTTCGCGAAGCCCGGCCCGGCGAGAAGCTTGAACTGATCCGGCGTCGCGGGTCTTTGCGCCCCTTCCGGCGCGATCACGACGGTCCCGAGCACGAGCTCGCGATGGGAGTCGTCGGCCAGGAGCAGGAAGCCGGTCCGCGTGGCGACTTCGAGCAGGGGCTCCCGCGCAGGCGCGTTCAGGATGCTCTCGGGACCCGGCCGGCCGAAGCGCCGGATCCAGGTCAGCGTGCGAAAGAAGGTGATCTCGGCGGCCGTCACGTCCTTGATCGCTCGGTACACCTTATCCGCCGCCGCGCGCACGCGGACGGTGTGGAACTCGCCGAACTGGCGCGCCGGCGCGAACTCGTCGAGCAGCGAGGGTGGGTTCATATTCGTCATCGCAACCGGGCGCATTGCCCGCCGCCGTGACCTGCGGTCGAGAGTATGGTCTTTTCGGCGGCCATGATCGCCGCTCTCGTCGCCGCGGCCCTCGCCGCCGCGCCGCTCCTGCCGCTTCCTCCGCCGCCCACCGCTGCGAGCGGAGCAGCCGAGTACGAGGCGGACATCTTCGGGATCAACGCCTCCGGCCAGCCCGACGGATTCGCCCAGGCCGCGCTGCACCTCTCCGAGTACCGCAAGATGGAGCCAGGACGGCTCGAGGAGATCCTCTTCTTCGATCACCCGAGCGGCCGCACGCGCATCTACAGCGCCATGCGCTGGAAGGCCGAGCACCCGGAGACCTGGACCGCGCACGCCGGCCGTTGATGGCGCTCGCCGGCTTGGAGGAGTGGCCGATGAGCGACCTCGACTTCGCCCGGGCGCAGATGGCGGTCTCGCTCGGCTTCCACATCGTCTTCGCCGCCATCGGCGTCTCGCTGCCAGCGTTGATGACGATCGCCGAGTGGCGCCACCTGCGCACCGGCGACGAGGTCTATCTCGACCTGGCGCGCCGCTGGGCGAAGGGCACCTCCATCCTCTTCGCCGTCGGCGCGGTCTCCGGCACGGTGCTCTCCTTCGAGCTGGGCCTGCTCTGGCCGCGCTTCATGGAGTTCTCCGGCGCCATCATCGGCATGCCCTTCTCGCTGGAGGGCTTTGCTTTCTTCACCGAAGCCATCTTCCTCGGCATCTACCTGTACGGCCGCAACCGCGTCTCGCCGCGCCTCCATTTCGCCTCTGCCGTCGCCGTCTCGGTCAGCGGCGCCGCCAGCGCCTTCTTCGTGGTGCTCGCCAACGCCTGGATGAACACGCCGGCGGGCTTCCAGCTGCGCGGCGGCGTTCCCGTCGACGTCCGGCCGCTGCGGGCCATGTTCAGCCCCAACGCGGCCAGCGAGGTGATCCACGTCCTGCTCTCCAGCTATCTCGCCACCGCCGCCGCGATGCTGGCCATCCACGCCTTCTTCCTCCTGCGCAACCGCGAGAGCCGTTTCCACAGAGCGGCGTTCTCCATCGCTGGCTGGGTCTTCGCCGTCTCGGCGCTGCTGCAGCCCATCTCCGGCGACTTCAGCGCTCGGAAGGTGGCGCAGAACCAGCCGGCGAAGCTCGCCGCGATGGAGGGACAGTTCAGGACCGAGACGGGAGCGCCGTTGCGCATCGGCGGGTTCCCTGACCCCGCCACGCGGACGACGCACTTCGCGCTCGAGATCCCGCATGGGCTCTCGCTCCTGGCCTTCCATGATCCAGGCGCCCGCGTGCTCGGCCTCGAGAACTTCCCCGAGCGCGACTGGCCGGACACGCGCGTCGTCCACGTCGCCTTTCAGATCATGGTGGGATGCGGCAGCGTGCTGGCTCTCTTCGCGGTGGCGTGGCTCGTGAAGCGCCGCGAGCCGCCTCGCTGGCTCCTGAAGCTGTTGGTCGCCTGCGGTCCGCTGGGTTTCCTCGCCATCGAGGCGGGATGGACAGTGACCGAGGCCGGCCGCCAGCCGTGGACGATCTACGGCATCGTGCGGACCAGCGAAGCCGTGACGCAGGTCAGCGGATTGCGCACGCCGTTCTTCCTCTTCACCGCGCTCTACGTCCTGCTCGGCTCGGTGGTGGCTGCGCTCCTCACGCAGCAGTTCGTGCGGAGCGCCCATGCGGACTGAGGCCTTGGCGCTCGGGGCGGTCATGCTCGCCGCGCTGGTGTTGTACGCCCTCTTCGGCGGCGCGGACTTCGGCGGTGGAACCTGGCATCTGCTCGCGCGAGGGCCTCGCAAGGAAGCTCAGCGCGAAGCGATCGCGGAGGCGATCGCGCCGATCTGGGAGGCGAACCACGTCTGGCTCATCCTCGTGGTCGTCGTTCTCTTCACCGGTTTCCCTGCCGCTTTCGCCGCGCTCGGCACGCGCTTCCACGCTCCCCTGACGGCGCTGCTCGTGGCCATCGTCCTTCGTGGAGCGGCTTTCGTCTTCCGCTCGGCGCCGGGCATCGCGCGCCACCACGCCCGCCGCTGGGGGACGACGTTTGCGCTGGCGAGCGTGTCGGCCGCCCTGCTGCTCGGGATGAACGTGGCAGCTATCGTCTCGGGCAGGCCGGCGCCGCTGCGACTGACCCTGACCGGCGCATGGACCTCGCCGTTCGCGGTAGCGACCGGTCTGTTCACGCTGGCGCTCTTCTCTTTTCTCGCGGCTGTCTATCTGAGCGTCGAGGCAGAAGGGGCCCTGCGGGAGGACTTCCGCCGGCGCGCGCTCCTCAGCGGCGTGCTGTGCGGCGTCCTCGCGCTCGCGACGTTCCTTCTTTCGGCAGACGATGCGCCGCTGGTTCGCGTCGGACTCGCGCAGCGGCCGTGGTCGTGGGCGCTCCACGGCGCCACCGCCGCCGCCGCGCTGATCGCGTTGTTTGCGCTCGCCGCGCGACGCTTTCCGCTCGCCCGGCTCGCCGCCGCCGCCCAGGTCGGGCTGGTGGTGCTGGGTTGGGGCGCCTCGCAGCAGCCATACCTGATCGTCCCCGACATCACGCTCGCGTCCGCTTCGGCGCCACGCGCGACGCAGCGGCTGCTTCTGATCGCGCTCACCGCGGGCGCGCTGGTGCTGTTTCCTTCGCTGCGGCTGCTCTACAAGGTC
>VBLC01000062.1 GCA_005879315.1 Deltaproteobacteria bacterium | reverse complement strand
TGGATCCGGGCCACCCTGCCGCAGTCCATCTCGCTCGAGGAATCGGCCAAGCACGTGGGCAGCATGCGGCAGATCATCCGCAGCCATCCTGAGATCATCACCGTCACCTCGCAGCTGGGCCGGCCGGACGATGGGACCGACGTGACGGGCTTCCACAACATGGAGTTCTTCGCGCCGCTCAAACCCTTCGACGAATGGCCGCGCGGTCTCGACAAGGAGAAGCTGACGAAGATCCTCCAGAAGGAGCTGCAGGACGAGTTCCCCGGCGTGATCTTCAATTTCTCCCAGTACATCTCCGACAACGTCGAGGAAGCCCTTTCGGGCGTCAAAGGCGAGAACAGCGTCAAGATCAATGGCCCGGAAGTGAAGAGCAACGAGGCGACCGCCGACGCGATCGTCGGCGTGATGAGAAAAGTGCGCGGCGTCGACGACCTCGGGCTCTTCCGCTCGATGGGGCAGCCGAGCATCAAGATCGTTCCCGACCGGACCCAGTGCGCGCGTTACGGGCTCAACACCGGCGACATCCAGATGGTGGTGCAGGCGGCGATCGGCGGGCAGGCGGTCACCCAGGTCTTCGAGGGAGAGAAGAGCTTCGCGCTCACCGTGCGCTGGCTGCCGCAGTACCGGAGCGACCTTTCCGCGCTCCGGCGGATCACCGTCTCCTCGCCCGACGGCAGCCAGATCCCGCTCAGCCAGCTCGCCAGCATCACCACCGAGGACAGCCCCAACGTCATCTATCGCGAGGACGGCCGGCGCTACACGCCAGTGAAGTTTTCCGTGCGCGGACGCGATCTCGCCTCGACCATCGAGGAAGCGCGGCAGCGCATCGAAGAGGCGGTGCGACTCCCGCCCGAGACCAACCTCATCTGGTCGGGCGAGATCAACGAGCTCAAGGAAGCCGAGAATCGCTTGCTGCTCATCGTTCCGCTGACGCTGCTCCTCATCGGCTTCCTCGTCTACAGCGCCGTGCGCAACTGGGCGACGACTGCGATCGTCCTCATCTCCATTCCGGTCGCTTGCACAGGGGGGATTCTCGCGCTGCTCATCACGCGCGAGGAACTGTCCGTCTCCGCCGCGATGGGATTCATCTCCATCTTCGGCGTCGCCGTGCAGGACGCGCTGCTCATCGTCACGTTTTTCCTCCAGCTGCGCGCTGGGAACAAACCGATCGACGAGGCTGCCCGGGAGGCGGCGAAGAAGCGCCTGCGGGCCGGGCTGATGACCACGCTGGTGGCGATGCTCGGCCTCTTGCCGGCGGCGCTCTCGCACGGCATCGGCGCGCAGACGCAAAGGCCGCTCGCCATCGTGGTGATCGGCGGAGCGCTGGCGCTGACGCTCCTGACGCGGCTACTGCAGCCGCCTTTGCTGGTGATGGCGGACCGCTGGCGCGAGGCGCGGGCCGCTCGGAGGGAAAGGAGAACTTCGCAGGCGGTCCCGGTTGTATGATCGCCTCGATGAAGCTGCGGCCTCGCATCGCCTTGGTCTCCTGCGTGGTGGCGCTCTTCTCCGTCGCCGTCACGGGGGCGCTGCTCATCCGGCAGTCGCGCGCCTACTCGGCCGAGCAGCTCTCGCAGAGGCAGGTGCTGCTGGTGCAGAACCGCGCCTTCGCGCTGGGCGACAGCGTGCAGCTCGCCACCCGCGAGCTGGTCCGCCTTTCGCAGATGGCGGAAGTCGATCTGACGGACAACGATCTTCGCCCCGAGGCCACGCTCCTCGCGCACGCGCACCGCAACTCGACGCTCTTCAACATCGGCCTGCAGATCCTCGACGCGGGCGGCCGCTGCCTCTGGTCGGAACCCGCTTCGGCCGAATGCGCCGGGCGCAACTACGGCGGCGAACCGTGGCTCATTGCGGGCCGGCGGGCGACGGAGCCGGTGGTGATGGGCGAGCGGCCCGATCGCGGCACGCTGGTGAATCTGGTGGTGCCCATCGGCGGCAGGCGGGGCGCCGCCGACGGCGTCCTGCGCGGCATCATCGATCTGCGCACCGACAAGATCATCTCGCCCGCCATCACCGAAGGCCTTCCCGCCGGGACCGAGCGGGCGCTGGTGACTGAAGATGGTTCGATCGTCTTTCCCGCGCATTTCGTGCGGACCGACGGCTGGCAGCGGGCCATCGCCGCCGCCGCCGCGAAATCGGCGGGCGCGTTCATCGCCCGCGAGCAGGACGAGGACTGGCTCTACGCCTACGCGCCCGTCTCGCACGCGCCCTGGGGGCTCGCCTTCCGCTGGCGCTATTCCTCGCTCGACCGGAGCCTCGAGCAGCAGCTCCGGTTGCTCCTCGAGATCCTCGCCGCGGGCGGCGCGCTGGCAGTCCTGCTCGGGTTCGTCTCCTCGCGCTTCTTGACGCGGCCGCTGGAATCGCTGGTGCGCGCGGTGCGCGAGCTTTCCGCCTCGCGCGCGCGGGGCGAAGCGATGCCCGCGCACGCGGGCGAAGTGGCGCAGCGCTCCGACGAGCTGGGCGAGCTGGCCCACGCCTTCGACGAGCTGCGCGGCAAGCTGGCCGAGGGCGACGCGCTTCACCACAAAGATGTCGAGGCCATCCGCGACCTCGCCTCCTCGCTGGAAGAGCGCGTGCGGGCGCGCACCGCCGAGCTGGAGGCCGCGCAGCGATCGCTCTTGGCCCAGGAGCGGCTCGCGGCCATGGGGCAGGCAGCGGCCGTCATCTCGCACGAGCTGAAGAACTCGCTCGGCGCGCTGGGGATGGGTGTCGATCTGATCTCGTCGCAGGCCGCCGCTTCCGGGCTGCAGCGCGCCCACGCGCAGGTCCGCGCCGAGATCGCCCGGCTGCGCACCATGACCGATGAGCTGCTCGTCTTCGCCCGCAGCCCGCGGCTGGATGCCCAGCCGGTGGACGTGCAGCAGACGGTGCGGAGGGCGATCTCTCTCTGCTCGGAGCAGGCCGCGGGCGCGCAGGTGGCGCTGACTCTCGACCTGGCAGACGGCGGGACCTCGCTGGTGGTCCCCTGCGACGAGGCGCGCATCCAGAGCGTGCTCGTCAACCTGGTGCAGAACGCCATCGAGGCCATCACCTGGAGCGCGGAGGCCCGCCCGCGGCGCGAGGTTCGCATCGGCACGGCGCGCGACAACGGCGCCGTCGCCATCCGCGTCGAGGACAGCGGTCCCGGGCTGAACGACGAGGCGCGCGCGCACCTCTTCGAGCCGTTCTTCACCACCAAGCGCAACGGCACCGGGCTGGGGCTCGCCACCGCGCAGCGCTTCGTCGCCGCGCACGGGGGGAGGATTTCTTTCCAGCGCTCCGAGCTGGGCGGAGCGCGGTTCGTCATCGAGTTGCCGCTGCGCGAGAAGCGGTCGGTGGGGGCGGCATGAGCGCCTCGGTGCTGGTGATCGACGACGAGAAGTCCTTCCGGGTCATCGCCGAAGAGGCCCTCTCGCGCGAGGGCTATGCGGTGCGCACGGCGGACAGCGGCGCTGCCGGAGCGCGCGCTTATGCCGACGAGCCAGCCGATGTGGTGGTGCTCGATCGCAATCTGCCCGACATCGACGGCGTCGATCTGCTCGGCCGGCTGGCCCGCGAGGCGCAGGAGCGCGGCGCCGACACGCTCTTTCTCGTCGCAACCGCGTACGCCGACGTGGAGAACGCAGTGCAGGCGTTGCGGCAGGGCGCGGAGGATTACCTCACCAAGCCGCTGCAGCTTCCCGACCTGCTCATCAAGATCCGCAAGGCGCTCGAGTCGCGGCGGCTGCGCAATCGGGTGCGCGCGCTGCGCCGCGAGGCGCCGATGCGGGCGCTGCTCGAGAGCAAGAGCGCGGCCATGCGCGAGGTGCTCGAGCGCGCGCGGCGCGTGGCGCAGAGCCCTTCCACCTCCGTCCTGCTGCAGGGCGAGAGCGGCACCGGCAAGGAGATCCTCGCCCGCCTCATCCACGACCAGACCCCCGGACGCGGCGAGGAGGCGCTGGTCGAGCTGAACTGCGCGGCGCTCTCGGAAGGCCTGCTCGAGTCGGAGCTGTTCGGCCACGAGCGCGGCGCCTTCACCGATGCCAAGGCGAGCAAGCGCGGGCTCCTGGAACTGGCGGCGGGCGGCTCGCTCTTTCTCGACGAGATCGGCGAGCTCGGGCCGCAGCTCCAGGCCAAGCTGTTGCGCGCGCTCGAGACCACCACTTTCCGGCGCGTGGGCGGAACGCGCGATCTCTCCGCGGACGTGCGCATCATCGCCGCCACCAACCGCAATCTCGACGAGGAAGTGCGGGCCGGCCGCTTCCGCCTCGACCTGTTCCACCGGCTCGACGTCTTCCACCTCACGCTGCCGCCGCTTCGTGAGCGGCGCGAGGACATCGCCGCCTTGGCCAGCTGGCTCCTCGAGCGCATCGCGCAGCGGCTGCTCAAGCCCGTTCCGCGACTTTCAGCGGAGGCGTTGCGCATCCTGACGGCGTACGACTATCCGGGCAACGTCCGCGAGCTGCGCAACATCCTCGAGCGGGCCGTCATCCTCGAGACGAGCAACACCATCACTCCCGACTCGCTCCTGCTCGGCAGCGGCAGATCGGGGCAACCCGCCGGCGATGCCTTCTTCTCGCTGCGGCTCACGGATGGCCAGCCGGCGAGCCTGGCCGATCTGGAAAAGCTCTACATCGAGCGGCTGCTGGTGCACACCGGCGGCAACCGCGCGCAGGTGGCGCGGCTGCTCGACGTCTCCTATCCGACCGTGGCGAAGAAGATCGCCGACTATGGGATCAAGCTCCCCGACTGACGCGCGTGTCACAGAGATTCGACACAGCAGCGGCGCGATGAGCGCGCCGGCCATCCGAAGGGCGACCGCGGCTGATGCGCAAGGCATCCTCGACTGCCTTCGGCTGGCATTCGCGCCCTACCGCGATCGATATACGCCCGCCGGATACGCGGATACCGTGCTCGGGCCGGCGACGATCCAACAGCGGCTCGCGGCGATGACCGTGCTGGTGGCGGCGAGCGACACCGGAGAGATCGTCGGCACCATCGGATGCCAGGCGGTCGGCGCGGGCGAAGGGCACATCCGCGGCATGGCCGTGCATCCGGCTTGGCAAGGGACGGGCGCGGCGCAGCTGCTGCTCGATGCGGCGCTGGCCGAGCTGCGCAGCCGCCGCTGTTCGCGCGTCACGCTCGACACCACCGAGCCCTTGCGGCGCGCCACCCGCTTCTACGAGCGGAACGGATTCCGCGCCTCCGGCAACGTCGGCGACTTCTTCGGGATGCCGCTCTTCGAATACGCGAGGGAGCTCGGCTGAGCCGCTCAGTCGTCGAGCCCCTCGACGACGACGAGGTTGTAGGGATCGATGCCGACCCCTGTGACCGTCGCGACCTGCGCATTCGTCCGCAGGTCGATGACGAACACGGTTCCCGTCGGCGCGTTTCCCTTGGAGAGCGTGTTCCCTCCTCCCGTCACCACGGCATGGCGCCCATCGCTCGTCACGAAGGTTCCCTTCGGGCGCGCGTCCTTTCCGTCAGGGCGCGTGAGCGGGATGCGGGCGATCTCGGCGCCGGTGGGATGATGGAGCGCCGTCTTCAGATCCACGATCGAGACATTGTTGGTGAGGAAGTTGGCGACGACGATGCGCTTGCCGTCCGGTGTCCAGGAGACGGTGAACGGTCGCGCTTCGCCGGTGGGAGAATCGGTGCCGACCTGTACTCTCGCCGCCTCCGCGCCAGGTAAACCCTGGCGCGCGAGATCGATGTCGATGATCGAGATCGTATTCCCCGCCTTGCCGGTGATGTTGCTCTCGCGGGCCGTGACGGCGATGAACTTGCCGTTTGGGCTGGCGCGGATGCCGAACGGCCCGGTCTGCACGGGGATGCGCGGGGCTACTTTGGGCTGCTCGACGACGCGGCTTCCTTCGAGGGCAGCGTCGAAGTCCATGATCGAGACGTCTTCGGTCCCAGCGTTGCCGGAGACCAGGTAGGTCTTGCCGTCGCTGCCGTGCGCGAGGGCGAGACCTTCGGGATCCGGCCAGCAACCGAAGTCATGGGGGTCGATATCGGAAAGGAACGCCTCCCCGTCCGGGATCTGCGGCGGCTCCGTTGGCGAAAAGAAGGGGACCGGGAAGAATGCGCAGCCCTTCCTCAACTGGCGCGTGCCCCGGCCGGTGAGCGGCATCTCGATCTGGCCGCGAATGCCTCCGGTCCTTCGATCGAGAAGGCCGATGCGATTCGAGCCGTCTTCGGTCAGCCAGCCTTCCGAGTATCCGGCGACGATCAGGCCCGGGACGACAAGGATTCCCACGCCGCCGAACCAGCCGGCGTCGAAATTGTGCTCGAGCGCCGCGTCGGTGTCGTCGAGCTCGCGCTCGAGCATCTTTCGGACGTTCATGACCGCGACGTTCGCGCGGCCGCCGTGCTGCAGGAACTCGGCGTTCACCACACCGCCGTGGTGATTCATCACGAACGCCGTCTCTTGATCTTCGCTCAACACGATATTGGCGGGGTCGCCGAGCAGCGCTCCGTCGAGCCGCCGGGGATTGACCAGCGAGCGGCTGACGATCGCGTTCGGCGTGTTGTTGTTTTCAGGCCTGAGCGCCTGATCGAAGTCGATGGCGTAGATCCGAGGGTCCCTTCGCCCTGTGGCCAGGATCGATCTGCCCTTCGCCTCTGCGAGATGTGCCCAGAGGAGCATCGCCCCGACCACGGCGCACTCAGTCCAACGCACGCGGATCATTGGTCCCCCTTTTTCCGGGAAGCGTGGCTGACTATCACGCGGGCGGTAGTTTGTCTTGCGCACGCTTTCAGCGGCCCCGCTGCAGGCTGCGCTATCGGCCGGGTGCGCTCTCCGGCAGGATCTTGGCGACGAACTCACGCCGGCCGCCCTTGCCGAGGCGCAACACGATCGCGGGCTTGATGGGATTTCTCTTTTCGTCGAGCGTGATGTCGCCGGTGACGCCGGGATAGTTTCTCGTCTGGGCGAGAGCGTCGCGGAGGGAAGGCCCGCTCAAATCTTTGGCGCGCTTCATCGCGTCGAAGAGCATTCCCGCAGCGTCATAGGCTTGCGGCACCCCCGTGTCGGGCAGCTGTCCGGCGTAGGCCTTCTGGTACTTGGCGACGAATTCCTGCACCCGCGGGCTCGGGTCGTCGGTCGAATAATGGGTGGAGAAAGTACTGCCCTCGAGGGCCTCGCCGCCGATCTCGTACAGCCTTTCGCTGTCCCAGCCGTCGGTGCCGAAGAGTGCCACCTGCGAAAAGCCGAGCTCGCGAACTTGCCGGGCGATGAGGCCCACGTCGCCGTAGTAACCGGGGATGAAGATGCCTTCCGGCGCCACTGTCTTGAAGCGGGTGAGCTGTGCTTTGAAGTCGACGTCGCCTTCCGAGTAGCTCGCCTCGGCGGCGATCTCGCCGCCCAGCCTGGTGAAGCTCTGGATGAAGCTGTCGGCCAGCCCGACCGAGTAGTCGTTGCGGACGTCGCGGAGAATCGCTGCCCTCTTCAGCTTCAGGTGCTGGCGGGCGAAACGGGCCATCGCGTAGCCCTGGAAGGAGTCGATGAAGCAGGCGCGAAAGACGTAGTCGCCCACCTGCGTCACCTTCGGATTCGTCGAGGTTGGCGTCATCATCGGCACCCTGGCCGCCTGCGCCTTCGGGGCCACGAAGAGCGAGCGCGTCGAGGCGTCCGCGCCGAGAATCGCCACGACGTGCTCGCTGGAGATAAGCCGCGTCGCGGCGGTCGCCGCCTCTTCGGGCTTGCTCTGATCGTCGAGGAGGATGAACTGCACCAGCCGCCCGTGGATGCCGCCGGCTGCGTTGATCTCCTGCACCGCGAGCTGGGCGCCGCGAGAGGTTTGCAGTCCGAAGAACGCGCCGGTGCCGGTCATGCTCGCGATCTCGCCCAGGCGAATGGCTCCGGCTGGCTCCTTCCGGCAAGCAAAGAGGACGAGGGCACAGAGGAGGATGCGTTCCCTTGTGCGCATGGCGGAGAGCAAGATCGAGCGCATCATAGCTTTCGTCGCCGCGAACACGAAGGAGACCACGCCCGCGCAGCTGCAGCGCTCCTCTCCCACCCCTGTGCCTTGCGCGCGCACTGGCCGCAAGTGCGAACGTGCGGTTGCGACGAAGAGATTCGCTGAAGGGAGATCTCGCATGTCTCAAGTCATGCAAGAAGGGCTGGAAAGGGTCCGCGGACTTTCGCCGGCCACCAAGATGATCCTCGGCGCCGGACTGATCGGTGTCGTGGCCTTCGGCGGCTGGCACCTGCTCCGTGAGGAAACGCCGGCGAGCAGTCATCCGCCCTCGGTTCACGCAAGCGACTCGCCGATCAAGGCGGATGTTCCCCCGCCTCGCGTGGCGCAGAAGAGCTATGCCGCGGGCAAGACGGAAGAATCGCATGGCGAGTACAGGGCGGCCGCGCAGGCCTACGCAAAAGCCGCGCGCAAAGGCGACAAGCGCGGGCTGAAGAAGCTCGTGGCGATGACTCGCGCGCGGAGCTGCGAGGCACGGTCCGAGGCGGCCGATGCACTCGGCACGCTGCACAGCAAGAAGGCGACCGCTGCGCTGAAGAAGCTGGCGCGCAGGAACTACAAGGACGAATCGCGCGGTCTCTTCTCCTCGTGCAGCAGCAAGACCGCGGCGCAGAAGGCGCTGCAGAAGCACGGCTAGCCCCGGCCGCCGCAGGCGGCTCAGGGGCTACGCTTGGTGTTGAGCTCTGGCGCTTCTCCAGCTGCGTGAGTTAGATGGAGGCTCCCTCGACCGGGAGCCTCCGATGAAGGCATTCGTCCTCGCCTGTTCCCCACTTCTCGCCGCCGGCGCCGCGACCGCTGGCGTCACCGTGCAGATGCTCGAGCATGGCAAGCTCCAGACGGTCCAGATCGACGGCAACAAGATGCGCGTCGACGACTGGGAGGGCCGCGGCCGCGCGCTCACCTTCGACGGCGACGCGAAGATCCTGCGCATCTTCGACAGCAAGAGCCGCACTTACGGCGAGAGCAATTCTGCCGACATGCGCCAGCAGGGAGAGAAGTTCAAGCAGCAGATGGCGCAGGCGAGGGCGAGCATGGAGAAGGAGATGGCCTCGTTGCCGCCCGAGCAGCGCAAAGCGATGGAAGAAATGATGCGCAAGACGGGCGGTGGCTCGCAGCAGCCCGAGGAGAAGCAGGCGGAAAAGAAATACCGTCCGACCGGAGAGAAAAAGACCATCGCCGGGCAGCGCTGCGAGGTCTACCGAGTGATCGAGGGCGGCGATTCCGACGAGGAGCAGTGCATCATCCCCTGGAGCGCAGGCGTGGTGAAGAAGGACGACCTGAAAGCGCTGGAGTCGTTCGCGGATTTCTGGGGAGAGGTGGTCTCAGGAATGGGGATGACGCGGCAACAGCTGCACATGCAATTCGAGGCGCTGCGCTCCGCGCCGGGCTTTCCCGCGCAGACGGCCGAGCTGCAGAGCGACGGAAAGCGCCAGGTGCGCAACGAGATCAAGAGCATCGCGCGCGCCAGCATTCCTGCGGAGAAGTTTCTCGTGCCGCCTGGGTACAAGAAGGTCGGAAGCGCGATCGGGTTGATGATGTCCGAGGGCTCCGACCAGAAAAGCCAGGCCGCTCCGCCGGAAGAAGAGGACGACGAGAAGAAGTAGGCGAGCCCGTCAGATCCGATACTGCGCGACGATCCCGGAAACCTCGCGCGACACGGCCTTCACCTCGTCGGCGGCGCGAGTGGTCTGCTCGATGCGCCGCCGCGCGTGCTCCATCAATCCCATCTGGTCGGTGACGGCCGAGAAGATCTGCACGATACCCGCATTCTGCTGGCTGACGGCCGCAGCGATCTGACGCACCGCCGCCGAGTTCTCCTTCACCATTTCCGAAAGCTGCCGCAGGCTCTCCCCGGAGGTGCGCAGCTGCTCCGCGCTGCCCTCCATCCGTAGCGCGCCTTGCGAGGCGATCTTCACCGCTTCGCCGATGGCGAAGGTCAGCTCCTCGAGGATCTCGCGCACGCGTCCGGTGGCCTGGATCGATTGATCGGCCAGGCTGCGGATCTCGCGCGCCACCACGGCAAATCCCTTGCCGTGTTCGCCGGAGCGGACCGCCTCGATGGCGGCATTGAGCGCGAGCATGTTCGACTGGTCGGCGAGGTCCTTCACCGATTCGGTGATCCCGCGGATCTGCCGGGCTCGCTCGGTGAGGCCGGAGATGTTGGTGCTGATCTGCGAAGCCTCCTTGCGGATGTCGCCGATGCCGTCGAGGCTGCGGCCGAGCGCCGTTTCGCCTTCGCGCCCGACCTCGTCGGCGCGCTCGGCGATCTTGAGCACCGCCTCCGCTTTCTGCGCGGCGAGGAGCGAGGTCTGCTTGATCTCCTGCGCCGTCACCTGCGTTTCCTGCAGCGCGCTGGCCTGCTGGGCGAGGCCCTGGTCGTGGTCGGAGATGGTCGTCACTAGGTTCTGCGCGGCGCGGTCGAGCACCTCGGAGGCGCCCTTGAGCCCGCGGAGGATGTCGCGCATCTTCAACACCATCTCATCGAAGGCGGCGGCGAGCTGCCCGACCTCGTCGCGCGCGTGGACGCCGACGCCGCCGGTGAGATCGCCCTCGCGCACGATCTTGCTGCTCGCGCGAGTCAGCCGCCGGATGGGCGCCGCGACCCGCGCCGCGAAGATTCCGGCCAGGAGCGCGGCGATCACCAGGCCGAGAAGCGCGCTCCATCCGGCCGAGCGCAAGAAGAGGTGCGCGGCCCGCTCGAACGTCGCGACGGGAAGGGCGGCGACGTAGACCCAGCGCGTCCGCTGCAGCGGCAAGGCCATGGCGTGCAGCTTGCGGCCCGAGGTCGTCCAGGAGAACGACCGCCGCTCCTTCGATCCCAGCACCACCGCGAGATCCGCCTCCCCGATGGGCGCGGGCGGAGCGCGCTTGCCCCAGCGCTTGTCCGCGATCAGCCCGGCTTGCACTTTCGCGCTGAGCGCGACGGCGGGCCGGAGCATCCAGTCGGGAGAGAAGCTGGCATGGATGATGAGGCCCTGGTCATCGAGCAGCACACCGCCCGCCCCGGCGCCGACTCGATCACCGCTCTTGTCGATGGCCGCGCGCAACTGCGAGAGCGCCGCCCGCGATCGGACCACGCCGACCACGGTGCCGCTCCCGTCCCGCACCGGCGCGGAGTGGAAGATGGCCGGCTTGTCCGTGATGGTCGAGATCGAGACGCCGCTGGTGAACGTCGAGCCGTCCATGGCGATGCGGAAGTAGTCGCGTTGGGCGACCTTCTGGCCCAGATCGGCGGGATTGCTGCTGGCGATGAAGACCCCGCTCTTGTCGAGCAGGCCGATCGAGTCCACGTCCGGGTCGGACGCTGCCATGCTCGCGAGCGCCTCGCGCACGATCGCCACTTCGGCCGGTTTGGCTTGTGCGCTGACGGTGCGCCCCATCTCGGGGAACCGCGCGAGCATCTCCAGATCGCGGATGCGCTGCGAGTTCCAGCCGTCGACCGCGTCGACCACCACCAGGCCGTCGGATTGGATCGCGGCCTCCGCCTGCTCGCGCAACCCGGCCGACGCCTGGAAGTATCCTTGCACGGTCAGGGCCGCAGCCAGCGCAGCGGCAAGCGCGACGCAGAGAGCGACAATCTTGGTAGCGAGATTGAGCCTCATCTCCTCCGATCCATCGCATGGCTGATCCGGCTCCGCAAAATCCGGGAGCGACCTTTGTAGGAGACGGTGGGAGCCGCTATCTCGCGCCGGAGCGCCAGGCGTAGAGCGCCGCCACGGCTGCGCCAGCCAGGGAACCGCACAGCGCCGCCCACAGGGTGTAGCCGCGAGCTGCCGGTGGGACGAGCCAGAGGACCAGTGCGAGCGCGGCCAGCGTGGCCGTGCAGAGCGCCGGCGCCAGCCTGGCGGGCCTCCTCGCCTGCTCGACGTCCTGGTCGCGCAGCTCGGCGGCGAGGTGCACGGCTTCGGGAGATGGCTTCTCGTCCTTTGGCAAGAGCCGGCGGATGGCCCGGCGCCGCCAGGGGACCAGCGCGCGGGCTTCCTCGCGGAGCTCGCGTGCACGCAGAGAGAGCTCCGGCTCCGTCAGCGAGAGCAGACCCATCCGCCTCGCCTCGGCGGCGAGAGCTGTTGCCTCCTGTGATTCGCCCCGCCCCGAGGCCTCTTCGGCGCGGTCGAGCAGATCGAGCGCCGGCCCCAAGCCGGCCGTGCTGCCGTCTGCGGGAAGGGCGAAGATGCGACGGAGAATCTCCGCCCGGGCCGCGGCGACCCCCGCAAAAAGCGAACCCGTCGTCGACGTGGGGCCGGCCGCAGCCGGCGCCGTGGACCGCTGCACCAGCCGGCGCTCACTCTCGGAATCGAGGCGGGCCAGGGCGTCGGCGGGCGAGAGCCAGATCAGCTCGTCGACTTCCTTGTTCGCCTCGAAGCGATCTTCGCGCTGCAGCAACATGTGCCAGTAGAGGACGAGCCGCGGAGCGCGGCGCGGGACATAGATGGCGGCGCCGGCGAAAGAGGAGATCCGCGCCTGGCAACCCGTCTCCTCTTCCACCTCGCGCAACGCGGCCTCTTCCCACGTCTCTCCCTCGTCGACTCGGCCCTTGGGGAGGCTCCAGTCCGCCTGCCGCGGCCGGTGGATCAGCGCCAGCCGCATCCCTTGGGGGACTTCACGCCAGAGGATTCCGCCCGCCAGCCGGACGTACGTCATGATTGCATTGGACCACGACTTTCCGTCGATGCAACGGGGAAAAATGATGACTCTGCGCAGAACGTCATTGATTGCTGATTTCAACCATCATTGTTGACGGCTCATTCTTGATGCTCGGGACGATGTAATCACCTACATATCGAAGGTATGCTTTATTTCCTAAGGTATCGAGCGGATTGACGCTGATGCGCAGGCTGCTTACTGCTGGCCGCGCTCCGACTTCTCCGATCCGTTCCGCGAAATGCAATTTCAAATCGAGAAGGGGTCCTCATGTTCACGAAGACGATACGGAGCGGTGTGCTCGCAGCGGCGATGGTTGCGACCGGTTCTTCGGCCACGGATTTCGGAGATCCTCTTCCCGGTCTCACTCCCGCGCAACAGACCGCGTTCCAGAACGGCAAGGCGGCCTTCGTCAAGATGGAGACGCCGGCCGACGGCCTCGGGCCGATCTTCAACGAGAACTCGTGTCTCGCCTGCCATCTCGGGCCGGCCGGGGGTGCGGCGAACGGCGCGGCCGGCGGCACCACCGAACGGCTAGAGACGCGCTTCGGCATGTCTTTCCACGGTGGACACCAATTCGACCCGCTCGTGAACGAAGGCGGTTCGCTGATGCAGGATCACGCCATCGGCGCGGCGGCGCCTTATCTCACTGCCGCCGGAATCGTTCCGACGCCGTATTGCCAGAACCTGGTGTTCGTTCCCGAGACCGTGCCGGACGACGCCAACGTCATGACGGGGCGCCGCTCGATCCCGCTCTTCGGGCTGGGGCTGGTGGATGCGGTCCCCGACAGCACGCTGGTCGCGCTCTCCACGTTCGAGAACACCCTCTTTCCTGATACTGCGGGCGTCCTCAGCACTCTCATCAACGTGGACACTGGCCAGCCGGCGATCGGCCGGTTCGGCTGGAAGGCGCAGGTGCCCACCCTGCACGTTTTCGGTGGCGACGCTTACCTCAACGAGATGGGCGTGACCAACCCTTCCTTCCCCAACGAGAGCTGCCCGCAAGGCGATTGCTCCACCGCCGACGGACATCCGCTGTCGTGCAATCCCGCTCCCGCTCTCAATGACGACGGCAGCGACGTGCAGAACTTCACCAACTTCATGCAGCTTCTCGCGCCGCCTCCGCGCGGGCCGGTGGGATTCGACGAGGTGATGGGCGAAATCATCTTCGCGGGAATCGGCTGTGCCCAGTGTCACACGCCGACGCTCATCACGGGCGCAAGCCCCATCGGCGCGCTCGATCACGTCCAGTTTCAGCCCTACTCCGATTTCCTCCTCCACGACATGGGCTCGCTGGGCGACGGCATCACGCAGAACCAGGCCACCGGTCAGTTGATGCGCACGCAGCCGCTCTGGGGCTTGCGGGCGCAGACGAGCTTTCTTCACGATGGGCGCGCCTTGACCCTCAGCGATGCAATCATTGCGCACGACGGCCAGGGGTACGGAGCCGCGGCGTCATTCGGCTTGCTCGATGACACCTCGCGCGCGCTGTTGCTCGCTTTTCTCAACTCCCTCTGATGAGGGGCTTCACATCGGCGGTACCTGGCCGTTCATCCCGACGTTCACGCGCGCCGCCGTCAAAGAGCCGTCGGGCTGCTTCTGCGCGATGACGAAGACCGGCGCGCCGGGCTTGAGCTCGCTCTTGTCGACCGGCTTGTAGGTCACGACGACGGTATCCTTGGTGACGAGGATCTGCTTCTCGCCGCCCTTGTACTGCACGGTCATGACCTGGTCGCCGGCCATCTTGACGATCTTGGCGACGTTCGCGTTGGTCATCTTGCTCTTGGGCTTCAGGTCCCAGTCGTAGTGCCCCTCGCCGGTGCCGCGCATGTTCTCGGGAAAGATGTGGACTTCATGCGCGACCAGCGCACCGTCGCGCTCACCGACCGTGGTGGTGCCGATGAACTTGCCGCTGCCGATGTCGGCGACGGTTCCTTTGAAAAGGCCCACCACCATGAAATTGTCTGCGAGCTTGACGCTCACGCTCTGACCGCTGCGATCCTTGATGGTGAGGTTCTGTCCCTCCAGCTTCTCGATGGTGCCGCGAATTCTCACGGGCGGGTTGGCCGGCGCCTGGGCGAGGACGACGGCGGGCAGGGCAGCGAGAAAAAGTCCAGCGAGGATATTCGTCATGGTTCCTCCATCGGGGGTGCGCGCGCCAGCATTCATCTATATCTCCCCTGCGATGAAGATTCTCGGGGCGACGGCAGTGCTTTGGCTTGCTGCCTGCGCGGGCGGCCAAGTGCAGCGCCCGGACGAGCTGGCCAGATGGCGGGCCAAGTACCCGAACGCTGCGCAGGAGCTGTGCTTGTTCGCGCGGGACTACCCGATCGCAGCGGCCCGGGTGCGCCAATGGCTGCGCGACCATCCCATCGAGGCACGAGACCTCGTCGAGTGGGGCGCCAACCATCCCGGCGTCACCCAGTTGCCGCCCTCCCTCTATACGCGACCCTCCTGGCTCGGCTATCGGCCCTGGCGCGATCCTGCCGTCTATGCGCTGCTCGACTGGGCATCCGCCGAGCCCGAGGCGGCGCGCGCCCTCGCCTCGTCGCCCCGCGCCCTCGAGTGGGCGCTCGACAGCCGCGACTGCTGACCAGCTCCGCTCGTTCGGTCTTGCGCGCGTGGGACAGACAATGGCAGCGTCAGCTCCCTCGCTCCCTGAAGGGGAGGACCCATGCTTCCGCGAATCTGGATCGCCGCGCTCTTCCTCTTCGCTGCCGGCAGCACCCGTGCCGCCGTGGAAAAGAAGCAGGTCACCATCGCGGTCGGCGGCAAGACGCTCTTCTACTATCTGCCGCTCACGCTCGCCGAGCATCTCGGCTACTTCAAGGACGAAGGTCTCGAGGTGGAGATCGTCGACTTCGCCGGCGGGGCCAAGTCTCTGCAGGCGATGATCGGGGGCAGCGCCGACATGGTCTCCGGCTCTTTCGAGCACACCATCAACATGCAGGCCCGCGGCATTCCGGTGGTGGGCATCGTGCTGCAGCTGCGCTACGCGGCCATCGCGCTGGCGCTCCCCAAAGCGAAGGCCGCGGCCTACAAGTCGGCCAAGGATCTGAAGGGCCTCAAGGTCGGCGTGACCGCGCCGGGGTCGAGCACCAACTTCTTCGTCAACGCGCTGCTCGTGCAGGACGGGCTCAAGCCGGACGACGTCTCCATCATCGGCGTGGGCGCTTCCTCGAACGCGGTCGCGGCGATGAAGAAAGGCGAGATCGACGCCATCTCCAATCTCGATCCGGTGATCACCAAGCTCGAGCTGGACGGCGACGTGGTCGCGGTCGCCGATACCCGCACCGCGGAGGGAATGAAGAAGTACTACGGCGGCGATTATGCCGCGAGCTGCGTCTACACGAAGAAGGAATTCATCGAGAAATATCCCGGCACGGCCCAAGCGATCGTGAATGCGATGGTGCGGGCGCTGCGCTTCGCCAGGGAATCCTCGCTCGAGCAGGTGCTCGCTGCCATCCCCGGCGATTACTACGCTGCCGACAAGCAGACCTACAAGGCGGCATTGAAGAAGGCCATCGAGGGCTACTCGCCCGACGGCCGCTTCACCCTGGAGGGCGCGCGCAACGTCTACAAGGTGCTCAAGCTCTTCGAGCCGTCGGTGATGTCGGCGAATATCGAGGTGAGCAACACCTTCGACAACCGTTTCGTCGAAGAGGCGGCGAAGAGGAAGTCGAAGTGACCGAGGCGAGTGCCCGGCCGATGGTCCGGTCGGAGCCGCCTGCGCTCGCGCTCGAGAGCATCACTTGCACCTTTCCGGCGGCGGCCCGGGACGACCAGCCTTACACGGCGGTCCGCGAGGCGTCGGTGCGCGTCGGCAAGGGAGAGTTCGTCTCGCTGATCGGACCGACCGGCTGCGGAAAGTCGACGCTGCTCAACGTAGCGGCCGGCCTGATGGCCCCGACTTCCGGTTCCGTGCTGGTCGAGGGCGCGCCGCTCCGCGGGCTCAACAGGGACGCCGGCTATCTCTTCCAGGCCGACGCGCTCATCCCCTGGCGCAGCGCCCTCGACAACATCGCCGCCGGACTGCAGTTCCACGGTGTCGATCGCGCGGAGAGGACGGAGCGGGCGCAACATTGGCTCGAGCGCGTAGGACTTGCGGGCTTCGGCAACCGCTATCCTCACCAGCTCTCGGGCGGAATGCGCAAGCGCGTGGCTCTCGCCCAGACGCTCATCCTCGATCCCAAGATCATCCTGATGGACGAGCCCTTCAGCGCCCTCGATGCGCAGACGCGCGAGCTGATGGAGAACGAGCTGCTCGAGCTCTGGTCGAGCGACCGCAAGTCGGTGCTCTTCATCACCCACGATCTGGAAGAGGCCATCTCGCTCTCCGACCGCGTGGTGGTGCTCTCGGCCGGGCCGGCCGCCGGCCCGATCGGCGAGTTCGCCATCGATCTCGCGCGCCCGCGCGATGTCTCCGAAGTGAGGATGACCAAGCGCTTCCTCGAGCTGCACAGGAAGATCTGGGAGCTGCTCAAGGCGGAGGTCCTGAAGAGCCATGTCCGGCAGAAGCACGCCTAGCGGCCCGCTGATGATCCTCTACCGGCTGGTCTTCTTGCTCGCGCTCTTCGCGATCTGGCACGCGCTCACCGAGTCTGGCCTCTTGCCGCGCTTCTTCTTCGGCTCGCCGCTCCTGGTGCTGGAGAAGGCCGCGCGCTGGTTCGCGAGCGGCAAGATCTACAAGCACCTGGCCATCACGCTGCTCGAGACGGTGCTCGCCTTCGGCTGCGGCACACTGCTCGGCCTCGCGACAGGCCTCTGGCTCGCTCTCGCGCCCGCCGCCTCCAGCCTGCTCGATCCCTACATCAAAGGCGCAAACGCGATGCCGCGCGTGATCCTCGCGCCGATCTTCGCCGTCTGGTTCGGGCTGGGCATCCTCTCCAAGGTCGCACTCGGCATCACGCTGGTCTTCTTCATCGTCTTCTTCAACGTCTACCAGGGCGTGAAGGAAGTGAGCCCGGTCGTGCTCTCCAACGCGCGCATGCTCGGCGCCACGCGCCGCGATCTGCTGCGCCACATCTACCTGCCCTCGGCGACGAGCTGGGTCTTCTCCAGCCTGCACACCTCGGTGGGCATGGCCTTCGTCGGCGCGGTGGTCGGCGAGTATCTCGGCTCCGCCGCCGGCGTCGGCTACCTCATCCTCCAGGCGGAGGGCGCCTTCGACATCAACACCGTCTTCGCCGGCATCCTCGTCTTGACCGCCTTCGCGCTGCTGCTCGACTGGATCGTCACCGTCACCGAGAGACATCTCTTGCGCTGGCGGCCCACCAGCGAAGGTGCGCGATTGTCGAACCGATGACTCTGGGTTACGGGCAGACCGCTCGCCAGGCATCCAGGTTGAGGTTCTTCAGGATGAGCGAGTGCCCCGAGATCGGCGCGGGGCAGGTGCTGGTGTACTCGACGTGGAAGACGGCCTTGGCGGCCTGGACGAAGGGCTGCAGCGTGGCGCACTCGGAGTATTTCGAGCATTCCTCGTTGAGGGCCCAGTCGAAGCTGGACGCGAGATCGGTGACCTGGCCGACGTCATTCTTGAGCCCGACCGAGAGGCCGCGAGCGTGCGCTTCGGCGGCGAGGAAGCGGTTGTAATCGAGTTGGGTGGTGGCAGTGAGAGGGAACCCGGGGCCGTTGGTATAACCATCCACGTTGTCGGGATCGACCCCGTCGCACTTCTTCTGCACGGCGAGATCCATTCGCGCCTTCATGATCGAGCGGACCGTGGAGTTCCGGGTGTCGACCCACCACTCCCCCGCCCAGCCGGCGACGGGGTTGCCGATCGCGCTGCTGGGAAAGCTGGAGGCATCGGAGCGCCAGTTCTCATACGTCCCGGCGCTGAAGTAGCAAATGACGATGCGTCCCTTGGTATGCAGACCATCGAGGGTCGACTGCGGGACGTCGAACAGGTCGATGTCGTACATCGTCGCGCTGACCGTCGTGTCGATCGTGCCGGTCAGTTGCAACTGAAAGGTAGTCCCGGTCGGCGGATGCCAGATCCCTGCGAGGACGCCGCCGTCGAGCGACCCCGCGCCGGCATCGGGCGGCAATCCGCCGGCATCAGGTCTCCCCGCGCCGGCATCGGGCGCCCCTACGCCGCTATCGGGCGAGCCTGCGCCCGCGCTGCCACCATCTTGCGTCGAGACTTGGCCGCCACCACAGGCCAGAAGCGCGAGCGCGCACGTTGCCAAGAGAGTCGTCGGGTACCGGGGAGCTGCGCGAAGTGGCAAGAGCATGGTTTCCTCCGCTAGCCTGGGGTGCTAACGACGCAGGACAGTGGGTTTCAAGGACGCGACGGTGGCATTTCCGACTTCCGCATTTTTGACGTGAGCTGTTTCGGGAAGGGCATGCGCCACCCGTCTAGATTGACGTTCGTCAGGATGAACGAGCGCCGCAGCGCCGGCGCGACTTGGACGGTGTCGCACTCTCCGCAGCCAGTCGCGACGTGACACTTCGCACGGACAGGTTCTACTGCCGGGACTAAGCCGTCCGACCATGACACCGAACACGCGGAAGGAAGCCCGACATCGGCGGAGACTGCGGGTCCTCTTCGAAGGCCGCCCTGCCTTCACGACCAATGTGAACCTGAGCGGATTCTGCGCTGAGTTGATGAGGGCGGTCTCTCCGGCGACCACTGTCGAGGGCACCATCACCATCGAGGGCCGCGATTTCGAGTACGTCGGCGACGTTCGCTGGGTGAAGCCGGGAGATCTGCGCCTGCGCTTGCCCTCGCGCGTGGGCGTGCGATTCGTTCGGGTCGCGCCCGAGTTCGCCACCGTCTTCACGGAGTCGCTGCCGAAGCGATGATCGCGCGCCGCGATGGCGCCGATCCTCTTCCTGGACGCGCCTTGCAAGGCCTGCCGCTGACCCTGGGCTCGCCGCGCTGCACTGTTTCGAGAAGCGTCCGCCGCATCGTCGGCGAGGCGTCCGGCTGGATACCTCCCCGCAGAGGTTGAGGGCCCCGCCGCTCCTTTTGTGAAGTCCTCAAAAGAGACGATTTGCAAGCTGATGAAGCGCTCACACCCTGGTGACCCGCTCACACCTTGGTTGGAGGCTCATCCATGAACGTACGGCGACTCGGCCTCATCTGCGCAGCTTCCGTCTTCGTATTCGCGGCCGCGCGCGCGGCAATCGCGCAGTTGTTGCCGCCCATCTGCATTCTCTGCTGGCAGCCGCCGGTTGGAGCGCGCTGGCAATACCAGCTGCAGGGCGTCTCCGATTACGCGTCGACGGGCGGCATCAATGTCAACATCACCGCTGTTCCCGCCGAAGGGGGCGCGGCGGTCGCACCCGACGTCTTCGACATCGACCTCTACGTCGGTGCCGGCGTCAACGGTCGCAACGACGTCGTGAACAGCAGCGCGGTGACCGCAATTCACGCCAATGGGGCGCGCGCGATCTGCTACCTGGACGCGGGCACCTGGGAGGACTGGCGCCCCGACGCAAGCGACTACCCGAGCGATGTTCTGGGAAACCCGAATGGATGGCCGGGCGAGCTCTGGGTGGACATCCGCCGTCTCGACGTCTTGGGGCCGATCCTCTCCGCGCGCGCGCAGAAGTGCCAGCTGGGGGGCTTCGATGCCATCGAGTGGGACAATGTCGACGGCTACCAGAACGTCACCGGCTTTCCGCTCACCGCGGATGACCAACTGCAATTCAACGCTTACCTCGCCAACCTGGCGCATCAGAACGGACTCTCCGTCGCGCTCAAGAACGACATGGATCAAGTCTCCGCGCTGAAGCCCTACTTCGACTTCGCGATCAACGAGGAATGCTTCCGCTACAGCGAATGCGATTACCCGCCGCCTGGGTTGTCCGATTGGACCGCGTCCGGCAAGGCGGTCTTCAACGTCGAGTACAGCTCGCTCCAGTGCGCACAGGCGGACGCGTGGGGGTTCGGATCGATCCTCAAGGACCTGGCTCTGTATGACGGTCCCTGGACGCCCTGCAGGTAATTCAAGGAACCTGGACGGTGCTGGCTCGAACTTCGTAGTGCCTCGCGATCGGCTCAACCTTGGACAAAAGCTGCCTTGCTTCTGGCTCAAACACTGGAACGGCGTAATCCGCGCCGGCAAATCGACGAACCGAATCGAGCGACTCGAATAGATTCACGACGACGAATTCCGACTCGTCGGCCTCGTCGCTGCGGAGGACGTATCCGCCACGATAGCCGTCTATGGCTTTCAGTCCTGGAAGAACCTTGTTCTTGAGCAAGCTCTCATAGGCGTCCGCGTTTTCGGCTTTCGTCCAACCGCGCCAATGACGCGCGATCATGGTTTGTCGTTGTCGGGTCGGCAGCGCTTGCCCGGCGCATAGTCGGGGTGCCAGTGGTGCTTGGCCTTGCGCGCCACGCACCGCAGGCAGCCGGCGCGCTCGCCCTTCTTCGCGGTGCCAGGAAGCTTCTCGCATTCCGCCGCGGTGCGCGACTCGTGGCCCGTGGAGTGCGCGAGCGCAACGCCGGCACCTTCACCGGCTGCGGCGAAAACAAACGCGGCCAACGCGATCCGGATCATGAGACCTCCTCGAGTGACAGCCGCCGCAGAGCCTATCGCAGCTGGCCCGCGGCGTCCGATCCGGTACGGCGCAAGAAAGGATACGCTGGACAAGATGGGGTCCTGCCGGGGAGGAGATCGATGAGAAACGTGCGCACTGGCATGGCGGTGGGCTTGGTGTTCGCTGCGTTCGGCGCCTGGGCGGCTGATGAGTCGCCATCGGCGAGGGCGCCACGGTTCGCACCGCTGACCTACGATCAACTGAACGTCTATCAGAAGCCTCTGGGTGAGCAGATCCTCAAGGTTTCGAGCGTCGGGCTCGGTGGGCCGTACAATCCGCTGCTGCGCAGCCCGGTGCTGGGGCAGCGAATGTTCGACCTGCTCTACTACCTGCGCTGGAATTCCTCGCTCCCATTGCGCCTGAACGAGATGGCGATCCTTCTCACCGGGCGGCTCTGGCGTTCCCAGGTCGAGTGGTACGCGCACGCGCCCCTCGCGATCAAGGCGGGGCTCTCCCCGGAGATCGTCGCCGATCTCAAGGCGCAGAAGCGCCCGGCGAGCATGAAGCCGGACGAGGCGGCGGTATACGATTTCGTGACGGAGCTCTCCACCAAGCATCAGGTCTCCGACGAAACCTTTGCGCGCGCCAGGCAGATCCTCGGCGAGCAGCAAGTGGTGGATCTGACCGCGGTGACCGGTACCTACGTGGCCGTGGCCATGCTCCTGGCGATGGCCGAGGAGAGCGTCCCTGCCGGCAAGGAGCCACCGTTCAAGCCCGGGGAACCTTGACTCGGTCGCGGAGGGCACCCGATTCCGGCTGCACCTGCGGATGAGTGGATTGTTGTCGCCGATGATCCTCAAGTCGGTGGGCGACCGCCAGCCGGAAGTCGACAGCTTCGCCGCTGCGCTCAAGACTCGGGTCGAGACGACGTAGTCGGGCAGGTTCGAACCCATCGACGCCCTAGAGGGACGCCGTGGGGTTCGCGAGGGCGGCGGCAAGGAGTGTGCCGGAAAAAAGCAGAGTGTCGAAAGTGAAGTTGATCGCGGCCAGGCGCTGGGAGTCGGTGCTCGCCAGGAAGAATTCGGGGACGTAGAGCACGACTGTGAGCAGCAGCATCAGCGCGCCGGCGAACGTTGCGGCGGAGCTGGCATATTTTCGGACGAGCATTCCGGCGCCAGATGCGATTAGAAGGATTCCAGCGAGATAGGAAGCGAGCTGCGGCAGCGGGACCCACGACGCGGTGAGCTTGGTGTTGGGCACGCCGGGCGAAAGCGCGGGATGGAGAAGGTGATCGAAGCCGTAATAGATGATCGCTATTCCCATCCACCACCGGGAGATCGCAGCCAGGCGATCGGACCGCACCTCAATGCTGAAGAGCGCCAAAGCTCCCATCGCAAAGGTGGTCTGGCGGACTGCCAGGATCCAGAACATGCGATGCCCCGGATTCCCGATCGCGGCCGGCAGATCCATCAGCAGCACGAAGAGCCCGAACATGATCGCGAGAAAGAGTGTCGACCACCGCATGCTTCGTCTGGCGACGAGGCTCACCGCGGCCGCCAGCTCGGCGACCCCGACGAAGTACGCGATGAACAGACGCGCCGGCATCCATTCCGGAACCAGTTCCGCGATGCTCCCCGCGATCGTGAAGTGCTCCCCGGCGAACGCCGCCAGCGGGGCAGCGATGAAGACCGGCGCAATCGCGATCAATCGCAGGTCGCGCCGATAGACCCAAATCCCGATGACGAAGACGGACAAGCCGAGGGCCAGTGGCCAGAAAATCATGGCAGCGTACTCCTCGCAGCCGAGCCCCGAACCCGCACATGCAAATATCTCATTTCCGCAAAACAGAAGAGGACTTCAGCGGCGGCGCGCGACGCAGGCCGTGGTCCTGCGCCGCCGCCGCCACCCACGCGTGCAGATCGATCGCCGGATCGACCTCCGCCCAGATGGTGAGCCCCGCCTTCGGGCACGCGGAAGCGGATCAGCGGGGAACAGCAAGGCCCAGCGACTCGTCGGCGAATGGGGCTGTGTCAAGCAATCCGGGCGGATGTTCCAGCGCGCCAGAAGAATGGCTCCCCGAGCTGGGTTCGAACCAGCGACCCACGGATTAACAGTCCGTTGCTCTGCCAGCTGAGCTATCGGGGAACAAGGCCGGCGAAAGGCGGCGTTTTTAGACGCGCCCCAACCGGCTTGTCAAGGTTACACTGCAAGCGTGCGCAAGCCGGCGCGGCTGCTTCCGGGCGACCCGATCGACGTGGTCGCACCTTCGAGCTCCTTCGATCGCGAGCGGTTCGAGCGCGGCGTGCGGGCGCTGCGCGAGATCGGTCTCGTGCCCCGCTACAGCGAGCGCATCTTCGAGAAGCAGGGCCACCTCGCGGGAGGAGACGCAGAGCGTAGAGCGGAGCTGGAGAAGGCGCTGCGGTCGGACGCCAAAGCGCTCATTCTCGCGCGCGGCGGCTACGGCTTGTTGCGCTTCGCCACCGAGCTGCGTGAGGTGCCGGTCAAGACCGTCATCGGTTACAGCGATGCGACGGTCCTGCACGAGATCTGGCGGCGCGCCGGCGTGCCGTCGATCCACGGACCGATGTGCACGCAGCTCGGCGAAGACGCGGCCGAAGTCGAACGGTTGCGGCGGCTCTTGATGGGCGGCGACCCGGGCGCGATCGAATGGCGGCCGAGGACGGCTCGCGGCGGCCGCGTCGAGGCGGTGCTCGCTGGAGGAAATCTCGCCAGCCTCGCTTCGCTCTGCGGCACGGCGCTGCAGCCGCGATTCGCCGGAAGCATCGTGCTGCTCGAGGACCTCAACGAGCCGCCCTATCGGCTCGATCGCCTGCTCACGCAGCTTCTCTTGAGCGGCGCGCTCGAGGGCGCGAAGGGCTTCGTCGTTGGCGATCTGGTCGGCGAAGGCGAGGATCCGTCGGGGCGCGACGCCGTGGTCGCCGAGCGGCTCCTCCTTCTCGGCGTGCCGATCGCCTTCGGCGCGCCTTTCGGCCACGCCGGCCGCAACCAGCCCGTCGCGCTCGGCCTGCCGCACGCGTTCGACGCCGATGCCGGCAGGCTGGTGCCGCTCGACTCGCCTACTTCGTGAGCGCTACCCTGCCGAAGTCGATGCGCATCTACCTGCTCGGCATCGCTGGCACCGGAATGGGTTCCTTCGCCGGCCTCTTGCGCGCGGCCGGGCACGAGGTCGCCGGCTCCGACGAGAACGTCTACCCGCCGATGAGCGACAAGCTCAAGGAGTGGGGAATCCAGGTCTATACGCCGTATTCGGCCGACAACTTGAAAAGGGCGGACATCGATCTCGCGGTCGTCGGCAACGTCATCCGCGCCGAAAACGTAGAGGCCAAGGCGGTGCGGCGCCGCGGCATTCCACAGATGAGCTTTCCCGAGGCGCTCGAAGAGCTCTTCCTCCAGACGCGCCACTCCGTTGTAGTCGCCGGCACGCACGGCAAGACCACCACCACCAGCCTTCTCGCCCAGGTCCTGCATCACGCGGGGCGCGATCCATCGCTTCTGGTCGGCGGCGTGCCGCTCAACTTCAACGAAGGCTTCCGGCTCGGCAAAGGAGATCATTTTGTCATCGAGGGCGACGAATACGACACCGCCTATTTCGATAAGGGACCCAAGTTTCTCCATTATCGACCGCGCACCGCAGTCTTCACCGGCGCGGAGTTCGACCACGCCGACATCTATCGCGACACCGCGCATTACGAGAGCGCCTTCGAGAAGTTCATGGCCCTCTTGCCCGCCGATGGCTACCTCGCGGCGTGCAGCAGTTTCCAGAACTGGAAGAGGCTCGCCGGGTTTGCGAAATGCAAAATCGAGAGCTACAGCGCCGCGGTTGATGCGGACTGGCGCGCCGAATGGATCACGCTGGGCCCCGCCGGCGCTTCTTTCGAGATCCAGTTCCGCGGCCGGCCCGAGATCCGCGTCGCACTCCCCGCCGCCGGCCGACACAATGTCGAGAACGCGCTCGGGGTCTACGCCGCCTGCCGCGCGCTCGGGCTCAAGCCTGACGAGATCGCGGACGGCTTCCGCAGCTTCCGCGGCGTCCGGCGGCGGCAGGAACTGCGCGGGGAAGTGGGCGGCATCGCGGTGATCGACGACTTCGCCCATCACCCGACTGCGGTGCGCGAGACCATCGCGGCGGTGAAAGCGCAGTATCCCGGTCGGCGCCTTCTCGCCGTCTTCGAGCCGCGCAGCAATACAGCGATGCGCAAGATCCACCAGGAGGAATACGCGCACGCGTTTGCGGGAGCAGCCGAGGCGATCATCAGTCAGCCGACCGCCATCGCGAAGGTTCCCGAGAACGAGCGGGTCGATGCGCGCCAGATGGTGCAGGACATCGCCGCCGCTGGCACTCCTGCGCGCTGGATGGAGTCGCCCGATGCCATCGTCGCTGCGCTCGCTCGCGAAGCGAAGACGGGCGATGTCGTGCTCGCGATGTCCAACGGATCCTTCGGCGGCCTCCACGACAAGCTGCTCAAGGCGCTGGAAGCGCGCCGATGAGCCGGGAGCTCGCCGGCATCTGCCTCGCCGCGGCGGAGCGAGGCGCGGAGGTGCTGCGCGATCTCTACGCACGTCCGCGTGACATCCATCTGAAGGGCCGCATCGATCTCGTCACCGATGCCGACCGCACCGCGGAAGAAGCGGTGCTCGCCGTCCTCTCCGAGCGCGCGCCGGGAGTGAAGGTGCTGGCCGAAGAGAGCGGCGAGCACGGCAAGGGCGACACGCGCTTTCTCGTCGATCCGCTCGACGGCACCACCAACTACGCCCACGGCATCCCCATCTTCTCCTGTACCGTCGGCGCCGAAGCTCGCGGGGTAGTCGTCGCGGGCTGCACCGTCGATCCGCTCCGCGGCGAAGTCTTCCGCGCGGTCCGCGGAGAAGGCGCCTTTCTCGGCGAGAAGCGGCTGCGCGTCTCGGCCGCCTCGCGGCTCGAGGACGCGGTCGTCTGCACAGGATTTCCCTATGGCGACCGCGACAAGATGCCCTGGATGCTCGCCGCCTTCGCCCGCTTCACCGAGCTGGCGCGCGGCACACGCCGGCTGGGCAGCGCGGCGCTCGATCTCGCCTATGTCGCTGCCGGCCGCCTCGACGGATTCTGGGAGCTGGGCCTCAAGCCCTGGGACATCGCCGCCGGCGCGCTGTTCGTGGAAGAAGCGGGGGGCGCGGTGACGCGCTTCGATGGCGGCCCGATGACGCTGGCCGGCGGCGAGATCGTCGCCGCCGGCCGCGGAATTCATCCGGCGATGCTGGAAGTGCTCGGAGCGACGAAGCGCGCGCTTACTTCTGCGCGTTGAAGTCGTCGCGCCGGTTCTGCCGCCAGGCCTCTTCGTCGTGGCCGGTGGCCTTGGGCCGCTCCGCGCCGAAGCTGATGGCGGTGATCTGCTGCCTCTTCACGCCCAGGTTGTCGAGGTACTTCTTGGCGGCATCCGCGCGCCGCTGGCCGAGGGCGAGGTTGTACTGCTCCGAGCCGCGCTCGTCGCAGTTGCCCTCGATCCGTACCTTCAGCTCTTGATGCTTGACGAGCACGTCGCCGACCGCCGAGAGCTTCTCCTTGGCGTCGGTGGTGAGCGTCGCCGAGTCGAACTCGAAGAAGACGCTGACCGCGCGCAATTCCTCGAGCGCCTTGTCGAGATCCGCCTGGCCTTGCGCGTGGTACGCCTCCGGCGTGACGTTCTTGCCGGCCTCGGTGGCCTGGGCTTGCGGCTGCGTTTGCTGGCCGCTGCCGTCAGCCTTGGGCTGCGCATGGCTGCAAGCGGCGATGCCGGCCGCCAGCGCGATGGTGAAGAGATGTCCCGAAACGTTGTGCATGATCTTCATCTGGTGAGCCTCCGGGGTTCTGAACAACCGACGCCGCTTCCCTATGCCCGCGCTTCCGGATGCGGCGGCCCGGAGAGTACGGCGCCAGATAGTTTGAGGTCAAACTATTTCGCCACGGGGAGCGACGCGCAATCGGTCGGCTGACCGACCGCCAGTTGTCCCTTTCGCTGGGGCAGAGTCTTGTCATAGGCAACGGTCCAGGATGAGGAACCTGTACGTGCTTTTCGAGGGAGGCCGCGGATCGAGGCGCCCCGTCTCGGCGCGGCCGCGGGCCCCGCGCAGCGGCATCAAGGTGCGCGTCGCGGTGGAGCAGGACGCGGCGGCGGAGGTATTCCTCCTCTACCGGAGGGGCGACGGCGACCTGGTGATCGGCGCCTCGGTGAAGAAGGACGTGCTGGAGGCGCTGCGCAGCCGGCTCGGCCATTCCGCCGCGGCCTACGAGATCGCCGCGGTGCCGGTGCTGCGGTCAGCCTGACCCGGCTCAGAGGATGCGCCGCCGGCGCACCAGGGAAAGGTAGACGTAGAGCACGAGCACCGCGCCGACGATGGAGGAAATCCATCCGCCCGGGGTGAAGGCCCAGGAGCCATCCGCTGTCGAGCCCGTGCCCCAGATGGCGTGGCCGATGAGCCCACCGACCAGCGAGCCGATCATCCCCAGCACCGCTGTGGCCAAGAAGCCCATCGGCTGCCGGCCGGGATAGATGGCCCTGGCGAGAAGTCCGACGATCAACCCGAAGATGAGGAATCCGATGATGTGCATGCTCGCTCCCGCTCCTTTGCAGGAACCGTATGCACCTCTCAGCGCGGGAGGTAGCGCAAGCGGGCGAGCAAGACCAGGGCTGCTCCCAGAGCGGCGCCGATCGCCCACCCGGCCATCACGTCGGTGGGCCAGTGGACGCCCAGGTATACGCGGGAAATCCCCACCGCGAGCGAGAACAGGATCGCGATCGTCGAGAAAGCAGGCGCGGCCCACACGCATACCGCCGCAGCCGCGGCAGTGTCGGCGGCGTGCGTGGAAGGGAAGGATTGTCCTGAGCCGCAACCCAGCGGATGCGCGACGTGCACCGGATCCGCCGCACAGGGTCGCACGCGTGCAGCTTCGGGTTTGATCAGTCGCACCGAGACGAGGTCGGCGGCGCCGATGGCGGCCGCGAAGAGCAGCGCGGCGAGGCCTCGGTGGGGCGATTTGATCCAGAGATAGATCGCCGCGAGCGCGCCGATGGCGAGAAGCACGCCGCGGTTGGAAATCGCTGCCATGGCGGCGTCCAACCAAGGTGTACCCGGCCGGTTGAAGTAGGCGAGCAGCTCGACGTCGATGGGCGGAGGAGGGAGCAAGGCGAACAAATAGCATGGCGAGCGGCGGGATTTTGCCGCTCCGTACGTCTTCGACAGCGTGGAGCTGCGCGAAATGCTCGAAGCGCCCGAGTCGGCCGAGGAGCGTGCGGCGCTCGATGCACTGGCGCGCGACCCGAAGCGGGTCCTGGCTGCGGCGCTGCGGCGGGCGGGCCGAGGCGCCCTGCGCATGCGGCGGCGCTGGCCCATTGCGGCCGCTCTGGCCGCCGGCGTGCTGCTTGCCATGCTCTACCTTCTCCGCGGCGCCGTGCCGTACCTGGTGCACGGCGGCCGCGCAGAGAAGCGCGCAGACACGTCTTCGGCGAGGCGCGCGGCGCTGGCTTCGCTGCGCTCCGCCGCGTCCCTGGCGGACGTTGTGGCAGCGCGGACCGACGCACCGGATCTCCTCGCGCTCCAGCGCAAGCTGTCGCAACTGACGCCAGCTCAGATGGAAGAGCACGCGCGCCTCCATCATCTATACGCGACGCTGCGCGAGCAGGCCGCCGCAGGGAAGGCGGACGTTGCGGAGGTGGAGGAGTTCGCCCGCTATGTAGTGCTCGATCCAATGCTCTGGGCTCCTGCGCTGCAACTCGCGGCCGATGTCTACCGATCGCGAGGCGACCTGGGAGCAGTCGGGCGCTTCGAGGCATCGATCGCTTCGGCCTGTCCGATGCGTGGATGTGCAGCGGAGGACGAGGCCGTCGCGGTGGATGCTCTTGCCAAGGCTGCTGCGCGAGAGGGGAATGCCGCCTCGGCGCACAAGCTACAAGCGCGGTTGGAGGCGCTTTTGAAGAGCATCGGCGTCAGCTCGATCGACGCGCTCCAGTAGCTGCTGCCTGCCGCTTGGCTGCTGCTAGTCGAGCGCCCGCCGGGCATTCCCCTATGCGCGGCGGGCCGCGCCGTTATACAAGCGGCCGATCGAAGGAGGCTTCTTTCATGGCGCGGATGGTGAAGTGCGTGAAGCTTGGCCGAGAGCTGCCCGGGCTCGAGTACAAGCCCTTCAACAACGATCTCGGCCAGCGCATCTACGACAACGTCTCGCAAGAGGCGTGGAAGATGTGGCTGGAGCACTTCAAGATGATCATGAACGAGTACCGGCTGGCGGGGGGCTCGGAGCAGGCCAACCAGGTCCTCTTCGATCAGTGCGAGAAATTTTTCTTCGGCGAGGGCAGCCAGCTCCCGCCGGACTACAAGCCGCCTGCGGCAAAGGGATAGCGACTGCGCGGGCCGGGTGAGATCCTCGTCATCTCCTGCTACGAGCTGGGGCGGCAGCCGCTCGCGGCGGCGGCAGCGCTGGCCGGACTGGAACGCGCCGGCTTCCGGCCCGCTGCGCTCGACGTCTCGGTGGAAAAGCTCGCGGAGGAACCGCTGCGCCGCGCGCGGCTCGTCGCCATTTCCGTCCCCATGCACACTGCGCTTCGACTCGGGGTGCGCGTCGCGGCGCGCGTCCGGGAGATCGATCCCGCGGCGCACGTGGCGCTCTTCGGCCTCTATGCCATCCTCAATGCCGAGCACCTTCTCGCCAAGCATTGCGACACGGTCCTCGGCGGCGAGTCGGTCGATCTGCTGGTCGAGCTGGCGCGGACTCTCGAGCGAGGAGAGGCGCCGCCGCGCTCCGCCACCTCGGTCGCGCGGCCGCGGCAGGAGCCGGTTCCCTCGCGCGGGGGGCTTCCGCTCATCGATCGCTACGCGCGCCTCGAGGTCGGCGGCGAGACTCGGCTGGTCGCTTCCGTCGAGGCCTCGCGCGGCTGCAAGCATTTCTGCCGCCATTGCCCCATCGTGCCCGTCTATCGGGGCAAGTTCGTCGCCGTGCCGCGCGAGCAGGTGCTGGCGGACATCGGCCAACAGATCTCGGCCGGCGCACAGCACGTCACCTTCGCGGACCCGGATTTTCTCAACGGTCCGACGCACGCGCTGCGCATTGCGCGAGAAGCGAGTGCGCGCTGGCCGGAGCTGACTTTCGACGCGACCGTCAAGATCGAGCACTTGCTGCAGCACCAGGACCTCTTGCCCGAGCTGGCCCGCTGCGGGCTGCTCTTCGTCACTTCCGCAGTGGAGTCGCTGAACGACGAAGTCCTGCGCGCGCTGCGGAAGGGGCATACGGCAGCCGACGTGCCCCTCGCGCTGCGCGCCGTTCGCGAGGCCGGCATCGAGCTGAGGCCGACTCTGCTGCCCTACACGCCCTGGACCCGGCTGCGCGATCTGCCCGACCTGTTCGACTTCGCGGTGGCCCACGATCTGGTCGATGCGATCGATCCCGTGCAGTACACGCTGCGGTTGCTCCTGCCGCCCGGCTCTGCACTCCTGGACGGGGACGAGCCGCGCCCCTGGCTGCGCTCCTTCGAACCCGATGGCTTTGGCTGGAACTGGCAGCACGAGGACCAGCGGGTCGATGCGCTGCAGCGCGAGTCAGCCGCGCTGGTCCACTCTCGCGCCGAGAGTGACGCTCGCGAGACCTTCGCTCTCCTCCGGACGCTGGCGGGAGGCGGGGGACGTGTTCCTGCCCCCAAGCGCTGCATTCCGCGCCTGACCGAAAGCTGGTTCTGTTGAACCGAGCCGACCGCAGGCCAGTTGGGCCTGCTCTGACCTCCAGACTGTACAATTTGGGGAGAATTTCCCCAGCGGCGAGTGTGAGGAGTGACCGGAGTGTACAGTTCGGGGAGATTTGCCTCAGTTGATGACGGTCTGAAGTGTCCAAACTGTACGGTCTGGCGGCTCTGGGAACTCCCGGCACAACCGGCAGAGCGAACGGAACGGACAGAACGGGTACACCGGACACCGGGGGTCAGGCGGTGACCGGGAGGCGGGGGGTGACTCGCGCTTCGATCAGTTTGCCGGCCCGGCGCAGGGCGGTCTCGACCTGGGCGGGCGAGCGGGCGCGGGCGAAGGCGAAACCGAGATAGGAGGCGCCTTCGGGGAGCGGGACGAGCTCCTCGCGCAGATGGGCCGTGATCACGATGTCCTCGATGAGCGGCAGGCGCTTCGCTTCATCGACCCCGCGAACTTCCTCGAGAGTGCCGCGCTTGCTGATGGGCAGCATGAGAACGCCGGCGGCGCTTCTCTCGCGCGGGGGAGGGTCGGCGCGCAGGCCGAGGGCATGGCGCAGGATCAACTCCTCTAGCGAGATTCCCACTCCGAAGCGGAGGGCGCGGCCGCACAAGCCGCCGATGCTGCGGGCAGCGATCTCCAGGAGCCGCGGACCGCCAGGCGACAGGCGCAGCTCGGCATGGATCGGTCCTTCCACGAGGCCGAGCGCGGCGCATCCTTCCGCGACGGCGCGCGCCGCTCCGTCTTGCAGCTGCGCGGGATGGCGCGAGGGCGTGATGTAGAGCGTCTCCTCGAAGAAGGGCCCGTCGAGGGCATCGGGCTTGTCGAAGATCGCCAGGACGTGCAGTTGCCCGCGCACGAGCAGTCCCTCCAGCGCGATTTCCGGCCCGGGGATGAATTCCTCGACGAGAAGCCGGGCCAGGTCGGGATCGCGCCGCTGCGCCACCTCGGGGGATCGCAACAAGGCCGCGACGCGCGAAAGAGCGGCCCGCAGCTGCGCGGGATCGTCGGCGCGAATCACTCCCCGGCTGCCGGACAGGACGAGCGGCTTGACCACGCAGGGATACGGCGACCGCGCGGCGAGGGCATCGATCTCCGCCGGGGGCAGATCGCGCGCCACGACTTCGAAGCGTGGCACCGGCAGCCCCGCAGCATGCAGGCGGGCGCGGCTCTGTTCCTTGCTCCGCGCCGCCGCCACGGCGCGCACCGGATTTTGCGCGATGCCCAGCTTCTCGGCCGCCAAGGCCGCCACCAGCGAGCTCTGGTCGTCCACGCCGATCACGGCCACCGGATTCCGTTGCGCGACCTGCGCGGCCAGCTCGCTGGCGGCGGCCTCCGCTTCGCGGAAGCGGAGCGCAAGCGGATGCTCCTCCCACTGCTCGGCCAGGCGATGGCAGACGTCGGAAGCCTGGATCACCTCGGCGCCGAGCTTCTTCGCCGCCGCGAGGAAGTCCTCGTTGCGATAGCCGGTCTTGGGAAGGATGAGCACGACCGCGGGTGCCACGGACGAAGGATATCCTCCCGAAGCCGGAGCGCGACATTGATCGGAGCGCGCGGCGGGCTTCCCTTCGCCGGGCCGTCGTTGATCGCGACCAGGAGGGGATTGTGGATCGCGTCACCGCCGACTCGCCCCGCACCGAAGTGGTCGAACCTCTCTCGCTGCTCTGGCGCGCGCTCGACGGCTCGCCCCGCAGCTTGCGCCTGCGCGACGGCGCTGTGTCGGTCGGAGCGCATCCTTCGAACGACGTGGCGCTGGAGGATCGCTTCGTTTCGGCCTTCCATTTCCGCCTGCACGAGGCCGAAGGCCGCTGGCGGGTGAAGGACCTCGGCTCGACCAACGGCACCTGGGTGGACGGCCTGCGCGTCTCCGACGCCGAGCTCTGTGAAGGGGCGCGGCTGCGCGCCGGCGCACAGGAGTTGCTGGTCGACCGCGAGCACCAGCGCATGACGGCGTCGCTGCCTGGACTGCTGGCGCGCGATCCCGCGCTCGCGCCGGTGTTGGAGCTGTTGCGCCGAGCAGCTCCCTCGCAGGTGCCGGTGATGCTCCTCGGGGAAACCGGAACCGGAAAGGAAGTGGCGGCGCGCGCGGTGCACGAGCTGTCCCCGCGCGGGCAAGGTCCTTTCGTGCCGGTCAACTGCGGCGCCATCCCGCGCGAGCTGGCCGAAGCGGAGCTGTTCGGCCACGAGAAGGGCGCTTTCACCGGCGCGGTGACGAGCGCACCGGGAGCTTTCGGCGCGGCCGACGGCGGCACGCTCTTTCTCGACGAGATCGGGGACCTGCCTCTCAGGCTTCAAGTAACGCTCTTGCGGGCGCTGGAGGAGGGCGAGGTCAAGCCAGTCGGCGCTCCGCGGCCGCGCGCGACGGACGTCCGCGTCGTCTGCGCCACCCATCAAGATCTGCGCGCCCGGGTTCGCGCGGGCGAGTTCCGCGAGGACCTCTTCTATCGACTGCGCGGCGTGACGGTCGAGCTGCCGCCCCTGCGAGCGAGACCGGCCGACATCCTGCCGCTCGCCGAGCATTTCCTCCAGGGCGCGCGGAAGATTCTCGCCGCCGATGCGCGCGCAGCGCTCCTGCAGCATCGCTGGCCTGGCAACGTCCGCGAGTTGCGCCACGTGGTGCAACTCGCTGTGCTGCTGTCGGAGACGAACGTGATCCGCGCTTCGGCGCTCCACTTCGACGGCGCGCCGGCCTGGCAACCGCGCTGTGCGGACATCGGCCTGGCGACTCCGGCCGAGACTGCCCTCGAGCTGCGCGGCCGGACTCTCGGCGAGCTGGAGGAACTCGCCATCCGCTCTGCCCACTCGCGCCACAGCGGCAACCGCCGCGCCATCGCGCGCGAGCTCGGCATCGCGCGGAGCAGCCTGCTCAGGAAGCTCGACCGGCTCGGGCTGCGCTCGTGAGGATCCCCACCGCGGTCATTCGCTGTTCAGATAGGTGTAGCCGCGCATGGCCTGCTCGTAGAAGTCGGTGAGCTGCACGCTCTCTTTCGGCTTCACCTGTCCCTCGCGGACTTTTCCATCGAGCGCCTGCTT
Organism: Deltaproteobacteria bacterium; assembly: GCA_005879315.1. Classification (GTDB taxonomy): domain Bacteria; phylum Myxococcota; class Myxococcia; order Myxococcales; family 40CM-4-68-19; genus 40CM-4-68-19. Next base: position 12,729 of record VBLC01000062.1, on the reverse strand, counting down.
GATGCGCTTGGCCAGGTCGCTGGGCTCGTATTGCACCCGCGCGAGCACGCGCTCCATCGTGTCGCCGGGAATCACTTCTTCGATGTAGTAGTCCTCCGGGTCGTCGTCATCGACGAAGACGTGCACCTCGTGCACCCGCCCGAAGAGATTGTGCATGTCGCCCATGATGTCCTGATAGGCGCCCGTCAGGAACATCCCCAGGTAGTACGCCTCGGCGGGCCGCAGCGGGTGGAGCGCGATGGTCTCGTCCACCGTCTCCCCCTCGATGAAGCTGTCGATCTTGCCGTCCGAGTCGCAGGTGATGTCGACGATGGTGGAATCGCGGCTGGGCGTTTCGGTGTGCCGATGCAGCGGCACGATGGGAAAGAGCTGATTGATGGCCCAGTGATCGGGCGCGCTCTGGAAGAGAGAGAAGTTGGCCATGTACTGATCGGCCAGCTTGTCGCCCAGATCCCGCGTCGCGCCCGGCACGCGCTTGCGCTTCTTGTTGATCTCCACCAGCCGCCGGCAGAGCCGCCAGAAGAGTCCCTCGACGGCCGCGCGCTCCTCCAGGCCGAGGATGCCCAGCTTGAACATCGTCAGCGCCTGCTCTTTCTTGGCGACCGCGTCGTTGTATGCCTCGCCGGAGTTCTTGGAGGTCAGGCCGGAGATGATCTCGCGCATCTCGCGCACGATGGGCGCCTCGTTCTCCGGCGTGGGCGCGGTGACCGGCTCGCCCTGCGGCACCTCCTCGTGCACCGCGCCGTTCTCGCCGAACTCGATGTGGCCGAAGACGTTCATCAGCAGGCAGGAATGGTGGGCGGTGAGCGCGCGGCCGGACTCGCTGACGATGTTGGGCTCGGCCACGCCTTCGTTGCTGCAGATCTGCTGGACGGTGTAGACGACGTCGGCCGCGTACTCGTCCATCGTGTAGTTCAACGAAGAGACGAAAGCGGTGCTGCGCGAGCCGACGTAATCGACGCCCAGGCCACCGCCGACGTCGAAGAACTCGAGCCCGAGGCCCATCTTGCGCAGCTTGGCGTAGAAGCGCGCGCCCTCGTTGACCACGTCCTTGACGGTGCGGATGTCGGTGAGCTGCGAGCCGACGTGGAAGTGGAAGAGCTTGGCCTGCTGCTCGAGGCCTTTGGCCTTGAGAATCGACACCGCCTGGATCAACTCCGGCGTGGTCAGGCCGAACTTGGCGAAGTCTCCTGAGGAGGATTCCCACTTTCCCGTCCCCTTGGTGGAGAGCTTCGAGCGCAGCCCGATGAGCGGGACGACGTTCATCTCCTCGGCGAGACGCAACAGGTGCGGCAGCTCGGAGAGCTTCTCGATTACCACCAGGATCTTGCGACCGAGCTTTCGCCCCAGGAGAGCGAGCCGCAGGTACTCCTCGTCCTTGTAGCCGTTGCAGATGGTGAGCGCTTCGGGATCGGTGTTGAGAGCGAGGACGATGAGCAGCTCGCCCTTGCTGCCCGCCTCGAGGCCGAAGTGATAGGGCGCGCCGGCGTCGAGGATCTCCTCGACCACCTCGCGCATCTGGTTCACCTTGGTCGGGTAGACGCCGAAGTACTGGCCTTTGTAGCCATGCTGGACGATGGCGTTGCGGAAGACGTCGTTGATCTGCTTGACGCGGCTGCGGAGCACGTCCTGAAAGCGGACGATGCAGGGAAAGCCGAGCCGCCGCTCGCGGATGTCGTCGACCACGTCCATCAGATCGATCATCGGACCGGGCTGGCCGAAGGGGTGCACGACGAGGTGCCCCTTCGGGTTGATGGAGAAGTACCCCGCGCCCCAGCCCGGGATGTTGTAGAGCTGGAGCGACTTCTCGATCGACCAGTCGGAATTGGACATTGCGTCGCGATCTGCCACACAGAGGCCGCCGATCACAAGGGTTGACACGGGTGAAGGAAGGCGCATTGCCCGAGTCGCTGGTCCGGCGGGCGGGGCGAGCCATCGTGCGGCTCGGCGCGGAGCGGCTGCGCGAGAGCTATTTCACCACCTTCTGGCTGCCTCGCGGGGCGGAGCCCGCGCACTCCGTGGAGGAGGCGGTGCTGCAGCTGTGGCGTCTCGCGCGAGTGCGCTGCGCGGGAGTCGAATGGTGGATCGGCCGCGCGTACACGACCGACCTGCCCATCGCGTTCCACTTCGACCACGACGTCAAGGAAGGCTCGAGGCATCCGCTGCTCTCGAGCGTATTCTTCTTCAACTCCGTCCGAGGCGGGCACCTTGCCGTGACCGATCAGCGGCGCGGCTCTGCAGAGGCGACCCTCCTCGAGACCGTCAAGCCCCGCCGCAACCGGTACGCGATCTTCGGCGGCGATCTCTTCCACGGCGTCCTCGACGCCCGCGGCCGCACGCCGCGTCGCCCGCTGCCTGGTCCGCGCGGCAGGATGCGCATCACGCTGGTGATCAATTACTGGAACCGCCGTCCGACCGACGTGCCGACGTGGAGCGAGAGCGGGCGCTATCGCGCCCTCAAATGAGTTACAAACCGGATGTGAAACACCTCGCCGGACAGACGGAGGCTGCGCTCGAGCAGTGGGCTCGCGTTCGCGGCGCTACATCCGGCGGTGCGCGGGCGCTTGCTCGCGCGTTGCTGGCAGAATTCGCGCAGCGGGGCGCGGGCGAGCGGCCGGCGCAGTCGCTGCTCGCGCTCGCGCGGGCTGAATTCTCCGTCGAGCTGCCGCGAGCGGACGCCGTCGCCGATGCGGATGGCACCGTGCGCTTCGCCGTCCAGCTGGACGACGGCAAGATGGTCGAGACGGTCCTCATCCACCAGCGCGAGAACGAGGCGCGCGCGAAAGAGCGGTGGACCGTCTGCCTCTCCTCACAGGTCGGCTGCGCTCGCGGCTGCGTCTTCTGCGAGACCGGCAGGATGGGCCTTCTGCGAAATCTGCAGGCGCACGAGATCGTCGCCCAGTACGCCATCGCCGCGCGCCACCTCGGCCAGCGGCTGCGCAACGTCGTCTTCATGGGCATGGGCGAGCCGCTCGACAATCTCGAACAGGTGGTGAAAGCCATCGAGGTGCTGCGCGAGCCTGCTGGATTTGCCGTCCCCGAGCGGCGCATCACCGTCAGCACGGTCGGGATCGTCCCGAAGATGGACGAGCTCTACGCGCGCACCAAGGCGCAGATCGCCGTCTCGCTGCACGCCATCGACGAGCAGGCGCGCCGGGCGCTCCTGCCGGTGGCGAAGAAGTGGCCGCTCGAGATGCTGCGCAGGGCCATCGAGCGCGCGCCGCGGCCAGTGCTCTTGCAGTGGACCCTGATCGAGAACGTCAACGACTCGGAGCGCGACGCAGACGCGTTGGTCCACTTCGCTCGCGGCCTGCAAGTGCGGGTGAACTTGATCCCCCTCAACCCCGGCCCGGCCAAGGATCGGCGCGCGCCTCCGCTGCAGAAATGCCGCGCCTTCCAGAAGCGGCTCGCCGACCACGGCGTGCGCGCGCTCCTCCGCCTTCCTCATGGACAGGAGATCGGCGGCGCCTGCGGTCAGCTCGCCGCCCGCACGGCGAGCAGGAGTGCGCTGGTGCGCATCGCCCCCGGCTGCAGCTGACAGCTCGCGCGCCGTGTCCTAGCTTTTCGCGCCATGAAACGCTGGCAGAAAGTAGTCGCCATCGCTGCGCTCGCGCTGGTGGTGATCGTCGGAATCCTGCTCTTCGTCCTCGACGCGATCATCACTTCGCAGGCGCACGCGCAGGCCGCCAAGCTTTCGCAGGAATGGGGCCGGCCGGTCACGGTCGGCAGCGTCGCGACGAAGCTCATCACCGGGCTGGGTGTGCGCGTGAGCGACGTGCAGATCGGCCCGGCGCAAGGCGAAGACCTTCCCTTGGTCGAGCTCGAGCGGCTCGACGTGAAGCTGTCGCTCCTTCGCGCCGCGCTGAGCAAGGGCAAGGACATCGACATCCGGTCGGCGGAGATCGACGGCCTCACCGTCAACCTCGTCCGTCTCCCCGACGGCACCACCAATCTCGAGGCGCTGGAGAAGAGGATGGGGCAGAGCGCGCCGCCGAAGAAGGAGGAGCCGCAGAAGCCGAGCGACCTCTCCTTCCTGCGGATCGATCACGCGGCGCTGCGCGATGCGAAGATCGCCTTCCTCGACAAGAGCAGGGGCGCGTCGAAGGAACTGGCCATCCAGCACCTCGACGTGACGGTGAACGATCTGCGCGCGGGCAAGCCGCTCGAGGTGCTGGTGAAAGCCGCGGTGCTGGCGGAGAAGCAGAATCTCGAGCTGCACGTGAAGGCGGGCCCGCTTCCGCCGACGTTGATGCCCACCCCGACGTCGCTGTTGCTCAAGGTGCAGCCGCCCATCGACCTCGGCCCGCTCGGGCCTTTCGCGGGCAAGTCCGGACTGCGCGAGGGAACGCTCGACGCCGACTTCGGTGCCGAGCTGGGCGCCGCCGTGCCCGGCGGCAAAGGACCGACGACCGTGAAGGGGACCGTCAAGCTGGCCGGCCTGCGCTTCAAAGGCGCCGAGGGCGGCAAGGCGCTCGACGTCACTCTCGACGCGGACCTCAAGGGCGACGCGGCTCAGGGCGACGTCGAGATCGACAAGCTCGCGCTCGCCATCGGCCCTGCGAGCATCACCGGCAAGGGCCGCGCGCGCGGGCTCGTCACTCCTTCACCGAAGATCGAGGGCCTGCAGGTCGTCGGGCGCGACCTCGATCTCGCGAAGCTGGCCGCCTACTACCCGCCTCTGCGCGAGCAGCTCAAGGGGCAGATCGCCGGACCGATCAGCCTCGACCTGCACGCGAGCGGAACGGAGGCGGCGCAGGCGCTGGAGCTCAAGATCGATTTCACCAAGGTGAAGCTTGCCATTCCCCAGACGCTGGCGAAGGCGGCGGGCCAGACGATGACCCTCGTCGCCCATGCCAAAGGCGTCGCCGCGAGCGGCGGACCGCTTCGCTTCGATGCGAGGATCGATCTGCTCGGCGTCGATCTCCGCCCGGGCCAGTCGATCGACAAGCCGCCGGGGCAGCGGCTCGATCTGTCGCTCGAGGGAGCGCGGACGACGAATCGATCGAGCTCCAACCCCGAGCAGAAGATCGAGCTGGCGGAGGTGAAGGCCCACGTCCTCGACGACGAGCTCGAGGGCCGCGGCTGGGTGGAGACGAAGGGTGCCGGCGCAAAGAAGACGACCAATTTCGAGCTGTCCCTGGCCAGCTCGCATCTCGATCTGGACAAGATGCTCCTCCCCGACAAGACCACCGAGAAGAAGAAGCCTCTCGACCCGAAGACGTTCGCCGGAGTGTCAGGACACGCGGCCGTGAAGATCGATCGGCTACGGATGCGGAAACAGGATCTGACCGACATCGTCGCGGACGTGACAATGAGCGAGGACGACATCAAGGTGAACAAAGCCGAGCTCAAGGCTTTCGGCGGCAACGTCTCCGCCGGCGGCACCGAGCTCAGGTTGGCTCATCCTGAACAACCCTTCCGGGTGGTGACGAAGCTCACAGGAATCGAGACCGCGAACCTGCTAGCGATGAGCAGCGAGAAGAAGATCCTCGGCGGCAAGTTCAACGGCGCAATCGATCTCAAAGGCGGCGGACAGGGGATGAAGGAGCTCGCGCAGACCTTGGCGGGAAATCTCGACGGGCATTTGCTCGAGGGGACTTTCTTCGGCAAGGACATCGTCGCCTCGGTGAGCGGCCCCTTGGCGAAGTCGCTGCCCTTCGGGTTGGCAGGAAAGACAGGGCAGGGCGGCAGCACTGGCCTGGGCAAGGATCTGCCCTTCGGCGTGACCATCGAGAGCGGCGTGGCAAAGTTGAAGCAGCCGATCAAGATCACCCGCCCCGAGGCGGAGATGACCTTCACCGGGGGGATCCACGTCGACGGCAACCTCGATCTTCCTGGAATCGTCTCTCTCTCGCCACAGACGATCGCGAGCATCACCCAAGGGAAGGTGACGCCCAAGGACCCGGTGCCGATCAAGGTGCGGATCACCGGTCCCGCCTGGAACCCGTCGCTGACCGATCTCGATCTCAAGCCTGCGGTCGAGTCCATCGTCAGGCAGGCCGGGAGCGCGCTCGTCGGCAGGGCGCTGGGAGTGGACAACATCGAGCAAAAGCAGCAGGAGGCGCAGAAGCAGGGCCAGCAGCGCGCGCAACAAGCTGAAGAGAAAGCGGCGGCCGACGCCGATGCGCAGAAGAAGAAGATGGAGGAGGAGGCGAAGAATCGCCTCAAGGGACTCTTCGGGAAGTGACTCCGCTTTTCACTCGCGCTTCGTGGCGCGGGTGATTAAATAGGCAGCGCCGGTGCTACATTTCATTGGCGCAAAACAGACAAACAATCGCTGGCTCCATTCTTGAACATGGCCCAAAGAACCAAGGACGCTTCGTTCCGCGCGCTCATCGACCGATTCACCCGCGATCTGGCGGCGGCCATCGCAACCTACGTCGACGAGCAGGTGTCGTCCGCGCTCGCGCGGATTCATCTCGAAGGAGGAGAGCTCCGCGCCGACGGGCGCCGGTCGGGGCGGCTCTGTCCTGTTCCCGGCTGCGGCAAGCCCGGCGCCGGGCCCCGCAACCGCTGGTTCTGCAGGGAGCACGCCGCCAAGCTTTCGGCGGCGGAGCAGAAGAGCATTCTCGAGCGCAACAAGCGGCTCGAGGCGGAAGGGAAGCTGCCTACGGCGGTGCCGGCGCAGCGGATCGTCCGGCTGCCACCCAAGCAGCTGCGGCCGCGCCGCGCGCTGGACATGAGCTGCCGCGTGGAAGGCTGCCCGAACCGGTCGCGGGGCCCGCGCGCAGGGTTCATCTGCGATCAGCACCGCGCCGAGCTCTCCACCGAGGAGCAGCGGCTGGCCCGCGAGCGCTGGAACGCCAGGCGCAAGGAGATATCGGATCCGCCGCCCCAGCAGGCGCCGAAGTTGCCCACTCCGGTGCCGCCGATCGTCCGCAAGGCCGAGCCGGCCGAGGCGTAAAGAAACCGATCGCCGCTGGCCGGCGTAGATTACGGTCATGGACCGGATCACGCCGAAGGCGCTCTTCCTCCGCCGCCGCGAGCTCCTCAAGTTGGGCGCGGGGGTGACGCTGCTCACTTCCGCCGCCGCGCGCGCCCGGGCCGCGATTCCTCACGGCCCCCAGCTCCCCGGCGTGAAGCCGAATCCGAAGTACAGCACCGACGAGAAGAAGACCCCCTTCGACGACATCGCCAGCTACAACAACTTCTACGAGCTCGGCACGGACAAGTCCGATCCCTCCGCCAACGCCGACAAGCTCCAGACGCGTCCCTGGCAGGTGGTGGTCGACGGCGAAGTGAAGAAGCCGCGCACCTGGAAGATCGAGGAAATCCTCCACTCCTTTCCCCTCGAGGAGCGCGTCTATCGCCTCCGCTGCGTCGAGGCCTGGTCGATGGTCATTCCCTGGAATGGATTTCCTCTCGCCGACTTCCTCGCCAGGCACGAGCCGACGAGCCGCGCCCGCTATGTCGCTTTCACCAGCGCCGTGCAGCCGCAGATGCCCGGCGTGCGCGGTTTCGCCGGAATTCCCTTTCCCTATCTCGAAGGATTGCGCATCGACGAAGCGACGCACCCGCTCGCCCTCCTCGCGGTGGGCATCTACGGCGAGCAGCTGCCCAACCAGGACGGCGCGCCCATCCGCCTGGTCGTGCCGTGGAAGTACGGATTCAAGAGCGGGAAGTCCCTGGTGCGCATCCACTTGCAGGAGACGCAGCCGCCCACCACCTGGAGCCAGTACGCCGGCGGCAGCGAGTACGGCTTCTATGCCAACGTCAATCCCGAGGTGGACCACCCGCGCTGGAGCCAGGCGCGTGAGCGGCGCATCGGCGAGTTCCTCAAGCGCAAGACCCTCATGTTCAACGGATACGAGGAAGTGGCGCCCCTCTACGCCGGGATGGACCTGAGGAAGTTCTTTTGAAGCGCTGGCTCGTCCCCGCCGCTTTCGCCGCTTGCCTGTTGCCCCTCGCCTGGCTCGTCGTGCGCTTCTTGCGCGACGATCTCGGCGCAAATCCCATCGCCGAGGTGCTCAACCGGCTCGGCCTCGATGCCTTCGTTCTGCTCGTGCTCACTCTCGCCTGTACGCCGGCGCAGATCCTCTTCAAGGTCAACTGGCCCATCCGCATCCGCAAGCTGCTCGGCGACTTCTGCTTCTTCTACGCCTGCCTCCATCTGTTGACCTACGCGGGGCTCGATCAAGGTCTCGCCTTCGGCGAGATCGGACGCGACATCGTCAAGCGCCCCTTCATCACCCTCGGCGTGACGACCTGGGTTCTGCTCTTGCCGCTCGCCGTCACCTCGACGCAGGGCTGGCAGAGGCGCCTCGGATATCGCCGCTGGAAGGGGCTGCACCGCCTCGTCTATCTCGCAGGCGTGCTGGCGTGCGTTCACTTCCTCTGGCGCTTCAAGACCGCGCTCTTCGAGCCGCTTCTCTGGTCGGGAGTGGTCGCCCTCCTCCTGGGAATTCGCATCGTCTCGCGCCTGCGGTTACAGTCGCGCTGAGAGATGCCGCCGACCATTCTGATCGTCGACGACGACGCGACCATCCGGCACAACGCGCACTTCATCCTCGAGAAAGGCGGGATGAAGGCCGTGATGGCCTCCTCCGGAGAGGAGGGCCTCGCCAAGATGCGCACCACCGCCGTCGACCTGGTCCTGCTCGACGTGCAGATGCCGGGGATGGGCGGCCTCGAGGCGCTGCGCCTGATGCGCGAGCGCCATCCCGACGTCGGGGTGATCATGTTCTCGGTGATCAAGGACATCGGCGTGGCGGTCGAAGCGATGCACGCCGGCGCGCTCGATTACGTCACCAAGGATTTCTCTCCTCCGGAATTGATCGCCCGCGTGCGCAAGACGCTCGCGCAGCTGCGGGCGGGCCGCGAGCTGGAGCGGCTGCACGACGTCGAGGCTGCGCAGGTGGCGCGGCCGATGGTGCTGGGCCGATCGCCGCGCATGCGCGCCGTCTGCGAAGTGGCCGACAAGATCGCCAACAAGCCGATCAGCGTGCTGGTCACCGGCGAGAGCGGCACCGGCAAGGAAGTGCTCGCGCGCTACATCCACGCGCGCAGCGATCGACGCAACGGCCCGTTCGTGGCGGTCAACCTGCCGGCCATTCCCGCCAACCTCGTCGAGAGCGAGCTGTTCGGTCACGAGCGCGGCGCCTTCACCGGGGCGGACAAGCAGAAGCTGGGCAAGTTCGAGCTGGCCAACGGCGGAACCCTCTTCCTCGACGAGGTGGGCGATCTCGCGCTCGAGCTGCAGTCGAAGATCCTCCGCGCGCTGCAGGAGCACGAGATCGAAAGGGTGGGCGGCGAGAAGCCCATCCAGCTCGACCTGCGCATCATCTGCGCCACCAACCGCGACCTGCCGGCGCGCGTCCGCGAAGGCAAGTTCCGCGAGGACCTCTACTGGCGGCTCAAGGTCGTGCCGGTCGACGTGCCGCCCCTTCGCGAGCGGCGCGAGGACATCCGCGATCTGGCGCAGCACTTCCTCGCCCGCTTCGCCGCCGAGCACGGGCGCCGGCCGCAGACGCTCTCGGAAGGAGCGGCGCAGCTGCTCGAGCGCTATCGCTGGCCGGGCAACATCCGCGAGCTGGAGAACATGATGCAGCGGATGGCGGTCGTCTGCGATTCGGAGGTGGTCGAGGAATCGGACCTGCCTTACGACCTGGCGCTGGCGGCGGCGGGCGCGGCCGAAGAGCCGCCGAGCGAGACGCAGTCGCTGGAGGCGGCCATGCTCGCCTTCGAGAAGAGCTATCTGCGCAAGGCGCTCAAGCGCAACGAGTGGAACCGCAAGCGGACCGCGGAGCAGCTGCAGATCGGCTACTCGACGCTCAAGACGAAGCTGAAGGCCTTCGGCCTCGGTCACGACGAGAACGACGACGAGTCCTGAGCGGGCAGATCGAGGGTGAAGAGGCTGCCCTGCCCGAGGTTGCTGAGCACGGAGATGTTGCCGTCGTGAGCGAGCGCAATGCGCCGCACGTTGGGCAGGCCCATCCCGACGTGCGCGCCGGTCCGCTTGGTGGAGACGAAGGAGTCGAAGAGGGAATGGAGCCGGTCGGTGGCGATGCCCTGGCCGCGGTCCTCGACCTGGAGGAGCGCGCGCTCGCCCGCGCGTCGCACCGAGAGCGTCACGCGCGCGCCCGGCGAGGAAGCCTCCATGGCGTTGTAGACGAGGTTGAGGGCGGCCCGCTCGAGCAAGTAGCGATCGCCGCGCACCCAGACGTCGGCGGGAGCGCGCTGCGCCTCGATGGCCACCTGCGCCGCCGCCGCCTGCGGCTGGACGCTGCGGCGGACGCTCTCGATCAGAGCGTTGAGCTCGACGGGAAGGAAGTCGGCGGCCTTCGGTTCGCGGGTCAGGTCGGCAAAGTCGGCGACGAACTTGCGCAGGGTCGAGACTTCCGAGGCGAGCGACTCGCGGATGCGCGGGAGGAAGGCCGGGTCGTTGGTTTCGGCGAGCGCGGCCGTCTGCTGAAGGATGGCGAGGCGGTGGCCGAGGTCGTGCGAGACTCCGGCAGCGAGCCGGCCGGCGGTCTTCCAGCGCTCTTCCAGCTCGAGGGTGACGAGCATCTTGCGAGCCTGCGCCGTGCCCAATGCCAGCGAGATGCCGAGCGCAAAGAGAGCGCCCAGGCCGAGCAGGCCGAGCGCGGTCCGCACTCCGCGCAGCGCCTCGTCGATGGGCTGTTCGACGGCGATGCTCCAACCGAGATCCTTGAGGTGCGCCCAGCCGGCGAGCACGTCCGCTCCCGTGCTGCTCGCCAATCGCTGTGGCGCGGCCCCAGCGTTGGTGAGCTGGACGGCAAAGGGGGATTCGGCGATTGGCTCACCGCTCAAGACCGCCGCACGCAGCGAGCCGGATCCGGAAGCGACCAGCCGGCCGTTGCGATCGAAAGCGAGCGCATATCCCGACTCTGCGATGCGGATGCGCTGCACCTGCCGCTGCAGCTCGAGCAGGTCGAAGGTGGCACAGACGGCTGTCCCGGGCTTGCGCGCCGGGCAGCAGGCGTCCTGTGCGAGCGAGACGCCCGCCATGTAAGTGTCGGAATGCACTTCGTGGCCGCTCAAGGCGCGCGCGATCTCCTCGGGACGCAGCCTGGGCAACTGGTTCGCGGGCGTCTGCGCGTCGATGAGGCGCACGTGGCTGAGGGTCGGCGCGTCGAGCGTGACGTCGGCCAGGCGGCGCTCCGCGTCCGGCTCGCCGGAGACGGCCATCGCCACCGCCCTCAGCGTCACGCGCTGCTGCGAGATGTAGTTCGAGATCCGCCCCGCCGCTTGCTCGGCGATCGCCTGAAGCGCTTCCTGCGATGCGGCGACTCCGCGCCTCCGCACGATCTGCAGGCCGATGACCGCGAGCAGGACGACGGGCACCGCGCCGCTGAGCGCGACGATGGCGGCGAGTCGCATGGCGAGAGCGCGGCGGTTCACGGCTCGACCTCCCAGTCGGGCAAGGTCTCGAGGAGATCATAGGGGCCGAGCGTCGGATTCTTGATGCGCGCGTCGACCACGGCGTAGCGGTCGTGCGTGCAGACGAACGCAGCCGGCGGATCGTCATGCAGTGCCGCTTGCGCTGCAGCCCAGTCGCCGGCATCGAGTGCCGCGTCGACCGCAGGGTTCGAATAGCCGATCAAGTTGCCCGGCGAGCCCGTGCGCCACGCCAACGCGGCCATGCTCGATGGCCAGACCAGGATTCTGGTGGTGGCCAGATCGAACTGCCGTTGCTGAAGACGTTTCACGACTTCGGTCGAGGGCTCGATATCGGCGTTGCCCCCGCGGTCAGCCATCCGCCGTCGAACGGCGAGGGCAAATCGGTCCATCGATCCCCACCCAAGCACGTCGAGAGGTCGCCCCGGCGGCACCGGACTGTCGGCAGCGGCTCGATTGAGAGCCTCCGGACATCCCGGACCAAAGGCCAGTTCGCGCACGCTGTCTGAATCGATGGCCCGCGCGAGCATCGCGCGTTCCTTTTTCGGCAGCGCAGGATTGAAAATGATTGAATCGGTTTGCCGCCCGGGACCGCGCACCACCTTCAGCCGATCCATGTTTTCGAAAAATTCGAGCGAAGTCCCTTCCGGGTCCGGCGAAGGCACTTCTTCTGCCACGATGAACGGGCCCGACCCGACGAATCGACCTTCTCGCATTGCGAAAACCAGCGTGCGCGCGAAAGCGACCTCGATTGGAACCTTGCTGTCGAGGGCCCTGACGACAAATCCGGCGTTGGCAGCGGCCAACCTCAAGCCGTTGGCGCGCAGCGATTGCTCTACGTCCTCGACGCTGATTAGCGAGCCGTCATTGAAACGGCGCTCGCGTGGCAGTTCGATATAGATCTGGCCGCGCTGCCTCATTTCCACGCGCGAGGCGAAGGCTGGAACGAATTCGCCTCGCGCGTCGAATCTGGCGAGCGGTTCGAAGACCCAGTTTTGTGCCCAACTGCTGAAGCTCGGCGACCCCGGTACGGGGTCGACTTTCTCCAATGAGCCCGTCACTGCCACGCGCACGATAAAAGGCGTGCGCGATCGCGGCGAAGGGCAGGCGAGCAGGACACTGCTAATGATTAAGAGCCGTCGCACCCCACGGCAGATTTCCGGTGTCCGCTTCTTACGTCAAGTTCCGCTACCCAACGACCATGCTGCAGGGCATTGCGTTGCGCGTGCTCTTCCTCGTGCTTCGCTTGATCGTCATTTGAGACTCCCTCTTCAGGCCGCTTGGTTGACTTGCTCACCTTCGTAGAACTCCGCGAGATACCGGCGGACCACGGTCTCGCGGAAACTTTTCTCGAAAATCTCTTTCTTGCAG
>VBLC01000025.1 GCA_005879315.1 Deltaproteobacteria bacterium | reverse complement strand
CGCTCTTCTCGCCGCTTCGTGTACGAGCGGGCCGTTCTTCTCCTCGAACGTCGTCGGCGGATGCAGCAAGGATTCCGACTGCAGCCTCGGCGCAGTCTGCGATCCGGCGCGCAAGATCTGCGTGAAAGCAACGCCGCCCACCGTCTCGACGGTCGTCGTCACGCCCAGCGCGCAGGCCGGCAGCAACGGATTCTATACGCGCGCGGCGGGCGTGAACGTCCCGGTGGACATCACCGTGGTCGAAGGCACGAAGGGAGTGGGCGCCACCGGGGTGACGCTCGCCATCAATGGACATTCCTATGTCCAGACAACCTTCACGACGGTCGCAGGAACGACGCGCATGTTTCATATCGACGTCCCGAGCACGGAGGCGGTGAACGGAGGCTTCGAAGGTTCTGCTCCGTTCACTTTGGACGCCGCGGACTCAGTGGGAAATACATTGGGGCCGGTCTCCAATCCTGCCTGGGTGCTGCCCATCGACGATGCGGGACCAGTGGTTTCAGTCGCCGTCGATCCCGTGGCTGGGCCCGCGCCCGACGCAACTGTCTCCGGAGTGCCTTGGTTCAACCAGACCAATGCAGGCGATATCGATATCAAGGCAATCATCACCGACCAAGGCAGTGGCGTCTCGCTCTCGAGCCTGATGCTGGTCAAGCAGGGTACTACGACGCGTATCGATCGCGTCGGCATGGTGACCGCCGGTCCCGGAGCGAACGAGTATCATTTCAAGATCCTGAGAACCGGCACGGGAGCGCCCGTGGCTTTGGGAACGGAGGCGCCCCTCACTTACAAACTGATCGCTCTCGACAACCTCGGGAACCCGCAGCAGGCGGACAGCGGCGGCAACGTCAGCGTGAACACGCTCGGTATCGACGGCAAAGTTCCCGCGGTCACGTTCGATCCAACATCGGCAGGCTATCCAGCGGTCAATTCAGGATGCGGGGACGGAACGGGTTCCGACACAAGCCTCATCTGTGGTCATGACGGCCAGACGTTGTGGCGTCGAGGCGACGACGGGAAACCGATGTTCTTTACGGCCAGCGACAGCGGATCGGGACCAGTCGGCACCGGAGCGACGTGCACAATTCCCGGGCAGACCTGCAGCATCTCGTCCTTTTCGTCAGGTCAATACAACTTCACCGTCAATCCTTCGCAGATGACGACGGTATCGGGCTGGGACGACAATGGTAACGCCACAGTGTCGCTCACAGTCACCGCGAAAGACGCCGTGGGCAACCAAGGTACGGCTTCCACGACACTCAACTTGAGCCGGTTCAGATGGGCGCGGTTGTTTACCTCGAAGATCACGAACATTGCCGCCAGTCCTGTCGTGACTCCTGCCATCAGCGGGACGCGGCAGATTCTGATCGGTGGTCAGGATGCCGATGCAAACGGAGCGATCGTTGCGCTTTCTCCTAACGGGGCGCTGATAGGTAGCCGAATCGGCACCGGATTAACAGTCACGAGCAATATGGCATACAGCCCTGTCACTAATCGGCTTTACGTGTTGCAAGAGAACGCGAACTTTGTGGCCATGTACAGCGTGGCGGCGGGAGGGCTCTCTGTTCTATCCATCTGTACCTTGAGCGCGTCCGTCAAAATGTCCGGCGCCCCCGCCATCATTGGTGGGTCGGGCGCTGAACGCATGCTCGCGGGCGACAGCGGCGCTCACTTGCTATGGGCGCTGGCTCCTTCCACCGCTACAAGCTGTGACGCAGTATTGGACAAGAGCAAGACTGTAGGGACGGGCACAGTAAAATCGCCCACTACCGACGGCACTAACGTATATGCCGCTTACGGCGCGACCGGAATCGCGATGGTTTCATTCAGCGGCAGCCCTCCGGATTTCGGTGCTACCGTCACTCTCAAACCCTTGAGTCTAAATATCATCCAGGGGGTGGCCATAACAGGGAGTGTCTTATTCGGTGAGAGCACCAACAATCGTTATCACTCACGCTCCTTGGATCTGAACACAGACAATTGGACGGGTACACCCGGCCAAATGAATGGACCAATTCTATCGACCCCGATTATTCATGGTGGCCTTCTCTTTGGTTCCGCCGACACCAACGACGGATTCCTCCGAACGTTCAAAGTGACGGATGGATCGGCGACCGCTCCAGCCTTCGTTTATCCTAGTAGCGGAAGCGGAATCGGGAATATTTCCGCTGTCACGATAGGAGCCGACTCAACGCCGGTCGCATATTTCTCTGCTGACAACGACGCTGGTGGCGCTGCCGTCGAAGCGGTCAGTTACGACGCGACTCCGACCCTTACGCGAGTTTGGCGCTTCAAGGGCAGCGCGGTGACGAAGAACTCGACAGACGTGCACCTCACTGCGCTAGGAACGGAGCCTACGCTTTCAAGTGGCGGCGGAGGAGACAGCGCGGGCACTCTCTATCTGGCAGCTGGAAGTACGGTCTACGCGCTGCTATCCGACTCTCCGGGGGCCGTGGTCCCGACGGGGGGAACGAATTGGCCACGGGTCGGATTCGATAATTGCAACTCCCATGGACGACGAGATCGTTGCCTACCAGTGCGCCAACTGCGGGACGTTGAACCGCATCCCCAGGACCCGGCTGAAGGACGACCCCAAGTGCGGCCGCTGCAAGGCCAGCGTCTTCCCGGACAAGCCGGTGGTCGCCAGCGACGCCAGCTGGAAGAAAGAGGTGGAAGACTCGCCCATCCCCGTCCTGGTCGACTTCTGGGCGCCCTGGTGCGGTCCCTGCCGCGCCGTCGCCCCGTCGCTGGAGCAGATCGCCAAGGAGCGAAAGGGCCGCATCAAGATCGTCAAGCTCAACGTCGACGAGAACCCCCGCGCCGCCAGCCTGCACGGCGTGCAGTCCATCCCCACCCTGCTCCTGCAGCGCGGCCCGCTCTTCCTCGATCGCGTCGCCGGCGCCCTCCCCAAGGAAGAGCTGGACTCCTGGCTCGATCGCTTCCTCTGATCGATTGTCAGACCCCTGCGGTAGTGTGGCGGTGTGAAGGAGCTCTTCACATCGGCGTCGGCCGCTGCGCGTCTCGAGCGCGCTGCGGAGTGGCTCGCCCGGCGCCGGAAGGCCGAACAGGTGCTCGTCATCGGAGCCACCGCCGAGGCCGCCTCCGAGCTGGTCCGCCAGGTGGCCCAACCGGCTGCCTTCGGCTGGCGGCGGCTGACGCTCGGGCGCCTCGCGGCCTTGTCGGCGGCGGAAGCGCTCGCCCGGCGCGGCCTCTCGCCGCTCTCCTCGCTCGGGCTCGAGGCGCTCTGCGCCCGCGTCGTCCACCAGATGGGCCGCGCCAACCAGCTGGGCCGCTTCCAGCCCATCGCGGCGCAGCCCGGGCTGGCGCGCGCGCTCGCCCGCACGCTGGTCGAGCTGCGCATGGCAGGAGCGCGGCCCGAGGGCGACCTCGGCCGCATCCTCGACGAGTACCAGGCGCTGCTCGCCGAGAAGCAGCTGGCCGACCGCGCCGAGGTCTTTCGCCTCGCGGAGTCCTCGCCGCTCTTCCGCCTGCCGGCGCTGCTCGTCGATCTGCCGGTGCGCTCGGCCCTCGAGGAGCGGCTGGTCGCGCGCCTTTCGGGAGGGCTGCTGGCGGTCGCGCCCAAGACGGATGCGGAGCGGCTCTCGCGCGCCCTCGGCGTCGCGGCGCAGGAGCTGGAAGAGCCGGCCGACAGCTCGCTGGCGCGCGTGCAGCGGCATCTCTTCGTCGAAGGAGCTCCGCCGGCCCAGGCGCTGGGCAAGGACGTCGTCGTGCTCTCCGCGCCGGGGGAAAGCCGCGAGTGCGTCGAGATCGCGCGGTTGGTGCGGCGAGAGGCGGAGCGCGGCGTGCCGTTCGATCGCATGGCGGTGCTGTTGCGGTCGCCGGGGCAGTATCGCGCGCTGCTCGAAGAGGCCTTCGCGAGGGCCGGCGTGCCGGCTTATTTCGCGCAGGGGACGGTCAAGCCCGACCCGGCCGGACGCGCCTTTCTCGCGCTGTTGGCTTGCGCGGCAGAGAATTCCTCGGCCCGCCGGTTCGCCGAGTATCTCTCGCTCGGCGAAGTCCCCGATGCCACGGCGCAGGGCGCGCCTCCGCAGCCGCCGCCGGCGGGAGATCGCTGGGTCCCTCCCGATGCGGACCTGACCGTGCGGCCGGGCGATGAGCCAGAGACGGAGCGCGATCCGTCGCCGCCCGCAGCAGTCGATGCGCCGGTCGTCGCCGGGGCGCTCCGCGCGCCGTGGCGCTGGGAGCGATTGCTCATCGAGGCGGCGGTCATCAAAGGAAGGGATCGCTGGGAGAAGCGTCTCGAGGGGCTCGCCGGACATCTGCGTGCGCAGCTCGCGGCGCAGGCCGAGGACGAAGCGCAGGCGCAGAAGCGGCGGCGCGAGCTGGACGACCTCGCCGCGCTGCGCGCCTTTGCCCTGCCGCTCCTCGACGCGCTTTCGCAGCTGCCGCAGCAGGCCACCTGGGGCGAATGGCTCGAGCCGCTCACGGCGCTCGCGACCCAGTCGCTGCGCGAGCCGGCGCGGGTGCTCTCCCTGCTCGCCGAGCTCGCGCCGATGGCGCCGGTCGGGCCTGTCTCGCTCGCGGAAGTGCGGCTCGTCCTCGGCCGGCGGCTGACGGAGCTGGCCTGGCCCCCTTCGGGAAGGCGCTACGGCAAGGTCTACGTCGCGCCCGTCCCTGGTGCGCGCGGCCTCGCCTTCGACGTGGTCTTCGTCCCCGGGCTTGCCGAGAAGATGTTCCCGCAGAAGGTCGTCGAGGATCCACTGCTGCGCGACAAGGAGCGCGCAGGGCTGCCGGATCTCGACACCGGCGAGGACCGCGTCGCGGCCGAGCGGCTGGCGCTGCAGCTCGCGGCAGGAGCGGCGCGCAAGAAGCTGGTGCTGAGCTGGCCGCGCATCGATCTGCAGCAAGGCCGCGCCCGGGTGCCCTCCTTCTACGGGCTCGAGGTGCTGCGCGCGGCGGAAGGAGTGTTGCCCTCCTTCGCCGACCTGTCGCGCCGGGCCGAGCGGGCCGCCTTTGCGCGCCTCGGCTGGCCCGCTCCGCGCGAGGCGCAGGACGCCATCGACGAGGCCGAGCACGACCTGGCGTTGCTCGAGCGCGCCTTCCGCTCGCCGGAAGAGAGCCGCGGCACGGCCAATTACCTGCTCGAGAGCAATCCGCACCTCGCGCGCGCGCTGCGGGCCCGCGCCCGCCGCTGGATCAAGCGCTGGACTCCGGCCGACGGCCTCGTGCTGCCCAGCCCGGAAGCGCTCGAAGCGCTGCAGAGGCATCAGCCGGCGGCGCGCTCCTATTCGCCCACGGCGCTGCAGAACTTTGCCGCCTGTCCCTACAAGTTCGTGCTCCAAGCGGTCCATCGGCTCGCGCCGCGCGAGGTGCCGGAGGCGATCGACGCCATCGACCCGCTCGCGCGGGGCTCGCTCATCCACGAAGTGCAGTACGAATTTCTCCAGCAGCTCGCGCTGCCCATCGCCGATCTCGGCCGGGCGCAGAAGGAGCTGGAAGGCGTGGTCGATCGCGTCGCCGCCCGCTGGCGCGAGCAACTCTGCCCCGCCATCGATCGCGTCTGGGACGACTGTATCAACGGCGTGAAGGTCGACCTGCGCGAGTGGCTGCGGCGCAGCTCCGAGGAGCGCGACTGGATGCCCTGGCGTTTCGAGCTGGCCTTCGGCCTCGCCGACCAGGAGAACCGCGACTCGCACAGCACGGCCGACCCGGTCGCGCTCGACGAGGGACTCCAGTTGCGCGGCTCGATCGATCTCGTCGAGCGCAAGGCCGACGGCGCGCTGAGGGCGACCGACCACAAGACGGGAAAGATCCGCGCCGAGCCGGGCGTGGTCATCGGCGGGGGCGCGACGCTGCAGCCGGCACTCTATGCGCTCGCGCTGGAGAAGCTCTTCCCCGGCGAGCGCGTCGAGGAAGGGCGGCTCTACTACTGCACCTATACGGGCGACTTCACCGCCGTCTCCGTTCCGCTGGACGGCAAGACGCGCGAGAGCGTGAAGGCGCTGGCGAGCACCGTCGCCGATGCCGTCCAGCGCGGCTTCCTGCCCGCCGCGCCGCGCGAGGGCGAGTGCCAGTACTGCGACTACCTCGCCGTCTGCGGGCCGCACGAGGAGCAGCGCGTGAAGCGCAAGCCGGCCGGCGAGCTGCAAGCGTTGGTCCAGCTGCCGGGGATGCCATGAAAGACGCCGCCGCCCGCCAGCGCATCCGCACGGACCTGGCCGCGAACCTCATCGTCGAGGCCGCGGCGGGCACTGGCAAGACGACCGAGCTGGTGTCGCGCATCGTCGCGCTGGTCCGTTCGGGCGCGACCTCCCTCGACCGCATTCTCGCCGTCACCTTCACCGACCTCGCTGCAGGGGAAATGAAGCTGCGCCTCCGCAGCGAGCTGGAGTCGGCGCGCGAGACTGCCTCGACCGAGGAGCGGGCGCATCTGACCGCGGCGCTGGCGCGGCTGGAGGTGGCGCCCATCGGCACCATCCATTCCTTCTGCGCGGATCTCCTGCGCGAGCGGCCGGTCGAGGCGCGCGTCGATCCCGTCTTCGAGGTGGCCGGGCCCGACGAGCAGCAGCGGCTCTTCGATCAGGCCTTCGAGCAGTGGTTCCAGCGGATGGTGGCCGACCCGCCCGAAGGAGTGCGCCGTCTGCTCCGGCGCAAGACGCGCTTCTATGAAGACCCGCCGCGCGAGCTGCTGCGCCGCGCCGGGATCGACCTGGCCGAGCATCGCGACTTCGACGGCGCCTGGCGGCGAGAGCCGCTCGAACGGCGCGCGCTCCTGCAAGGAGCGGCCGGGCGGCTGGCCGAAGTCGGCGCGATGGCGAAGCGCGCGCAGCGGCCGGAGGAGTGGGCGGCGCAGTCGGTGGCCGAGATCGATCGCTTCGTCGCCGAGCTCGAGCGGATGCCGCGCGACGAAGACGCGCTCGAGGCCGAGCTGCACGATGTCGCGCGGCGCCGGCTGTGGAACTGGCGCGGAGGAGGCAAGTGGTTCGCCCAGGGGCTCGAGAAGCAGAGTGTGCTCGCGCTGCGCGACGCCGCCAAGGCCGAGCTCGACTACGCGCTTTCGATGTGCGACGCCGACCTGGCCGCCTGCCTGCGCGAGGAGCTGCGGCCGCTCTGCGATGCCTACGAGGAGTTGAAAGAGCGCGCCGGGTGTCTCGACTTCCTCGACCTGCTCCTGCGCGCGCGCGACCTGGTGCGCGGCGATCGTTCGGTGCGCGAGGAGCTGCAGGGCCGCTTCACCCACGTCCTCGTCGATGAATTCCAGGACACCGATCCGCTGCAGGCGGAGATCCTCCTGCTCATCGCGGCAGGCGACGCAACCGAGAGCAACTGGCGCAAGGCGCGCCCCAAGCCCGGCAAGCTCTTCGTCGTCGGAGATCCGAAGCAGTCGATCTATCGCTTCCGCCGCGCCGACATCGCCCTCTACGAGGACGTCAAGGCGCTCTTGCTCGCGGGCGGAGCGGAGCTCGTGCACCTGACCACGAGCTTCCGTTCGCTGCCGGAGATCCAGGCCGCGGTGAACAGCGCCTTCGCGCCGCGCATGCAGGGCGGCACGCAGGCGAGCTACGTGCCCCTCGATCACTATCGCGCGGGCTCGCCTGGGCGACCCGCCGTCATCGCGCTGCCGGCGCCGCGGCTGTATGGCGATCGCGATCGCGTCGCGAATTTCCAGATCGAGGCCTCCTATCCCGATGCGGCTGCCGCCTTCGTCGAGTTCCTGCTGCGCAAGAGCGGCTGGACGGTGAGCGAGCGCGACAAGCCCGCGCCGGTGCCGGTGGAGGCGCGCCACGTCTGCCTTCTCTTCAAGCGCTACCGCGGCTGGGACAGCGATCTCACCCGCGACTACGTCCGGGCGCTGGAGGCGCGGCGCATTCCGCATGTGCTGGTGGGCGGCCGCTCCTATCACGCGCGCGAGGAAGTGCAGGCGCTGCGCACGGCCGCCCTGGCCATCGAGTGGCCCGACGACGAGCTGTCCGTCTTCGCCGCGCTGCGCGGGCCGCTCTTCGCTCTGGGCGACGATGCGCTGCTGCTCTTCCGCGAGCGGCACGGCAAGCTCCATCCGCTGCGCAAGCTCGAAGGTCTCGGCCCGCCCGACGTCGTCGAGGCGCTCGCGGTGCTGGGCAAGCTGCACCTGCGCCGCAATCGCCGGCCGATCGCCGAGACCCTCTCGCTCCTCTTGAAGGAGACTCGCGCCCACGCCGGCATCGCCATCCGGCCGGCGGGGGAACAGGCGCTGCAGAACGTGCTGCGCATGGTGGAGCTGGCGCGCAAGTTCGAGGCGGCCGGGGCGAGCTCGTTCCGCGCCTTCGTCGATCGCCTGGAAGACGAGGCCGAGCGCGGAGAGGCCTCCGAGGCGCCCGTCGTCGAGGAGGGCACCGAGGGCGTGCGGATCATGAGCGTGCACCGCGCCAAGGGCCTGGAGTTTCCAGTGGTGATTCTCTGCGACCCCTGCGCTCCTGCCGGACCGCGCACGCCTTCGCGGCTGGTCGATCCGGAGCGGCGGGTCTGGGCCATGCCGCTCGCCGGCTGCGCGCCCCTCGAGCTGATGGCGGAAAAGGAAGCGCTGCTCCAGCGGGACCGCGAGGAAGTCGTGCGCGTCGCTTACGTCGCCGCCACTCGCGCGCGCGATCTCCTGGTCGTGCCCGCCACCGGAGACGGCGAGCTGCAGGGCTGGCTCGAGCCGCTCAACGCCGTCGTCTACCCGGCGCCCACCGAGCGGCGACAGGGTCGGCCCGCGCCGGGATGTCCCCCGTTCGGCAAGGAGACCGTCCTCGACCGGCCGCCGAACATCCTCACGCAACTCCCGGTCTCGCCGGGCCTGCACGACAGCGGCGTCGTCTGGTGGGACCCGCGCGCGCTCGATCTGGAGAAAGAGATGGAGGGCGGCGTGCGCAGCCACGACCTGCTCGTCGAAGGCGGCGCGCCTTCCGAGGCGGCGGCGCGCGGCCATCGCGAGTGGGCCGCGCGGCGGGCGCAGGCCATCGAGAGCGGCCAGCGAGCCTCGCTGCGCGTCGAGACCGCGACCGCGCGATCCACCGCAGAGCCCGGCGGCACGGCGGCGCAGCTGGCCACTGCCGGCGCGCGCGGTCCGACGCGGCCTCGCGGCAAGCGCTTCGGCTCGCTGGTGCACGCGCTCCTCGCCGAGGCGCCTCTCACCGCCAGCGCCGACGAGATCGCGCGCCTCGCCGCCGCGCAGGGCCGCCTCTGCGGCGCACCTCCCGAAGAGGTGTCGGCCGCAGCGCGCGCGGTCGAGGCGGCGCTGCGCCATCCTCTCCTGCAGCGGGCCGCGAACAGCGCCGACTGCCGCCGCGAGGAGCCGCTCGTCCATCGTCTCGCCGACGGAACCATCCTCGAGGGCGTCGTCGACCTCGCCTTCCGCGAGGAGGGCGGATGGACCCTGGTCGACTTCAAGACCGACGACCGCCCCGACAGCCAGCCACAGTACGGCGCGCAGCTGCGGCTCTACGCGGCGGCAATCGAGGCCGCCACCGGCGAGAAAGTCACCAGTGCAGTGCTGCTCGCCGTCTAACTCTTCTTCGGCTTGTGCACCGGACAGGCTTCGAGCGCTGCCGTCGGGTCGACGGCGTCGCGACCCTCGATCACTTTGAGCACCTTGCCTTCCCCGTCGATGACGAAGGTGGCCCGGTTGGGAAGATTGCCGTTCTTCACGCCGTAGGCCTCAGCCGCCTCACCCTTGGGGTCGGCGAGCAGCGGGAAGGGCAGCTTCAAGCTCTCGGCGAACTTCGTCTGCGTGCCGATGTCGTCCATCGAGACGCCCAGCACCTGGGCGTTCTTGTCGCCGAACCGCTCCCCGAGGTCGCGGAACGACGACAGCTCCTTGGTTCAACCTCCTGTAAAGGCCTTGACGAAGAAGGCCAGCACCACCGTCCGGCCCTTGAAGTCGGAGAGCGAGACCTTCTTTCCCGTAGAGGACTCGAGCGTGAATTGCGGCGCCTTGCTCCCGGGAGCAATCGCCGCTGCCGTCAGCATCGCCAGCATCGCGTGGGTCATGGCGGCGCAGCCTACAACATCGCTGCGGAGGCCGCGAGGCTTGCTCGCCCGCCTGCCCTGCGGCTCCGGGCCCTCGATGCCGTGCCATTGAAGCGGGCAATGGTCAGCTTTGGGCGAGGATGCGCGAGGCGGGCGGCGACGCCCGGCGGGTGGCCGGGCTGCTCCAGGCCAGCGGCAGCGATGAGCGGCGCCGCGAGCTGGCGCTCTCTCGCATGGCACGCGTCGCCGCCCAAGCTTGCGCAGGCAAGGATGCGGCCGCCACCTCGCATGCCTGCGCCCTCCTGCGCGAGCAGGTGTTCGAGCGTTGCGAGCACGGCCGCCTCGATCCGGCAGACGCTCGCCTGCTCTGCCGCCAGATCGACGCGGCCGAGAGCGCGGCGTTGGAGGAAGCCTCCGCCTCCATGCGCTCGCTCGAAGCGCTCGATCGGGCGTGCACCGAAACAAACACTGACCTTCTTCCGCGGATCGCTCTGGAAGGGGCCCCTTCGGCCGACTCGGCTGCGCTGCTGGTGGCGGCGGGCGGGACGCTCTCTCTGCGCGTTGCGACGGGCCTTCTCAACACCGAGGCCATCGCCGCCGCTGGCAGCGCTGCCGCTCGCGCCGCTGCGCAGGGCGCCGCCGTCGAAGCCTCGGGGGAGGACGCGCGCGCAGTCCTGGCGTTCCCGCTCTTGGACCGCCGCCGCCTCTGGGGCGTGCTGCGGGTCGCCTCGCGCACGGCCGCCCGCTTCGGCCGCGGCGAGAAGCGCTTCCTCCGCGCGCTCGCCTCCCGCTCCACCGCGCTGCTCTCGGCCGAGAGGACGCGCGAGAGCGAAGAGCAGGAGGCGCGCCTCCGCCAGGCGCTGCAGACCTTCGAGTCGCTGATCGAAACCTCGCCTCTGCCCATCGTCTCGCTCGACTGCGAAGGCAAGGTGCGCACCTGGAACCGCGCCGCTGAGGAGCTCTTCGGCTGGACGCGCGCCGAGGTCGTAGGCCGGCCGCCCCCGTACGTGCCCGAGGAGAAGGAAGAGGAATCGCAAAAGCTCGTCGCCGACTGCCGCGAGCAGGGCGTGCTCCAGGGCCGCGAGGTGCGCCGGCTGCGCAAGGACGGCTCGCTCGTCGATCTCTCGCTCTCGCTCGCATCGCTCCGCGACGCCGCTGGCAAGCCGGTCGGCTCCATCGCCATCCTCGCCGACATCTCCGAGCGCAAGCAGCGCGAGGCGGAGGAAGAAGCGCGCGAGCGTTTCCGCGAGCACTTCATCGGCATCGTCGGGCACGACCTGCGCAATCCGCTCACCGCCATCATCACCTCGGCGCAGCTCCTGCTCCTCTACAGCGCGCTCAACGAGCGGCAGTCGCGGGTGGTTCATCGCGTGGCCGCGAGCGCCGAGCGGATGGCGCGGATGATCGACGACCTGCTCGACTTCGCCCGCAGCCGGCTGGGCGGCGGCTTCCCCATCCATCCGCGCCGGGTCGACCTGCGCGAGCTGGTGGAGCACACCATCGAGGAGCTGGAGTTCGCCCACGCCACCCGCACGGTCCACTTTCGCGCCGAGGGAGATCTGTGGGGCACCTGGGACGCCGACCGCATCGCCCAGGTGGTGTCGAATCTCGTCGGCAATGCGCTGCAGCACAGCCCCGACGGGTCGCCCGTCGAAGTGACGCTGGTGGACCGCGGCGAGGACGTGGTGCTCGAGACGCTCAACGGCGGACCGCCCATTCCCGCCGAGGTGCTGCCGCACATCTTCGAGCCGGGGCGGCGCAGCGCCGGCTCGGGCGGCCTCGGGCTGGGCCTCTTCATCGCGCAGCAGATCGTGCTGGCCCACGGCGGGAGCATCTCGGCGACCTCGAGCCCGGAAGAAGGCACGCGCGTCTCGATGACGCTGCCGCGCCGCGCGCGGCAGAAGGCGCCTTAGCGGCATCGGCGCGCTCGTGCTGTAATCACGGCTGCGCATGGCCCGGATGATCTCGCGAGAAGGCCGCAGCCTGCTGGTGCAGCAGGGCATGCCCCGCCGGCCGCTCGGCGACCTGTATCACTCCTGGCTGGCCGCGCCCTGGCGGAGGATCCTCGCCGCGGTTCTGCTGCTCTACCTCGGGCTCAACGCGCTGTTCGCCTGCGCCTACCTCCTCAGCGGCGGCATCGAGAACGCGCGCGAAGGCTTTTTCTCCGACGCCTTCTTCTTCAGCGTGCAGACGCTCGCCACCATCGGCTACGGCCGCATGTCGCCGGTCTCGCTCGGGGCACAGGTGCTGGTCACCATCGAGTCCTTCTGCGGTCTCACCGGCCTTGCGCTGGTGAGCGGTCTGGTCTTCGCCAAGTTCGCGCGGCCGACCGCGCGCGTGCTCTGGAGCGAGGTGGCGGTCGTGGCGAAGCAGGACGGCGTGACCTCGCTCATGTTCCGGGTGGCGAACACGCGCGGCAACCAGGTGGTCGAGGCGCGGCTGCGGGTCGGCATGCTCCGCTTCGAGACGACCGCCGAGGGCGAGCGCGTGCGCCGCATGCACGACCTGCCGCTGGTGCGCGCCGAGTCGATGGTCTTCGCGCTCAGCTGGATGGCCATCCATCCGATCGTGCCGGGGAGCAAGCTCTACGGCGAGACGCCCGAGTCTCTTCGCGCGAGCAACGCCGAGATCTTCTGCTCGCTCACCGGGCTGGACGAAACCTTCTCGCAGACCATCCACTCGCGGCATTCGTACAGCGTCGACGAGATCCTCTGGGGAAAGCGGTTCGTCGACATCATGGTGACGCTGCCCGACGGTCGCGCCGCCATCGACTACACGCGCTTTCACGAGACAAAGCCGGCGCCGCTCGGATAGCATCTGGCCGATGCGCGCCGCTCTCTCCTTGCTTCTCGCCGCTTGCACCTCCGGCCGCTCTCCCGCGCGCACGGTCGTCGTCGTCTCCGACCCGCCGCCGGCCCTGGTCGAGGACGCGCCCTGCGCCAGCGATGCCGATTGCGCTTTCACGCGCGTCGCGGTGGGCGAGACGGCCTGCTGTCCCCTGCTCTGCTCGCCGCGGGTCGTGACCAAGGCCCGCGCCAAGGAGCTGCAGGATCGCATCCCCACCTGCCACAAAGGGCGCGCCTGTCCCGAGCCGGCCTGCCGCCCGCCGCGCGAAGTCGTGGCGGCGGCGTGCCTGCAGGGAAAGTGCGTGACGAAGCCGGTCGCCTCGCCGGCGCAAAGGAATTAGCAGCGACTATGCGGTGGCGGGCGCGCTGCCTTTGGGCGCGCCGTTCTTCGCATGCAGCGCGCTCCACAGCGCGGAGGCGATCAGCCCGAGGAGGACGAGCGCCTGGGCGAGAAGTCCCTCGCGGGTGGCGTAGACACCCAGCGCCGGCAGCTGGAAGGCGCCCCAGACGGTGAGCGGCAGGACGCCGAGCACTTGCAGCGAGCGGACCCCGTTGCCCACCATGAGCACGGCGAGCCCGCAAAGAAGGATGCCGCAGGTGAGGAGCAGCGGCCGCGGGCGCAGCTTCTTTCCCAGCCGCTGGAAAAGAGCGACGAGCGCGACGAGCGCGAGCAGACCCACCAGCGCGCCCAAGGCGACGGCGCGGCCCGCGCCGGGCGACTCGAGGAGGAGGCCGCGGAAGAAGAGCACCACTTCGAACATCTCGCGATAGACGGCGAGCCAGGTCAGGCCCATCACCACCGCCGCGCTCCCGGCGGCGAGCGTGCGAGCGGAGAGGAAGGTGACGAGCCGCTTCGCGGAGAGAGAGGCCAAGAGCCAGTGGCTGGCGTAGAGGAGCAGCGCCGCCGTCACCAGCTGCAGGACGCCTTCGACCAGCTCGCGATGCGCGCCGGAGAGCCGCACGAGGAGCGCCCCCGAGACCCACCAGGTGGCGGCGCCGGCCAGAAGCGCCGAAGTCCAGCCGAGATGGACGGCCGCGGCATCGCGCACCCGGCCCGACTTGCGCAAGAGGGCAAGCATGGCGGCGACGACGAGGGCCGCTTCCACTCCTTCGCGCAGCGCGATGGCGAGGGCCGCCACGAAAGCGACCAGTGCTCCTCCTGGCCCGCGCGCGTCGGCCCGCTCGAGCAGCGTGTCGAGCCGCGCTGCGCCGGCATCGAGGCCTGGCCCGCCGCGGTCGATGTCGCCGCGCACGGCCAGGAAGGCCGACTCGATCTCGCGCACCAGCTCGCCGTCGCGCGCGCGCAGCGCCGCCTCGTGGGGCTCGAAGTGATCGAGATAGGCGGAGATCAACGTGCGCCGGGCGCCATCGCGATCGCCGGCGTGGGCCTGCGCGACCGCTTTCTGCAGCTCGCGCCGCGCCTGCGCCAGGCCCTGCGGCCGCGCCGACGCCTCGGAGAAAGGACCGGCGCGAAGCGCGGCGAGCGCCTCTTCCTGCTCCGCGGCGGACAGGCCCGATCTCGCCAGTCGCGCGCGCAGCTCGGCGTCGGAGAGCGCGGCCAGGTCCTGGTAGTGCGTCGGCACCAGCGCGGCCCGCGCGAGATCGAGCCCGCGTGGCGAAGGATGCGGATGGGCCAGCGTGAGCAGGAAAAAAGCGATGTCCCAGCGCTCGGCGTCGCTGAGGGTCGTGTCGTACGCCGGCATCTGCGTGTTGGGAACGCCGTAGGTGGCGGCATTGAAGACGCGCTGCGGGGTGAAGTCCTTGACCTCGTCGACCACGGCGAAATCGGGCGGCCTGGTCAAGAGGCCGAGCGACTCGACCGGATGGCCATCGGCGCCATGGCAGGCGGCGCAAGCCTGCGCGTAGAGGTGAGCGCCGCGAGACAGGTCGGGCGGCGCCTGGGGCACCATCACCACCTGGTACTTTTGTACAATTTGATCGCGCAGCGCCTTGGCCTGGCTGGCGACGCGGGTCGGAGGGGCTTTGCCCGCGACTTCGTCTCGCAGCGCATCGATCTGGCGGGCGAGATCCTCGTCTCCCGTGTCGGCGCGCAGCTCTTTGGCGGCGTCCTCGACGAAGCCGATCTGCTCGCGATACTCGGCCTCCGAGAGAACCTCTCCCTGCGGGCCGACGGCGCGCGCGTAGTCACCGGAGACGTAGTCCAACAGCGCGACCGCCCGCCGGAGCTGCTGCGCATCTGCCGGCATTTCTGCCCGCGCGGGCGCCCCGGCCCACGCAACAGAAATGAAATTGATAATGAGAATCATTCTCAACATCGCGCCTAGCATACGATGCCCTCGCGCCGATTGTGAAGCGCCGCCGGACGTGGCAAGTCGACGCAGTGCGCATCCCCAAATACTTTCTCCGCACCCGCGAGGACGGCGCGACCCACACCGAGGCCGCTCACATCCCCGGCGGCCGCTCGCTGCGCGACCTGGTGTTCGGCGCGAACGACGGCCTCGTGGCCGCCTTTGCCGTCGTCTCGGGCGTGCGCGGCGCGGAAGCCTCCACGCAGTTCGTCCTGCTCGCCGGGCTGGCCGAGCTGATCGGCGGCACCATCGCCATGGGCCTGGGCGCCTTCCTCGCCGCCAAGAGCGAGCGCGAGTTCGTCTTGAGCGAGCGCGAGCGCGAGGAGCGCGAGGTCCGCGACTTTCCCGAGGAGGAGCGCAAGGAGGTGCGCACCATCTTCGCGCGCAAGGGATTCAAGGGGCGCGCGCTCGAGCAGATCGTCGAGCACGTCACCGCCGACCCGCAATTCTGGGTGGATACGATGATGACGGAGGAGCTGGGCCTCGCCGTCGCGCCGTCGGTCACGCCGGTGCGCTCGGGCCTGGTGGTCGCGCTCGCCTACGCGCTCGGTGCGGCCTTTCCGGTCATCCCCTACGCCCTGCCCATCGCCGTGCAGACGGCCTTTTCCGTCTCGGTCGGGGCGACGCTGGGCGCGCTCTTCGTGGCCGGAGCGCTCAAGACCCTCATGACCGGCCGCCCCTGGCTGCGCAGCGGCCTGGAGACGGTGCTCGTCGGAGCCGTGGCCGCGGCGGCGACGTTCTTCGCCGGCCGGCTGGTGAGCCGTGGCTGAAAAGCCGGAGGAGGAGCTGGCGCGCTCGCTGCTCGTCGCCCTGCGCGCCGACTTCGCCGAGCGCAAGGCGACGGCGCTGGAGCTGGCCGAGCTGCTTCTCGACGCGATTGCGGCGGCGTTGCCGCTCACGCGGAACGAGCCAGCCGAGCCGGCGCTGGTCCAGCTCGAGTCGCTCGCCACGCAAGGCGACGTCTACAGCTGGGACGGCGCGCCAGGCTGGGACGTCGTGCTCGCGCGCGGGCTGCAAGCGCGCGCGCCGATCGAGGCCGGCCCTTCCGTCCTCGACGCCCTGGGCGCGCAGGCCGAGCGCGATCGGCAACGCGCCGAGCTCGAGCGGCGCGCCCGAGAGCAGGCGGTCCAGCTGGTCTCGCTCGGCCGCGAGGCGGCTCGCTTCGCCGTAGCGAGAGGCGCGTCGGCCGAAGTGCTCGACCAGGTGCCCACCCTGCCCGCAGCCTCCGCGCTGGTGGCCGCGCACGCTTCGCTCTTCCGGCTCATCGGGCTCGCCGCCGCTTCCAGCCCGCTGCTCCTCCCCGAGGACCCGCGGGCCTTTGCGCTCCCGCCGCCTGGCGAGAAAGCGCTCGAAGAAGAGATGGACCGGCGCGATCTCGATCACGCGCAGGAGGAATGGCTGGCGCTCCTGCTCGCGCGCAATCCTGCCGCCGCGCAGGCGCCGGCCTTTCGCACCTTCTATGCGGGCCTTTCCCAAGCGCTGCGCGTCGCAACCGCGCTGCGCCGTTTTCGCGACGAAGCGCGCAGCGGCCGGCTGGCGAGCGACGGCGAAGCGCTCCTCGGCGCAGTGGGCGGCTGGCAGCCGGTGCGCTGGTCCAGCCTGCGCGGCGGCGCGCCCGCGCAATGGATCGCCCAGCTCTGTCCCCCCGCGCCATCTTCCGAGAGCGACCTGGAGCGGCTCGCGCGCGAGTGCTCGGCCGGCCTCGATCTCGTCGGCCGGCTCTGGCTGGCGGAGAATCTCTCGCTCACCGGCTTCACGACTCTCGCCGCGCTGCTCATCGGCCGCTGCGCATCCGCCGTGGCGCTCTGGGAGGAGCTCGGTGGCGGAAGCTCCTCCTGACGGTTAAAGTCCGGCCGCAGCGAGGAGGATTTTTCAATGGATGGATGGACTTCCGCAGCGCCCGTCGGCCGCACCCGCACCGCCGAGTTCATGGCCGGCGTGTACCGCTGGATGGCCTTCGGGCTGGCGCTCACCGGCATCGTGGCCTGGGCGGTCACGAGCAGCCCCTCGCTCTTGCGCGCCTTCTACAACTACCAGGACGGGCAGGTGGTCGGCGTCAGCGGGCTCTTCTGGATCGTCGGCATCGCGGAGCTCGCCTTGGTGTGGCTCTTCGTCCCCGCCATCCAGCGCGTCTCGCTGCCGGCCGCGGCCGGGATGTTCCTCGGCTACTGCGCGCTCTCGGGCGTGACCTTCTCCGTCTACCTGCTCACCTATACCTCCGCCTCCATCGCCTCGACGCTCTTCATCACCGGCGGCGCCTTCTTCGGCCTCTCGCTCTACGCGACCCTGACCAAGCGCGACCTCTCGGGGATGCGCAGCTTCCTCATGGTCGGGCTGATCGGCATCATCCTCGCGAGCATCGTCAATCTCTTCCTCCGCTCCAGCGCGGCCGAGTTCATCATTTCCTGCTGCGGCGTGCTCATCTTCGCCGGCCTCACCGCCTACGACACGCAGCGGCTGCGCGCGCTGGGCGAGACCGGCGAGGAGCGCCACGCGCTGGTCGGCGCACTCGCGCTCTATCTCGACTTCATCAACCTCTTCTTGTTCCTGCTGCGGTTCCTCGGCCGCCGCCGTGAGTGAGAAGAGCTGGGACCGCGGCGCGTTCTTCGATGTGGACGGCACGCTCGTGTCGACCAACATCGCCCATGCCTACGCCTATTACGTCTTCCACCGCGGCACCATCTTCGGCACCGCCCAGCGGGTGATCAAAGGCCTCTTGATGGCGCCGATCTACAAGGCGACCGACTGGTACAACCGCAAGCTCTTCAACGAAATCTTCTATCGCGCCTACCGCGGCCTCTCCGAAGACCGGCTGGTGGAGCTGGCGGACGATCTCTGCGACGCTGTCCTCAAGCCCGCGGTCTATCCCGGTGCGATGGACATCATCGCCGAGGCGCGCCGGGCGGGGTGCAAGATCGTCCTCTGCACCGGCGCGGTCGACATCACCATGCGGCCTCTGGTTTCGTATCTGGGCGCGGACGACCTCATCGCCAACTCGCTTCAGTTCGTCGAGGGATTCGCCACCGGCAAAGTGATCCCGCCCATCGTGGAAGGAGCGAACAAGGCCAACCGCATCCGCGATTACTGCTTGCAGCACGGCCTGCGGCTCGATCTTTCCCACGCCTATTCCGACAGCCTCTCCGACTACCCGATGCTGGCCGTCGTCGGGCGGCCCACCGCGGTCAATGCCGACCGCCGGCTGCGCTCGCACGCGCGCGCGTACGACTGGCCGATCCTCGATCTTCGCTAAAAATCGAACAGCTCAAGGCTGCAAATGAATTCTATGGGTGAGCACTTTTTTCACGCCATGGCGAATCGTCCTTACCGACTTGCGCGGCCCGATGCGCCCGACCGCCAGCCTCAACTCCACCACGCCGGGCCGTGCGGTTGGTACCAAGCTTGCTCCTGGCGACGCCATGCGCTGCTCCCGACTGTGCGGATTCAGCCTTCTGCTACTGGCCTGTGCGAACCGCAGTGCTCCCGGAAATCCCGGCAACGGCCCCGACGGGGGGCTCCCGCTCCGGCCATCGCCCATCGCCAGCGAAAACTCCAGGCCCGGTAGCCGCGGCTGGCAGCTGACTCGTTACTCGCGCAACATTGCCGCCTACGCGGGCCAGCATAGTGTGCTCCCCGGCGACCAGGTTGAGATCCACGCCGCCGCCAATGCAGCCACCTCAGCGAAGTGGGAGCTTTGGCGTTTTGGTTACTATGGCGGGAATCGCGGCCGGAAGATCGCGGAGGGAGGTCCCGTCAACCTGCCGGCGTGGGACCCGCCGGTGCTCGATCCGGCCCTCGGCTCGGTGTCGGCCAATTGGCCAGTGATTTTTGCAATACCGATTCCCCACGATGCAGTGACCGGCATCTATCTGGCCAAGCTATCCTCGCCATTGGGCGAAACCCTTGTCCAAGTCGTCGTGCGCGAGCCGACGAAAGGCGCGGTCATTCTCTATCCCGTATCGACGAATACTTATCAAGCGTACAACGATTGGGGCGGAACGAGTCTCTACGTGAACCACCGCTCGGATTGGGGGCCTCGCCACGCGTACGCAGTTTCGTTCGACCGCCCTTACGGTCGGGGCAATGGCGCCGGCGAGCTGTTCAGCAAAGACGCTGGCTTCGTCGTCTTCGCGGAGGGTCAAGGTTACGACATCGCGTACGTCACGGACGCCGACCTGGATGACGATCCGTCCCTCGTCGATGGACGCCGGATGCTCGCATTCGCGGGGCACAGCGAATATTGGACCGCAAACATGCGACAAGCCGCGGACCACGCCATCGCCCGCGGGACGCACGTCGCATTCTTCGCGGCCAACAACGCTTACTGGCAGGTCCGCTTCAACTCGCCGGGCCGGCGTCTGCTGATCGGCTACAAAGAGTTCGCTAGTCTGGACCCTGCCAATACCCTCGACCAGGCTCACGTCACGACTCGCTGGCGCGATCCGCCGCTCCGCCAGCCCGAGAATGCGCTGATCGGTGAAATGTTTGGCGCCTGGGTGTGGAGTGCCTCTCCCCTGCGGGTGAGCGATCCGAGCTCGTGGCTGTGGACGGGCGCCGGCGTGCAGAGCGACTCGATCATCGTGGGCGTCTACAACGACGAAGTCGATCGGCAATTCGACAATGGCCTTGCCCCGAGCGGGGTCGGCACCGTCGCCGATGCGCTCGTCGAAGGCCACAACGGCCAGTTCTCGCTCGCCGAGACCACGCTCTACACGGCCCCCAGCGGCGCGGAGGTCTTCTCCGCCGGCAGCATCTCCTGGTCGAATAGCGTCGGCGTGTCCGGGCAATGGGATCCGCGCATCCAGCAGCTCGTCGCCAACATCTTCTCGCGGTTCGCCGGCACCGGTACGTTGGGCCCCGCCGCGCTGAAGAGTCTCGATCTGGGCGCCGGGCCCGGCGCGCCGACTTACACTGCTCGCGCGGTCCAGGTGTCGACCATCTCGACCAACCTGGTGCGCCCGGCCGCGGTCGCCATTGCCCCCAATGGGGACGCCATCGTCTGCGACGAGGATCGCATCGTTGCGGTACAGCCGAATGGCAACGTGATCGGCCTCGCAGGCGATGGCCCCGGATATGCGGACGGCGCCGCCAGCGTCGCGCGGTTCTCCGCGCCACGGGGTCTCGCTGTTTCCGCGAAGGGCGACATCTATGTTTCCGACAGTGGCAACCACAGGATCCGCCTGATTTCGGGTGGCACGGTCACGACGCTCGCCGGTTCACAGCAGGGATTCCGGGACGGGACAGGGTCGCAAGCCCTCTTTTCACAACCGATGGGGATCGCGCTGGCGAGCGGCGGTACGCTCCTGGTCGCCGATTCGTGGAACCATCGCATCCGGTCGGTGAGCCCTTCTGGAGTGGTCTCCACCTGGGCTGGTTCCGGTGCCGCCGACATCCGCGACGGCCCAGGCTCGACGGCGGCCATCCAGTTCCCCATCGCGCTCGCGGTGCTCTCCAGCGGCGATGTCGCAGTGGTCGAGCCGGGGACGGGTGTCATCCGGAAGATCTCGGCTGCCACAACGCACGATGTGACCTCTTTCGCCGGCACCGTCGGTGGGGACGGTTGGACCGACGGGCCGGTGGCGGCTGCGACCGTTTCCGAGACGCTCGCGATCGCTGCGCGTCCCACGGGAGAACTGGTGTTCGTGGATGGCGCGACGGCGCGGATTCGCTGGCTGCACAACGGCGTCGTCGAAACAGTAGCCGGAGGACAGCGCGGCGGAACCGTCGATGGCGCCGGCGATGCCGCCGGATTTGGATGGGTTCGCAACCTCGCCGTCGCGCCCGACGGGAGCATCCTCGTGGTGGACGCGCGCGAGCACGCCCTCCGCCGGATCACCGTGAACTAAGCAACGTCAGTTGGGAAGCTTCCGCCTCTTGCGCCGCGCCGCGATCGCCAGCGCGGGAATGCAGAGCCACGCCCATTGCACGCCCGAGCTGGAGCAACCGCCCGTGAGTCCGGCAGTGGCGACCCGGGGGTTGCCCGGGTTTCCGCCGGGGTCGGAGCCCGCGTCGCTGCCGGCGTCGACGGAGAGCGTGCCCCCATCGGCTCCCTGCGTGCCCCCATCGGCTCCCTGCGTGCCCCCATCGGCTCCCTGCCCGCCATCCGGTGGCGGCGGCTGCACATCCTTGCCCAGACCGTGCAGGATGAGCGCAGCCAGCTCGCCGCGCGCAACGTCGAGGGTCTCGGGTGTGGTGGTCGATTGGTAGGTGACCGGGAAGACGCTGCGCGCGAGAGCCATCGCCTGGGCGCCCATCCCCAGTTTGGTGGCGAAGGCGAGGAGCTCGTAGTCCTCCATGCCGTCGCGGATGGCCTTCATGCGGAGCGACTCGATGGGAATCTCCGTCTGACCTCCGATCCTCGCGGTGGTCCCCGGATAGAAGAGCGTCCCGTCGCCGTTGCCCCCGAACGCCGATTGCGTCACCCACGGATCGCCCAGGTAATACGCCATCGCCGTCTCGTAATAGAGCTCGCCCTGGATGTTGTAGGTGAACGACATCCACTCCATCGCGCGATTGCGGGTCGCGTCCGAGTCAATGGCGTAGGTCGGCCAGCCGGTGACGGTGCTGCCCGCCGCGCAGCCGAACGAGTCGCAGCTCTGGTACCACCAGATGTTGGCCGGGTACTTCGAGCGCTGGTCGCCGGCCCACTGCGAGCCTGGCTTGCCTTCCATCTGGTTGATCTCGGGTACGAAGAGATCGAGGCCGACGATGCCGTTCTGCTGCGCGGCGGCGGTGGTGGTCGTCACCAGCGTCGGCACCGAAGGATCGCCCGCGTGGGAGGAGACAATGCGCGGATTGATGTCCGACCATTGGCAGGTCTGGGGGGGCTCGTCGCAGGTGTAGTCGAAAACCGTCGTCGACCAGCCCTTCTGCCTGAAGTGACTGCCCCAGCCCGCAACCACAGGCGTGGCCCAGCCGTCGCTCACTTTCACCGTGGTCAACCTCGCGCCCGGCAGGCGCGTGTTGGCGGTGCCGTCGAGAAATGGTGCCACGTACGTATCGAAGTCGGACCAGTTGGCGACGCCGGTGCTGCTCACCGTCGGGGAGTAGAACGGATCGCGGATCGAGAGGTGGTTGTCCAACGCCGCTTGCACGTATCGCGCGCGCAGCGCCAGGTCGCTGGGGTAGTGGCTGCAGTTGTTGTCGCCGTGGCCGACGCAGGGTGCGTTCCAGTTGAGACCGAAAGCGCTCTTCAACGTCGAGGTGGAGGGCACTGCGAAATCCCACACCGTCAGCTCGACCGGAACCTGCGCGGTCACGCCGCCTGTCACGTTGATGATGCCGCGGTACACGCCTGCGAGAGCGTTCTGCGGCACGTGGATGTCCACCAGCACGGCGCGGCTTTCGCCGGCCGGAACGCTGAAGGGAAACGCGTTGCGCTTCTCGCGCGCGATCGGATCGACGTCGGGCACCAGCGCGTCCGGCCAGAAGCCCGTTGCACCGTCGCCGCCCGACGGAGAGGTGACCTGGATGAGGGCCTCGCGGTAGAGGACGACGTCGCGCCCTGTGATGATGTCGCCCGCTCCGTCGCTCAGCCCCTCGAGAGCCATCGACACGTCGGTCGCTGCGCCGGTGACCACCACGTGGAACGACTCGAATTCATTCAGCGCCGCCGAGATCTTCGCGGAGCTGGTCGCATTGCTGGGCGGCTGAGCGGCAGGGCGGATCTTTACGGCGGATGGGGCGACCCAGACCTGCGCCGCGGAAGCGGATCCGGCGGCGGCCGAGGCGACGACCACCAGTGCGAGGACTCTCAAAGTGCCGACTCCTGGTTGGCTGTTTTCCGGCATGGCGAGTGCTGTGTCGGAAGCTGAACGAAGGAGGCGTGCCTATTCTTCCACGGCTGAGATACGTAGCAGCCATACCCACCCCTGTTCCTACGAGGGGGCGCACACGAGACAGCCGGGCAAGCGCTTGCCGGGGTGGTCGCTCAGCGAGCTGGCTGGTGGGCCACTGGTTCCCGGAAGGAGGCGCATGCCTGGGCTCGAGTGGGCTGAGAGGGCGTTTTTAGGGTAGAACGCACCTCCCGATGCGCTCGCTGGACAGGCTGCGCCAGAGCTACGACGAGGACTCGCAGGTCGTCATCCAGGAAAAGCGATCCCCGCCGCGAATGCTCTTCTCCGATACCGAGATCCTCCTCGAGGAGGTTCCGGCGGGCACGCGCGTGGTCTTTCCCAATCCGCCCATCGAGGAGCTGGCCAACTGGCGGGCCGCCATCCGCTGGGCGATCAATCATCCCGAGGGCTGCGATCCGCTGCACGCGCAGCTGCGGCCGGGGATGAAAGTCGTCATCGCCATCGACGACATCTCCCTCCCGCTGCCGCCGATGCGCACGCCCGACGTCCGGCAGCTGATGCTGGAGATCGTCCTGCAGCTCCTCGCCGATTCCGCCGTCGACGACGTTCATCTGCTCATCGCCAATGCGCTCCATCGCCGCCTGACCGAGGCGGAGATGCGCCGGATGGTGGGCGAGAAGATCTTCTCGGGCTGGTATCCGGAGAGGTACACCAATCACGACGCCGAGGAACCGGGCGGCATCGTCGAGATCGGCACCACCGCGGCCGGCGAGAAAGTGCGCATCTCGCGCCGCGCCGCCGAGGCCGACCTGCTCATCTACCTGAACGTCAATTTCGTTCCCATGGACGGCGGCCACAAGTCAGTCGGCACGGGATTGACCGATTATCTCGGCCTGCGGGCCCACCATACGCCGCACGCCATCCGCGAATCGAAGAGCTACATGGAGCCGAGGCATTCGGGCCTGCACGCCTCGGTGGATCGCATCGGCCGCGTCATCGATCAGGAGCTCAACGTCTTCCACATCGAGACCGCGCTCAACAACAAGATGTTCGACGGGCCGCTCGCCTTCCTCGGCAAGCGCGAGGAAGACTTCACCGATCTCGACCGGGCGGCGCTGGCGGGCCTGCGCTGGACCTTGAAGAGGACGCCCCGCTCCTTGCGGCAGGACATCTTCCACAAGGTCCCCGCTGCGTATGGATTGATCGCTTGCGCCGCCGGCCGCACCGAGCTGGCGCACGAGAAGATCCTCGAGGCCTGCCGGCGGCAGCTCTTCGTCAAGGTGCGCGGCCAGGCCGACATCCTCATCGCGGGCATTCCCTATATCAGCCCCTACAACGTCAATTCGGTGCTCAATCCCCTGCTCGTGCAG
>VBLC01000024.1 GCA_005879315.1 Deltaproteobacteria bacterium | reverse complement strand
CGCGGCCGAAACTGTACCGGATGCTCTGGGCGGAGGAGATCAAGCCCGCGCGCTTTCGCATCGCCTGAAGGATTCAGGCTGCCACCGGCGCATGCCGTCCTCAGAATGCGGCAGCGAGCGCGAGGCCGCGACCGCCCTCCGCGGGCAGGATGCTGAACCCGTGCATGCGCGAGCGCGCGTGCAGCCAGGGCACGGCGATTCCGAACGCCACGCCAGCCAGCGCCCCGGCCGCGACGTCGGTGGGGAAATGCGAGCCTGAGTAGACCCGCTCGACGGCAACGCTGGTGCCGACAAGGCCCGTGACGACCCAGGGCCAGACCTGCTCGCCATACCGCAGCCGCGACGTGACCGAAGCGGCCGAGAGCGCCGCGAACACGGTCGCGACATGGCCGCTGTAGAAGGAGAGATAGCCCTCGGCATTGTTGAGATACGCCGGATCGTTGGCGTAGGTTCGCGGCCTCGGCCGCGCCACGGTGAAGTTCACGATCTGCTGGATGGTGGTGTTCACCGCCAGCGTCTCGGCGAAGATCATCAGATCTTCTCCAAAGGCTTTGCTCAGGCCGATGTCGAAAAGATCGAAGACCGGCGGCCCCGCGATTGCCAGGCCGACCGCCACGTCGCTCGCGACGCTCGCGCCATGACTGTTGTTGCCCGACACCGTGCCGCGGTCGATGAAGTTGAGCCCCGCGGGATTGCAGGGACAGCTGATGCGCGCCAGCTTGTCTTTCAGGAAGGTCCGCGTGAGGGCGGCGAGAGCTCCTCCCACGGTGACGGGGATGTCCACCGCGAGATTCAGCTGGTAGACCTCCCGCGGTGGGGCGGGTTCTCCCAGCGCGAGATCGGGCGCCGGCGGCCGCGGTGCGCCGCGATCCAGGGATGCGCCGCCGACATCGGACGCCTGCGCCGTGAACGGAATCGCCAGCAGAACCAAAGATGCGAACGCCGCGAGGTCGCGCAGGCCCTGCAGCGCGATCGCCTGGCCCTTGTCGAGCCGCAGCGCCTCTTCGAAGACGGGACGCGCTTCTTCGGTTCGTCCAACGGCGGCCAGCGCTGCGCCCAAGGTCGCCTGGCGCTGGGCGAGGCCCGCAGCGTCCAGCACCGGCGAGTCTTCCGCCGTGCCGCGACGGAGTACGAGCTGGAGAATCTCCACCACTCGCTTCACGATCTGGCCGATACGCTCGCCTTGGTTGAGGAACGAAGCGACGCGGCCGAGGACCGCCTCGAGAATGTTCTCCTTGAACCGCGTTTCCAGATCAGAGATCTGTTGCTGGAGCAAATCCTCGGCGACGCGGCGGCCGAACAAGACCAGCGCCACGCTGATCACCAGGCCGCTGATGATCCCACCGAGAGCGCCACCGACGAAGATTGCCAGGAACGGAGACACGGGACACCTCTTTCTCAGGCCGCCTCGGGGAGCGCCTCTCGCGCCGCCGTCCTCGGCTGGTAGTCACGCTGGTAGATGTGCACGAGCGATACCAAGAACGCGGTGACGATCGGGCCGAGGAAGACGCCGAGAAGCCCGAAGGCCGCGACGCCGCCGAAGAGGGCGATGAAGACGAGCAGGTCGTTCATCCGCATCCTCGAGCCGAGCAGCCGGGGCCGCAGCACGTAATTGGCCACTCCGCCCATCCCGACCAGGCTCCAGACCGCGATCGCAACGCCCGCGGCGAGGTGTCCGGTGGCGATGAGCCAGACGACGATGGGAGCCACGATGAGCGCCGTCCCGACGGCGGGGATTACCGAGGCGATGCCGGTGAGCGCGGCCCACACAACCGGGCGCGGCACTCCCGCGATCCAGTAGCCGAGAAAGGCTGTCGTCGCCTCGTAGAGCGCCGTCACGCCGGTGCCGAGGAGCATCGTTCGCGTGACGTCGAGGAAGTCGCGCGCCAGTTCCCGGACCTGATTGTGGGGCAACGGCAGCGCGGCGACGAGCCATTCCTTCTCTCGCTCTCCCTCGCGCAAGAGGTGGTAGCCGGTGACGGCCGTGAGGACGATGACGATGATGCCGCCCAGCGAGGCCGCCACCAACCGGGTGGCCGTCTGGCCGACGTTAGCGGCAACGTTCTCGCTCGCGGTGACCAGCTCCTCGCGAAGCCTCTCCGGATCCTGGCCCAGCGACGTGAGGAGGCCTTGCAGCCGCACGCCCAGGACCTCCGCGCTGCCGCCGTGCCGATAATGATTGGCGACGTCGCGGGCCAGGTCGACCAGTTGCCCGAGGACGATCAGGGTGAGGAAGCCCCCGAGTCCGAGCATGACGAGCAGCACCAGGCCGGTCAGCACCGCCGCAGAGAACGTCTCCCGCCGGGGGAAGCGCTGGACCAGCCGCCGGTGCAGCGGGTGTGCCCCCATCGCGACGAGCATGCCGAGGAAGATCGGAACCCAGAGCGGCTGGGCGATGAGCCAGAAGAGATAGACACCGAGCCCGAACAGCACGAGTAAGGTCCAGTGCTGCAGGCTCCCGCGTTGAAGTGCGAGCGACATGACGCCGGCCTCCGGGCGGCTCAGATCGGCCGCCGGCCCTGAATCACCCGCACGAGGACGACGATGATCGCGACCACCAGAAGGACGTGGATGAGGCCGCCCATCGTGTACGAGCTGACGAGGCCGAGAACCCAGAGCACGAGCAAGATGACCACGATCGTCCAGAGCATGGTGGTCTCAACCCTGCGGCCCGAGCGCCAGACGGAGCTCGGACCAGGCGGCCTCGAAGGTGGTCTTGACCGATTCCCAGCCGTCCTCGCCTGCGCGCTTGAGGAGCTCGAAGCGGTGAAGCGCTTCGTCGTGCTTGGATTGAGCGGCCTGGAGAATCCGCTCGCTCTCTTTGCGTCCCTCTGCGACGGCCTTGTGCGCGCGCGCCGCCAGCGCCGAAAGCTCCGACTGAACTTCCTTGAACTCTGCGTCCGCTTTCGCTTCGTATGACTTCCTGGTTGACATGTAGACCTCTGTTGCGAGCGCCTGCTTCTGATCGCCCGCGCGACCAAGCGATCAGCCCCGGAGAATTTACGTGCAGCCGCCGTGCCGTCCGCGCATCGCCGGAATCCCATGATCTGTCTCGCGATCCGAAACCGCGCAGCGCTCCGCGCGGCGTCCGCGAGCGTTCGCAAAGCGTTCGCGGTTCCGATTGGCGGGTGGTCAACCGCTGAGGATTTCGAATCCGATGCTGAAGCGATATTGCGGATAGGTCAGCGGTACGCCCCGCAGCTGCGGCACCGGCAACGCGATGTTGAGCGGGTTGACGACTAGAATGAAGGTTCGGGAAAGTTTCCACTCCAGACCGGCAGGGCTCACCCCTGCATAGACTCCGAGGCTCCCCGAGGGTGCCCCGTAAAGACTCATGAGCAGGTACGAGGCGCCCAGGTTCACCGTCGCCCGCAGGTTGAAATTCTCGTAGGTGAGCGGGAAGCGGAGGATGGCCGTTCCGTAGAGGTTGAACACGCCGCTGCCGAATCGATAGCCATTGAGGGTAATCCACGGATTCCATTCCCCATCGAGGCCGAACGTCCAGTGATTGGTCGCCTTGAAACGCGCGCCGATCTGGACCGCGAGCGCCGTCTTGTCGATGGAGCCGGACGATCCCAGGTAGGCGCCCCAGGCCGTCTGCGATGGATCGCGAGGCCCTGGCTCTTCCACCGCCACGATCGTCGGCGCCGGCGGGGCATGCGTGTTCGCGCCTGTGGATGTCGTGGTCGTCGTGGTCGTGGTGATCGTTGCGGGCGTTGCGCTCCTCGTGGAAGTGGCGGCCTTCGCCGGGGTCGTGGTCGTCGTGCTCGTGGCGGTCGGTTCCAGCGAAGCAGCGGCCGACTTGCTCGCGTCCGACTGGGCACGCGCGCTGCCCGCAGCGAACGTGAATGCCGCCGCGATGACGAGCCTGCCCGCGATGGAGGCGCCGCGCTTCCGCCGACTCCTGCGGCCCATCAGGGTCCAAAGCGCGATCGAGATCCACGCGGCCATCGCCCCGGGGCCATGCCGGTCTCCGGCGGTGCCGCAGCCGAACAGGTTCTTCGAGTCCTTGTACTGGGCTTCGGGCGCCTGGCACCAGGCGTTGTCGAACGTGCAACCGGACGCGTAGCTGAGATACGTCTCGAGAATCTGGTCCACCGCCGCCATCCTTTCGTCGTGTGTCTTCCCCGGATGAAGCGTCGCGATGAGGAGCGCGGTCGAGGCGTCGGTCGCGAGCGCGCGCCTGGTCTTCCGCAGGTCGTCGGGGTCATCGCAAACGTCGAGCTTCGTCGCGTGCGCGGGGCCGTCGCGCGAATCGAGCAACGACCCATGGACCGAGTCGAGCCAATTCAGGACGACCGTGATCTTCGTTCCGTCCGGAGTCCGGTAGGTGTGCGTGAAGCTGTCCTGGATCGCGTGCAGAGCCTGGCCGATGCGCACGTAATAGGTGGGCAACAAAGCGTCGACGTGACCGCGCAGCGACAGGTGCAAGCCCAAGGAAGTGCGATTCGCGAGGTCGGGCATTCCCGCCGCGTCGAGTCCGTCGAGCGCCTCGAGCACCCGCCCGCGAATGAATGCCCTGCAATCGACGAGGGCAGCTGCCGAACCTCCCGGTTCCTTCTGGTCCGGACCGCGCAGGCAATGCTCGCGCTGGTTGTCGGGGTTGCCGTGAATCGCCGAGAGGACGCTGAGATCGTCTTGACTGTTTCCCTTGAGATCGTTGTCTCGCACGCCGACCAGGAGCGTCGCGCCGGCCAGGTCCTTCATGTCGGCGTCGGGACTGAACTGCAGATCGTCGATGAGCGCCCGCTCGTCATCGGTGGCTGGAGGGGTCGCGGCCATCTCCAGCTTCAGGCGTGCCGTCCGCAGTGCCTCCGCGGTGAGCTTCTCGTGGCACCTCGCGGTGAAATGCGTCTCGATGGTGTACGCGCGAGCGGCGCTGGCAACGCTGAGGGCGAAGAGGGCCGCTGCAACTTTCGATGAATTGAACACCGGCCTCTCGATTGCAATAGAAGGGCCGCAGGCACGCTCACGGGAGGGAACGGCGGGATGCGCCTCCTTTTGTTTTTCATGGCTCGGCGATCGTGGAGGTTCCGTACGTCGTGCGTCCTGCGAACGTTCGCGAACGCGGCACTGCTGCTTTTCTTCGGCGTCGGTCCCGCCGCCGCCGAGGTCAGCAGCCGTCCGCTGGTGGAGTTCCGCGGCAACGTGCTCTTCGACGAGCTGGTCTACCGCAGCGTCCTCGAGCTGTCGGAGAGCGCCAGCGCCACCGCCGCCGAGGCGCTCGCGGCTTCGGCCAAGCTGCGCAGCTTCTTGCTCCGCGCCGGCTACGACCTCGCCACGGTGCGCGGCAAGGTGGTGGGCGAGCAGATCGTCCTCGACATCGATGAAGGCCGGCTCGACAAGATCATCGTGCTCGGCGAGGGCCTGGTCGAGACGCTCCGCTTCAGGATGGATCTCTCGATGCCGGCCGGCGTCTTCAACCGGCCTGCGCTGGAGCGGCAGCTGCGCGTTCTCGGGGAACGCTACCGGCTGCGTCACTACTCCTACGAGCTGGTGCCGGCAGAGGTGCAGGAGAACCACGGGCTCCAGATCGACGAGCTCGAGTCCCTCCTGGGATTGCCCGGGATCCAGCCTGGGCTGCGCTACCAATTGCACATCCTCGTCGCCTCCAGCCCCTGGTCGCGAGGCTTCGCACCCGAGGTTTCGATCAGCTCGCCCGAGGGATTGGGCGGCGGGGGGCAGTACCGCGAGCAGGACTACTGGGTGCCCGACGATCGCTGGGACCTGGGCGGCCGGGTCGCGGGCGGGATGCGGCAGCATCTCGACTCGCCCGGGTCACGGCCGGTGTTCACCCGCGCGTTGATCCAGGGCCGCTGGTTCTCGCCGCCGGTGTTCACCGAGTCGCTGCGCCCCGCGCTGACTGTGCGCGGAGACCTCCTCTCCCTGCAGCGCGCTGATCTCCATCTGGAGTCTTTCGATCAGGCTACCTTCTCCGCGTCGCTCGACGCGGGCGTGTTCCGGCCCTCCTGGACCATTGCCGTCGGCGCCGGCATCGAGCGGCGTTTTCTCTTCGGGCTCGTCAAGGCCCTCGGCGCCAACCCGCTCATCGACCAGACCCCGCGGGCGCAGACCCGTCCGTACGGCGAGGCGATCGCGGAGATCGTCTTCAATGCGGACGAGCTGCGCACCGACCGCAAGCACCGGCTCGACTTCGAGGCGCGCTTCTACACAGGTTCGGCCTCGAGCAAGAGGGCCATCTGGCTGCGCGCGGGCTGGCAGCGCCGGTTCCCCATGGGGTGGCACGAGATCGTGTGGCAGGCCCGCGGGACGCTGCTCGAGGGTGAGGTGCTCTTCCCCGACGAGGAGTCGCTCGGCAACCACCTGCACGGGGCGTTCGGCGGGTCGGATTTCGCACGCAAAGCAGTCAGCACGGGACTCGAGTTCCGCTATTCACTCCTGCGCGACATCGTCAAGGTGGGCCTCTTCTACGATCAGGTCCTTTTCGGCGCGATCGACCGCATCGGGGGAGGCTGGTCGGCGAGATCCGCGGGCGCCGGCGGGCCGGCAGCTCACTTGTTGTTGGCCGACGAGTTCCAGATCGACGTCTATCTCGCTCTGGGATGGAAGACCGACGGCACCGTGGAATTCGCCCCCGCCCTCGCGCTGCGCCAGGTGTTCTGAGAAGCCTAGGCGGCGATGGGCAGTTCGATGCTGAAAACGCAGCCC
Organism: Deltaproteobacteria bacterium; assembly: GCA_005879315.1. Lineage (GTDB taxonomy): Bacteria > Myxococcota > Myxococcia > Myxococcales > 40CM-4-68-19 > 40CM-4-68-19. The sequence continues at coordinate 10,529 of VBLC01000024.1, read as the reverse complement.
TTGCCGGGCTTGTTCCCCACGTGGATCTCGCCGCCATTCACGCCGACGCTCTTGCGGCTGATGGCCAGACCCAGGCCGAGGCCGGTCTTGTCGGCGCCGCGCCGCTCGAAGGGACGGAACAGCTCCTCCGCCTTGCCGGGGGGCAGACCGCCGCACTCGTCCTCGATCTCGATGAGCACGCGATCCCCCTTCCTGTGTGCGCGCAGCGAGACGTGGCCGCGGGCGTGGGTAAACTTGAACGCATTCTGCAGGAGATTGGAGACCGCGGACGCAAGCAGCTCGCGGTCCGCCTCGACGGCAATGCTGGACTCGACCGGCGCGACAGTGAGATCGAGGTTCCTCGCTCTTGCATCGAGCAAGGCCGCCGCCTCCATCTCCTCGATGAACTCGGCGACCAGGACGCGTCTCCGTGGGTGCTGCCCACTCGCCAGTCGCACTTCGGCCAGGGAGCGATCGACCGCATCGCGCAGACCCGTCAGGCTGCGCCCGAGCACGGCGCCGGTGCTTCCGCCGATGGGGACAGTGCCGCCTCGGAGGAGCTGAAAGGCCAGGTTGGCGGTGGAGATCAGGTTGCGCAACTCGTGCGCCAGGAAGCCCAGGCGCTCGACCTCCTGGTCGGCGAGGTCCTGCTCGCGTTGCCGCGAGTATTCGGTGACTGCCTCGGCGATGGCATTGTCGAGGCAGAGGTTGAGGCGGTGGAACTCCCTCGTACTGAGCCGCTTCGCCTGATCGCCGGCCAGCTCGGTGATCGCCTGGCAGATGTCGCCATAGTCGTGGACCACCTGTGCGATGGTGAAGCCGCGCTGCAGCAGCTCGTTGCCGTGCTTGGTGGCGCTGCCGCCACTCGCCCGGATCGGCGGCTGCTCGCCGTTCGTCGCGGCGAGGAGGTCGGTGAACTGGGTCAGGAAGAGCGGCACGCCGTTCTCGATCTCTTGCGGCGTGGCGCGCGGCGCGGACCGTGTTCGCACCTTTTCCTGCGTGCGGCGAATCAGCTCTGTGCGGTTCTCACGGATGAACTCGAGCAGCATGCGAGAAATTACTAATGTCTGGACCTCTCAAGGAGCAAGGGCATTTCGCCGCAGAGCAAGCTTCTCTCGCCGCCTCTCGCTCGCCTGCCGCCTCGGGCGGCGGCCCTACGCGCCGTTCCGCCCCGCCAAGAACGAGGTCTTCATGTCACCCTCGCCTTCGACTTCGAGAACCCCGCGCTCCTCGAGAAGAAACGGCTCTCCCAATCGCCGCCGGGTGCTCTCCGACACTTGCACGCGTCCGGCCACGCCGTGGGATTCCATCCGACTGGCGGTGTTCACGGCGTCACCCCACACATCGTAGAGGAACAGGCGCCTGCCGATGACGCCGGCCACCACCCCGCCGGTGCTGATGCCGATGCGGACCTGGAGACTGGAAGCGGTGCGCTCGTTGTAGCGACCCAGCGCTTCGATCATGTCGAGCGACATGTGCGCCGCCCGCGCCGCGTGATCGGCCGAGGGCTCGGGCACGCCGGAGGCGGCCATGTACGAATTCCCGAGCGTCTTGATCCTCTTGAGGCCGCGCTCGCTGGCGAGGCCGTCGAAGAGCGTGAAGATCTCCTCGAGGATCAGCGCCAGCCGGCCGGGGGGAACCGCCGGTGTCAGCTGGGCGAACCCCACGACGTCCGCGATCAACACGGTCACGTCCGCAAAGCTGTCTGCCGTCATGTCGGGACGCGCTTGCAATCGCTCGGCGATGGAGTTCGGCGGCACGTGGAGCGCCAGCCGCTCCGAGATCTTCCGCTCCGCCACGACTTGATCGAACAGCTTCTTCAGCTCGTCATTCTTGCCGCGGATCAGCTCGCGGCTGACCTCCAGTTCCTGCACCGTCTGCTCGAGCGCTCTGGCGTAGAGGCGGACTTCAAGCATGTTGTGGACGCGCGTCAGCACCTCGGCGAGATCGAATGGCTTGCTGACGAAGTCTTTCGCGCCGGCCCGGAGCGCGCGCAGCTTGTGATCCGGCTGGGCGGTGATGACGAGGACCGGCAAGTAGCCGTCCTTTTCGATTTTCTTGAGGCCTTCCATCACCTCGAATCCGTCCATCAGGGGCATCTGGAGGTCGAGCAGGATCAGGTCGTAGCGATTCTTGCGGTGAAGCTCGCACACCGCGCGCGGATCGCGCGTGGACGCCACCGACACATATCCGGCACCGCTCAGCGTGCGCTCGAGCAGAAGGACATTGGCTTCCTGATCGTCGACGATGAGAAGCCCGGCTTTGAAAATTTCTGCGGAATCGACCACGATTTCGTCCTGTCTTACTTGCTCCGTCCAATCTGTTTTTGCGCAAAGTCGAAGGCCGAATCCAAGGTTTCCATGAACTCCGTGACCTTGATGGGCTTCGTGAGATACGAGAAGAATCCTGCCTCGAGGCCCCTTTCGATATCGCGCGGCATCGCATTTGCGCTGAGGGCGAGCACAGGGATGTGCGCGGTCGCTGTGTCTTCGCGGAGGATCTTCAGCGCTTCGAGACCGCTGATGCCGGGCAGATTGATGTCCATCAGAATCACCTCCGGCTGGTTGGCGCGCGCAAGCTGGATGCCCATGTTGCCGTCCAGCGCGCTCAAGAGGCGCATGGTGGGGCGGCGCGCGATGAGCTGCTCGACCAATTTCAAGTTGGCCGGGTTGTCCTCTACATAGAGCAGGGTGCGCAGCGGCGCGCCGTGTCGAGCTTGCGCCTGGGCCATGGCCGCGGGCTGGGCCGTTTCAGCCTCGAGCTGCGGCGCGTCGACCGAGCTCAGCTCGCACCAGAAGACGCTTCCCACCCCTACGCTGCTCTCCACTCCGATGACGCCCCCCATCAGTTCGACCAGTCGCTTGCTCATCACCAGGCCGATGCCCGTGCCTTGAACGGCGCCCCGCTCTTGTCCGAGACGGTTGAACGGCTGGAAGAGCTGCGCCAGCTTTTCCGGAGGCAATCCCACGCCGCTGTCCTTCACGCTGAGGCGAATCCGATCCGGACCGCTGGGGACGCAGTCGACCACGACTGTTCCCCCGGACTGGTTGTATTTGACCGCGTTGGAAAGAAGGTTCATCAGGATCTGCTTCAATCGGGTGCGATCGGCGAGGACGAAGCGAGGGACGTCGAACTGCGGGAAGGTCATCCGGATACCGCCCTTTTGCGCCTGCGGTCCGATCATGGCCTGGCATTCGAGGATGACTTCGGCCAGCGACGTCGGCTCCTTCGACAGCGACAGCTTCCCCGACTCGATCTGCGCCAGATCGAGAATTTCGTTGATCAGCTCCAGGAGGTACCAACCCGCACGGAGAATCTCACCGATGCTCGCCTTCTGCGATTGTGTCGCCGGCGTGGAATCGGACTCCATCAGTTGGGCGAACCCGAGAATCGCATTGAGCGGCGAGCGAAGCTCATGGCTCATGCTGGAAAGGAAATCGGACTTGGCGAGGTTGGCCTTCTCCGCCGCGCCCTTGGCCATGGTCAGTGTTTCCTCGACCTGCCTGCGCTCGGTCAGGTCGCGGGTCAGCTTGGCGAACCCGCGCGCATTGCCCGCCGGATCTCGAATGGCCGTGAAGACGACGTTCGCCCAGAAGGTAGAGCCGTCCTTGCGTACGCGCCAACCCTCGACCTCGAATCGTCCCTCGTCCGCCGCCGAGTTCAGGTCGCGCTGCGGCGCACCGTGCTCGATATCCTGGGCAGGATAGAAGCGGGAGAAGTGCTGGCCGACGATCTCTTCCGCGCGGTAGCCTTTGATCCGCTCCGCTCCGGTATTCCAGCTCACCACCCGGCCCTCTGAATCCAGCATGACGATTGCACAGTCGGTTACGCTCTCGACCATCAAGCGGAAGCCTTCCTCGGTCCAGCGCAGCTTCTCCTCCACCTGCTTGCGCGCGGAGTTGTCGGTGCCGATCAAGAGATATCCGATGATCCTGCTCTCGGCATCGCGCAGAGCCGTGACCGATACGATGGCTGGAAAGCGGCTTCCGTCCTTGCGGATATAAGTCAACTCGTACTTGTCCTCGATCCCGCGCGACGCCTTGAAGGCCAACGCCTCGAAGCCCGGGGCAATCGTGGTCGCGAGCTCCAAGCTCAATGCCCGGGCGCGCTCAATCACTTCCTGCGGGTCATGGATGTCCGCCGGCGTGATCTTGTTGACCACCTCGACGGCCGCATAACCCAACATGGTCTCGGCGCCGATATTGAATAATTGAATGACGCCCTTTTCGTCGGTGGCGATGATGGAGAAATTGGCGCTGTTGAGAATGGCGTTCTGCAGGGCCCCTGTTTTCAGCAAAGCCTCTTTGCGCCGGACCTCCGTGATCGTCTCCACGGCGGGACCGATGTCGGCGAGAGCGGCGAGTCGTGAAGTGCTCATTTTGCTGCTCCTTGGACTACCTTCGCCGCGTTGACGGCGTCCGCATCGCGGATGTCGTGCGCGAGGTTCCGCGCGATCTGTCCCGCTTCGGGGGCCGTCGAGCCCGCGCTCATTCGCTCGTAGGTGGCCTCGGTCTTCGCGTTTCGGGCGCGCTCCGGCCGATCGTCGCTGTCGTCGCCGGGCATCTCCACCCGCAGCTCTTCCAGGATCATCTGCAGGCCTGCCGCGATCGGTAGGGCCAGGAGCGCTCCCATCACGCCGAGCAGCGTGCCTCCGGCAAGAAGCGCGAGGACGACCGCGGCCGGTGAGAGCCGGAGCACATGACCGTAGACCCTGGGAACCAGGATCCGGTTCTCGAACTGCATGTAGATGAACATGGAGACCCCCACCGCGGTAGCGACCGGCAGTCCGCGGGGAAGGGCGGAGAGGATGGCGGGGCCGGCGGCCAGAAGGCCTCCGACGAACGGGATGACGTCTGCCAACGCCGCAAACAATGCGAGGGACAACGCATTGGGGACCTTGCAGCTCACCAGGAGCAAGAAGGTGAACACCCCGATCGCCGCCGAGGTGATGAGCTGGCCGCGCATGTAGCCGCCGACGATCGTTTCCAGGTTGTGGAGGATGCGCGCCAGCCGCATGTGATAGTCGCGCGGGACGATGGCGTAGAGCGCGCCCTGCGTGCGCTTGCCGTCGGCGAGGAGATAGAAGGAAAGAACGAAGGTGGTCGCGAAGTATCCGAGCACCACCGCGGCCTGGGATGAGTATCCGAGGAGATAGCTCTCGAGCCGGGCGAACATCTGCTCCAGCCCGGCGTTCTGCACTGCGTGGGCGAGTGGCGCGGTGAAACCGCGCTTCTCGAGGAGCGCGATCAGCTTCTGGCGATGCTCTGGCGCGCCGTGCACGATCTGGGCGAGCTGCTCGACGAGCGGCGGGACAGTCAGGAAGATGAGAAGGGACGCGGCGACGATGGAACCGAAGAAGAGCAGGATGAGCGAGAGGGTGCGCTTGAGCCCGCGCTTCTCCATCCACTCGACCAGCGGATTGAAGGTCCCCGCAAAGACGAGGGCCACCACCACCAGGAGCCCGATTACCCACAGCTCTCGGAGCAGCCAGACGCCCGCGGCGGTCGCCAGGATCCAGCCGATCGTGCGCGGCGCGATCTCGAAGCGGACCAGTGTCTTCTCTTGCGCGGACGCCTTCATGAGAGCTCACCTCGCGGCATGCGGCGCCTGCTCGGAGAGCTTCCCGACGACGCGATCGGCAATGCGCGTCACGCCGGCGTGCAGCGCCTGCGAGAACGCATCGACCACCGCTCGCGTCGGGTCGGCCCCCTCCATCTTCGCGACCGGTTGCTCGACCGTGATCGTCTCTTCGAGCAGGCCGAGGCGCTCGTCGCTCAGCACCAGGAGCGCCTGCATGCGCGCCTTGTGCGGTTGCTCGATCTCCTCGAACGCGATCAGCTCGACATCGACGGTGACGGCGCGGCCGGAGAGTGACTCGACCACCCCGCGCTCCTCGAACAGTGCGCGCGAGAGCGCGCGGCGCAGGTAGATCTCGGGCCGCTCGGTCCAGCGCCAGTCATCGTAATAGAAGAGCTCTCGGGCGGAGTTGCGGGTCGCCAGCCGCTCGCGCACGTGCGACCAACCCTCGACCCGGCCGAGCCGGAGCTGCAGATCGGACCGTACGGTTGCCGCGGGCGCATCGCCGTCGTACTCCGGCGTGAAGTAGCGCGGCACGTGCGGATCGTTCTTGCCGAGCAGCGCACAGCCCGAGAGCGCGACCGCGCCGACGGCCAGCAGGAGAGTCGTTCTCATTGACGCACCTTCGTCTTTCCTTTGAGCAACATGTCGGGATCGCGCTGCAGCGCCTCGACCAGCTGGCGCACCGCCACCGCGGCCTCACGCAGATCGCGTCCGGTCTCATCGAGTCTGGCCCCGACCCGCGGCCCGGCCACGTCACCCAAGGAATCGGAAGTGCGCTGCACGCTGGCGAACAAGCCGTCATGTCCGTCGAGGCGATCGAGCACTCGCTTCATCTTCTCCAGCGCCGCGCTCGCGCCCTTGAGCGTCGCCGCCGCATCGCGCGAGAGCTCGTCGACCTGAAGCTGATCGAGCTTGTTCTGCAGGCTCGCCAGAAGTTGGCTGGTGTTGCGGAGAGTCGCCGCGGCCTTGCCCGGCAGACCGCGGCGATCCACGTCGTCGAGAATGGCGCTCACCCTGGCGACCACGCGGCCGAGGTCGCGCGCGATGTCGGGGACCATGTTCACCGCGCGAATCACCGAGTCCTCCAGGTTCTTCATCGTCGAAGGAATGGCGGGGATGTAGTTCTCGGGGACCGGAAACGGCAGCGCCGGCGGCAGCACGCCGCCGGTCTCGAAGAAGTCGATCTGCAGGAACTTGGTGCCGGTCAGCCCGTTCGAGGCGAGCTGCACGCGCAGGTCGGGCGGCATGAGGATTTTCGTCTCCTTGCCGCGGGTCGTGCCGGCGAGCTTCAGCCGGCCCAGTACTTTGACGCCCAGCGAATAGATGATCTCGACGTGACGCTGGTCGGGCGCTACGTCGATTGCCTTGACGTTGCCAATCTTCACACCGCGATAGCGGACCGGCGATCCCACCTCGAGGCCCGTCACCGCTTCGTCGAAATAGGATGCGTAGGCGACGGTGACGACCTGCAGGGTCTCCGCCGTGACTACGGCGGCCGCGGCCAGGCCGACCAGCACCGCTCCCACCACGAAGGCGCCGAGCTTCCATTGATTGGTCGGCGCGCTCATGAGGTCACCTCCAGCGGAGTCCGGTTGAAGAAGGAGTGGACGCGCGGGTCTGTGCTGGTGTCGCGCAGGACGCGCGGATCGCCGCGGGCGATGATGCTCTTGCTCTCGCGGTCGAGCATGATGCAGCTCTTGCTGATCTTGAAGATGCTCTCGAGATCGTGAGTGACCACCACGAAGGTCAAGCCGAGCTGCTGGTTGAGGCTCAGGATCAGCTCGTCCAACTCGACCGCAGAGACCGGGTCGAGGCCGGCCGAGGGCTCGTCGAGAAAGAGCAGATCCGGCTCCAGCGCCATCGCCCGGGCGATCCCCGCGCGCTTGCACATTCCTCCCGACAGCTCGCTCGGCATCCGGCCCTCGGCGTGCTCCAGGCCGACCAGGCGCAGTTTGGCCGCGACGATGCCGCCGATGGCGTCGGGCGGAAGGCAGGTCCACGCCTGCAGTGGCAGCGCCACGTTCTCCCCTACGGTGAGTGACCCGAGCAGGGCGCCCGACTGGAACATCACGCCGAACAACGGCCGGCCGGGGACGCTCTGGTCGGGCGCGAGGCCGTCGATGGTGATGCTCCCGCTGAGCGGCGCCTCCAGGCCGACCAGATAGCGCAGCATGGTTGATTTGCCGCAGCCGCTGCTGCCGAGGATGGCGAAGATCGAGCCTCGCTCGATCTCGAAGGTTGCGCCTCTCTGCACGACGGTCTCGTCCCAGCCGATGGTGAGATCGACCACCTTGAACAACGGGTCGCTCATAGGCCCGCCATACGGAAGAGGACCGTCGTCACGGCGTCGACGAGAATGAGGGTGAACATGGTGATGACCACCGTCGAGGTGGTGCGGCGGCCGACGCCTTCCGCGCCGCCGCTCGTGGCGAGACCCTGCTGGCAGGCGATGAGCGCGACGGCGAACGCGAACACCATGCTCTTGATGACCCCCGACGAGATGTCCCAGAGCGAGACGACGCGCGCGGTCTGATTGAGATAACCGCGCACCGTCAGGTCGAGGCTGGTGACGCCGACGACGAGCCCACCCAGCACGCCCGCCACGTCGGCGAGGAGAGTGAGCAAAGGCACCACGAGGATGAGCGCGAGGGCGCGCGGCAGGACCAGATACCGCATCGGCCCGAATCCCATCGTGCGAAGCGCATCGATCTCCTCGTTCACCTGCATGAAGCCGAGCTCGGCCGCGAACGCCGCGCCCGACCGGCCGCAGACGACGATCGCGGTCATCAAGGGCCCGAGCTCGCGGCAGATGGAGATGCCGATCAGGTCGGCGACGAGGATGTTGGCGCCGAACTGTTTGAGCTGCGCTGCCGACTGGAACGCCATGGCCACGCCGACCAGGAAGTTGATCAAGAGGATGACGGGCACCGCGTCGGCGCCGGAGCGCTCCATCGTCGCCGGCAGCTCGCGCCAGTTGGCCGAGCGGGGCGAGCGCAAGACCCCTGCACCCGCGACCACCATCTGCCCGAAGAAGGCGAGCACGAGCTTCACCTCGAGCAGGATGGAGATGGTGGCGCGGCCCAGCTGATCGAGCGTGCCCAGCGGCCGGCGGCGCTTGAGCCGCGCCACCGCGTGGTCGCCGCCGTAGAGGTGGATGATCCGCTGCACGTGCGCGTCGGCCGCCACGAACTCGGATTTCACACCGCGCCGCTGCAACTCCGCGCGCAGGCAGGCGAGCAACGCCATCGCGCCGCCGTCGATGCGCTGCACGGCCGACATCTCGAAGTTGAGCGTCTGACCGCGCGCGGCGCTGGTCTCGAGCCGGCGCAGCTCGGTCCAGAGCGGCGCCGCCTCGGCGAATCTCAGGCTGCCGTGGATGCGGATCTCGCCCTGATCGGCGCTGGTCTGCACTTGCTCGATTCCGAATGCCGGCGGCATCGTGACGACCTCTCCGACCGCGTTGAGCGCCTCCGGGCTCGAGGGCGATGACCGCTTTCCAGCGAATCAGTACGCATGGGTCGTGCCACGGGCTGCATCGCCAGAATCAGCGCATACCTTCGAGCGGCGGCCCGCCGGCAGCCCAAAGAGTGTTCGCGACCGTCCGGCGAGCGTTCGTCTTCGCTCGATTGGCGGTAGCAAAATCTCTGGAAATCGTGCTGGGATCCCAGGATCCTTGGACGGGCAGCACCAGGCGTAGGCGCGAATTGATTCCGCAGGCTTGGGAAGAATTGGGTGATCCCTGTGCAACTTCTGGGGGCCCTTAAGGTGCAGGCGGTTTCTGATTCAACTCCCACTGCTGGCACGGACCCGCCGAGACTGGCGGTAGCGGGAAACAGCAATTTCACAAGTTACAAGAGGTCTTGCGGCGCGCGATGGGCAGAGCAGGACTCGTGCGCGGCTATCAGCACGTCTGCCGCCGGAAGGGCTGCGGACACGAGGAGCAGGTCGAGGACGCGAAACTGCGTCTTTGCCCGAGCTGCAAGATGAAGCTGTGGCCCAAGGCGTTGCCGCGCCCGCTGCGTTTCCACGACTTGCGCGGCACCACTGCGACGCTGCTCGCGCGCGCTGGCGTCCCGCTGGTAGTCGCGCAGCGGATGCTGCGGCATGCGGACCCGCGCCTCACCGCGAACGTCTAGACGCGCGTCGACCTCGCCGATCTGCGCGCCGGAGTCGCGCGGCTGCCGCCGCTTGTCCCCACTGTGTCCCCGCGGCCCGAATCCACCAAAAACGAAGGCCGGACCCCCTCGGAATTCCCGAAGCAAGTCCGGCCATTGCATTGGTCGGGGAGACAGGATTTGAACCTGCGACCCCCTGGTCCCGAACCAGGTGCTCTACCAGACTGAGCCACTCCCCGTAAGCCGACCCCCCGCGAGGGGCGCAGGGAAGTAACGCATGGGGGAGCGGCCGTCAATCCCGCGAGAGGGCTCGCGCGCTCGCTTGCCGGAAGCGGCGCGCGAAGGGCATCCTGCGCGGTCGTGGCCGTCCTCGCGCTCTCGCGACATCTCTCCTTCCATGCCCGCGGCGACGCCGCCTTCGTCTGGCACGGCTTGACCGGCGATGTCGCGGAGATGAGCCGCGACGTGCTCGCGCTCCTCCTCGCCTTCGACCCCGCGCGCGAGGAGAAAGACGTTTCCTTCCCCGATCTCGACAAAGCGCAGAGAGAGGAGTTCGTCGGCGTGCTGCGCGCGCGGCGCTTCCTGGTCCAGGGCGCCGACGAGATCTCGCCGCTGCTCGCCGGCTACCCGCGTATCCCTCGCGCGGCCGTGTTCGAGCGCCGCGGCGAGAGCGTCATCATCTATACCCGCGGCGGCGAGGCTGTGCGGCTCGAGGAAGTCACGGCGGCTCTCTTCCTCCGCTGCGACGGCGAGCGATCGCTGGGATCGGTGCTGGCCGATGCCGGTCCGCAGGCGCTTCCGCCGCTCTTGCGCCTTGCGCGCGCCGACGTGGCGGCGCTGAAAATTCTCGCCCGG
>VBLC01000023.1 GCA_005879315.1 Deltaproteobacteria bacterium | reverse complement strand
TCCCTGACCCGCGCGCGTACGCGCAGGGAGCTCCGCCGCCGCAGATGCCGGCCGAAGGCGAGCAGAGTTTCGCCTCGCTCTTTTCCGAAAAGCATCCCAGCCTCGGCGGCCGCACCTACGCCGAGGCGCTGATCGACGAGCTGCGCCGTCGCGCCACTCCGCGCGCCGTGCTCGAGCTGCATGTCGGCCAGCCGATCTTCGACAAGACTTCGCTCGAGGACCTCGAGAGCGTCAATCTCTTCCTCGGCGATCTGCATCTCCGGCCCGAGAGCGCCGACGCCATCGTCGCGAGCGAGATCGCGCTGCAGCTCGGATTCTCCGAGGGGAAGAACAGCGGCGCGCTCCGGCTCGTCGCCGATGCGGCGGCTGCGCTGCGGCCGGGCGGCGTC
>VBLC01000061.1 GCA_005879315.1 Deltaproteobacteria bacterium | reverse complement strand
GGCGATGCCCACCGGGCAGGTGTTGAGATGGCAGGCGCGCATCATCACGCAGCCGAGCGCGACCAGGGGCGCGGTGGCGAAGCCGAACTCCTCGGCGCCGAGCAGGGCGGCGATGGCCACGTCGCGGCCGGTCTTGAGCTGCCCGTCGCATTCGACGGCGATGCGCGAGCGCAGGTTGTTGATCACCAGCACTTGATGGGTCTCGGCGAGCCCCAGCTCCCAGGGGATGCCGGCGTGCTTGATCGAGGTGAGCGGCGAGGCGCCGGTGCCGCCGTCGTGGCCGGAGATGAGGACCACGTCGGCATGCGCCTTGGCGACTCCGGCGGCGATGGTCCCGACGCCGACTTCGGCGACCAGCTTCACCGAGACGCGTGCCGCGGGATTGGCGTTCTTCAAATCGTGGATCAGCTCGGCCAGGTCCTCGATGGAATAGATGTCGTGATGGGGCGGCGGCGAGATGAGCCCCACGCCCGGCGTCGCGTAGCGAACCCGCGCGATCCAGGGATAGACCTTGTTGCCGGGCAACTGTCCGCCTTCGCCCGGCTTTGCTCCCTGCGCCATCTTGATCTGCAGCTCTCGCGCGTTGATCAGGTACTGGCTGGTCACGCCGAAGCGGCCGGAGGCCACCTGCTTGATGGCCGAATTCTTCGAGTCGCCGTTCCCCAGCTGAACGTAGCGCTCGGGGTCCTCGCCGCCCTCGCCGGTGTTCGACTTGCCGCCGATGCGGTTCATGGCGATGGCGAGCGCCTCGTGCGCTTCCTTGGAAATGCTCCCGTAGCTCATCGCGCCGGTCTTGAAGCGCTTGACGATGGCCGTGACCGGCTCCACTTCCTCGAGGGGCACCGGCTTGGGCGAAGGCCGGAAGTCCATCATCCCGCGCAGCGTGTTCAGGTTCTGCGCCTGGTCGTCGACCAGTTTCGAGTACTCCTTGAAGATGTTGTAGTTGCCCGTGCGGCAGGCGTACTGCAGCTTGTGGATGGTCAGTGGGTTGAAGAGATGGTGCTCGCCGTCCTCGCGGTACTGATAGTGCCCGCCGGTGCCGAGCTGGCGGTGCACGATGGGCCGCTTGGGTGGAAAGGCGCGCTCGTGGCGCATGCGCACCTCGCGGGCGATCACGTCGATGCCCACTCCGCCGATGCGCGTCGGCGTCCAGGTGAAGTAATCGTCGATGAAGTCCTGGTTGAGCCCCACCGCCTCGAAGACCTGGGCGCCGTGATAGCTCTGGATGGTCGAGATGCCCATCTTCGAGATGACTTTGACGATGCCTTTGTTGATGGCTTTGACGTAGCGCTTCTCCGCCGCCTCGGGCGGGCCGGAGATGATCCCGAGCCGGATCTGATCGTGGAGGGTCTCGAACGCCAGATATGGATTCACCGCGCTCGCGCCGTAGCCGATGAGCAGCGCGAAGTGGTGCACCTCGCGCGGCTCGCCTGACTCGAGCACGAGGCCCACCCGCGTGCGGGCCGCCTCGCGCAGGAGATGGTGCTGCACGGAGGCCACCGCGAGCAGCGCCGGGATGGGCGCGTACTCCTCGTCGTGCCCGCGGTCGGAGAAGATGATGATGTTGTGGCCCTCGGCGATGGCCTCGCTCGTCGACCAGGCGAGATCCTCGACCGCCTTGCGCAGCCCGGTGCCGCCGTCCTTCACCTTGAAGAGGATCGGCAAGGTGATCGACTTGAAACCGTGCGAGCCGTTCTTGCCGTTCAGATGGCGGATCCGCTCCAGGTCCTCGTTGCGCAGCACCGGCGAGGGCACCGCCAGCTGGTGGCAGGACTCGGGCGCGGCCTCGAGCAGGTTGCCCTCGGGGCCGATGGCAGTCTCGACCGCCATGACGATCTCCTCGCGGATGGCGTCGACCGGCGGGTTGGTCACTTGCGCGAAGAGCTGCTTGAAATAGCTGTAGAGGAGCTGCGGCTTCTCCGAGAGCACCGCGAGCGGTGTGTCGTTGCCCATCGAGCCCACCGGCTCGACTCCCGACTCGGCCATGGGGTTGATGAGGATGCGGACGTCCTCGGCGGTGTAGCCGAAGGTTTCCTGGCGGCGCAGGACGGTCTCGTGATCGGCCTCGATCACTCTCTCCGGCTTCGGCAGATCGGCGAGGTCGACGAGATGCTCGTCGAGCCACTGCCGGTAGGGCCGCTCTCCGGCGATGCGGCGCTTCAGTTCCTCGTCAGGGATGATGCGCTGCTCTTCGGTGTCGACGAGGAACATGCGCCCCGGCTGCAGCCGGCCCTTTTCGAGAATCCGGTCGGCGGGAATGTCGAGAACGCCGACTTCGCTCGCCATCACCGCCAGGTCGTCCTTGGTGACGTAGTAGCGCGCCGGGCGGAGGCCGTTGCGGTCGAGCGTCGCGCCCACCCGCACGCCGTCGGTGAAGGCGATGGAGGCGGGCCCGTCCCACGGCTCCATCAAGCAGGAGTGGTACTCGTAGAAGGCCTTCTTCTCCGGCGACATCTCCTGGTTTCGGCTGTAGGGCTCGGGCACCATCATCATCAGTGCGTGCGGCAAGGAGCGCCCGGACAGGTGGAGAAGCTCGAGGACGTTGTCGAACATCGCCGAGTCGGAGCCCTCCAGATCGATGACGGTGAGGATCTTCTTCAGATCTTCGCCGAACAGCTTCGAGCGCATGATCGACTGCCGCGAATGCATCCAGTTGATGTTGCCGCGCAGCGTGTTGATCTCGCCGTTGTGCGAGATGTACCGGTAGGGATGCGCCCGGCTCCAGGAGGGGAAGGTGTTGGTGGAGAAGCGCGCGTGCACCATCGCCAGCGCCGACTCCAAGGCGGGGTCGCGGACGTCCGGATAGAAGGTGAGCAGCTGGCTGGAGTTGAGCATCCCCTTGTAGACCAGCGTGCGGTGCGAGAGCGAGGCGACGTAGAAGGCGGCGCGCTGCGGGACGGCGGAGCGCGAGACGGCTTTCTCCACCAGTCGGCGGATGACGTAGAGCTTGCGCTCGAAGGCGGCCGGATCGGCGCAGCGGCTCTCGATGAAGATCTGCCGGATGAAGGGCTGGCTCGACCGGGCCGACTCGCCCAGCCCGGTCGGATCGACAGGCACGTCCCGCCAGCCGAGGAGCTTCTGCCCTTCCTCTTCGATCTTCTCCGCGAAGATGCGCTCGCATTGCTCGCGGCTCGCCGCCTGCTGGGGAAGGAAGACGCAGCCGGCGCCGTACTCGCCGGGCTTCTTGGCGAAGCCGTGGCGCGCGAAGAACGCGTGCGGCATCTGGACGAGGAGGCCGGCGCCGTCGCCGGAGTTTCTCTCCGATCCGGCCGCGCCGCGGTGCTCGAGGTTCTTGAGGACGGTGAGCGCGTTCTCGACGATGGCGTGCGAGCGGCGCCCTTTGATGTCCACCACGAAGCCGAATCCGCAGGAGTCGTGCTCGAACCAGGGATCGTAAAGACCTTGCTGCAACGGCTGCATCCGTCTCATTTGAAGGATCTAGAAGCAATGCGTCAAGCGGGAGGCCGATCGTGCGAGTTTTTGTCGCAGGTGCGTCGGGGCTGATCGGAAGCCAGCTGGTGCGCGCGCTGCGGGCGCGAGGAGACGAGGTCCGCACCCTGCCGCGCTTCCGCTCGGCCCCCTGGACGCTCGAAGGCGCCGACGCAGTCGTCAACCTGGCGGGCGCTAGCGTGGCGGCCCGGCGCTGGAACGAAGAGTACAAGCAGGAGATCTTCGACAGCCGGGTGCTGAGCACGGGCGCTCTCGTCGAGGCGATGCGCGCGTCACGCCCGCGCGTGCTGGTCAATGCCAGCGCCGTCGGCTTCTATGGCGGCCGCGGCGACGAGCCGATCGACGAGAGCGTCGCGGCTGGCGGCAGCTTTCTTGCCTCGGTGTCCGTCGCCTGGGAAGCCGAGGCGCGCAAGGCCGAGGATCTCGGCGTGCGCAGCGTGCAGGCGCGGACCGGGATCGTGCTCTCGAGGAGCGGCGGCGCGCTGGGGAAGATGCTGCCGCCCTTCAAGGCCTTCGTGGGCGGACCGATCGGCAGCGGCAAGCAATGGTTCCCCTGGATCCACATCGACGACGAGGTCGCCGCATTGCTCTGGGCGATCGACCGCGAAAAGCTGCGCGGACCTTTGAACCTGGTCGCGCCCGGCATCGTCATCATGAAGGACTTCGCCAAGGCGCTGGGCCGCGCCCTGCATCGGCCGGCTCTCTTTCCGGTGCCGGCCGCCCCGCTCAAGATCCTTCTCGGCGAATTCGCCGGCGAGCTGCTCGAGGGTCAGCGCGCGGTGCCCAAGAAGCTGCTCGACTCGGGTTTCCAGTTTCGCTTCACCGATGTCGACGCCGCGCTCCGCGACCTGCTCTCTTGAAGGGCAATGCCAATCACTTAACGCGAGTAGGGAAAGGGAAAGGGAAAGGATGCAGGCGCGCGCCAACGCCTGAGGCGTTGTCACTGGCGCCTGCATTTTGGGAAAGAAAAAGCCTGCGCCTTCGGCGCCTCTGCTTCTCGGGATTCCAGTCGTTCGTCATCGCCGGCTCCTCGCTGCGCTTTTTGAGAGGAGCCGGCGATGACGAACTTTGGAGATCTCCCTTTTGAGAAATTGATCGCTTACCAGGAGGCTCGCAAACTGCTCGAGGCGATGCGGGAGGCGGCCATCAGCGATGGTCGCCTGCGCGATCAGGCCTTGCGGGCTGCGACCAGCGTTTGTTTGAACATCTCCGAAGGCGCTGGACGGGCAGGTTCGGCCGACAAAGCCCGGGTCTACGCGATTGCCCGCGGCGAGAATTGTGAAGCGGCGGCAGCGCTCGACATCGCGCTGGCCGCCGGCACCTGCAAACAAGAGCCTGCCCGGCGGGCACTTCTGCACGCGCGCGCCGTGCACGCCCTGCTCTCGGGGCTTATCCGGCGGTTTGGAATCTGCGGATGAGACCCGACAACAAAGCGTGAACTGCCCTCGCATGGAGGAGCCCACGACGAAGACAAGCGCCGAAGGCGCAGGTTCTTTCCTTCCCAAATGCAGGCGCCAGTGACAACGCCTCAGGCGTTGGCGCGCGCCTGTTGCCCCTTCCCTTTCCCGCTTTCAGGGTCTCTGACGAGTCTTGGCGTTAAGCGTGGCTTAATTTGACAGGCATTGCCTTTAAAGGGGATTCACGCCAACCGACTCGTACACCTCGTTCGCGGAGAAGCGCACGCCTGAGCGGAAGGTCATCACCGTTCGGTGCACGGCGGAGATGTCGGCGAGCGGGTCGCCGTCGATCACCACCAGGTCCGCGGTCTTGCCCGCCGCGATCGAGCCCGTTCGCTCCGCCATCTTCATCGCCCGCGCCGGTACGATGGTGGCGGCGCGAAGCGCATCGAGCGGCGTGAGCCCGCCGTGCACGAGAAGCTCGAGCTCGCGATGCAGCCCGACTCCGGCGGTGAAGTCGGTCCCCGCGACCACCGGGACGTCCTCGTCGTGCAGCACCTTGGCGACGCGCAGCAACTGCTCCCAGGAGCGCGCGTACAGCTCCTTCTTGCCGCCCTCGAGCGAGAGCCCGCCGGTGAGAAACTGCCGCTGCACCTGCACCGGCAGCCGTTGCGCCGTCGGCGCCCACTCGGGCGGCATCTTGCCCTGCTCGAAGACGTAGACCTGCTCGAAGGTGACGTAGGTGGGATCGATCACCGTCCGGTGCTCGCGCAAGAGAGCGTAGAACTCCTTCGCCTGCGGCGAATGGAGATCGAAGCCGGCCGCCCTCTCGCCCACCAGCGAGAAGCGCAAGAGCGTGCGGGTGTCGGTCTCGTGGTCGGCGAAGAAGTTGAGCATCACCTGGTTGATATGCTCGATGCCGTCGTAGCCGGCCCGCACCGCTTCGTTGGCGAGCATGTGCGCGGGGATGTGGCCGGTCACACCCATGCCGCGCGCGTGCGCCTCTTCCGCGAGGACGGGAACGAGCTCCGGCTTGATGGAGTTGTAGATCTTGATCATCTCGTAGCCGCGCTTGGCGAAGAAATCGACGGCGGCGCGCGCTTCCTCCTCCGTCACCGCCGTCACTTCCGGATGGGAGGCATCGGGCCCGCGGCCCTCGATGAACCCGGCGCGGTAGACGTGCGGTCCCACCGCCGTCCCCTCGTCGAAGGACTTCTTGAAGTCGTCGAGCAGGGACGACTTGTTGCCCACGTCCCGCGCGCTGGTCACGCCGGAGGCGATGTCGAGCGGTCCGTCGGGCGGCGAGAGATGCGCGTGCATGTCCCAGAGCCCGGGCAGAAGCGCCTTGCCGCCCAGATCGATCACCTCGGCGCCCGCCGGCACCTGCACTTCCTTGGCAGGTCCGACGGCGCGGATGGTGTCGCCGCTGATCAGGACCGTCCGATCGGGCAGCCAGGCGCCGCGCTCGATGTCGAGGAGGCGCGCGCGCAAGAGAGCGAAGCCGGCCGCCGGTGGTTTTCTCGCCAGCCGCTCGGCCAGGACCTGGTCGCGCTTTTTGCGCAGCTCTTCCTGGCGCGCGGTGAGGGCGTCAGCGGTGGTCTCCGCTCCCTCCTCGCCGAACCAGGAGCCGGGGAAGACCTCCGCGAAGAAGCTGCCGTCCTCGCGGGTCCAGGCATAGACGGGTTGGAAGGAGAGCCCGGTGATCGCCTGCGCGAAGAGGCGCGTGTCGCGCCCGCCGATGGGCACGGTGATTTCCCCCGCCTTCTCCATCCGGGCGACGCCGCCGGGCAAAAGCGGCAGCGTGCCTCCGTGCTTGAGCAGCGCCGCGACGAGAAAAGCGTCGGCGTCGGCGCTGGAGAGCGGGATGAAGAAGGTGGGCCCGCTCAGCTGCTTCTCGCCGTGCTCCTCGCGGCTGTTCCAGACGGCGCGGCCGTTCTCCAACGAGAACCGCTCCTCGACCGGCGCGCCCATCTCGGTGTGGCCGCGCGCCTCGAGAAAGGCCAGTGTCCCGTCGGGCGCGAGGCGCATGGTCGCGTCGGCGTGGGGGCCGCGGCCGTTCTCGTGGATGTCGAAGACGTTGCTGATGGTCCCGTCGGCGGCGGTCGTCACCATCGAGGAGCCGACCCGCTGGCCGTTGTGGACGACGCTGCGGCGCACGGTGGAACCGCCGGCGGGAGCGGGCTTCGAGGAAGCGCAGGCGCCGGCGAAGAGAGCGAGGGCGAGGGCAGTTCGCATGCGCGCAGCATACGCCGTGCGGCCGGCGTTTTCCGGACCGCGATGTCAGCCGGAGGGAGTATGGTCGCCGGCACATGCCCGGCGAGTTCACGCATCTGCACCTGCACACCCTCTATAGCCTTCTCGACGGCGCC
This sequence comes from Deltaproteobacteria bacterium, assembly GCA_005879315.1. GTDB lineage: Bacteria > Myxococcota > Myxococcia > Myxococcales > 40CM-4-68-19 > 40CM-4-68-19. Next base: position 153,567 of record VBLC01000061.1, on the reverse strand, counting down.
ATCCGCCTCCCCGACTTGATGAAGTCCTGCTCGGAAGCGGGCATGAAGGCGGTCGCCGTCACCGACCACGGCAACATGTTCGGCGTGGTCAACTTCTACCAGGAGGCGAAGAAGCACGGCATCAAGCCCCTGATCGGCTTCGAGGCCTATGTCGCGGGCGAGAAGGGGATGAGCGACAAGACCCAGCGGGTGGGGAACCACCTGGTGCTGCTCGCGCAAAACGAAACCGGCTATCGAAATTTGCGATACCTGAGCAGCAAGTCCTTCATCGAAGGATTTTATTACGACCCGCGCGTCGACAAGCAGATTTTGCAAAAGCACAACGAGGGGATCATCGCGCTCACCGCCTGCATGGCGGGGGCGGTGCCGAAGGCCATCCGCCGCGGCGACATGGACGAGGCGCGCCGCGAGGTGCGCGACCTCAAGGCTATCTTCGGCGACCGGATCTACCTCGAGGTGCAGAGCAATGCGCTGAAGGAACAGCTGCCGGTCAACCATGGGCTGTGCGAGCTGGCCCGCTCCGAGGGGCTGCCGCTCGTCGCCACCGCCGACAGCCACTACGTGCGCCGCGAGGACGCCAAGGCCCACGAAGTGCTGATGGCCATCGCCTCCGGGCGCACTTTCGACGATCCCAAGCGGCTGCGCCACGAGACGGAAGAGCTCTACATCAAGTCTCCGGTGGAGATGTACTCCGCGGCCGAAGCGACCACCGGCGTGGGATCCGAGTGGCGCGAGGCGGTGCACAACTCCTGGCTGATCGCGCAGCGCTGCAACGTCGAGCTGCAGCTGGGCAAGCCGATGCTGCCCAATTTCCAGGTGCCCGAAGGGGAGACGCTGGAGAGCCATCTGCAAAGGCGCGCCCGCGAAGGGCTCGATCACCGCTTCGGCGAAATCGCCTATCGAATCGATCAGGACAATTATCGAGAGCGGCTGGAGCGCGAGCTATCCGTCATCGTGCAGATGGGCTTCGCCGGCTACTTCCTCATCGTCCAGGACTTCATCAACTGGGCCAAGCGCAACGGCATCCCGGTCGGCCCGGGGCGGGGCTCGGGCGCCGGCTCGCTGGTCGCGTACGCGCTGCGCATCACCGACATCGACCCGCTCCCCTACGGGCTGCTCTTCGAGCGCTTCCTCAATCCCGAGCGCATCTCCATGCCCGACTTCGACGTCGACTTCTGCCAGGACCGGCGCGGCGAGGTGATCGAGTACGTCACCCAGAAGTACGGGCGCGAGAACGTCGCGCAGATCATCACCTACGGCGCGCTCTCGGCGAAGAGCGCCATCAAGGACGTGGCGCGGGTGATGGGGCTGCCGTTCGCCGAAGTGAACGAGCTGACCCGCAACATCCCCAACCTGATCGACGGCCACCCGGCCACCATCGAGAAGGCGCTCGAGGTCGAGCCGAAGCTGACGCAGATCCAGGAGCAGAAGCCCATCTTCAAGACCATCGTCGAGTACGCCCGCGCGCTGGAGGGGCTGACCCGCTCGACCGGCATGCACGCGGCCGGAGTGGTCATCGGCGAGAAGCCGCTCTGGGAATACGTGCCGCTCTGCCGCGGGCAGAACGGGGAGCTGGTCACGCAATTCGCCAAGGACGAAGTCGAGCTGGCGGGGTTGATCAAGTTCGACTTCCTCGGGCTGAAGACGCTGACGGTGATCAGCGAGGCGGTGAAGCTGATCAACCGCGGCGCGACGCAGGTCGACATCGCCCGGCTGCCGCTCGACGACAAGAAGACCTACGAGCTCATCTCCCGCGGCGACACCGCCGGCGTCTTCCAGATGGAGTCGAGCGGCTTCACCGAGATGGTGAAGAAGCTCAAGCCCTCCGCCTTCGGCGACGTCATCGCCGCCGGCGCGCTCTACCGGCCCGGGCCGCTGGAGAGCGGCATGGTCGATGTCTTCATCAACCGAAAGCACGGTCGCGAGCGCGTCACCTATCTGCACGCTCTCCTCGAGCCCATTCTTCGCGAGACGTACGGGGTCATCGTCTACCAGGAGCAGGTGATGCAGATCGCCCAGGATCTGGCCGGCTATTCGCTCGGCCGCGCCGACCTGCTCCGCCGCGCGATGGGGAAGAAGAAGGCGGACGTGATGGCCCAGGAGCGCGGCGGCTTCGTCGAGGGCTGCGGCGCCAAGGGCATCGAGCCGCGGCTGGCCAACGAGATTTTCGATTTGATGGAAAGGTTTGCCGCCTATGGTTTCAACAAAAGCCATTCGGCCGCGTATGGATTGATCAGCTATCAAACGGCTTACTTGAAAGCTCATTATCCCGTCGAGTTCATGGCGGCCCTTCTCACCAGCGAGAAGGACAACACCGACAAGGTGGTGGCGCACATCGCCGAGGCGCGGGCCGATGGCATCACCGTGCTGCAGCCCGACGTCAACGAGTCGGACCTGGCATTCTCGGTCGCGCCCGATCCGAAGAAGTCCGGCAAACAGCTCATCCGCTTCGGGCTCGGCGCCATCAAGGGCGTGGGCGAGCAGGCGGTCGAGGCGGTCGTCGCCGCGCGCAAGATGCCCTTCGCCGGCATCTTCGATTTCTGCTCGCGCATCGACATGCGCAAGATCAACAAGAAGACGCTCGAGGCGCTCGTCTGCGCCGGCGCCTTCGACTTCACCGGCAAGCCCCGCAAGGCGCTCTTCGAGGCGAGCGAGGCCGCGCTCCAGTCCGGTGCGAACGAGCAGAAGGATCGGGAGTCGGGCCAGTTCGGCCTCTTCGCCAAGGCGAGCAGCAGTCCCCCGGAGGAGCGCGTCCTGGCGAAGGAAGAATGGTCGGAGCGCGAGCGCCTGCTCCTGGAAAAGCAGGCCATCGGCTTCTACATCACCGGCCACCCGCTGGCGCGCTACGCCGAGGACGTGCGGCGATACGCGACCCACACCTGCGCGTCGCTCGCCAACGCCAGAGGCTTCGAGAGAATCGCCGTCGCCGGGATCGTCACCGGCTGGCGCGAGCGTCTCACCAGGACGGGGAAGAAGATCGCTTTCGCCAGCCTCGAAGACCTGACTGGCGCGCGCGATCTGGTGATCTACGAGGACATCGCGCAGAAGTACGAGACCCTGCTCAAGGGCGACGAGCCGGTCTTGATCAAGGGAGTGGTGCGGCTGGCGGAGAAGTTCGGCGCCGAGGCGCAGTCGGCCGAAACCTCGGAGCCCTCGCCGGAGATCAAGGTCGACGAAGTCTCGCGGCTCTCGGACGTACGCGCGGCGAAGGCCTCGCGCATCGAGGTCCGCGTCGAGGCCGGGCAGGCGACGCCGGAGAAGCTGGCCGAGCTGAAGGCGCTGCTGGCGAAATATCCGGGGTCCTGTGCGGCCGCGCTCAGCATCGTCTTGCCCTCGACGGCGGAGACGCGCATCTCGCTCAAGAATGTCCGGGTCGCCCCCAGCGACGACTTGCTGGCGGCAGTCGATCGGCTCTTTGGCGGGAAGGTCGCGAACGTCCGCTAACCGCAGTGCCAGTCGCTTAGCGTTGACGTCGGACGTTAACGTGATCGTTGTCGTTGAGGTTGTCGGCGACGGCGACGGCGACGTGGCCGCGAGCGGTCTTGGCGTCCACGGCCACGTTCACGTCGCCGTCGCCGTCCACGCTCACGTCAACGTGAACGGCGACGTCGAGGTCAACGCGCTATCTGCTGAGGATTGCCGCTACCCGTTGTCGCCCGCCGAGTCTGCGTCCTCGAGCGACTGCGGGTCGCCGGCGCGCAGCTTGACCTCTTCCTCGAGCGGCACGGTGTTGTAGTCGTCGGAGGAGATGTACTTCCAGCGCACCGGGAAGGGGCTCTCGCGCGCCTGCTGCGCTCCGTCGAGCTGCACCTTGAAGAGGGCCAGATCCAGCACCAGCCCGGGCAGCGCCTTGCGGAAGCGCTCCACCAGCGCGCGCACCCGGAGAGGATCGGCGCCTGCGGCGCGCAGCTGCTCCTCGGGGAGATGCACCCGCTCCGGCAGCTGCTGGGCCGCGTCGTCGGCCTGCTGCATCAGCTCCTTCAGCGCCGACCGCGCGCGCGGCTCGTCGTCGCGCTCGCGCGCGTCGCGCCAGGCGAGCTCGAGGTACTTCGGCCAGCGCCCCAGGGCGCGGAAGTCGTCGGGTACGAGGCCGAGGCCGAGATGCGCCCGGATCGACCGGAAGCTCTTCCCCAGCGTGCCGTTGGAGTCCTCGGGCACCAGCTCGATGTGCTCCATCTCCTGTGGAACTCCGCGCGGCACGCGCTGTTCCGCGCGGGGCCCGCGCTTCACCCCGCCGACGCCCTCGCGCAGCGCCTGCGAGAGCACCGCCGCGGCCATCAGCAGTTTCGCATCGAGATAGTGAAAGACGTCGACCATGCCGCGGATCTCGTCGATCTCGTCGACGTCGTATCCGGCCCACTCCAGCTGCGTCTCGATCAAGGGGCAACCCAGCTCCACCGCCGCCCGCGCCGCGCGGGCGCGCAGATCGTCGGCCGCTTCCTCGAAGGCGCGCACGCGGATGGCCGGCCGCATCGCGTTCCAGCAGGGAAGGAGCGCCTGCTCGGCCGCCAGCGCCTTGAAGAGCAGAGGCACGCGCCCGACGCGCATCTTGCGAGTGATGAGCTCGTAAGCCTCGATGGTGGCCCGATCGGCCTGCGTCTCGTCGACGACAGCCAGCCGTTCGGCCGCTCTGCCGGAAGACTTGCCTGCCATTCGCACCCCCAGACGCACAAAGCTGCTTCCGGGTGAACCCGGGTGCAATTGATGGAATTCCAACGTACGCTAGCATTGAAAGGTACCAGCCGCCTGATCAATCTGCAGGACATCCTCGCCGCGCGAGAGCGCATCCGCGGCCACGTGGCGGTGACGCCCTGTCCGTTCTCCCGGCCCTTCAGCGATCTGTGCGGTGCGCAGATCCATTTCAAGCTGGAGAACCTGCAGCGCACCGGATCGTTCAAGGAGCGCGGCGCCGCCAACAAGCTGGCGCTGCTCACGCCCGAGGAGCGCGCCCGCGGCATCGTCGCCGCCAGCGCCGGCAATCATGCGCAGGGCGTGGCGGTCAATGCCCAGCGCCTGGGCATCCAGGCCACCATCGTCATGCCGGAGACGACCCCGCTGATCAAGGCGCAGGCGACCAAGAGCTTCGGCGCCAAGGTCGTCTTCTTTGGGACGAGCCTCGCCGACGCCTTCGTCGAGGCGCGCCGCATCGAGAAAGAGCAGGGCGCGGTCTTCATCCACGCCTTCGACGACGACGCCATCATCGCCGGCCAGGGGACCGCCGGGCTGGAGATTCTCGAGCAGGTCCCCGACGTCGACGTGGTGGTCGGATCGATCGGCGGCGGCGGCTGGCTGGGCGGGATCGCCGTCGCGGTGAAGGCGATGAAGCCCTCCGTGCGCGTCGTAGGCGTCGAATCCGCGCTGGTGCAAAAAATGCGCGCTGCGCTCGACGCCGGAGCGCCGGTGCTGGTGCCCGCTGCCAGCACGCTCGCGGACGGCATCGCGGTCTCGCAGGCCGGCGATCGGACCTTGCCGCTCTTCACCCGCTACGTGGACGAGATCGTCTGTGTCGATGACGAGGAGGTGGCGAACGCCATCCTTCTCCTGATCGAGAAGGAGAAGACGGTGGCCGAAGGCGCCGGCGCTGCTCCCGCTGCTGCGCTGCTCCAGCACAAGCTCAAAGGGTTGCGGCCAGCGCTCAAGGTCGTCTGTGTCATTTCAGGAGGAAACATCGACGTCAATCTGCTCGCCCGCATCATCGAGCGCGGCCTGGTCAAGGAGGGGCGCCGCGTCATGCTCGCGGTGCGCGTTCCGGACCGGCCGGGAATGCTGGCGAGCATCCTGCAAGTTGTCGCCGTCGAGCGGGCCAACGTCCTGGAAGTGCATCACAATCGCGCTTTCCTGGCGGGGCCGGTGGGCGACACCGAGATCGACCTGACTCTCGAGACGCGCGGCGCCGACCACATCGAGAGCCTCATCGCCACGCTCTCTTCCCGCGGATTTAAGGTTACGCGCAGGTAAAGGCATGCAGACGCCTCGAAAGCGGTTTAAAGGATGATGAACGTGCCGACCTTGGTTCCTTGTTCGAGAAGGGCCCGCTGGCTATCCTCCCTTTGACGTCCCGCCGCCTGCCGAAAGAGCCGCCGCCCATGCGAAAGCCCGCTCGTCTAGCTCTCTTCCCCGCCGCGATCGCCCTCTCGCTGCTCGCCTTCTCGGGCCATCCCAAGGCGCACGCGGCGGTCGAGCCCAAGCAGGACAAGAACTACGACCTGGCGAGCCTGGACGTCTTCCGCAAGACCATCGTCCAGATCAAGGACAACTACGTCGACCCCAGCCGCATCAATCCCAAGGAGATGTTCACCGCCTCGCTCGAGGCGGTGGAGCGGCAGGTGGCGGAAGTGATGGTCGAGGTGGGCGGCCCTCCCTGCGACGACCGGCCGGCCAACAAGGAGCCGGGCACGACCGCGCTGGTGCAGAAGAACTCCAGCGAGCCCGCCAACCCGGTTCTGGAGAACAACCGCGCCCAGGCGGCCGGCTGCGCCCACGCCGATTCGAAGATTCCCGAAGGCCACGTTCGCGTCACCGTCGGCAACGCCAGCCGCGAATTCGACTATCGCGACATCGACTCCATCTGGCAGATCCCTCTGAAGATGCACGAGGTCTTCACCTTCGTGCGCGACAACCTCGTCACCCAGAACGACCAGCGCGAGATCGAGTACGCCGCCATCAACGGCATGCTCTCGACGCTCGACCCGCACAGCTGGCTGCTCAAGCCCGACGTCTACAAGGAGATGAAGGTGCAGACCCGCGGAGAGTTCGGCGGGCTGGGCTTCGTCATCTCGATGATCGACGACCGGCTGACGGTGCGGAAGGTACTGAAGAACACGCCAGCCTACCGGGCGGGCGTGAAGAAGGGCGACGTCATCACCCAGATCGACAACGACTCCACCGTCTCGATGGAATTGCAGGAAGCCGTCGACCGCATGCGCGGCAAGCAGGGCACCAAGGTTTCCATCTACGTGTCGCACAAGGGCGCGGAGCCGAAGAAGCTGGACCTCGTTCGCGCAATCGTCACCTACGAAACCGTCACCAGCAAGCTTCTCGAGAACGGCATCGGCTACGTGCGGCTCTCGGGATTTTCCGGGACCACCACCCGCGACATGATGGGGGCCATCCGCGCGATGAAGGCGCAGAACGGCGGCACGCTGCGCGGGCTCATCCTCGATGTGCGCGGCAATCCCGGCGGGCTGCTCGAGCAAGCCATCCAGGTGAGCGACGCTTTCGTCGAGGAAGGCACCATCGTCACCACCGTCGGCGTCAACGGGACGCTGCGCGAGCCGAAGCTGGCCCGCAACGACGGCGGCGAGCGCGAATTTCCCATGGCCGTCTTGATCAGCAGCGAGTCGGCCAGCGCCTCCGAGATCGTCGCCGGCGCGCTGAAGAATCTCAATCGCGCCATCATCGTCGGTCGGCAGAGCTTCGGCAAAGGCTCGGTCCAGGTCCTCTACGACTTCAAGGACCGCGAGAGCGGCGACGAGAGCGCCCTCAAGCTGACCATCGCGCAGTACCTCACGCCCGGCGACATGTCGATCCAGGAAGTGGGAATCACCCCCGACATCGAGCTGGTGCCGGCGCGGCTGCTCAAGGACCGCATCGATCTCTTCGCTCCGCCCAAGACCTTCCGCGAGGCCGATTACGACAAGCACTTCCTCAACGCCTTCTCCCACGACGAGGAGGCGGCCAAGGCGAGCCGCGAGCGCATCGCGCAGAAGCCGCTCGAGACGCTCCGCTTCGTCAAGGAAGAGACCGCCCGCGAGCGGAAGAACCGCGAGTTGATCGAGGCCGGCCAGGCGCCCGAGGACGACGAGGACGATCCCTCCGACGAGGACGGCGTCCAGGTCGACTACCAGATCGAGTTCTGCCGCGACCTCTTGCAGAGCGCGACCTCGACCGACCGGCGGCAGCAGCTCGCCCAGGCCAAGCCTTTCGTCGAGCAGCGGCGCGCGCAGGAGCAGGAGAAGGTCCGCAAGCAGCTCGAGGCGATGGGCGTCAACTGGGCCCCGCCGCCTCCCGCAGCGCAGAAGGGCCAGGCGCGGGTGCAGGCCGAGCTGCGCGTGCCGCGCACGCAGGCGGGCGGCACGATGGAGATGTCGATCACGGCGCACAACACCGGCTCATCGCCGCTCTATCGATTGCGCGCCTGGACCAAGAGCGACAACAGCACTCTCGACCGGCGCGAGTTCGTCTTCGGCCAGCTGCAGCCCGGCGAGAAGCGCATCTGGACGGTGCCGATCAAGATCCCGCGCTACATGCCCTCGCGGCGCGACGACGTCGGCGTCAAGTGGGAGGACGAGCTGGGCGACCAGATCGACGACGCGCGTGCCGAGAGCGACATCGCGGAGCTGCCGCGGCCCGCCTTCGCCTGGAGCTGGCAGATCGCCGGCAAGGACGGCGCCGACGGCCTCTTGCACAAAGGCGAGAAGGGCGAGACGGCCGAGATCGTCGTCGACGTGAAGAACATCGGCAGCGGGCAGGCCTTCGACGCCTACGCGGCGCTGCGCAATCTCTCCGAGGACAAGATCAACGTGAAGAAGGGCCGCACCAAGCTCGGCCCGATCAAGCCGGGCGAGACCAGGACGGCCACCTTCGTGCTCGAGGTGAAGAAGCTCCTGGAAGACTCCGTGCCGGTGCGCCTCGAGATCGGCGACAAGGAATTGTGGGAGGCGCAGCGCGAGAAGATCCGTCTTCCCGCCGGGCCGATCACGCCTTCCGCCCCGAGCGCCTCCGCGGTACGCGTGCTGACCGACACCAATGTGCTGTCCAACGCCACCGAGCAGGGCGAGCGGATGGCCTCGGTGCGCAAGGGAGCGGTGCTCGCCGCCAAGGGCAAGGTGGGCGCCTTCTACCGCGTCGAGTGGCAGAAGGGTCGCACCGGATTCCTCCCGGCGGCGGCGGCGAAGGAGACGCCCGGGCGGCCGAACGCGGCGAAAGTCGTCGAGCTGATGCAGAGCGAGCCGCCGCTGATCAAGCTCGCCAACGTCGACACCAGCCGCGGCGGCGTCGAGACCGAGCAGGACCATTTTCCCATCGCCGGCAGCGCCGCCGATCAGAACGGCATGCGCGACCTGCAGATCTTCGTGCAACACGAGAACGACTACCGCAAGGTCTTCTTCCGCACCGCCAAGAAGGCGGGACAGACGCCGAACGTGAGCGGGCCCGTGCAGCTCGATTTCTCCGCCGACCTGCCCTTGAAGCCGGGCAACAGCACGGTGGTGATCATCGCCCGCGAGGACGATGATCTGATGACCCAGCGCACGGTGGTGATCCACCGCAAGCAGCCCTTCGTTGCGCAGCAGCAGAAGAAGGAGCGCGCCGAGCGCTGACCGCTCGCTACTCGAGCTCGATGAGGGAGAACCGGTCGTTCTGCGGCTCCTCCGGCTTCTTTTCCCCAGGCTTCGCCGGCGCTGGAGGCGGCTGCGGACCAGGGCGCTGCTGCTGGGCCGAAGGCTGCGGAGGCACGCGCGAGGGCGGTGGCTGATCCGGCTGGTAGAGCGATCGGTTGTAGACGCTGGTGGAACCGCCCGGAACGCTCTCGCGGCGCGGAGTCGGCGCGGGCGCTCCCGCGGCCGGAGGCGGGGGGCCCACCGGCCTGCGATACTCGGTCAGCGGCAGCACCCCTTGCCCGTCGATGCGGACCGAGATGTTCTCGCCGTCGATGATGAACCGCTCCAGCACCGGATCCCTCCGCGACGCCTTCAGCCGCTTGAGCATCTGCGCGAAGCTTTCCTCGCCGACGGCATCCGAAGCGATGTCGCTGCTCTCGCCCGCGCGCAAAAGCGGCAAGACCCCTTCGACGACGTAGGTGGTGAGCAGCTGCGCGCAGAGCTCGATCAATTCCTCGCTCGCCATCGAGCGCAACCGCGCCCTCAGCTCGCCCGCCACCTGCGCGGCCGGATCCTGATCGTTGCGCGGGGGAGCCGAGCTCATGCCCCGAACCCCGCGGGAAAGTGGCAGCCAATGGCGGAGCAGCCGCTGAAGTCCGCGCTCTCGAGCGCCGCCTCGCGCAGGTCGACGCCGACCAGCGTGGCCCGGGCGAAAGAGGCGCCCATCAGATTCGCTCCGCGCAGCGAGACGTCGACCAGCCGCGCGCCGGAGAAATCGGCCTTCTCCATCGAGGCCGAGCCCAGCCGGGAGTCGACGAAGAGCACGCGCACGAGCAAGGCTCCGTCGAAGCGCGCGCGGTAGAGCTTGGTGTCCTCGAAGCGCGCGACGGCGATCTGCGCGCCGGAGAAGACGGCGTTCATCGCTTCGCAGCCGTGGATCTTGATCCGCCGCGCGGAGAGCTGTCCGGCGTCGATCTCGTTCAAGTCGCAGAAATAGATCTCGACGCGCTCCATCCGCGCCGCCCGCAGCCGCGCCTTGCGCAAGAGGGTATGGGCGAAAGTCGTCTCGCGGATGCGCGTCGAGGCGAAATTGCCCTCGGCGAGATCGCTCTTCTCCACCACCGTCTTCAGCCAGTCCGAGCCGCTGGCGAAGACGGTGGGCATGGCGCACGATTCGATCCGGTCGCCGTTGAAGCCGCCCTGATCCTTGAGCCGCTGCAGCGCCATCGGGGCCTGGTGGGCCATGAACTCCACGGTTGGACCGTAAACCCAAAGGCACGCCACCGGCAACCCGAGGGGTTTGGGTCCATCCAGAGCGTGTGCTAGCCTCGCCCGCCCGATGTGCCCTCCTGAAGCAGATCCCTTCGCGGCGAAGAAGCCCACCATCGTGGCCGCCGGAGTGGGTCCGGCCATGGCGCTCACCGGCCAGCCCAAGGAAGTCGCCGAAGAGGTGCAGCGGGCCGCGCAGCTGCGCCGGGTCGACAAGGACATCGAGCACCTGATGCGCGCGCGCTATCCGCTCATCTACATCCTCAGCAGCGAGGAGAAGCGGGTCGAGAAGAGCATCGCCGACGTGCTCGCCGACCGCGAGCGTTCGAAGGGCGTGCGCACCCGGATCTACACCTGGTCGGTGACCGAAGGCGTGCGCCTCGGCGGCGAGCAGCAGGGCGACAGCAAGGATCCGCTCAAGGCGCTGCGCTTCATTCTCGAGGCGAAGAAGGACGAGCGCGCCGTCTTCATCCTCCGCGATCTGCACGCCTTCCAGAAGAACCCCGAGGTGGTGCGGCTCTTGCGCGATCTGGCGCGCAACCTGAAAGAGACTCTCAAGACCGTTTTCATGATCTCGCCGCTCCTGCAAGTGCCGCCCGAGCTGGACAAGGAGCTGGCGGTGGTCGAGTACCCGCTGCCGGAATTGGCCGAGATCGGCACCATCCTCGACCGGGTGGCGAGCATGGTGCCCGGCAGCAAGGCAGCGCCTTCGGGGCAGGAGCGCGAGCACATCATCGAGGCCGCGCTCGGCCTCACCGCCGACGAGGCCGAGAACGTCTTCGCCAAGTCCTTGGTGCAGACCGGCACCTTCGACATCGACGTCATCCTCTCCGAGAAGGAGCGCATCGTCCGCAAGAGCGGCGTGCTCGAGTTCTTCCGCACGCAGGAGAAGATGGACAACATCGGCGGCCTCGACCTGCTCAAGAGCTGGCTGCGCAAGCGGCAAGCCGCCTTCAGCGAAGAGGCGCGCCAGTTCGGCCTGCCGCGGCCCAAGGGGATCCTGATGGTCGGGATCCCCGGCGGCGGAAAGTCGCTCACCGCCAAGGCGGTCGGCGCCTCCTGGCGGCTGCCGCTCTTGCGGCTGGACGTCGGCAAGGTCTTCGCCGGCATCGTCGGCTCCTCCGAAGAGAACATGCGCCGCGCCATCCAGATGGCCGAGGCGGTCGCCCCTTCCATCCTCTGGGTCGACGAGCTGGAGAAAGGCTTCTCCGGCACCGGCTCCAGCAACCAGAGCGACGCCGGCACCGCCGCCCGAGTCTTCGGCAGCTTCATCACCTGGTTGCAGGAGAAGACCAGCCCGGTCTTCGTCATCGCCACCGCCAACAACGTCGACGAGCTGCCCCCGGAGATGATGCGCAAGGGGCGTTTCGACGAGATCTTCTTCGTCGATCTCCCTTCGCTCCCCGAGCGCAGGGAGATCTTCGACATCCACGTCAAGCGACGGGGGCGCGATCCGGCGCAGTTCGATCTCGATCTGCTGGCGGAGAAGAGCGAAGGCATGACGGGCGCCGAGATCGAGCAGGCCGTGGTCAGCGCGCTCTTCGACGAATACGACCGTCACGGCTCGGCCGGCGTCCTCACCAGCGAAGGCGTGGCCCACTCGCTCGCCGAGACGGTGCCGCTCTCGCGCACCATGAAGGAGAAGATCGCCACCTTGCGCGCCTGGTGCCGCACGCGCGCGCGCCCCGCCTCCTCCGCTTACCAGACCGAGCAGAAGGACTCTGGCCGCAAGCTGGAGACCGCGTGAGCCACTTCACCCAGGTGGAGACGAAGATCAACGACCTGGTCGCGCTCAAGGCGGCGCTGGTCGAGCTGGGGATGGAGTTCGAGGAGGCGCGCGAGAACGAGCTGGTGAGAGTGCGCGGCTGGAAAGGCTCGACGCTCACCGCCGAAGCCCGGATCAAGGCGAGCAAGAGCTACGACATCGGCCTGCAGCTCACCGAGGAAGGCACCTACAAGCTGGTCGCCGACTGGTGGGGCATCGAGGAGGAGACCGACGAAGAGGCGGCCGTCCTCCAGCAGCGCATCACCCAGGTCTACGCCAAGCACAAGGTCAAGGCCGAGGTGGCCAAGCAGGGCTTCACGCTCGATGAGGAGCACGTCGAGGCGGACGGCACCATCAAGCTCGCCGTCTCGAAGTGGTAGAGGCGCGGAGGAGCCGGCTCCGCCGGCGACGGGCGGGAGCCGAAAGGCGGACGCATTAATGGCCGACAAGCAGAAGATGGAGATCACCATCCTTCCCAACGGGGAGGTCTCGATCAAGGTGCTCTGCGTGCCCGGCCCGGCCTGCGAGACGGTCTCCGCTGCGCTCGAGGCGTCGCTCGGCAAGGTGAAGTCGAAGGAGAAGACCGCCGAGTACTACCAGGAGGCGCTCGAGAGCGAGGAGATCGCGCAGAAGAGCGGCACGTAGCGAATCATGATCCGCTTGACGCACCTCTCCGGCAGCCTGCAGGGCAGCTCCTCGACCTCGCCCAAGGCGGTGGTGCGCATCGGCCGCGGAGCGGACTGCGACGTGCGCTTCGACGCTCGGCTGGACGCGCGCGTCTCGACGCATCACGCGGAGATCCGCTTCGACGACGGCCACTACGTCGTGGTCGACACCGGCTCCTCCAACGGCACGCTGGTGAACGGCAAGCAGGTCAGGCAGCAGAAGCTGCGCTCGGGCGACAAGATCGTCTTCGGCGCGCAGGGCGGGCCGGAGGTGCGTTTCGAGATCGAGGACACCTTCCCCGGCCTGGGGCGCAACGGATCGCCGCGCGCAAAGGCGCCGATGGGCTACGCGCCTTCCCCGGCAAAGGGCATGGACGCCGCCGCGCTGGCGCAGGAAGCGCAGATGAAGATCGCCCAGGCGCGCGTACTCTCGGGCGGGCAGCCTTCCGGCCAGACGATGTTCATCATGGCCGACACCTTGAAGAAGGTGGAGGTCGCCACCCAGAAGAGGGATCGCAAGAAGACCGCCCGCATCGTCCTCGCCGTCGTCGCGGTCGCCTTCCTCGGCCTGGGGGCGATGGGCTACGTGCTCTGGCAGAAAGAGCAGCAGCTGGAGAAGATCCTGCACAAGAAGGACAACCTCGACAAGCAGATCCAGAAGATCCAGCTGGCGATGCAGATCGAGAGCGACCCTTCGCTTCTCCAGCAGCTGGAGGCGCAGCTCACGCTCCTGACCGGCAAGGCGCAGGCAGCCATCGGGGAACTGGAGCAGAAGGACAAGACGGCGGCGGAGAAGATGGCGGAGTCGGGAGACGAGCTCGACCGCTCCATCCGCCGCATCCTGCGCAAGTTCGACGCCGACACCTACGCGGTGCCGCCCATCTTCAAGAAGCGGCTCGAGCACTACATCGAGCAGAAGGCGCAGAACAAGACCTTCCTGCGGCAGGTCTACGCGCGCAAGAAGGCCTTCTGGCCGATCATCGTCAAGGAGTTCGCCGCGCTCGGGCTCCCGGAGGAGATCGCCTTCGTCGCCTGGCAGGAGTCGAACTTCGATCCCTTCGTCACCAGCGCCGCGGGCGCGCGCGGGATGTGGCAGTTCATGGATTTCAAGGCCCGTGAGTTCGGCATGCGGGTGGACCCCGACTGGCGCAAGGGCGGCCAGGACGAGCGCACCGACGTGGCCAAGAGCACCCACGCCGCCGCCAAATACCTCTACAACCTGCTCAGCGAATTCGGCTCGGAATCGTTCATGCTCGCCATCGCCAGCTACAACAAGGGCGAGCCGGGCATGCGAAGGGCGCTGCGCGAAGTCGGCTTCCGCAAGGAGCAGCGCGACTTCTGGCACCTCTACCGCCTGAAGAAGCTGCCGGAGGAGACGATGGAGTACGTTCCGCAGATCCTCGCCGCGGCCATCCTCTGCAACGACCCGAAGAAATACGGCCTCGAGTAGCGCAGTCATCCGGGCGCCCTTGTAGAGTTGCACGCCGAGAGGTTATGAGACGCGCTCCAGGCAACCGGAAAAGGACACCGATGCACAAGACCCTTCGAGCTGTCCTCGCGCTCCTCCTGCTCTCGGGCTGCCACGCGCGCTGGTTCCCTCTCGCCAGCCCGCCGGGGTTCAGCATCTCGCACGAGTCGGTCGACGGGACGCTCGGCAAGAAGATGGATGCGACGCTGAGCGACGACGACAACCATTACGTCGCCGGCTTCCGCTTCGAATTGCCAGCGCCAGGGACGCTCGTCGCCACCGCCAAGCCGATCAATCCGCAGGCGCAGGTGTCGGTGGCCATCCACGCCGAGGGGTCCGGGTCGGAGCCGATCGCCAAGGGCGAGCCGGGCAAGAAGGTCGAGGCGACCGAGCTGCAGCCCGGCGTCTATTACGTGCTCGTGCAGGAGCCGTGGAAGGATGCGATCAAGACGCGCGTCGAGGTTCGGACCGTCTTCAAGCCGCAGGATCCCGACCAGGCGCAGACGGCCTGCAAGACGCAAGCGACCGCGCGCGATCTGCCCGGCGCGCCCGAGAAAGGACAGGTGGAGGACGCCGTCGACTACTCCGCCATGCGGCGCACCTGTTTCTGGCACCTGCCGCTCGCGGCCGAAGGCGCGCTCATCATCAAGCTCGACAACCAGGGCAACAACATCTCCGCCGAGCTGGTCGGCCCGCAGGGCGCGCCGGAGAAGATCGATCCGGTCGCCGGCCTCTCCAAGCCCGACGTTCCTGCCGGCGACTACTACGTCAAGGTCTTCGCCAACGAGGCCGGCGACGGGGGACGCTACCGGCTCGCCACCTCCTTCAAGATGGGCGACACCTGCAAGAACGAGCCGCACTGCACGCCCGAAACCGCCGAGGACCTCAAGGTTCCGCAGGACCAGAAGAGCGCCGACGTCGACGTGGCGAAGGGCAAGCAATTCCACTTCTACAAGGAGAACGTGAAGGAGCGGGGCAAGCTGACCATCAGCTTCAAGGTGCTGCAGCCGCCGCGCGGGTCGAAGGTGACCGCCTTCTTCATGAAGGCTCCCGACGACGAGGGCGAGAAGATCAGCGGCAGCTCGGTGACCAAGGAGATCGACAACCCGGGCGATTACTTCATCCGCGTGCAGGCGCCCGAGCAGGGCGACTACGGGAAGTACGCGCTCTCGGTCATCTTCCAGCCCAACAACTTCATCCCCGGCGACGTGGTGGAGAAGGACAACCGCGGCTGCCTGCTCACCGTCAGCGCGGGCGCCAACCAGGGAGTGCGCGCCGGAGTGGGCTGCACGGTGGTGAACCAGTCCGGCCAGCCGATCGACTCCTGCCGCGTGACCGAGGCGTATCCGAATCTATCCAAGGTGCAGGTCTCGAATCCGGCGCGCTGCCCGCCGGCGAATGCCAAGGTCCAGATCAACGCGCAGTAGCGCGCCTGCTACTTGTCTGCGGCGGGCCGCACGGTCCTGGTGGCAGCATCGAGGTCGGCCTCGATCAGCTGCTCGAGGTCCGCGCCTTCCTCGCGGTAGATGGCGCGCACCTTTCCCATCTCGTCGACCAGGAAGGTGCGCGGCAGCATCTTCTTCTCGCCTTCGACGACCCCGTACGTCTTCGCCACTTCGTCGAACATGTCGAGGATGGCCGGGCCATCGATGCCGAGCCGCGCCGCCCACTCTTGCGCCACCGCGCCATCCGACTCGACGTCGACGAGCACCAGCCGCAGCTCGGGGCGCTTCCGGGTCAGGGCGCGCAGCCGCGGCAGCCCCTCGTTGCAGGGCTTGCACCACGAGGCGCCGAAGGTGATGAGCAGCGGCGAGAGCGCCGGCGAGCGGCGGAGCTTGTCTAGCGTGAGGACGTTTTTTCGCGACAGGTCCCAGCCGCCGAACGAAGGCGCCGCCCTCCCCACCTTGGCCTGGCCGCTTTCCCGCAGCTTCACCGTCGAGGCAGGCGCCGCTGCGATCAGGGCGAAGGCGAGTAGAATCTTCATCTTCATTCCCCGATCTGGATGGCGCTCTTGAGCGCGTCCTTCACCGCGGCTTCGATCGACTGCTGGGTGACTTTGTCCCAGGCCGACTTGCGCGCCTTCTCCCGATCGCTCGGATGGATGCCGCGCACCTGTGCGACGGTCCCTGCTCCCGAAGTCCCGCCCGCGCAGGCCTGCGCCAACAGATGCACGGTGACCTCGCACTTCTCCCCCAGGCTGCCCTCCGAGCAGTTCTCCTCGGGGTCCACCTCCAGCTGGGTGGCGTCGGTCATCTCCTTCTTCTCGCGATTGGCGCAGGAGGCGCCGTCGGGGCGCATCCCGAGGCGCTTGACGGTGTTGACGACGTAGTCGCCGAGATGCCCGTTGCCGGCGTTCTTGAGAACGACGCCCACCACGCGGTTCGACCTTGCCTCGGCGAGGAGCGCGAGCAGCTCGTTGCGCAGCAGCAGGTAGTCGGCCTCTTCCGGCGCAGGCCGGCCGGCCACGGCGCGGCGGACGATGAATTTCCCCTCGAGCCGAGGCCGCACCCGGGCAGCTTCCACCGCGGCGGTGGAGAAGACGCCGCTCTTGCCCTCCGCGCGGGCGCGCCGCGCGTCCTCCGCGGCGGCGCGAAAGCTGGCGAGATCGGCGGTGGCCTCGGCGGCCAGCTCGCGGTCGGTGGCGGCGCGGTCGAGCGCGGCGAAGGAGTAGAAGGTTGCGCCCTGCCGCTCCCGCTCCGCGATGCGGATCAGGTCGGCCCGATCGAAGCTCGACTTGACGAAGACCCTGCTGGTCACCTGCTCGGAGGTGTTGCCGCTCGCCGAGGTGTACTGCTGGAAGGAGCTGGTCTCGCTCTGCAGCTCGGCCGAGATCTGCGCGCTGACGTTCGCCTTGGCCCGATCGTCGGCGTCGGCGGCGCTGAGCGTCGAGAGGCCGGGCGCGGTGAGGTAGCGCGAGCGGGGAAAGCCCGGATGATCGACGTTTGCTGCGCTGTAGTACGCCGGCAGCGGCTTGAGCGGCGCGCCGCCGCAGGCGAGGAGGCACAACGACAGCGCGAGCGAGATGTGCTTCATCGTCGGGTCCCCCGAGCCGTTGCTAGATCTTCGCCTTGAGCGTCGCAACCAGCGCCGTCTTGCCGTCGTCGTCCTTCACTTCCAGCTTGCCCCCGCAGCGGTCCTGGACGAAGCCGCGCAACAGCCGCGACTGCGCGTCGGGCGGATCGCGGTAGCGGTCCTTCGCCTTGGCGTCGACCGGCGCGACCCGGAAGGTCACCGAGAGCCCGTCGGTGTTGACGTTGATTGTGGCCGGCTCGCCCTCTTCCTGGCTGAGCTGCTTGGCCTCGCGCAAGAGCGCGAAGGCGAAGAGCACGGCCTCCTCCTTGCTGGCGTCGATCGCGGGCAGCACCGCCTCGATCTTCACCCGGATGTCGGTGTTCGGATCGACCGCGTGGAAGAGGCCCTGCGCCTTGGCCAGCGCCGACTCGATCTCCACTCCCTGCGCCTCCTCCTTCTTGAAGGCGTCGGAATAGTCGAGGATGAGCTTCTTCGCCTTGACGATGCTCTCCGCGTTCTCCTCGCCGATGCCCTGCATGTTCTTGACGATCACGTCGGGCTGGGTCTGGTCGATCAGCTCCACCAGCATCTGCTGCTGATCGCGCTCGAGCCGCGTGTAGTCGACCTTGCGCACGGCGTTGGCGAGCAGGCCGCAATCCTCGACGTAGCCCTTGAGCAGCTCGGAGTTGCGCCGCAAGAGCGAGACGGCGTTGTTCACTCCTTCGAGCATCTGCGCGACGAGGCCCTCGTGCAGCTCGGCGCGCGACGAGGCCAGCTTCAAGAGGCCCTCGTCGACGCTCGCGCCGGAACCGCCGTTCTTGGCCGCCGTCTCCTTCGCCTGGGTCAGCTCCACCTTGATCTTGGAGAGCTGTCGCTTCATCTCGGCGAACTCGTCTGCGCCGCTCTTGTAGCGCGCCTCCCAGTCGCTCTCGAGCTGCGAGCCGGTCTTCTTCATCGCCAGGTCGCTCTCCAGCGACTCGACCCTCTCCTTGAGGCGATCGCGCTCGTCGACGATGTCCTGGTAGGTGCCGCGGATCTTCGCCAGCTGCGCCTCGGCTTCGGCGAGCGCGTCGCCGCCCGCCTTCGCCTCGGCCGCGCGCGCGTCGCGGTCGGCCTTGAGCATCGCCAGCTGCTTCTCGAACTGGTCGCGGTCGCCCGACTTGCGGAGGATCTCGGAGAGCTGCGAGTCGACCTTCATCTTCGCTTCCAGCGCCTCGGCCATCTGCGCTTCCAGCTCTTCGACCTGCTTCTTCAGATCCTTCTGCGCGGCCTCGGCGGCGTCGAGCTTGCCCCCGATCACGCTGGCGGCGTCCTTGGCTCTCGCCACCTCCGCTTCCAGCTCGCCGATCCGATCCTGCATCACCTGGGTCGCGCGGTGCTGCTCCTCGACCGCCGCGGCCGCCTCTTCCGCGCCTCCCACCTTGGCGATGATCTGCCGCGCCTTGGCCAGCTCCTGGACCAGCTCCCCGCGCTCCTTGCCCAGCTGGGCCAGCTGCGCGTTCTTCTGCTTGAGCTTGTCGTTGAGCTCCTTCTCCTTGCCGGCAGCGGCGTTGGCGCCCTCCTTGAGGATCCTCAGCTCCTCCTGCAGCGCCCCCGCCTTCTCGTCGCGCGACTTGATCTCGCCCTGGATCTCGTCCTCGCGCTCGGAGAGCATCTTGATCAGGTCGTCCTTCTCCTTGAGCTGGCGCGCGACCGTCTCGCTCTCGGCGCCGCGGATGGCGACCCGATGCTCCAGCTCCTTGATCTGCCGGTGCAGCGTCTCCGTCTCGCGCCGGCGGTCGGCCTCGATGGCCGCCTCCATCCGCTTGCGCTCGCGCTCCAGCTCGGCCGGCGAGTAGTAGGTCTCCTTCTCGTCGAGATCCTTGTGCAGCTTCTTCAGCTCCTCCTCGCGCTGCTTGAGCAGCGAGCGGATCTTCTCGGCGTCAGCGCGGGCGCTGGCGGCGGCTTCGTGCGCGGCCTGCTCCTGCACCAGCTTGACCTGCGCCTTCAGCTTGCGGTTCTCCTCCTCGTAGAAGGCGACCTTGCCGCGCAGCGTGGCGATCTCGAGCTCGTCTTGCGTCTTCACTTCCGCGCGCAGGGAGGCCCTCTGGCGCGGCTGGTCGGTGACGATGACCGCCGGCGCATCCTCTGGAGTTGCCACCGCCGCGGCACGGGCGGCTGGAGCTGCGCCTCGGCCCGGCATCGATCTCGCGGCAGCCGGCTGCGCTCCACCCCGGCTGGCGGCCGCTGCCGCCGCGCGGTTGGGATTGACCCGCGCCTTCGGCTTTTCGCCCACGAAGGACGCCTTGGTCATGCCGAACATGATCAGGTCGCCGTCGCTGAGCTGCTCGCGGTCGACGTCCTTGTCGTTGACGAAGGTGCCGTTGGTCGAGCCCAGGTCCATGAGGAAGTACTGGCCGTCCTCGCACCAGATCTTGGCGTGCTTGGAGGAGACGCCGGCGTCGGCGATGCGGATGTTGCAGGCGGAGCTGCGCCCCACCGTCATCGGGTCGGGGGTCAGCTCGATCTCCTGATTTTCCAGGGAGCCGTTGAGGATGCGCAACGACGGCATGAGGGCCCTTTTTCCTTCTGCTCGATGAGCGGCGGGTGACGTTAGCGAAGCACTCCGGCTCTCGTCAAACGAGCGCGCTCGGCCTTTCTTGACCCATGCGCGGAGCGCAAGCTACCCTTTCGCACTCCCAGCGTTCCGCTCCCAGAGAGATCAATGCCGGAAACCGCAGCCCACGACGTCGGTTCCACCTTCGGCAAATACTTCTTGATGAAGAAGCTTGCCGCCGGCGGCATGGGCGAGATCTTTCTCGCCAAGCAGCAGGGCCCGGCCGGATTCCAGAAGATCCTGGTGGTGAAGAAGATTCTCGGCCACCTGACCGAGAGCAAGGAGTTCGTCGAGGCATTCCTCGGCGAGGCGCGGCTGGCCGCGCAGATGAACCACCGCAACATCGTCCAGGTCTTCGAGCTCGGAGAAGTGGCCGGCAGCTATTTCATCGCCATGGAGTACGTGCAGGGGAAGTCGCTGCGCGACGTCATCGACGGGTCGCTGCGGCGCAAGGAGAAGCTGCACCCGGAGCTGTGCCGCGCCGTCGCCGAGCAGATCTGCGACGGGGCGAGCTACGCCCACAACCTGACCGACATGACCGGGCGCTCGCTCAACCTGGTGCACCGCGATTTGAACCCGCAGAACGTCCTCATCAGCTACACCGGCGACGTGAAGATCATCGACTTCGGGATCGCCAAGAGCGAGATGAGCACGGTCAAGACCGAAGCGGGGATGATCAAGGGGAAGTTCGTCTACATGAGCCCCGAGCAGTCGATGGCGAAGAAGCTGGACAAGAGGTCCGACGTCTTCGCCATCGGGATCTCGCTCTACGAGATGCTCACCGGCATCAACCCCTTCCACAAGAACAACATCGTGCTCACGCTCGAGGCGGTGCAGCGTTACGAGCCGCCGCCGCCGAGCGAGTACGATCCCTCCTACGCCCTCTTCGATCCGATCGTCGCCAAGGCGCTGACCAAGGACCGCGACCGGCGCTATTCGGATGCGGCCGAGATGCAGGATGACCTGCGCCGGGTGATCGTGGCGCGGCCGCCCGAGCGGCTCGGGCAGTTCATGGCGCGCACCTTCCGCCAGCAGCTCGAGGAGGAGCAGAAGCTCCTGATGGACTCGGACTCGATGCGGCTGGCGGGCGGCGCCGCACGGCGCACGCCGCAGAAGGCGGCGCCGGCGCAGACGCCGAGCAAGGCAACGCCGGCGCGCCCCGAGGTCGCCAGCGGCGGAACGGAGTTGTTGCCGGCCTTCGCCCCGCGCAAGAGCGCGCCGACGCCGGCTCCGCCGCGCCGTCCGCAGCCGCCCCTGCGTGCCGAAGGCGCGGGCGATACGCTGATCGACATGGGCAACGCCCCCGCCGCTGCGGCCGGCGGTGAGGACGAAGTCCCCGGCGGGACGTTGATGCTCAATCCCTCGTTCGCCTCCCAACCGCTCGAAGGCGAGCACGGGACCCTCATCCTCGAGCCGGCGCCGCAGCGCGGCCCCTCCCGCAAAGGGTCGGCGCCCAAGCAGGTCTCGACCAACATCATGACGCCTGAGGAGTCCGAGGCGGCGCAAGAGGAGGCGCTCGCCAAGATGAAGCAGGCGCAGCAGCAGGTGGTGCGCACGCGGACGAGGTCGGAAACGCAGCAGCCGCCACCGAAGAGCGGCAAGGGGCTCTGGATCGCTCTCGGCGTCGGAAGCCTGGTGGCGGTCGGCGGCATCCTCGCGCTCTTGCTCGCGCTCTTGCGCGAAGACTCGCCGGCGCCGCGCAAGCACAGGCCCGCGCCCTCGGAGCAGGCGCAGGCGCAGCCCGTCGAGGAGAAAGTGCCCGCGGTGGAGGAGAGGGCGGCCGCGGTCGTTCCCGAGGAAAGGCCCGCGCCCAAACCGGAAGAGAAGCGATCGGCTCCGCCGCAGGAGAAGCCCGCCGAGCAGCGCAAGCCCGAGCCGCGCAAGCAGGCTTTCGCGGGAAAGACGTTCGGCACGCTGACCTTGAATCCCGGCCCCAACGTCTCGGTCGTCTTCGGCGCCACGGCTTATCCGAAGCAGGTGGGGGCATTCATGCTCCCCATCAACGCCGAGGCGGGAAGCATCGAAGTGGGCGACGGCTCGACGCTCTTCAAAGTGCATCTCGATTACACCGTCGCGGGCGGCGCGCTGCAACTCAGGGTGAGCTCGGTGCCTTGGTCCATCGCCAGCGTGAACGGCCCCTCGCGCGGCCGCACGCCGGTGGTGGTGAAGATCGAGAAGCAGCCGATGACGGTGCTGGAGCTGAAGAAGCCGGGGGCCCAGACGGGAATGGCTCTGCGGCTACTCTTTCGGCCGGCGAAATAATCCAACTGCCGGGCCGGGGCCCGGGTTCGTACTCGTTCACGGGTACGGGGACGCCGACGGGCATGGAGCATGCCGAACCCGTCGGCGTACCCGTCCGCGAACCCGAGTACGCGCCCGAACCCCGGCCCGGTTTTTCGCATCCCTCTTGATTCGATCCCTCCTTCCGCGCTATTCGTCGGCCTCCCGAGAGCGTGTGCGTTGGTGATGCAGCGTCAAGCTGAACATGCTCTTGGCTCGCCTGAAGGGGGCCGGCGACATGGACGATCGTCACGCCGAAGACCGCCTGGCCTCCCTCGAGTCGGTCTGGTACGAGATCATCGAGGCGGTGAACGCCGGCCGCACCGGCGGCCTCATCTGTCCCGAGTGCAATTCCCCCGATGGCCTGCAGGTCGAGGAGCGGCAAGGCCGCACGGTCATCTCCTGCCCCAGCTGCAAGCGGGTCGTCGAAGTCGGGATCGCCAGCGCATGAGCGCGTGAATCGGAAAGCACCATGAGCAATTTCCTCGGCGTCGGCTTCAAGTTCCCTCTCTCCGTCGGGCCCAACGGCGGCATCCAGCTCAGCAAGTACGAGAGCAACATCGAGGAGTCGGTGCGGGTCATCATCGGCACCGCGCTGGGCGAGCGGCAGATGCGCCCCGAATGGGGCTGCCGCATCCACGACTTCGTCTTCGCCCCCAACAACACCTCGACGCAGACCCTGGTGGGCCACCACGTCGAGGAGGCGCTCACCAAGCACGAGCACCGCATCCGCAACATCGAGGTCGAGGCGATGCCCGACCCCGACTCGGCGGAGCGGATCCTCGTCGACGTGCGCTTCGAGATCCGCGCCACCAACAGCATCCACAACCTGGTCTTCCCCTTCTATCTGACGGGCAGCTAGAGGTCGCCATGTCCCTGCCGGTTCCGAATCTGGACGATCGATCGTGGAAGCAGATCGTCGACGAGGCGGTGCGCCTGATCCCCCGCTATTGCCCGGAGTGGACCAACCACAACGCTTCCGATCCCGGCATCACCCTGCTCGAGCTCTACGCCTGGATGACCGAGATGGTCATCTACCGGCTCAACAAGGTGCCGGAGAAGAACTTCCTCACCTTCCTCGATCTCATCGGCGTGCGCCTCAAGCCGCCCGAGCCGGCCCGCGCGGTCTTGGAGCTCACGCCCGCCGAGGGCACCGAGGGTGAGCTCGTCGTCAAGAAGGGCACGCAGGTCGCGACGCTGCAGGCGGGCGGCGGCGATCCGGTCACCTTCGAGACGCTGCGGGACATCGCGCTTCTGCCCGTCCACGTCGTGCGCGCGGCCAGCAGCCACCGCGCCAACGTCGCCGACCACAGCGAGGCGCTCGCATCCCGCGACGCCCGGGAGGCCCTCTTCGCCGGCGTGCAGGAGGTGGAGCGGTTCCTCTACCTCGGCGACGATCGCCTGAACGCCTTCAACGAAGAGGCGGCGGTCGACCTCTTCTTCGAGGCGATGCCCGGCTCGAGCGGGCCCCGCGTCCCCACCATCACCGAATGGCAATACTTCGACGGCAAGCGCTGGCGCGACATGACCGTCAACCGCGCCGAGAGCGACACGCGCCGGTTGAGCTTCGGCAGCCATCCCGGCATCGAGAAGCAGCTCGTCAACGGCCAGGAGACCTTCTGGATCCGCGGCAAGCTCGCCGAGCCTTTGAAGGACCCGGCCTCGGTGCAGCTCGACAGCGTCTCGTTGCGCGTCGAGATCCTCGGCGAGGGCATGGCGCCAGAGAACGCTTTCGTCAACATCGGCAACTACATCTTCCTGCCGGTCGACCAGGGAAAGAGCTTCCACCCGTTCGGCGAGGAACCGAAGTTCGACTGCGCCGCGTACCTGGGTCACAAGCAGCTGTTCGCCGCGCCCGAGGCGCGCATCCGCATCGAGGCGCAGCTGGTCGAGCCGTCGGTCGTGCCTTCTCCCGAGGGCAGCCCCGATCTCGTCGTCGCCTTCGAGTACTGGAACGGCCGCAAGTGGGCCGAGCTGGGCAAGTCTTCGCCGATGGGAGTCTCGGGGGCGCAGGGCCAGTACAACTTCCTCGACTCGACGGGCGCCTTCACCAGAAACGGCGCCATCAGCTTCGACCGTCCCGCCGACCTGATCGAGACCGAGGTCGGCGGAGTGAAGAACTTCTGGATCCGCGCGCGGATCAACTCCGGCAACTACGGCGCGCCCGGCTCGTACGAGCTGCAGGGCGCCAACTGGGTCTTCAAGGAAGACCGGCCGCTGCAACCTCCCTGTCTCAAGTCGCTGGTCTTCAAGTACGTGCGCGAGCCGAAGCCGGTCGCTCACTGCCTGAGCTACAACGACTTCCAGTATCGCGACCACACCGACGACCTGAACACCCCCTACGTCTACTTCCAGCCGTTTTTGCCCGACCAGGACGAGTCGCCGGCCTTCTATCTCGGCTTCGACGCGAAGTTTCCCCAGCGCACCTGCTCGGTCTACTTCGAGCTGGACGACAGCGCGGTGGGCGGCGGCGAGCAGCTGGGCGGCCCGCCTCCCGGCGCGGCCGAGGAAGATGCCGCGCAGAAGGGCCCTCGCGTGGTCTGGGAATTCTGGGAGGGCGGCCGCTGGGCCGATCTGCTCCCGCAGGACCAGACGTTCGGCTTCACCCGGTCGGGCTATCTTACCTTCAGCGGCCCGCGCAATCTGGAAAAGCGCAACGTCTTCGACACCGAGGCCTTCTGGCTGCGGGCGCGGCTGGAGAGCGGCAGCTACGACCTGCCGCCGGTGTTGCGCGCCGTGCTGGTCAACGCCGTCGATGCGCTGAACGGCGTGACGCTCGAGGAGGTCGTCGGCTCCTCCGACGGCTCGATCGACCAGAGCTTCGAGCTCGCCAACAAGCCCATCCTCGCCGCACCATCGGTCTGGGTCCTCGAGCCGGACGCGCCCGCGCCAGCCGACCGCAAGATCATCGAGGAGGAGGAAGGGCCCGAGTCGATCAAGCCCGATCCCGACGGCGCCGGCACCTGGGTGCGGTGGCACGAGGTCGAGAACTTCTTCGACAGCCAGCCCGGCTCGCGCCACTACCTCTGCGATCCGATCAAGGGCGAGATCACGTTCGGCGACGGCCGCAAGGGCTGGGTGCCGCCGTCGGGCCGCGATTCGGTCAAGTGCGAGTATCGGGTGGGCGGCGGCGTCGCCGGCAACGTCGGCGGCAATACCTTGACCGTGCTCAAGCAGAGCATCGCCTTCGTGCAGGCCGTGACCAATCCGTTCTCGGCCCAGGGCGGCGCCGACGCCGAGACCATCGACGAAGCGAAGCGGCGCGGCACCTACGCGATCAAGAACCGCGACCGCGCCATCACCGCCGAGGACTACGAGAGCCTCGCGCTCGCCGCCAGCCGCCGCGTGGCGCGCGCCAAGTGCGTGCAGGGGAGCGACGGCAGCATTTCGCTGCTGCTCGTCCCCAAGGCGGAGAGGGAAGACGGCGACGCGCGCGCGGTCCCCTCGCGCGACTTGATCGACCGAGTGGCGAGCTACATCGACAAGCGCCGCCTCATCACCGCCCGCGTGAACGTCGGCAAGCCCAGGCTCGTTCCGCTCTCGCTGGAGCTGACCATCTCCTTGAAGCCAGGCGCCACCGCCGACCGCGTCAAGGCCGACGTGAAGGAGAAGGTGAAGCGCCTCTTGAACCCGCTCCACGGCGGACCGAAAGGCGACGGCTGGCCCTTCGGCCGCGCCGTGGGCAAGGCCGATCTCTATCCCGTGGTCGAGGGGGTCGACGGCGTCGACCGCATCACCGATCTCGTCATCATCGACGAAGGCCGGCGCCTGCGGGTGGAGATGCTCAAGCTGAGCGAAGACGAGCTGCCCAACCTGATCGGCGTCGAGATCTACGACCGCGGGTAATCCATGGCCGAAGCATTCACCACTCCGCCGATCGCGCCTCCCCTGCTCCGGCTGCCGCTCGGGGAGGCCCGCCGCCTGGCCAAGAGGCGCGCCCAGGCGACGGTGGAGTTCAAGCTCGTCGACAGCGAGGAGAAGGCGCTCACGGTGGTGCGCCAGGTTCCCGAAGCGGGCGACGAGCTCTCCGACGATCGCGTCATCCGGGTGGAGATCGCCAGCCGGCCCTGGATCAACTACCTGCCGGCCATCTATCAGGACGCCGATGAGGAGAACGCCGACTTCCTCCAGCGATTGCTCCTCATCTCGGCGCACCTGACCTCGAGCATCGAGGAGAGCCTCGAGTTCGTCCACGAGCTGTTCGATCCGCGCCTCACCGAAGCCCGCTGGCTGCCCTGGCTGGCCTCCTGGCTGGCGATGCCGCTGCTCGAGGGATGGGACGAGGAGAAGCGGCGCGAGATCATCCTGCGCGTCCCCGAATTGTACAGAAAGCGCGGCACCGCCGAAGGGCTCAAGCTCGCGCTCCGCCTCTTCGCCGACGTCAAGGCGGAGATCCATGAAGGCGAATGGCCCTATCCCGGCATGGTGATCGGCAGGTCGAGCACCATCGGCAAGGACACCACGCTCTCGCCGCCGGTCTTCATCAGCCAGTGCTTCACGGTGGAGCTGCCCGACAAGAAGAGCGAGATCGAGCGCGAGAAGCTCCGCACCGTGCAGGCGCTGGTGGAGACGGAAAAGCCGGCGCACGCGCACTACGCGCTGGTCTTCGAGGAGATGGAGCCGACGTTCCCGCCGGTGCCGTTCCTGCACGTCGGCAAGACCGGCCATATCGGGGTGGACGCGCGCATCGGCGGGCAGGAGGACGTCCCCGCGGTGCAGGACGAAGAGCTGCAGAAACTGGGTCTGGGAAGGAAGCTGTCTTGATTTGACAACACCGCCCCATCGGTTGTTTCTCAAGGGGCGGTCGGTTCGGAGGATGCAATGCCGGAGCAGGCCAACTTCAAGCGCATCAATTTCTTCGAAGGCTTCTTCACGACCGACGAGGACTGGAACGCCGCCGAAGCGTATCACGTAGAAAAAAGACGCCTGCACAACCGCGTGCTGCACACTCCCGGGGTGGTGCCGGTCGAAGGCGGCGGCCTCCGGGTGCAGGCGCGCGGCCGCGGCGATCTCTCCTTCGAGGTGGCGCCGGGCTACGGCATCGACGGCCGGGGCAACGAGCTGGTCCTGCGCGATCCGGCGGTGAAGGTGATCGAGGCCGACAAGCTCAAGCTCCCGCAGACCGTCTACGTGACCATCAAGTACTTCGAGGAGCCCACCGACTTCATCGCCTACAAGGAGAACCCGCGCTTCAAGGGGCACCGGCGGATCGAGGAGAAGGTGAAGATCGAGGTGATGGCCCGCGAGCCCGACGGCGTCGAGGCGATCGAGCTGGGCCGGGTGCGCCTCGAGGAAGGCGTGCGCGAGATCCGCGACGCGCTCGATTCGCGCGTGCCCGGGCCAGGCGAGATCGATCTGCGCTACGTCCCTTTGGCAGGAACCGCCGGCAGCCACGCCACCCCGCAGCTGCGCGTCGAGGTGGCCAACGGCCTCTCCGAGAAGGCCGCGCTCACCTCGCTGCTCTGCAAGATCGGCGTCGTGCCCGCCAACTACCTGCGCAACGCCGTACTCGCCGCCGAGATGTTGACCAGCTCGAACAGCGTCGGGCCCTTCAACCTGGCCGACGTGCTGCTCGGCGTGGTCGAGCTCGAGCGCGAGATGGTGGATGCGATCGAGAAGGACTTCCCCCAGATCGCCGCGCGCAAGGGCTTCGCCGAGTACAAGAAGTCGCTCGAGGCGCTCACCAAGGTCGTCCGCGACCGGCCGCGCGATCCCGACGGCTGCCTGGGCATCGCCCGATTCCTCAACGCCTCCAATCAGGCGCTCACGCCCGTGGTGAAGGAGAAGCTCGCGCCCTCCGCCAAGAAGGAGCTCAAGGGCGAGCAGACCAGCTGGAAGGACATCGTCTTCCGCTCCAAGGAGTTCCCCGAGGAGCTCAACATCGACGGCTCGAACTTCGTCCGCGTCGACCATCTACAATTGGTCAACGACGAGAGCGAGAAGGCGCACAAGTTCCGCATCGAGGGCCAGAAGGACATGTGGAAGAGCCGGCAGACCTTCACCTATCCCGACAAGGAATCGGTCTCCGACTCGGGCGTCGCCTATATCGGCGGCGAGGCGAAGTGGCAGGTGCACAACCTCAAGCCCGGCAAGGACCTGATCATCATCAAGCGCTTCGACGCCATCCTCGGCGAGCAGATCTGCGACGTCAGCGTCGACGGCAAGAAGGTGGGCCAGTGGAAGGTCACCGAGGCCGACCGCAAGCACCGCTGGCGCAACCACTACTTCCTCGTCCCCGGCACCTTCATCACCAACGACAGCGTGGAGATGTCGGCCAAGGCCGTCTCGGCCGAGCGCGACATCAACATGTTCCAGCTCTGGTTCTACCAACCGGCCTAGGGGAGCGCGCCGTGTTCCTGCAGATCTTCGACCGCCTGATGCCTTTCCTCAAGCGCGAGCCGCAGGCGAAGGGCAAGGTCTGCCCGAACGGGCACGTGATGCACGCCAGCTGGGACGTCTGCCCCTACTGCCAGGAAATGCAGCAGGCGATGATGATGCCGAGCGCGCCGGTGGTGGGGCTGGGCACCGCCATGCTCGACCTCGGCCAGATTGGCGGCGAGAAGGGCCGCGGCTCGAACGACAAGAGCCGGGAAGTGTGCGGCTGGATGGTGGCGCTGAACGGCCAGCACAAAGGCGAGGACTTCCGCCTGCGGGTGGGCAAGAACGTCATCGGCACTGCCGCCGACTGCGACATCGTCCTCACCGACAAGAAGATCTCGCGCAAGCACGCCACCATCCGTTACGAGGGCGGCGAGTTCCAGATCGCCGATCTCGATTCCTCGAACGGCTGCTCCGTCAACGACGAGCGCGTCCAGAAGCACGACTTGATCGACAACGACATCATCAAGCTGGGCGACATCGAGTTCGAGTTCAAGTGCCGCGCGATGCGCGAGAAGCGCGAGTAGGGACGACCGTGACCAAGCATCCGGGCAGGATCCTCGCGGCGGCGCTGCTGCTGCCTTCCTTGGCCTGGGCCGCGGGGTTGCAGCTCTCCATCCAGCAGGTGGAGATGATCCGCGGCCATTGGCCCAACGCGCTCAAGGCGCGCGCCTACGTGAGCGTGGTCAACGCCTCGGGGTCGCTCATCCCCGGTGTGCCGCAGGAGCTCTTCCGGGTCTACGAAGGAGGGAACAGCGACAGCTCGAAGATCGAGAAGGTCGAGACGCTCGAGGCAGCGGGGACCGGAGTTTCGATCGTCATCGTCGTGCAGGCCTCGGGCGCGATGATGGCCATCGAGGAGCAGATCAAGAAAGCGGTGGCCGCCTTCGCCACCAGCCTGGGCGAGAAGGACCAGGTGGCGGTGGTCGACTATTCGGACTCCGCCGAGACGGTGGCGCCTTTCGCCGAGGACAAGGGAGAGGTGGCGGGCAAGGCAGCCAAGATCACCTTCACCGGCAAGTCCGCCATGCTCTACGACGGGCTCGAGCAGGCTCTCTCGCTCTTCGCCGCGACGGCCAAGGGCGGCGAATCCAAGACGCTGCTCCCCGCCGCGAGGGCCATCCTGCTTATCTCCGACGGACGCGACAACGGCAGCGCCACCGACGTGGAGAAGGTGATCAGCGACGCGCTCAAACGGCGCGTGCCCATCTACGCCATCGGCCACTCCGAGCTGGAGCAGGATTCGCTCGTCAACCTCGAGCAGCTCTCCCGCAAGACGAACGGCATCTACAAGGCCGCAGCGCAGGTCGACGACATCAACAAGGCCCTGACCGTCATCAAGGACTTCATCAACAAGGTTTACGTCATCTCCTGGAAGACGCAGCTCGAACACGACGGCAAGGACCACAAGATCGAAATCGCGATGGAGAACGAGACCGGCGTCCTGCTCAAGTCCTCGCTCATGGTGCGCACGCCGAATTTCACCGACTGGATCAGGGTCGCGGTGATCTTCGGCTCCATCTTGCTCGTGCTCGTCCTCGGCGCGGTCGTCTACCTGGTCACGCGGCCCAAGCCGCCGCCGGTGCGCTTCTGCCCGGCGTGCAAGCGCACGCAGATGCCGGAGTGGGAGGTCTGCCTCTTCTGCCTCAAGTCGGCCAAGGCGCGGATGACCGTGCAGAAGGGCGCCGCCAAAGGGAAGGTCTATCCGCTGGTCGGCAAGGTGGTCAGCATGGGAAGCGGGCCGGAGAACAGCATCCGCATCCTCGATGGCGCCGTCTCCGGCAAGCACGCCGGCGTGGCCATCGACGGCAACAAGTTCGAGATCGTCGACATGGGCTCGAAGAACGGCGTGCTGGTCAACGGCAAGAAGACCCCGCGCCGGTTCCTCCGCAACGGCGACATCGTCACGCTGGGGATGACGGAGTTCAAGTTCGAGTCGACGGTGGCGGCGGCGGACGACGAAGCGGAAGACTGATCTCTCCGCGCCAAAGCCGAGCTTGTGCTCGTGCTTCTTTTCGTGCTCGACATCGAGCTCGAGCTCGTGCTCCTTTTCGTCCTCGAGGTCGAGCTCGAGCTCGTGCTTGTTCTCGTTCGGACGCGCTGTGTAGAACGGATGCCATCAGGCGCGAACGAGCCCCGAGCACTGAACGCGAACGAGCCCCGAGCTGGAAAAGGAGCACGAGCAGGAGCACGGCAGGCAGGGATGCTCATTGGCCTGCATTGATCTCAGCGCCGCGGGCGTGGATCAACGCTCTTCCAGCGCGTCGAGCAGCGTGCGCCGCTGCAGGAAGGCCTCGCGGGTGGGGATCTCCGGCGGAGGCTCGCGGGCGAGCTGGGCGGGATCGATCCAGGGTTTCTCGGGCAAGTGCGAAGAGAGATCGGGCTGCGCCTCGAAGGAGGCGATCGGCTGGCCAATCTGGCTGCGCGAGAACGTCCCTGCGGCCGGCGGCCGCTCGTCTTTGCTGGTGTCGCGGCGGATGAGCATCTGCTCCTTCACCCGCTGCATCTCCCACTCGATCTCCTTCTTGATCTGGTAGCTGCGCGGGCCCCTCGCTCCGGGGCGGTGGTCGAAGCCTTCGAACCACCAGAGCGCGAACCACTCCACTTTCTGGGGCGCGAGGAAGTCGATGCGGTCCTGCGCCATCCAGGGCGTGTCGAGGTGCCGGCGGCGGAAGTCAGGGTGGATCCAGCGATAGCTGGTGTCGCGCGGCTCGAGCGGCAAGATGCCTTCGTTGGCAATCTGGAGGGTGGCCGGGTCGACCCGGAAGTTGTCCGGCCGGACGATCTGCAGCGGCCGGTGCGGCGGCGGGAGGGCCGAGAGACGCAAGAGCCGCGCGGCCGCGGCGCCCGGGAGAGGAGCGGTCCAGAACTCGCCGGGCGGTGGATCGAAGGGCACGCGCAGCGCGAGGCGCAGCGCCGGAGCATCCGCCGGCAGCCCGCGCGGCAGCCGCGCTTTGAGCAGCTTGCGCCCTCGCCGCCGTGAAAAGAAACGGCGGATGGCGACTACGAGGCCGCGGAGCATTGCTTCTCGTCCGACTTCTTGTCGTCGATCTGCGCCCCCAGCGCCCGCGCCACCGGCACCAGGTCGGAGAGGAGCGCGCCGAAATGCACCCGGCCGTCGGGCGCGATGTAGATCGCCGCGCGCTGCGGCAACCGCGGGGGCTTGGGCAACTTCGAATCCGCTTCCACGGCGCGCCAGTCTAGCAGCTCCCCCCTTGCTTCCCCCCCTCCCTTGCCGGAAACTACGGCAGTCCCAGGTCTGTCGTCTCCCCCTGACAGGCAAGCCGCAGGGAGCATTCTTGGCCGCAGACGACAAGCGCCTCGTCCCGCATTTCCAGCTGCTCGTCGACGGGAGCGCGGCCGACCCCGAGCTGGCCGCCTCGGTGATCGGCATCCGCGTCACCGACGACATGGACCGGGCGAGCCGCTTCTGGCTGCACCTGAGCGACGTCGGCCGCAAGTGGACGCAGAAGAACAAGTTCAAGCCGGGCACGCAGATCGAGATCAAGCTCGGCTACCAGGGCAAGCTCAAGAGCGTCTGCAAGGGCGAGGTCTCGAATCTCGAGATCGTGCTCACCTCCGACGGCCCCTCGCGCCTGGTCGCCTCCGGCGTCGACAAGGGCCACAACTTCGACAAGGGCACCGTCACCCAGACGTACAAGGACGTGAAGGACTCGGATCTCGCCCGCCGCGTCGCCCAGCGGCACGGTCTCTCCGCCGACGTCGAGGACAGCAAGGTCGTCCACGACTTCGTCATCCAGAACAACCTCTCCGACTACGACTTCCTCCTGCAGCGGGCAGCGGTCGCGGGCTTCCGCGTCTACGTCGACGGCAAGAAGCTGCTCTTCAAGAAACCGAAGATCGGCGACCCGCCCGCCGCGCGCCTCGTCTGGCGCGAGAACATCGGCCGGTTCATCCAGGAGGTGAACACCTTCGATCAGGTCTCGAAGATCACCACCACCGGCTGGGACGTCGAGAAGAAGAAGGAGATCCCCAGCACCGCGAAGTCGGGCGACGAGTACGGCAAGCAGGGCGGCACCGAGACCGGCGAGCAGCTGGTGAAGAAGATGTTCGGCGACATCGAGGCGGTCTATCCGCTCGCCACCGCCCAGAAGAACATTCTCGAGGCCGTCGCCAAGAGCGAGTACAACAAGCGCGCCGGCGTCTTCGTCCACGCGGAGGCGCGCGTCACCGGCGACCCGGCCATCCGCGCCGGATCGGTCGTGGAAGTGGAGAAGGCCGGCAAGCGCGTCGACGGGCAGTACTACGTCGTCTCCACCGACCATGTGTTCTTCGTCGACACCGGCTATGCGACGGAGTTTCGCGCCCGGCGCTATGCCATCAAGAAGGGGCAGACTCCGGTCAAGAACCTGACCAGGTCCGCCCAGTCGGTGCAGCAAGCGGCGCAGAAGGCGCAGCAGATCGCGGACCTCGCCGCCTTCAGGCTCAAGGCAGCGCGGGAAGCGGCGAACAGCGCCAATCAGGCCATCGTCTCGGCCCGGCAGGTGCTGGACCAGGTGAAGGAGGCGCTCGCGCAGGTCAAGCAGGGCAACGCGGAGGTCGCGCAGACCGCGCTCAAGCAGGCGGAGGCCAGGCTCAAGGGCTTGGGCGATTACGTCGCCAAGGCGAAGTCGAAAGTGGGGGAGGCCGGGCAGGAGACCGCCGCCGCCAAGAGCGAGATGGCTCGCGGTGCGCTGAAGAAGGCGCAGGAAGCCGCAGCAGGAGTCACCGAGATCGCCGATCGGGGCATCCAGCATGCGAGCGACGCTTTCGATGCGGTGAAAGCCGCGGTGCTCGATGCGCTGCACACCACAGGCGCGGTGGACGCGCCGCTCTCCGGCGCCGTGCAGGGGATCAAGATCGGGCTTCTCGCCGCCGCCGACATCGCCCTCAACATCGGCAAGGCCGGCCTGGCGATGGCGCAGGCCGGCGTCAAGAGCGGCCAGACCGCCGTCGAGATGTGCGCGGCCCAGGCGACCGCTGCGGCCGGCCCGCTGGTCGATGCGCTCCGCGGACTGCTCGAGCAGGTGGTCACTTCCGTGCAGGGCTCGGGTGACGCGGCCGGGCAGTCGATCTCCGGGGCCATCGCTTCCGGCGCGCAGCACGGGATCGATCAAGCGACCAAGGCGATCAAGGAGGCGCAGACCGGGATCGCTCAAGCCAACGACGCGGTGAAGAATGCGCGGGAGACGATCAAGAAGCAGGTCAAGGACACGCTCGGCGTCGACGTCGACCAGGCTGTCGCCCTGATCGGGCAGACCAGGGGCAAGATCCAGAACTACAAGCAGACGTGCGACCAGCTGAAGAAGCAGATCGAGGACAAGATCGACGAGTACGGCGGCAAATGGATCAAGGCTGGCCTCTACATCAAGGAGCACGGCGAGAAGGCGTTCAAGGCGGGCCGGGCAGTCTTCGAGGGGATCGGCAAGGGCATCAAGCTTCTCAAAGAGAAGAAATGGGACGAGGCGGAGAAGGAAGTCGAGCCGGCGCAGAAGAATTTCGAGACGGCGAAGAGCGAGGCGCAGCTCTGCATCGACAAGCTGAAAGAGGTCGAGAGCGATCTTCCCGACGGCGTCCGCAGCACGCTGCAGACCATCCTCGACAACATCGCCGCCATGCTCCCGCAGGGCGAGTCGTCGTTAGGGAAATTCATCGAGGCGGTGCGGGCCAAGGTCGGCAAGCTCGCCGCCGAGGCGAAGGCCGTCTACGAGAAGGGCAACAAGATCCTCCAGCAAGTGAGGGCCGAGGTCGACAAGTACAAGAAGCAGTTCGAGCAGCTGAAAGAGTTCTACCAGTCGGCGAAGGAGACCGTGTCGCTCGGGGAGAAAGCCTGGGGCGAGGGGAAGGAAGGGGTCGCGAAGTGCGGCGAGGCGCTGCAGAAGGTGGAGAAGCGCGACTGGGAGCCGGCGAAAAAGGACGGCGAGGAAGCGCAGGCGAAGCTCGAGGCAGCGCAGAAGGACGCCGAGGCTTGCTACCAGAAAGCGCAAGAGGCTTACGAGAAGCTCCCCGAAAGCGTGAAGGCCGCGCTGCAGCACCTGCTCGAGCAGCTCAAGGCCCTGATGGGCCACGGCGAGTCGACTCTGGGCAAGACGCTGGGCGCCATCGAGCAGAAGCTCGGACACCTCGCGCAGCAGGCGAAGGAATTCGCCGTCGAGGTCGAAGGCAAGGCCAAGGAGTACAAGGCGAAGTACGACCAGTACAAGGCAGACTTCGACCAGATCAGGAAGGTGATCGAAGAAGCCCGGGCCGCGAAGGACGCCGGCGAGCTCGCCTGCAAGAAGGGCGGCGCGTGCGTCAAGAAGGTGCAGGATGGCCTGAAGAAGCTCGAGGCCCGCGACCTCGACGGAGCGACGCAGGACCGCGAGGAGGCCGAAAGGCTCTTCGGCGAAGCGCAGAAGGCGGCGGACGATTTCTACCAGAAGGCCGACCAGGCCGCGAAGGACGTCCCCGAAGACGTGCGGAAGATCATCCGGGTCATCGTCGACAAGGTCCAGGCGTTGATTCCGCGGGGCGGCGGCAAGAACGGTGCTCTCGACAGATTCACCGAGCTCCTCGACCAGGCCGGCGAGGTCGGCCAGTCGATGCTCGCCGATGCGAAGAAGCAGGCCGACGATCTCGCGCAGCAAGCGGAGAGCGGCCTCGACCAGGTCAAGAAGGATTTCGAAGAGAAGAGCGGCGCCGCGCAGGCCGCCATCGATGATCTCGTCGGCAGCACCAAGGCGAAAGTGGAGACCGCGCTCAAGTCGCTCGACGGTCTGGTCGAGAAGGGAAAGGCGGCCGCCGAAGCGGCGCTCAAGCGCGACCCGAGGGCCTGCGAGAACTCGGTCGAGGAGACGACCGCGCTCGTCAAGCAGTGCCAGGACGCCTGGGGGGAATCCGCCGAGAATCTCGCGCGGCTCGAAGAAAAGGCTCCGGGGCGGGCTGAAAAGCTCGGGCGGCCGCTGGTCGATCAGGCCAAGGCCGCGCTCGACTCCGCCAACGAGCTCCTCGCGCACGCGAACGAGGCGCTCGCGGAGGCGAAGAAGGACAACCTCGCCGAGGCGAAGTCGGCGCAGTCACAGGCGGCGCAGCTCTTCGCCAAACTTTGGGACGAGGCCAAGAAAGATCTGGAGAAGATCGCGGAGGAGATGAAGAAGAAGATCTCCGCAGCCATCGATCGCCTGCTGAAGAAGATCGAGGACGAGGTCCTCAAGGGCGCCGAGAAGGTGCTGGCGAAGTCGCTCGAGACCGCCACGCAATCGTGGGACCTGAAGGAGGCCGAGAGCGCGAGCGAGGCAGAGGCGACCAAGCAGCTCAAGCAGATCATGCAGGACGCGCTCGCCGCGGCGAAGGAGGAACTGAACAAGCTGTGGGAGGACTTCAAGGGCGAGGCTACCAGGGTCGGCGGCGAGATGCTCACGCACCTCGCGATGGGCACCGAGGCGGCCGGCCAGAGCGCCGACTCCAGCGTGGCTGCTTCCAACGAGGTGCAGAACAACCCGGTTCGCAAGGCCGACGAACATGCGCAGAGCGCCGGGAAGGAGCACGACCGTCTCTCGCAGGAGCACGACCAGGGGAAGGAGAAGCACGAGGAACAGACCAAGCAGTTCCTCAAGCAGCTCAAGGATCAGTACAAAGAGCTGCACGCGGCGGGCGAGAAGATGCAGGGCCCGCTCGGCGAGACGCTGAAGAAGAGCGACACCGCCATCGGCAAGAGCGCCGAGGTGTTCCTCTCGCAGGCGCGAGGCGCCGTCGATCAAGTGCAGGCGGCCCAGGCGCAGGCGAAGGCGGCGTACGAGGGGGCGCAGAAGAAGCGGGCGGATCTGCGCGGCCTCGTTCGCCGGATCCCCGAGGTAGGAGAGCAGATCGAGAGCGCCTTCGAGCAATTGAAGAGCTCTTACGACGAGGGCGACAAGGCCGTGGAGAAGGCGCGCGAGACCGTGCGCAAACACGAGAAGCAGGTCGAGATCGAGGCGGAGAAGCTCACCGCTGCGGCCGAGGCCGCGACAAAGCGCGCCGGGCAGGAGCTGGCCAGGGCACGGCAGCAGATGGAGAAGAACGCTGCGCTCTTCGCCGCGCTGCCCTCGCGCGCCGGCACGGTCGAGAATGCCAGGGCGGCCGACTCGGCGACGCAAAGCGCGACGGGTGCGGCGGCTTCGGCAACCGCCGGATCGGCGCAGGCCAGGAGCACCGCGACCGGCGCGTGCAAGGTGCCGGACGACGAGAACGTGCGCCGCTCGGCTCTCGGCGCCATCGGGGAATTTGAAAAAGCGGCGAAGAAAGCCGCGGAGACGGCGGACAAGGCCCAGAGCGCTGTCGACAGCGCGCGCAACGGCGACGCCGCGGGCGCGCAAAAGAACGCGGGGGCGGCGCAGAATTCTGCGGCAGCGACTGCCGCGGCATCGTCGAGCGCCAGCTCCTCGGCGCAGCGATCGCAAGAGAGCTCGCAGGCGGCCTCCGGGAAGAAGGAGCCACCGAAGGAGGAGCCGAAAAAGGCGCCGGCGCAAGGCGGACCGACCAGCGGCGCCGCGAGCGCGCCTGCGGGAGCAGCGAGCGGTGCGGCTGCAGGCGGAGCAGCAGCAGACCCGCAAACAGCTTCAGGGGGAGCCGCGGAACAAACGAAGGGCGCAGCTGGATCTCCCGGAGTTGCAGATCAGGCGCAAGGCGCAGCCGGAGGCGCGGCGGGAATCGCAGACCAGGCGCAAGGCGCAGCGGGAATTGCGGACCAGGCGAAAAAGAAGGCCGACGACGCCGGCAAAAAGGACGACGACGGAAATGTAAGCGGCTGACGACACGGCAGGGGGGAACGTGAGTCGTGAAATTTACAGGACTTTTTCGACCGGCCGCGCCGCACTGTCGAATTCCGGATGTGCGCTGCTTGACTTCATCCGGCGTTCTCCCAAAATGGCTGCGCCCCCTCACCTCTGGACAGTCCTTCGGGAGAATTACTCCTCAAGGTAGCGGACCGTCTTCATGCCCAAGCACCAGGTCATCCGCGACGTGAGCCAGAGCCTTCTCGGGGTGCTGCGCGCCGAGCTGCAGCAGGCGCGCGCCAAGGCGAAGGCATTTCTCGCCGCGCCCACGACGGAGTTCCTCCGCAAGAGCTCGCCCTGCCTGGTGCTCTACCTCTACGAGCTGCGCCCCACCGTCGACGTCCGCCAGAACGAGAGCTGGAACCTCGAAGAAGAGGTCACCGACGAGAAGGGCGAGACCGTGCTCATCCGCTATGGCCGCCCGCTGGAGCTCGGCCTGCATTACCTCCTCACTGCCAGCGCCGAGGATCTGGCGGATGAGCAGGAGATCCTCGCTCTTGGCATGCGGGCCTTGCTCGATCATTCGCGGCTCGAAGGCGAGGACCTGGCGGGCGACTCCTTCCCCAAAGGGGATTTCGTCGGCATCACGCACGATCCCGGCTTCACGCTCGAGACCTGCTCCACCGTCTTCGGCGGATTCGGCGCCGGGCCGCGCGTCGCGGTCGGCTACAAGGCCGACGCGCGCCTCTACTCCGGCAAGGAAGTGGGCCGCACCAAGCGCGTCAAGCAGCGGCACATCGACGTTTTCGATCAGCTCCGTCCACCCCCGGGCAGCGTCAGCGCCAAGGAGCTCGGGGTGGAGGCGAAGCCACCGAGGATCGTGGCTCCGCCTCGCAAGTAACCGCCTTGGCAGCAGTGCATCGAGAGGGCGTTCGTCATGTGGTCATCAGGAAGAGGAAGCAAAGGCAATCTCCCACGCGAGGCCGCCTCCCTTGTGCGGTCTCCAACCACCGAACGGTAGAGGAGTAGTAAATGGCAACGTCTTATCTGTCCCCTGGCGTGTACATCGAGGAGGTCGACCGCGGCTCGAAGCCCATCGAAGCAGTGGGCACTTCGACCGCGGCATTCATCGGCGAGTCCATCGTCGGACCCACCAACGAAGCGGTGCTGATCACCAACTGGGCGCAGTACACCCGGACCTTCGGTGACTTCACCCACTCGACCTATCTTGCGCACGCCGTCTACGGGTTCTTCAACAACGGCGGCACCAAGGCCTTCGTCTGCAACGTCTCCACCAGGACCGTCACCGCGGAGCAAGCTGCCAAGGAGGCGGAGAAGAAGGAAGCCGAGGCAAAGAAGGCAGCGGAGACGGGCAAGCCCGCTCCGGCAGTCGCCGCTCCTGCCCCGTCTGTACCGGCTCCGGCCGCGACGAGCCCGGCGCTGTTCATCGGCAAGGACGAAGGCCCAGGACGCCGCACGGGCCTCAACGTCTTCAACGACATCCCCGAGATTTCCCTGGTCGCAGCCCCGGGCCAGAGCGATCCGGCGATCCAGGATGCGGTGATCTCGCACTGCGAGAACAACAAGTACCGCTTCGCGATCCTCGACTCGGCGGAGGAGCTGGGCAAGGATGGCATCGCAAAGATGCCCAAGCCGCGCGACTCGCAGTACGCAGCGGTCTATTTCCCCTGGATCCAGGTGTACGACCCCGAAAAGGGAAACATCTACGTCCCGCCCTCGGGCCACATGGCCGGCATCTACGCCCGTTCAGACAGCGAGCGCGGCGTGCACAAGGCTCCCGCGAACGAGATCGTCCGCGGAGCGCTCGGTCTCAAGTACACCATCTCGCGCCCTGAGCAGGACTTCTTGAACCCGCGCGGGATCAACTGCATCAGGAACCTGGGCGACCGCGGCATCCGCGTCTGGGGGGCCCGGACAGTCTCCAGCGATCCGTCGTGGCGGTACATCAACGTGCGCCGCCTGTTCCTGATGATCGAGCAGTCGATCGAGATCGGCACGCAGTGGGTGGTGTTCGAGCCCAACGACGAGACCCTCTGGAAGCGCGTGAGCCGCAACATCACGGCGTTCCTCCTCAGGGTCTACAACTCGGGCGCCTTGATGGGGAAGACTCCGGAGGAGGCCTTCTACGTCAAGTGCGACTCCGAGACCAACCCGCCCGAGGTGGTGGACGCAGGCCAGATGGTCTGCGAGATCGGCATCGCCCCGGTGAAGCCGGCGGAGTTCGTCATCTTCCGCATCGGCCAGATGGCGGGACAGGCGAAGTAAGCAGGGAGGGGGGGAGGGAGGCCTCGCCCGGGGCCTCCCTCCTGCTCGACCTTCCGGGCGAAGGATTCTCGCGACGGAAGTTCCGGGGGCGATGAACGCCGGTCCGGAGATCGAACGAAAACCTGGCCCCCGGAGTGGGGCTTCACCAGATGGAGGAAGAACCAGATGGCAGATCCACATGGCTATGCAAATACCAAGAACGCCGGCAAGGACCCGAGTCTTGGATCTCATTTCAAGGTCGAGTACGGCGCGGCCAAGATCGACTACGTCTTCAAGATCGAAGGGATCGGCGACGAGACGGAGATGATCAAGTCCACGACCGGCGACCACCAGGCCGGCCTGGTGGGCAATCGCCCGGGCCTGACCCGGATGCAGCCGATCACCATCGAGCGATACCACTCTGGCGACGGCGCGCTCGCCAAGATCTGGAAACAGGTCCAGGACGCCCAGGGCGCGCAGGTGTCGCGCGCGCCGCTCGCCGTGCAGATCCTCGACGACAGCGCCTCCAAAGTGGCGATGGAGATCACCTTCTACGAGGCGTGGATGAAGGAGTACAAGTCATCGTCTTTCGACGCGCGCTCCACCGAGCTCGCCACCGAATCCGCCACGTTCGTCTGTGAGAGCTTCACGGTGCAGAAGGTTTAGCGCGCCGCCGCGCGAAGAGGGAGACAAGACCATGCCTACCGGTAGAGTGGAATTCCTGCACGTGAACCAATTCACTTTCAGCATCGATGGCGTGACCGAGAATCACGTCCACAAGATCGACGGACTGCACCAGTCGGTGGAGGTTGCCGAATACCGCTACGGCGACCGGTTCGAGAGGGGATTGCAGGCCGCGCGCCTCGGGCCCTTCGACGTCACCGTCACCAAGGACGTGTCGGTGACCGACGAGATCTACAAATGGCGCGACCGGATCAAGAAGGGGTTCAACGAGCGAAAGACGATCTCCATCGGCCTGGTGGATCGCTCGGGGAAGTCGATGGGCGAGTACCAGCTCTACAATTGTCTGCCCACCTCCTGGAGCCTGGGCGCGCTCAACGCCGGGACGTCGGGCCACGCCACCGAGACCGTCATCATCAACGTCGAGAAGCTGATCTACAAGCCGGCGTAGACTTCGTGCCTTGCGGTGCCCGCGTTCAAGACACAGTTCGAGTTCACCCTTCCCAAGGGCTACGTCGACGAGCAGGGCAACGTCCATCGCAAGGGCGTGATGCGGCTGGCCACTGCCAAGGACGAGATCATCCCTCTTCAAGATTTCCGGGTGAAGAACAACCGAGCCTATCTGGTGATCATCCTGCTCTCCCGGGTGATCGCGAAATTGGGCGAGATCAAGGAAGGCGAGGTCACCCCCGGCACCATCGAATCGCTCTTCTCCGCCGACCTCTCCTACCTGCAGGAGTTCTACCGGCAGATCAACGAGAGCGGCACCGCCAACGTCGGCGCCAAATGCCCCAGCTGCGGCCAGGAATTCCAGGTCGACATCGGGACGGGAGCCACTGCATTGGGGGAATCGTAAGCTACCCGTTGGACAAGCTCTCCGGCGAGGTAGCGTACATCGCGTATCACTTTCACTGGGGAATGGACGACATCCTCGAGATGGAGCACCAGGAACGCCACATGTGGATCAAGGAGATCTCGGCGATCAACAAGCGCATCAACGAGAGCTCCAAGCAGCGCTGAGGGCCCATGAGCAGCCTCTACAAATCGCCCGGCGTCCACGTCGAGTCGGCGGCCGATCGCTTCGTCCCGCTCACCGCGGTGGAGACGGGCGTCACCGCGTTCCTCGGCGTGACCGAGAGAGGGCCCGCCAACGAGCCGATCCGCGTCGGCTCCTTCGAGCAGTACGAGAAGACGTTCGGCGCGGCCGACGGCTACCTGACGGCGGCGCTGCGCGGCTTCTTCGACAATGGCGGCAAGAGCGCGTACCTGATCAACGTCGCGCCCGAGGGCGGGCTCGATCCCACGCCGGACGACTTCATCGGACTGCAGGGCACGGCGCCGCGCGGAATTCAAGTCCTGGAAAAGCTCGACGACGTCGACCTGGTGGTCGCGCCCGATCTGATGACCCACTACCGCAAGTCGGCCGGCTTTCCCCAGGCCGACCACGTCCTCGCCGTGCAGCGCGCGCTCGTCGAGCACTGCGAGAAGATGCACGACCGGTTCTGCCTGCTCGACTCGCTCCCCGGCCAGGACATGAAGGAGGCGATCGAGTGGCGCGGCCGCTTCGACACCTCGCACGCCGCCTTCTATTTCCCCTGGGTCCGGGTGCGCCGCGGCGAGGACGGGAGCGTGCCGGTTCCTCCCTCGGGACACATCGCCGGCGCCATCGCCCGCAGCGATCGCAGCGAGGGGGTGCACCGCGCTCCCGCCAACCAGCCCGTCGCCGGCGTGGTCGACGTGGCGCAGCGGGTGCGCAAGCGCGACCGCGACGTCTGCTTCGACCACCGCGTCAATACGCTCTCCGCTTTCCCCGGCCGCGGCATCCGCATCTGGGGAGCGCGCACGCTCAGCAGCGATCAGGCCTTCATGCAGATCAACGTGCGCCGGCTCTTCATCCTCATCCGCAAGAGCGTGGAGAAGTTCGCCCAGTGGGTGGTGTTCGAGCCCAACGAGCCGTCGCTCTGGAAGAAGATCGCCCGCTCCTGCAACGTCTTCCTCGACGAGCTCTGGCACAAGGGCGCCCTGGTGGGCGACTCGCAGGAAGAGGCCTTCTACGTCAAGTGCGACGAGGAGACGAACCCTCCCGAGGCGCGCGACGTGGGCGAGCTGGTCTGCGAGATCGGCATCTCGCCGGTGAAGCCGGCCGAGTTCATCATCGTCCGCATCCACCAGTGGACGCGAGAGCGCGTCGAGACCGCCGAGCCAGTTCCGGCCGCAGCCGCTGCCGCGGGGCTGTGAAAGGATCGCCATGCAAGGGAAGACCGGAGCGCGCAAAGATCCCAGCCTGGTCGCGTTCTTCAAGATCGAGATCGACGGCATGCAGGGCGACAACACCTTCAGCAGATGCGTCGGCCTCAAGAGTGAAACCCAGGTCTTCGAGTACCGCGAGGGCGGCCTGAACGAGCAGGTCCACAAGCTGCTCGGCCCGACCAGCCACAGCAACGTCATCCTCACCCAGGGCCACGTCTCCGATCCGGCCATGCACAAGTGGTTCGACGAGATCACCAACGGCAGCAGCAAGGCGATCAACCGCCGCAACGGAGCCATCGTCGCGCTGGCGGCCGACGGCAAGACCGAGGTCGACCGCTGGGACTTCGTCGGAGCCAACATCGTCCGCTGGGAGCACAGCGACCACGATGCCAACAGCCACGAGGTCGCCACCGAGACCGTCGAGCTCGCCGTGCAGAAGCTCACGCACAGCCGCTAGCGGCGCGGGAGAGAGAATGTCGGAGAGCGCCATGGCGACGAGCGGCCCTTCGCTGGAGCAGATCCTCTGGCGGGCGCTGGACCGCTGGGAGGAGCCGCCCTCGCTGGTCGACGCCGAGGAGTTCGCCGACCACATCGCCGGCATCTTCGAGTGCGATCTGCCCAGCCATGTCTGGGTGGAGCGCTTCTTCGCCGGCCACACCGATCGGCGCGCCCCGCCCGCCGACATGGCCGAGGCCATCGTCCAGTCGACGCGGCAGCGGCTGCAGGTCCACCAGTTCGATCTGCGCCGGCTGGAGTACGTCATCGTCGAGGGCAAGGAGCAGGTCGTCGTCGTCTCGCAGGTCGGCCAGTTCGCGCTGCAGAGCGACGACCGGGTGCGCCAGGCCATCGAGGCGGCCGTCGTTCCCGAGAGCAACCGGACGCGGATCGATCACCGCGGCAGCGAGCCGAGAGCCTACCTCGTGCGCGGGAGCGGCGAGGTCGTCGCCGTCGACGTCGCCAAGGTGGCGCGCGCGCTGGAGCAGTTCCGCATCCGCCAGGTCTCGGCGCCGGCAGTGGAGAATGCGGCCAAGCGACTCTTGCCTTTCGCGCCGCTCCGCCGCGTCGCGCTGAGCGAGGAGAGGGAGGCGCGCTCGCTGCGTCAAGACCCGCGCGCCCGCCTGCCGCTGCCGCCCGCGCCTGCCGCAAATGTCGCCTCGGCGCAACCGGCCATCTTCGTGGTCCTGCCCGACG
This sequence comes from Deltaproteobacteria bacterium, assembly GCA_005879315.1. Lineage (GTDB taxonomy): Bacteria > Myxococcota > Myxococcia > Myxococcales > 40CM-4-68-19 > 40CM-4-68-19. The sequence continues at coordinate 109,695 of VBLC01000061.1, read as the reverse complement.
GAATGCTGGCGCGCGCCGAGATCGGGGCCGCCACCCGCTGGCGGGAGATGATCAGCCGGTTCGCCGCGCGCGCGGCAGTGCCGGGGCACGAGGGGCAGCGTTTCGCCATCCAGGCCGGCCGCGTCGCCGCCGTGGTCGAGGGGCAGCGCTGGCAAGGCACTGCCGGGGAGCGCGCGCTTTCGCGGTCGCAGGGCATCTCCGCCGTCCGCGCGGAAAGGGCGCCCATCCGGGTTCTCGGCAACGACGAGCTCGCCGGCGCGCTCGCGCGCGGGGCAGCGTTGGTCGGCGGCCTGGCGCGCGGCGACCGCTTCTGGATCCATCCCGAGGCGGTGATCAGGCCGGAGGCGCCTGCGCAGCTCAGACGCGAGCCGGCCGCGCTCCAGCTCGGCGAGATCACCGGCGACCCCTGGGCCGACTGGGCGCTGGCCATGGCCGGCGAGATCGGGACGCGCAGCAGATCAAACAATCTCTTTCGCGCCGCGCTCGATCGCAGCGCCGGCGAAACTCCGCTGCGCCTCGCCGGGAGCCTGACTCTCGCCGGCGCGCGGGTGGTCGCCTTCCGCGCTCCCGACGGCACGCTGGTCGTGCCGGGGGGAAGCGAACCCATCCGGCTGGCCTCGAGCGATCGCCCCGACGTCGCGCCGCAGCCGATCGCTGCCCGGAGCGGGGCCATTCCCGCGAGCGCATTGGCCGCGCTGCAGATTGCGCTCGAGCGCACGGCGGCGGCAGGCGGATACCGGCTGCCGTTGGCGAGGCTCGAATCGGCGGCCGACGCGCTCGAGACGGGCGCAACCCTCGATCTCGCCGCCGATGATCCGCGCCGGAGCATGGTCCGGCTGGCCGGAGCTCCGCGCCTCGCGCGCGGACAGGTCGCGCAGCTCGTGCTCTCGATGCCCTTCCCCAACCGCGGCGAGGTGCACGTCGGCGAGGACCTCGCCGAGGCGCTGCAGCAGTATCTGGGCGCGGCGGTCGTGCCTTCGGCGAGCGGCGCACGCTTGCGCCGGAGCGACTCCAGCCTGCCCGCGCTGCTTGCCCAGGCCGTGCAGGAGACTGGCAGCTGGACGCCAGGGCCAGGCGCGCCGATGCCGACCGCCATCCGCGACGTGGTGGGCTGGCCGGACGAAATCGCTCCGGCGGAGGCGGGCCGGCCCCTCAATGCCGGCGAAGAGGAGATCGTCATTCCGCTGCCGCTCTGGGCGCAGATGGGCCGCGGGAGGATCTCCGCCACCGACGCGATCCTCGCCTCGCCGTTCGCACCGGAAGGGTTTGCGCCGTCGCTCGGCGCGTACCGGCTGGTGCTGCCGTTCGGCGGCCAGCAAATTGATCTGACTGGCGGCGCGCGCGCTTCCGTGCAGCTCGCCGGGCCGACGGCAGTCGAGCTGGTCGCCTCGCCCGGCGGCAGGGTCATGGCGCAGTCGCAGGGCGGACGGCATCAGCTCGGCGCAGTGCCGGTCGACGACGGCAGGACGGACACCGCGCCGCTGCGGCTCCCGAGCTTCCCGCGCTTCGACTTGCCCTCCTTCGGTGCGCAGAGACCGTCCCGCGGCGACTTCGCGGCGGGCGATTCCGAAGCTGCGAGCGGAGTGGCAGGCCTGCGCGGCCAGCCGGCTCTGGTCGAGGGTGCTCGGCAGCTCAGCCTCGGCCGCGACTCCGACGACGCGACCGGGCTGCCAAAGGGAGCGTGGAGCGGCGCCACGCGAAGCACGGCCGGCTACATGAGCTGGACGTATCTTCCGTCTCGCTCGCGGAGCCAGAGAAGCGTGGGCGGCGTCGATCTCTCCGGGCTGGCGCGCCCGGTCTATCCTTCGCTGCCGACCGGCCTGCGCTTCCGCTACGCCGGCGCGCCGCTCTGGTGGTCCGGCAACACCGTCAGCCGCCAGGAGTCTGCGCGCGCTCTGCGCGGCGGCTTCGGCGCGGCGAGCTCGGCGGCAGCTCTGTGGAGCTCGATCTTCGCCGCCGGCGCGGGGTCGGAGCAACAGGGCAGCGACGACGGCCTCGGCGCGCGCGGCGAGGGCCTCTCGGGCGCTTCGCTGGTCAGCGGCGCGACCCGCGGCGAAGAGAAGCGCGCCTTCGTCGCGATGGCGCGCTCCGGCGCGGCTGCCTTGGCCAGCTCGGTGGAGATGTCGATCGTCGCCGCCATCCCGCCCTCGCCGCCCCCGCTCGCCTCGACCTCCCAGGCGCTGGAGCCGGTCCATCCGCGCCACGCCCCGCAGTCGCAGTCGCAGGCGGCTCATGGCCGCCGCGACCAGGAAGACGCCGACAGCACCAGCCGCTCCAAGATCGAAGGCTCGGTCGACGCCATCGCGCAGCGCATCTACCACCGCATCCGCCGCCGCATCGAGAACGACCGCGAGCGGTTCGGCGGGTAAGAATTCGAAGGAGCACCATGGCCACGCTGGAAAAGGCAAAGCTCATCCGCGTCGACAAGCCCTCGACCACCACGGACGTGCTCTTCAATCCTCAAGAGTACTCGGTGCAGAAGAGCGTCCAGTACGAGCCGCACAAGAGCCCGGGCCTCGATCTGCCCGAGCAGGAGTTCACCTCCGGCAATCCCTCGCTCCTCTCCGTCGAGCTCTTCTTCGACACCTATGAATCGAAGAAGGACGTCAGCAAGGAATACACCGACTCGATCATGAAGCTTTCGCTGGTGGACGCGGATCTGCACCGGCCTCCGCTGGTGCAATTCTGCTGGGGCACCTTCCTCTTCGAGGGCTTCATCGAGAGCCTGACGCTGCGCTACACGATGTTTCTTCCCAGCGGCAAACCCTGCCGGGCGACCGCCAACCTGAGCATCAAGCAATACGAGTCGGCCAAGGACCAGCTGCAGCGCAATCCGCGCAACTCCCCCGACCACACCAAGCGGCGGACGCTGAAGATGGGCGAGACGCTGGCCTTGATCGCCCACGAGGAGTACGACGACGCGGCGGAATGGCGGCGCATCGCCGACGCCAACGGCATCGTCGATCCGCGCGAGGTCAAGCCGGGCACCGTGCTGCTGCTTCCCCCGATCCTCTGAGGCAACGTGGCCGAGAACTTCTTCTCGCTGGTGCAGAAAGCATTCGAGACCGCCTCGGTCGGGGATGCCAGGCATTTCGGCGTGACGGTGGGGATCGTCACCAACAACGATCCCAGCTCGGACAAACAGGCCCCTTCCTGGGCCAAGCACGGCAACGCCGTCAAGATCAAGTACATCCATCTGCCCGCCGATCCCCAGACCGGCCAGCAGCCCGAATCCGACTGGGCGCGGGTGGCCCAGCCGGCGGCCGGCGCGGGCCGCGGCTTCTATTGGGTGCCGGAGGTGAACGACGAGGTGCTGGTCGCGTTCGAGCGCGGCGAGGCGCACCGGCCCTACGTCATCGGCTGCCTCTGGAACGGCCAGGACAAGCCCATCAAGGGCGCCTTCAGCAAGGACAACACCACCCGGTGGATCCAGACGAGGTCCGGCCACAAGATCGTCTTCGAGGACAAGAAGGGCGCGGAGAAGATCGTCGTCGCCGACAGTAGCGGCAAGCGGACGATGACCTTCGACGTGAAGAACAAGAAGTTCACCATCGAGGCCAAGGAAGGCGACGTGGAGATCCACGCCGAGAAGAAGATCGTCTTGAGCTGCGAGGATCTGGAGATCAAGACCGGGAAGACGGGCAAGATCGACATCGGCACGACCTTCGACCTCAACGTCGGCGACAAGGCGAACATCAAGGCCGGCTCGCAGCTCAACATCAAGGCCTCCCGGGTGAACATCAACTGACCGAAACTTCGGCTCCGGGCCAAAGCGTGCTAGCAGATGTGCATGCGCTTCTTTGCCCTCCTCCTCCTGGTGGCGGCGGCGGCGAGAGCCGATCAGAACGACCTCGAGCTGTGGCGGCTCGGCCATCCCGATGATCTCGCCTGCACCCGGTGCGACGGCCTGGCTGGCGACAGCATCGAGCCCGGCACCATCGACGCGCAGGCGCGCTTCCACCGCCTGACGAGCGCGCTCGGTCTCGCCTTCGCTCCGCCCTTCCAGGAGACGGCGGGCTCGCTGGGCGAGTCGGGGTTCGAGCTGGGGATCTCGTCGCAGCAAGTCTTCCTCAGCAACATGCCGGCCGACACCTGGGCAACGCAGGGGACTCAGGCGACCTCGGCCGCGCCGAAAGTGCTGGTCCTGCCGACCTTGACCTTGCGCAAGGGGCTGGGCGCGTCGCTGGAATTGGGCGCCGCCGTCTCCTGGCTGGCCAACTCGCAGATTGCGGGCCTCTCCGCGGAGGCGCGCTGGGCGGTGCTCGACGGCATGGGGAGCGCGCCCGACTTCGCCCTGCGCGGATGGGCCACGCGCATCGTGGGCGCGCGGGATCTCGATCTCACCTCGGGCGGCGCCGACGCGATGGTCTCCAAGAGCTTCGGCCTCGCCGGCATGGCCAAGCTGCAGCCGTATGTGCAGGGCGGCATCGCCTTCGTCAACGCGATCAGCAGCGTGATCGACTTCAAGCCCAACCGGACGGTGCAGCAGTTCGACCGGCAGAACGCCGTCAACCCCACGGCCAGCGAGGGCGTCTTCCGCAACGTCTCGTTCTTCAAGAATCGCTTCTTGCGGGCGGCGCTGGGAGTGAGGCTCGTCGCAGGCGCGGCCGTGTTCGGACTCGAAGGCGCGCTGGCCCAAGGCACCAACGACATCCAGGAGAGCCCGCCCCCCGGCACGCCGCAGCAGTTCGTCCGCGTCTGGAGCGGCGCGGCCCGCATCGGATTCAACTACTAGAGGTACCGGGCCAGCGGGTCCGCAGCACCGCCGGCCGGTTGGTGATGATGCAGCCGACGCCGCTGGCGAAGAGGGCCGCGGCGCTGTCGGCATCGTCCACCGTCCAGGATCCCACCGAGTACCCGCGCCGCCGCCAGCGGTGCACGCGCTGGGGCGTGGCCAGGACCGCCTCGGGATGCAGCGCCTGCGCGCCCAGGAGCGGCGCGAAGATCGCGCTCTTGTAGAACCATGCCTGCTCCGATTCGAAGAGCAGCGCGCGCGGGATCTGCGGCGCGAGCGAGAGCGCGCGCAAGAGGCAGAGCGGATTGAAGGAGCTGAGCAGCACCCGCTCCTCGGCGCGCGCCTCACGGATGACCCGCACTGCCTCGGCGGTGAGGCCGCGGTCGTCGCGCTCTTCGCACTTGAGCTCGACATTCACCAGCAGGGGAAAGGCGGAGAGGACCTCGGCGAGGAGCGGCACCCGCTCGCCACGGAAGCGCTCGGCCTTGCGCGCGCCGGCGTCGAGACCGCGCACGACGCTCCAGGGCGTCTCGCTGACCAGGCCGGCGAAGCCGGCGGTGCGGCCGAGCGACAGGTCGTGCAGCACGACCACCTCGCCTGTGCCGCAGCGCTGCACGTCCAGCTCGACTCCGTCGGCGCCCTGGCGCGCGGCCAGCTCGAAGGCGGCCAGCGTGTTCTCCGGCGCGTCGAAGGAGGCGCCCCGGTGGCCGAGCACGAGCGGCCGGTCTGCGCGAAGAAAGCCCTGCGGCAGCACTTGTGTTAGGTTGCGCGGCGAAGGAGGAGCGGGATGCACCTCGGATTCGGCGAGCTTCTGCTCATCTTCATCGTCATCCTCCTCATCTTCGGATCGAGCAAGCTGCCCTCCCTGGGAGACGCGCTCGGCCGCGGCATCAAGAACTTCAAGAAGTCCATCTCGGGGCAGGACGAGATCGACGTGACGCCCAAGAAGGAGCAGCTCGGCGGCGAGAAGGTAGGGCAGTCGCCCGAGCAGCAAAAGGCCGTGGAGAAGAAGTAGCCATCATCCCGCCTCGCCGCGGCGATTGCCGAGAAGGCGGCGGGCCTGAACGCGCACCTCGCTGGAGACGGTCGGGTCGCCGGCCACCTCGCGCAGATCCGGAGCGGTGAGAAGCGCGAGCGCGGCGTTGGCCAGCGCCGGCGGGCTGTAGGGATTGAGGGCGAGCGCGCGGCGGACGCGCCGGTTCGCCGACCAGCGGCGCGAGCGGAAGATCTCCTCCAGCACCTCGGCGCGCTGCGGCCGGCGCGAGGCGGCCAGCAGCGCCTCGCGTTCGGTGCAGAGCGGGTTCTCCAGCACATGGCGCACCACCGTCGCGTCCTGATCGGAGGCGAGGCGCGGGAGCAGATCGCGATCGCGCGCGCGCGCCAGCGAGCGCCGCTGGCCGAGCGTGCGGGCGCGCATCTCGCGGTCGATCCATTCCTCCTTCTCGTGGTCGAAGGAGCGAGCCGGCGCGCTTCTGGCGAAGACCGCCTGCACCTCCAGGTCGGCGGCGGCTTCCGCGGCCCGGTAGAGCAGATCGAGGCGCTCTTCGCCGAGCAAGTCGTGCACGGCGCGGAGCAGGCCCTCGAGAGCGGCCGTCTCCGGATCGCTGCGCCGGCCGGCGCGGCGGAGCAATTCGCCGAGCAGCCGGACCGCCTCTTCGGCGGGCAGCTCTTCGAGCAGCGCGGCAGCTTTGTGCGCCCGCAGCTCGCCTGCTTCCAGCGAAGCGAGCTGGCGGGCCAGCTCAGCGGCGTCCATCTTTCTGCGCTTTGGCCGGCGGGGGCGGGTTCCAGGCGTCCACCGGCTCGACGCGCACGTGCAGCTTGTGCCGGCCCAGGTCGGCGGGCGGGTCGGGAATGACCGCGAAGAAGGGCAGGCTGCCGCCGGGCTGCAGCTTGCGCTCCACTTCGGCCGCCTCGAGCGCGCGCGCCATCCGGTCGGCGTCGGCGCTGTTGCGCAGCGACCAGACGGTCTCGGGGCTGGGCTCGGCGCCGGCCAGCGCCTCCGCCTTCGCCTCGGCGCCGCTCTCCGCCACCAGCTCTGCGACGATGCGCACCGGGCCGCGCACCCGCTGGCTTCTGTTCTCGATGCGGCCACGGACGAAGAAGACCGGCTTGCCCGCCACCGTGTCGTAGAGACCGCTCGCCACGCGGGTCGCGACGATCTCGCCGGCCGAGCCGAAGCCCAACCAGCCTGCCGCGTCGTCGTCGTTGAGAGCGGCGGCGATGACCACGGCGATGGCCAGCGCCGCGCCGAGCAGGCCGGTGAGCGCGCTCGAGACCATCTCGCCTCCGGCCGTCGGAGGCGGCTCCGGGCGAACCTGCGGCTTGGTGACGGGCTTCGTCACTGGCTTGGACGCGGGTTCCTTCTTCGGCGCTGCCGGCGGCCCGAGCGCAGAGCCCGCTCCGGCCGGGTCGCCGAGGCCCATGCCCTCGAAGGGATCGCTGCTGAGCTCGAGGGTCTCTTTCTGCGGCGCGGCTTTCTCTTCCGGCGGAGGCGCTCTCGGTGCCGGCGGGGACGCCTTCGCAGCCGGCGGTGGAGGGGGAGGCGGCGGCGCCTCTGGCGGCAGGTCGAGATCGAGCGCGTCGAAATCGGGCATCGCTTTCGACGCCGGCTTCTCGGCAGGCGGGGGAGAAGGCGTGCGCGGCGGCGGGGGCGGAGGCTGAGAAGAAGGCGCGATGTCGCCCAGCGGCGCGTCCCCCGTCAGCTCGGCCATGCCGAAGAGGTCGTCGGCGTCCAGCCGCCGCGCTGCTCCATCGCCGGAGCGCTGCGCCGGCCGGCTTGTGGCGCCGGGCCGGACGGGGCCGGTCGCGGGGCGCGGGGACGACGAGGGCGCCACGGGCTTGGTGATGGGCCGGGTGCCGACCGGCCCCGTCCGCGGCTTCTGCGCCGCGGCGGCATCGAGAGCCGAAATCTCCATGGTATCGCCAGGCCCCGGCCCTGGATCCGAGCCAGCCGAGCCCGGCTTCTTCACCTGGAAGACGTTCTTGCAGCTCGTGCAGCGCACACGTACGCCGCGGTCCGTCACCTTCTCGTCGGCGATCCGGAACTTGGACTGACAGTTTGGGCACTGTACGACCACGATCGTACATTCTCGCCCGCAGTGCCTCTGCCTGACAAGGAATTGTCCCGTCCGGTCGCTGCTGGAAGTGGCTCCTTGACACACACGGTCAGCTGTGGACGAATGCCGCCAGCGCTTCGCGTCAAAAGTCCACGAAGCGCAGCGGCTTCGAGTTGGAGTCTCCAGCATGAGCGAGCACGAACAGGGTCCCTCGCCTGAGACCAACGGCCTTCCCCAGGCGGAAAAAAAAGAGCCGAAAGTCATCAAGCGGTACACCAACCGCAAGCTCTACGACACCGTCGAGAGCCGCTACGTGACGCTCGACGAGATCGCCCAGATGATCAAGGGCGGCGCGGAAGTGAAGATCATCGACAACCGCAGCAAGGAGGATCTCACTTCGGTCACGCTCGCGCAGATCATCTTCGAGGAGGAAAAGAAGCGCTCGCAGATGCCGCTCGGGGTGCTGCGCGAGATCATCCGCCACGGCGGCGAAGCCGTCGCGGGCTTCTACCAGGAGAAGGCCGGCACGCTCGCGGGCAAGCTGGGAGAGTTGAAGGGAGAACTGAAGAGCAAGACCGAGGGCCTCCGCGAAGACATCGAGCAGCGCGTCCGCGGCGTCTTCCGCAAGGGCGAAGAAGGCACCAAGGAAATGATGCAGGCGGGCGAGAAGGCCGTCGACGACATCCGCGGCAGGGTGGACACGGCCGTCAAGCAGGCGCTCGAGGCGCTGGGCGGGCCGGGCGCGATGGCGGCGGAGATCGACCGCCTGCAGAAGCGCATCCACGAGCTCGAGAGCAGGATCGAGCAGCTCAGCAAGGGATGACGCTGGCGGAGGCGCTCGAGCCGCTCTACCGCAGCTACCTGCGCAGGCTGGACGAGATGGCGGCGCGGCTGCCGGCCGAGGCGCTGCTCACCGAGAAGACCACTCGCGACGAAGAGGGCCGGCTGGCGCTCGGGGAGGGCGGCTTGCCGCTGCGCTTCGATGTGGCCGACGCGCGCGACGGCCACACGTATGAAGTGCACGGCGCGCGCGCCGATGCGCCTCTCGCCGGGGAAATGCAGGTGGGCCGGGTGCAGGTGCGGCTCGAGCCGGGCAACTGGGAAGAGCTCCCGCTCGTCTGCGTCTTCGACGGCGAGCCGCTGCGCGAGGATGCGGAGGAGCTCGCCGATCTCGTGCGCGGGTTTGCCACGCTCTCCTGGTATGGAGGCTTCGCTGCGGCGCGGCCCGGGCGCGGCGCGCCGGGAGCGGACCGCTGGGCGGGGCGCTTGCACGGGGTCCGCGTCGGGCTGCACGAGAATGAGCTGTGGGCCGTGCTCGATCTCGGCACGTTGCCGCCCAGCGCGCTGCAGACACTGTGCGAGGCGCTCTCCGGGTATTGCGAGGACCGCGTGCCGCTCGCGTACGTGCGCATCGGAGGCAAGGCGCCGGAGCCGGGTGCGATCTGAAAAATCGCGTTATTCTTCCTCCCCCCATGTTCCATCCCGCCGTCTGGAATTGGTTCGAGCAGAAGTTCGGCACCCCTACCGAGCCGCAGGCGCTGGGTTGGCCGCCGATCCAGCGCGGCGAGGACACCCTCATCGCCGCGCCGACCGGCTCGGGCAAGACGCTCGCCGCCTTTCTCGCCTGCCTCGACTCGATGATCCGCGAGGGGGCGGCGCTGCGCGACGAGACGCAGGTCCTCTACGTCTCGCCGCTCAAGGCGCTCGCCAACGACGTCCGCAAGAATCTCCTCGAGCCGCTCGCCGAGCTGCGCGCGCTGCCGGACGTGCCCGAGATCCGCACGGCGGTCCGCACCGGCGACACGCCGCAGTCGGAGCGGCAGGCGATGTTGCGCAAGCCGCCCCACGTGCTCGTCACCACGCCGGAGTCGCTCTACCTGCTCCTCACCAGCGAGGGCGGCCGCAAGCTCCTGCGCACCGTCCGCACCGCCGTGATCGACGAGATCCACGCCGTGGCGCGCGACAAGCGCGGCGCCCATCTCGTGCTCTCGCTCGAGCGCCTCGACGCGCTCTGCGGCAAGCGGCCGGTGCGCATCGGCCTCTCCGCCACCCAGCGGCCCATCGAGGAGATCGGCCGCTTCCTCACCGGCGGAAGGCCCTGCGCCGTCGTCGAGGCGGGAGCGCTGCGGGCGATCGACGTCGCCATCGAGGTGCCGCGCGACGAGCTCGGCCCGGTCGCCTCGAAGGAGCAGCGCGACGAGATGCACGACCGCGTGGCGCAGTTGGTGCGCGAGCACAGGACCACGCTGGTCTTCGTCAATACCCGGCGGCAGGTGGAGCGCGTCGCGCATGCGCTCGGCCAGCGGCTGGGCGAGGACCAGGTGGCGGCGCACCACGGCAGCCTCTCCCGTTCGATGCGGCTCGCCGCAGAGGAGAAGCTCAAGCGCGGGGAAGTGAAGTGCGCGGTGGCCACCGCCTCCCTGGAGCTGGGCATCGACGTCGGGGCGGTGGAGCTGGTGGTGCAGCTCGAGTCGCCGCGCTCCTTCTCGGTGGCCGTGCAGCGCATCGGCCGCGCCGATCACCGGCGGGGCGGGATCCCCAAGGGCCGGCTCTTTCCCGTCACCCGCGACCAGCTGGTCGAATGCGCCGCTCTGGTGCGCGGCATGCGGGCCGGGAATCTGGAGGTGACGCGCATCCCCGAATGGCCGCGCGACGTGCTGGCGCAGCAGATCGTCGCCATGGCGGCCTGCGAGGAGCTGCCGGAGGACGAGCTCTACCAGCTGGTCAAGCGCGCCTGGCCCTATCGAAACCTGCCGCGAAAAGAATTCGATCAAGTGATCGAGATGCACGCCGAGGGCGTGGCTCGCCGTGCCGGCCGTGCCCAGGGAGCGCGGCTGCACCGCGACGGAGTCAACCGGCGCATCACAGGGCGGCGCGGGTCGCGCATCGCCGCCATCACCAGCGGCGGGGCCATCCCCGACACGGCGCAGTATGCGGTGGTCGCCGAGCCGGAGGGGGTCGTCATCGGCCAGCTCGACGAAGACTTCGCCATCGAGAGCCTGACCGGCGACGTCTTCCTGCTCGGCAACGACTCCTGGCGGATCCGCCGCGTCGAGGCCGGCCGGGTCCGCGTCGAGAACGCGCACGGCGCCGCGCCCAACGTCCCCTTCTGGAACGGCGAGGCGCCCGGCCGCACCAAGGAGCTGTCGGAGGAAGTCTCGCGGCTGCGCGCCGAGATCGAGCCGCTCCTGGAGGAGCCGGCAAAGGCTGCGCAGTGGGTGATCGACAGGTGCGCCGTGCCGCCGGCGGGCGCCGAGCAGATCGTCCGCTATCTCGCCGCCGGCCGGGCGGCGCTGGGCGCGCTTCCCACTCAAGACACCTTGATCGCCGAGAGGTTCTTCGACGAGGCCGGCGGCATGCAGCTCATCGTTCATGCCCCCTTCGGCGCGCGGCTCAACCGCGCCTTCGGTCTGGCCCTGCGCAAGCGCTTCTGCCGCACCTTCGATTTCGAGCTGCAAGCCGCCGCCACCGACGAAGGAGTCCTCCTCTCCCTCGGCCCGCAGAACAGCTTTCCGCTCGAGACCATCTTCGACTTTCTCTCCCCCCAGGTCATCGACGAGGTGCTCACCGCGGCAGCGCTCGCTTCGCCCATGTGGGGAGTGCGCTGGCGCTGGAACGCGACGCGCTCCCTGGCGGTGCTCCGGCAGCGCGGCGGGCGCAAGGTGCCTTTCAACATCCTGCGCATGCGCACCGACGATCTGCTCGCGCAGGTCTTCCCGCAGCAGGCGCAGTGCCAGGAGAACGCCGTAGGTCCTCTCGAGCCGCCCGATCATCCGCTGGTGCGCGAGACGCTGCGCGACTGCCTGACGGAGGCGATGGACATCGAGGGCTTGCGGGCGCTCCTGCAGCGGATCGCCGACAGCGAGATCAAGCTCGTCGCGCGGGATACGCCGGAGCCTTCGCCGCTCTCGCACGAGATCCTCAACTCCGCGCCTTACGCCTATCTCGACGATGCGCCGCTCGAGGAGCGCAGGGCTCGCGCCGTGACGATGCGGCGCGGGCTGGATCCGCGCGATGCGTCGGCGATGGGGGCGCTCGATGCCGAGGCGATCGCGCAGGTGGTTGCACAGGCCTTTCCCGATGTGCGCAGCGCCGACGAGCTGCACGACGCGCTGCTGACGCTGGGCCTTCTGCGCGAGGTGCCGCCACAGTGGAGCGCTTGGCTCGAGGAGCTGCGCGCAGCGGGGCGGGTCTTGCACGAAGACGGCGGCTGGCGTGCGGCGGAGCGCGCCGATGTCGAGCTGATCGATGCGGTGCGCGGCTGGATCGGCATCGTCGGCCCGGTCACATCTGGCGAGCTGGCGCAGCGGCTGGGCGTTCCGAGCGTCGAAGCCGAGCTGGCACAGCTCGAGTCCGAGGGTCTCGTCCTGCGCGGCCGCTACCGCGAAGGAGCGCAACAGACGGAGTGGTGCGAGCGGACGCTGCTCTCGCGCATCCACTCGCTCACTCTGGGCCGGCTGCGCCGTGAGATCGAGCCGGTTTCGACGCAGGACCATCTGCGCTTCCTCTTCCGCTGGCAGCACGTGCAGCCTGGCGCGCAGCAGCACGGCGCGCCGGGCCTTCTCCAGATCCTCGAGCAGCTGCAGGGATTCCACTGCGCGGCCGTCTCCTGGGAGAGCGAGGTCCTGCCGGCGCGCATCGCGCGATACGATCGGGCGCTGCTCGATCAGCTGTGCCTCTCCGGCGAGATCGCCTGGGGCCGCCTGGCGAGCTCCGACGAGGCGCGCCGCGCGCCGCCAGGGCGAGCGACGCCGATCGCGCTGGTGCGCCGCGAGGACCTGCCCTGGCTTCTGGAGGCGACCGGCGGCGTCTCCGAGCCGCTCGGCGACCGCGCCCGCCTGCTGCTCGCCGTGCTCGAACAGCGGGGCGCGCTCTTTCTCCACGAGCTGCGCGAGCAGTTGGGCATCAACGTGCGCGAGCTGACGGCGGCGCTCTGGGAGCTGGTCGCCGCCGGCCGCGTCACCTGCGATGGATTTGCGGCGCTGCGCGCGCTGCTCGAGCCGCGCGCGCAGGGCGGCTCGGGCCGCTGGTCGCTGCTCCGGTCGCAGCCGGACGCGCTGCCTTCGCAGCGGCCCCTTCTGGGCGCGCCCCCCGAGTGGATGGAGAAGCTCGCCGCGCAGTACCTTCGCCGCTACGGAGTGGTCTTCCGCGACCTGCTTGCCCGCGAGCCGCGCTGCCCGCCCTGGCGCGAGCTCTTGCAGGTCTATCGAAAGCTGGAAGCGCGCGGGGAATTGCGCGGCGGCCGCTTCGTGCAGGCTTTCTCCGGCGAGCAGTTCGCGCTCCCGGAGGCGGTCGAGGCGCTGCGCGCAGTCCGGCGCATCGCCAAGCGCGGCGAGGAGCGCATCTCGCTCAGCGCCTGCGATCCACTCAACCTGGTGGGCATCCTCACGCCGGGCGCGCGCATCCCCGCGCTGCCGCAAAATCGCGTGGTCTACGTGGACGGCGTTCCCGCGCTCGAGGCAGAGGTTCTCTCGGCCTGAGAGGTTGGCTCCTTCTTCTGCAGCTCGGCGATCTTCGCCGAGAGCCCCTCGAACACCTTCTCCAGCTCTTCGATCTTCCCCTCCAGCTTCTTCACGTCGCCCGCGGTCGGGATGTTCATCGCCGCGAGCGCCGTCTGCACGCCCTTCTCCATCGTCCCCTTCGCGTCCAGCGCCGCGCTGACCGTCTTCTGCAGCGCGCTCATGAACCTCTCGTTGGAGAGCAGCTGGGAGGCGAGCTTGCTCATCTGCTCCTCCCCGGTGGCGATCATCCTCTTGAAGACGGGCTTCTCGCGCAGCATGGGTTCTCCTCATCCCCCAAAGGGGAGAACACATCCCACAACCTCGACGCCTTTGCTACAGTGCCGCGCCCCGTGGACGCGCTCCTGGACCGCCGCCTGCTCGTCGTCACCGGGAAAGGCGGGACGGGGAAGAGCACGCTCTCGGCGGCCCTGGCGCTGCTCGCCTCGCGGCGGGGCAAGAAGGTGCTGGTCTGCGAAGTGGTGGCGCGCGAGCGGGTGAGCGACTTCTTCGGCCGGCCGCCCTCGGGGCCCACCATTCGCCAGCTCTTGCCCAACCTCTACAGCGTCCACGTGCGGCCGCGCGAGGCGATGCACGAGTACGCGCTGATGATCCTCCGCTACGAAACTCTCTACAAGCTCGCCTTCGAGAACGCCGCCGCGCGCTACTTTCTCGCCGCTGCCCCTTCGCTGGCCGAGATCGTCATGCTCGGCAAGGTCTGGTGGCACGCGACGCAGGAGATGGAGCGTGGCAAGCCGCGCTGGGACCTGGTGGTGCTCGACGCGCCCGCCACCGGACACGGGCTGACGTTCCTCTCCGTGCCTGCCGTCTTCCTGCGCCTGGTGAAAGAGGGCCCGCTGGCGCGCGACATGCGCGGCATGCAATCGCTGCTCGCCGATCCGGTCCGCTGCGCGATCTCCATCGTCACCCTGCCGGAGGAGATGCCGGCCAACGAAGCGATCGAGCTCGACCGGGCGCTGCGCTCGGGCGGCTTTCCCGCGGGGCCGCTCTTCCTCAACGGCTTTTTCGCCTCGCGCTTCTCCGCGCAGGAAGTGGCGCAGGTTACGCGCGGCGGACCGGCGCTGGCCGCGGCCGGCGAAGCGGCGGACAACCACGAGTCGCGCTCCGAGCTCTCGGCGCATTACGAAGGCGTGCTGCGAAAGGAGATCCCGCGCGAGCTCTTGCGCGTTCCCTTTCTCTTCGATCGGCAGTTCGGAGCGCAATCGATCGAGAAGGTGGCCTCCGCCATCGCGGGCTCCTCGTGATGCGGCCCCTCGCGCAGGTGCTGGAGGGCCGCAAGGTGATCTGCTGCGTCGGTTCGGGAGGCGTGGGCAAGACCACCGTCGCCGCCGCGCTGGCGCTGAGCGCCGCGATCGAGGGCAAGCGCGCGCTGGTCTTGACCATCGATCCGGCGCGGCGGCTGGCGAACAGCCTCGGTCTGAAAGAGCTGGGCAACCAGGAGACGCGCATCGCCCCCGAGCTCTTCGCCCAGGCCGGCCTCCACCCGCGCGGCGAGATGTGGGCGATGATGCTCGACCTCAAGCTCACCTGGGATGAGCTGGTCGAGCGGCAAGCGCGCTCGCCCGAGCAGGCGCGCGCGATCCTGACCAACAAGCTCTACCAGACGCTCTCGACGGCGATGGCGGGCAGCCTCGAGTACATGGCGATGGAGAAGGTCTACGAGGTGCACACCGCCCGGCGCTTCGACGTGGTGGTGCTCGACACCCCGCCCACCACCAACGCGCTCGACTTCCTCCACGCCAGCGACCGCATCCTCGACGTGCTCGACAACGACGCCATGCGCATCATCCTCGGGCCGATGCTCCGGGCGGGAAAGTTGTGGTTCAAACTATTGGCGGCGCCCTCGGCGATGGTGCTGCGCACGCTGGCGCGCTTCACCGGGACCGATTTCTTGCGCGACCTGGCCGATTTCATGATCGCCTTCGAGGGCATGTACGAGGGCTTCAAGGAGCGGGCCGCCCGCGTCAAGGCGCTGCTCACTTCGCCGGAGGCCGGCTTCGTGCTGGTGACGGCACCCAACCCGCTCACCATCCAGGAGGCGCTCTTCTTCCACCAGGCGCTGCGGGAGGATCGCATCGCCACCGCCGCGGTGGTGGTCAACCGGGTGCAGCGCGACCCGCGCCGCCACGGCGGGCCGGACAACGTAGCGGCGATGCGCGAGGCGCTGATGCTCGCGCAGATCAAGGACAGCGGCGACCTGGCCGAGCGCCTTTGCACTACCTTGACCGAGCAGTCCATGCTGGCCGATCTGGAGCGGCGCGAGGTCGAACGGCTTTCGCGAACACTATCGGGGGTGCCGTTGTTGATCGTGCCCAGGCTGCGCAAGGACGTTCACGACTTGTCGGGTCTGTGGCAGATCGATCAGTTCCTCGGAGGCCAGTGATGCTGCACAGCGCGACCATCGAGCTGCCCACCAGCAAGAAGGCGGAGATGATCGACGTCACCAAGAGGGTGCGGGCGATCGTCGCGCAGAGCGGGGTGCAGAACGGCCTCTGCTCGATCTTCTGCGGCCACACCACCGGCGCGGTGACGCTCAACGAGAACACCGACCCCGACGTGCAGACCGACATCTTGAACGCGCTGGAGCGCGCCGTGCCGCGCAACGAGAAGTACTACAAGCACGAAGAGGGCAACGCGCACGCGCACGCCAAGGCCGCGGTGGTCGGCTTCTCCGAGACCATCCCGGTGCAGGGCGGAAAGCTCGCGCTCGGGACCTGGCAGGCGATCTACTTCTGTGAGTTCGACGGTCCGCGCAACCGCAAGCTGACGGTCACGGTGATGGGCTGACGTTCGAGGCCTCCGACCTCGGGCTTCAGGCATCAGGCAACTGGATTGAAGAGCCTGGCCCCATATACTGGAGCCGATGAGACGCTTCGTCCTCTGGGTCTTCGCGCTCTGCGTGCTTGGCGGTCTCGGCTGGGCCGCCTACCGTTTGCGGGACGAGAGGCAGTTCGCCTCCACGCCCTTCGGAGAAGGCGCGCGCCTGGTCGTGGTCCCGCCCGGCAGTGGCCCGCACACGCTCGCGCGGCAACTGTCGGAAGCGCGCGTTGTCTCGGACGAGCGGCGCTTCTTCGTCCACATGCACTATTTCCGCCGCGGCAAGCAGGCCAAGGCGGGCGAGTACGAATTCGACGGCCCGGTCACGCCCGACGAAGTGCTCGGCAAGCTCATCCACGGAGAGGTGAAGCTCTATCGGTTCACGGTGCCGGAAGGACTGCGGATGGATGAGATCGCCGGCGTCGTCGGCGCGAGCGGCCTCTGCCCCTCAGCCGAGTTCCTCAAGCTGGCACGCGACCCCGCCACCGCGAAGAAGCTGGGCGTGCCGGCCTCGAACCTGGAGGGTTTTCTCTTCCCCGACACCTACTCGCTCTCGCGGGGCGCGGGCTGCCTGGGGACGATGCAGGTGATGGTCGGCCGTTTCCAGCGCGCCTGGCAGGAGGCGCAGAAGCACCGGCTGCCTTCCCTGAAGCTCGACGAGCTGCAGGCGGTGACCTTGGCGAGCATCATCGAGAAGGAGACCGGCCAGCCCGAGGAGCGGCCGCGCATCTCCTGCGTCTTTCACAATCGGTTGCGGAAGGGGATCCCGCTCGGGACCGATCCCACCGTCATCTACGCCGTCCTCCTGGAGAACGACTTCGTCTGGGACGGCAACCTGCACAAGAGCGACCTCTTGCGGTCGCATCCCTACAACACCTATCGCAACAAGGGGCTGCCGCCCGGCCCCATCGCCAACCCCGGCCAGGCGGCGCTCGAGGCGGCGCTCCATCCGATTGCCTGCGACGATCTCTTCTTCGTCTCCCGGAACGATCACACGCACGTCTTCTGCCCCAACTTGAAGTGCCACGAGGCGAACGTGCGCAAGTACCAGATCGACTACTTCCGCAGGCACAAGGGGAGTCAGGGGGATCGTGCCGCCGCGTCGCAGCGGCGGTAGATGGTGGCATAGGTGAAGCGCGCCGCAAGGCAAAACCGCAGCTGGCGGAAGTCGAAGCGGTCGCGGTCAGGGTGATCGAGCGTGCCCTGGTAGAGCAGCACCGCCATCGTCGGCGCGGCGCGGGAGATGCGCTCGTCGAAGTCGTCGGCCCAGCGGACGCGGAGCCACTGACGGTCGGGCAGATCGACCGCGAAAGCGAGCGCGATGTCGAGGTAGTGCCAGGCGCTGTCGATCAAGACCACGTCGTCGCCGCGGACGTTCTTGCGCAGCCAGAGGGCAGCGTCTTCGATGCCCGGAGGAAGAGTCGAGAGGGGCGAGAGCGGCCGCGCCCATTCGGCCAGCCCGCCGTTGCGGCGATAGGACGCGGCCGCGAGCGCGAGCGGCGTGAGCGCCAGCAGGGCGAGAGTCGCGATCATCGCTCTTCGTCCCAGCGCAGCGAGCGGCGCGAAAGCGAAGGGCAAAGAGAGAGCGGCGGCCACCAGCGCGAAGCGCGAGAGTGGCCGGAAATCGGTCAGCACCGCCGCTCGGAACGTCAGGAGCGCGGCGGGAATCCATCCGAGCGCAGCGAGCTCCCAGCCCTGCTCGCGCCTGCGCAGGGCCTGCACAGCGCCCCAGAGGGAAAAGACGCCGAGGAGCGGCGTGGCGATGCCGCAGACGGCGATGGGCCAGTAGAAGAGCGCATACAGTCGCCAGCGCACCTGGCCGAACCAGCCCAGCGCCAGATGCGCGAGCGCGCGGTGGTCGAGGTCGATGTGATGGATGGGCGCGAGGGCATCGCCGGCATAGCGGGCGTTGATCCACATCCAGGCCAGCGCCGGCGCGGCGGCAAGCGCGCTGAAGCCGAGCGCGCGCCAGGCGTCGCGTCGCTGCCACCAGAGAAGAGCGCCCAGGAGCGGCAGATAGAGCCAGCCATCGTAGCGGACCAGGCCGGCCGCTCCGAGGAGCAAGGCGCCGGCCAGGGCGCGGTCGAGCAGGACGCAGTCGATCGCGAAGAGCAGCAGCGCGAGGAAGAGCGCCTCGCTCGCGCCGGTCGTGCTCGCCTGGATGTGCAGCGGCGAGAGCGCGAGGCCGAGCGCGGCGACGAATGCAGCGTCCACGCCGCGCAGCCGCGCGGCGATGCGCCACAAGAGCCAGATGCTGAACATCCCCGCGGCGAGCGAGAGCAGCCGCGCCGCGACGATCCGATCGTGCAGCAGCCGGATCGCCGCGCCGAGCAGCGTCAGGTGCAGCGGCCCGTACTGGAAAGTCTCGAGATACCCCCGCCAGAGATGCGGCGCCTGCGCCCAGCGCTCGGCGATCTCGATGCGCACCGGCGAATCGCCGTAATGCTCCATCCCCAACAGAAGCGGCAGCAGCCGGGCCAGGGCGGCGACGGCGACAGCCTGCAAGAAGCGCTTGTGCACGGCCGCTGCACCTCTTATGTCAAGCAGCGTGGCACTTTGCGTCCCAGAGTGCCAGCGCGGGCTGTGGCGCGCGAGATTCGGCGAATTGCTTGCGCCCACTGGTAATTTGCAGCGAAGATCCCGGGGCGCTACGTTGTTGAGAGATCGCAGGGGCGCACACTAGGGCGCCCAGAGGAGCACCGCAGATCATGCAGACCTTCCGCGAGTCGCCTGAAGCGAGCCTGGTCGCCCGGATCGCCACGCTGCAGGACAAGTCCAGCTTCAAGGAGCTGCACTGGGAGGGCAGCCTCGAGGACTACCTGCGGATCGTCCGGGAGAGCCCGCGCGTCACGCGGACCGCCTTCCAGCGCATCTACGACATGATCCTCTCGCACGGGAAGACGGAGTACATCGACAACAAGAAGCGGCTCATCCGCTACCACTTCTTCCACGACGAGCCGAACGGCGGGCGCGACGCGGTCTACGGGCTCGACGTCCCCTTGATGAAGCTGGTCAACGTCTTCAAGAGCGCAGCGCAGGGCTACGGCACCGAGCGACGCGTGATCCTGCTGCACGGCCCGGTCGGATCGTCGAAGAGCACCATCGTCCGCCTCTTGAAGAAGGGGCTCGAGGAGTATTCGCGCACGCCGGAAGGCGCGCTCTACACCTTCTCCTGGGCGCTGGAGAAGAAGCGCGACGACGGCAGCGCGCACAGCGAGAAATTCCCCAGCCCGATGAACGAGGATCCGCTGCTGCTCGTCCCCGAGGACTGGCGGGAGAAGGTCTTCGCCGATCTCTGCCCGCCCGACAGCGGCTTCAAGATCCCGGTCGGCGGCGATCTCTGCCCCGCCTCGCGGCTCATCTTCCGCGAGCTGATGAGCGAGTACAAAGGCGACTTCATCAAGGTGATGAGCCACGTCCGCGTGCGGCGCCTCTTGCTTTCCGAGAAGGATCGCATCGGCGTCGGCACCTTCCAGCCGAAGGACGAGAAGAACCAGGACTCGACCGAGCTGACCGGCGACGTCAATTACCGGAAGATCGCCGAGTACGGATCGGACTCCGATCCGCGCGCCTTCAACTTCGACGGCGAGTTCAACATCGCCAACCGCGGATTGATCGAGTTCGTCGAGGTGCTCAAGCTCGACGTGGCATTCCTCTACGATCTGCTGGGCGCGTCGCAGGAGCACAAGATCAAGCCGAAGAAGTTCCCGCAGACCGACATCGACGAAGTGATCATCGGGCACACCAACGAGCCGGAATACAAGAAGCTGCAGAACAACGAATTCATGGAGGCGCTGCGGGACCGCACCGTGAAGATCGACATCCCCTACATCACCAAGCTCAACGAGGAAGTGAAGATCTACGAGAAGGATTACAACGCTCACAAGATCCGCGGAAAGCACATCGCGCCCCATACCCTGGAGATGGCGGCGATGTGGGCCGTCCTCACGCGCCTGGAGGAGCCGAAGAAGCACAACCTGACGCTGCTGCAGAAGCTCAAGCTCTACAACGGCAAGACCCTGCCCGGCTTCACCGAGGACAACATCAAGGAGCTGCGCAAGGAGGCGCAGCGCGAGGGGATGGAGGGGATCAGCCCGCGCTACGTGCAGGACAAGATCTCCAACGCGCTCGTCTCGGACAAAGGCGAGGGCTGCGTCAATCCCTTCATGGTGCTCAACGAGCTGGAGAGCGGCCTGCGGCACCATTCGCTGATCTCCTCCGAAGAAGTGCGCAAGCGCGACCGCGAGCTCCTCGCGGTGGTGAAGGGCGAATACGAGGACATCGTCAAGAACGAGGTCCAGCGCGCCATCAGCGCCGACGAAGACGCCATCGCCAAGCTCTGCGGCAACTACATCGACAACATCAAGGCCTATACGCAGCGCGAGAAGGTGCGCAACAAGTACACCGGCCAGTACGAGGAGCCCGACGAGCGCCTGATGCGCGCGATCGAGGAGAAGATCGACATCCCCGAGTCGCGCAAGGACGACTTCCGCCGCGAGATCATGAATTACATCGGCGCGCTGGCCATCGAAGGGAAGACCTTCAACTACCGGACCAACGAGCGGCTGCACAAGGCGCTGGAGCTCAAGCTCTTCGAGGACCAGAAGGATTCGATCAAGCTGAAGAACCTGGTCTCGAGCGTGGTCGACAAGGACACCCAGGAGAAGATCGACATCGTCAAGGACCGGATGATCAAGTCCTACGGCTACTGCGAGATCTGCTCCACCGACGTGCTCAACTTCGTCGCCAGCATCTTCGCCCGGGGCGACGCGAAGGACTGAGATGATCGAGGTGCGCCAGGCGGGTCGGCACGATGCGGGAACGGCGGGCCGACTTCTCGCCGCGCAGCTCGAAGAGCACGCCCTGCCGGTCGATGCGGCGGGAATCGAGCGCGCGCTCGAGCTCTGCCTGCGGCCAGGCTCACAGGCCCAGCTGCTTCTCGCGTTCGAAGGCGAGGCCGTCGGAGTGTGCCTTGCCAACCCGCTCGTGAGCGCCGAGCACGGTGGGACGGCGATCTGGATCGAGGAGCTCTACGTCGCGCCTCGGGCGCGCCGCCGGGGAGTCGCCCGCGCCCTGCTCGATGCGGTGCTGCGCGGAGCCCGCGCTGCCGGCGCGCGGGCCGTCGAGCTGGAGGTGGCGCCGGGGCACGAAGCAGCGCGGGCATTGTACCGATCGGCCGGTTTCCGCGAGAATGAGCGCACCCCTTACGTGCTCGACCTGGGAGCCTGATCGATGCCTCTGAGGATCAAGCAGGACCACAGCCGGTTCCGCGAGATCATCCGCGGCCGCATCAAGGAGAACCTGCGCAAGTACATCCAGAAAGGGGAGATGATCGGAAAGAAGGGAAAGGACCTGATCACCATTCCCGTTCCTTCCATCGACATTCCTCATTTCAAGTACGGGCACAAGGACCAGGGCGGCGTGGGACAGGGCGACGGCGCACCCGGGACCGTGCTCGCACCGGGCGCGGTCGAGGGCGACGGCAAGGGAAAGGCGGGGCAGGGCGAAGGCCAGCACTCGCTCGAGGTCGATCTTTCTCTCGACGAGCTCGCCGACATCCTCGGCGAAGAGCTGGCCCTGCCGCGCATCCAGAACAAGGGCAAGAAGAACCTCACCACCCCGAAGGTGAAATACACCGGCGTGCATACCGCCGGCCCCGAGTCGCTGCGCCATTTCAAGCGAACCTATAAACAGGCATTGAAGCGCAGCATTGCTTCCGGCGCTTACAATCCCGCCATCCCCATCGTCGTGCCGGTGCGCGAGGACAAGCGCTACCGCAGCTGGCGGATGCAGGAATTGCCCCAGTCGAACGCGGTGGTCATCTACATGATGGACGTCTCCGGCTCGATGGGCGACGAGCAGAAGGAGATCGTCCGGATCGAGAGCTTCTGGATCGACACCTGGCTGCGCGCCAATTACAAGGGATTGGAGACCCGCTACATCATCCACGACGCGGTGGCGCGCGAGGTGGATCGCGAGACCTTCTTCCACACGCGCGAGTCGGGCGGGACGATGATTTCGTCCGCCTACAAGCTCTGCAAGGAAATGATGGACGCCGATTATGACTCGGGCTCCTGGAACATCTATCCCTTCCATTTCTCCGACGGCGACAACTGGAGCGCGGACGACACGCGGACCTGCATCGGGCTGCTCAAGAACGAGGTGCTCACCAAGGTGAATCAATTCGCCTACGGCCAGGTGGAGAGCCCCTACGGCAGCGGGCAGTTCATCAAGGACCTGCGCGAGGCGTTCGACGGGGTGGAGAACGTCGCGCTCTCCGAGATCGCCAACAAGGACGCCATCTACAACTCGATCAAGGACTTCCTCGGGAAGGGGAGCTGAGTGGAACACGGCACGCAGCTGCCCCCGCACCTGGCCGACATCAAGAAGGAGATCGAGGGACACGCGCGCAGCTTCGGCCTCGAGTTCTACGAGACCATCTTCGAGGTCCTCAACTACGACGAGATCAACATGGTGGCCGCCTACGGCGGCTTTCCCAATCGCTATCCCCACTGGCGATTTGGAATGGAATACGAGCAATTGAGCAAAGGATACGAGTACGGATTGTCGAAGATCTACGAAATGGTGATCAACAACAATCCTTCCTATGCCTATCTGCTCGAGTCCAACATGGACGTGGACCAGAAGCTGGTGATGGCCCACGTCTTCGGCCACGTCGACTTCTTCAAGAACAACTTCTCCTTCCAGCACACCAACCGCAAGATGATGGACGAGATGGCGAATCACGCGACCCGCCTCCGCCGCATCATCGACAAGGTGGGCATCGAGCCGGTGGAGAGCTTCATCGACCGGGCGCTCTCGCTGGAGAACCTGATCAATCAGCACGCGCCGCATTTTCCTCCGCGGCCGCGCAACGACGGCGAGGAAGCGCCCATCGAGGTGCGCGGGTTCAAGACGAACCGCGAGTACATGTCGCAGTTCATCAACCCCAAGGAGTTCCTCGACGAGCAGCGGAAGAAGCTGGAGGACGAGCGGGCGCAGAAGAAGAAGTTCCCCGAGCGGCCGGAGCGGGACGTGCTCCTCTTCCTCATCGAGAATGCGCCGCTCGAGCGGTGGGAGGCGGACATCCTCGCAGTGATCCGTGAGGAGGCTTATTACTTCGCTCCGCAGGGTCAGACCAAGGTGGCCAACGAAGGTTGGGCGAGCTATTGGCACTCGACCATCATGACGACCCGAGCCTTGAAGGACTCGGAGGTCATCGATTACGCCGACCACCATTCGGGCACGATGGGGATTCGCCCCGGGGCGATCAATCCATACAAGCTGGGGATCGAGCTGTGGCGGCACATCGAGGACCGCTGGAACAAAGGCCGCTTCGGCAAGGAATGGGACGAGTGCGACGACCTGCGCGCCCGCCGCGCCTGGGATCGCAAGCTGGGGCTGGGCCGGCAGAAGATCTTCGAAGTGCGCAAGCACTACAACGACATCACCTTCATCGACGAGTTCCTCACCCCCGAATTCTGCGTCGACCAGAAGATGTTCACCTACGGCTTCAACGAGAAGGCGAACCGCTGGGAGATCGTCGACCGCGAATTCCAGAAGGTGAAGCGCAAGCTTCTCCAGCAGCTCACCAACTTCGGCCAGCCGATCATCGAGGTGGTCGACGGCAATTTCGAGAACCGCGGCGAGCTGCTCCTCGCCCACCGCCACGACGGCACCGACCTGCGCGTCGACTATGCCAAGGACACGCTCTCGAATCTGCAGGCCATGTGGCGCAGGCCGGTGGGCATCGTCACCAAGGTGGACGGCAAAGGCGTCTTGATGCGCTTCGACGGCCGGGACCACACCGACCGCAAGGTGGAGCTCTGACGACTTGACCGGGTGAGTCGCGCGGGGGCACGCTCATCGGGTGAAGAAGACGCCCTCCGGCAAGAGGGAGCAGACGCCGCCCGGGCCACCTCCCGAGAGCGTGCCCACCATGCTGTCGCAGGAAACGGCTCCGTCGTTCGGGGATCGCTACCGCATCGAGCGCGAGCTGGGCCACGGAGGCATGGGCCGCGTCTTTGCCGCGCGCGACTTGAAGCTCGGGCGCGACGTGGCCATCAAGGTTCTCGCGGTGGCGGGAGCGTCCGTCTTCGACGAGCAGCAGCTTCGCCGCTTCGAGCAGGAAGCGCGCGCGGCCGGCGCCCTCAATCACCCGAACATCGTCGCGGTCTACGACATCGGCTGGAGCGAGGGCGCCCCGTATATCGTCACCGAGCTCCTCCAGGGCGCGACGCTCCGCCACCGCCTCGAGAATCGATCGCTGCCGCTGCCCAGGGCCCTCGACTATGCCCTGCAGCTCACGCACGGGCTCGCGGCGGCGCACGAAAAGGGCGTCGTCCACCGCGACTTGAAGCCGGAGAACCTCTTCGTCACCAGCGAGGGCCGGCTGAAGATCCTCGACTTCGGCATCGCAAAGCTGGTCGTCCCCGAGACGCGCGAGGGAAGCGAGGCGCTCGGGGCGACGCCGCGCAAGACCGAGACCGGCATGGTGATGGGCACCATGGGTTACATGTCTCCGGAGCAGGTGCGCGGCGAACAGGCCGATCACCGCACCGACATCTTCAGCGCGGGTGCGATCCTCTACGAGATGCTCGCGGGCGCGCCGCCCTTCGAGCGCGCGACCCCGGTCGAGACGGGCACGGCGACGCTCAACGACGAGCCGCCCGAGCTGCCGGCGCGCGTGCCGCACGAGCTGGAACGGATCGTGCGGCGCTCCCTGGAGAAGAGTCCCAACGATCGCTACCGGTCCGCGAAGGACCTCGCGCTCGATCTCGAAGCTGCGCTGGCGCATCCCCTCGCGCGACGGCGCACGCGCGGATGGCGGGCGGCGACGGCCGCGATCGTGCTTCTGGCGCTGGTCAGCGCAGCTGCGTATCTCGCGGGGCTCCGCGCGGGTGGGCGGCCGGCTCCGGTCTTCCGGCAGCTGACCTTCCGCCGCGGCGACGTCGCCTCTGCGGTGTTCGCTCGCGACGGGCAGACCGTCGTCTACAGCGCGGCGTGGGAAGACGGCAAGAACGAGCTCTATTCGGCGCGGTTGCAGACGGGCGGTTCTACGGCGCTTGCGCTCGACGCGCAGGTGTTCGCCGTCTCTCCTGCCGAAGAGGTGCTGGTCCGCCTCCGCGGTTCCCACACGGCCGGTGACCAGTGGCAGGGTGGGGCCTCCTCGATGCTCGCGCGGCTGCCGCTCGCCGGCGGCGCGCATCGCGAGTTGCTGGACGACGTTTCCGGAGCTGACTGGACACCCGACGGCTCCGCGATGGCCGTGGTGAGAAACGTCGGTGGGCGAAGGCGTCTCGAGTTCCCTCCCGGAACGATCCTCTACGAAACGACGGGCTTCATCGGCGGACCTCGCTTCTCGCCGCGAGGCGATTGGATCGCTTTTGTCGACCATCCGATCCTGCTCGACGACGCGGGTTCGGTGGCCGTGATCGATCCCGCTGGCAACAAGCGGACGCTCGCGGCCGGCTTCGAGAGTGTGGATGGCGTTGCGTGGTCTCCCTCGGGTGCCGAGGTCTGGTTCACCGCCGGCACCTTGGGGACGGGCGTCACGAGGAAGGCCCTTTTCGCCGTCTCGCTCTCGGGGCGCCAGCGCGCGCTCGGGGACGTCCCCGGCTCGCTCAAGCTGCTCGACGTAGACCGCAGCGGGCGCGCCCTCGTCGCGCATCAGACCATCCGGATGCAGATCAATGCTCTCGCTCCCGGCGAAGCGAAGGAGCGCGATCTGTCCTGGTTCGACTTCTCGACCCTCGGCGATCTTTCGGCCGATGGAAGGACCATCCTCTTCGCCGAGCAGGGCCTTGGCGGTATCTTCATTCGCAAGACGGACGGCTCCCCGGCCGTGCGTCTCGGCGATGGCATCTATCCCCCTGCGCTTTCGCCTGACGGCAAGTGGGCGCTTGCCATTCTCGACCCCTACGGCGATGCGCCCCGGATCGTCTTGTTGCCCACCGGCCCCGGGCAACCGGTGCCGTTGGACACCGGTGCAATCAGGCCGATCGTCGTTCAAGGGTTCCCCGACGGCAGCCGGATTCTTTTCGCGGGTCAGGAGCCCGGGCACAAGGCGCGGCTCTACCTGATGGCGACAAGCGGCGGCACACCGAAGCCGATCACGGCCGAAGGTATCGAGAGCGCGAACGGAGCTTCCTATGCAATCTCCCCCGACGGCAAGCTCATCGCCGTGGAGGCCGGCGGGAGGCTTCTGCTCTACGCCGAGGAGGGCGAGCCGCGACCGATCGCCGAGCTGCAAAGCAACGAGCATCCCACCGGGTGGAGCGCGGACGGGCAATCGATTTACCTGTACAGGCCCAATCCCTGCGGGCTCTATCGATTTGACCTCGCCACCCGGCGCAAGGAGTTGGTCAGGTTGCTCTCGCCCGCCGATCCGGTGGGCTTCCGCCATTGCGGCCTCGCCAAGCTCACTCCGGACGGACGGTCGTACGCCTATCGCTACTGGCGCCAGCTCTCGACGCTCTACCTGCTCGAGGGAGTGCGCTAGCGCCAGCGGAAGATGCGCAGCGCGACGGCGAAGGAGGCCGCCGTGACTGCGGCCAGAACGAGAATCTGCGGGCCAATGGCGCGCACTCCAGAGCCGTCGATCATCACCGCGCGCAAGGCATCGTTGAGAGCAGTGAGCGGGAGCACGCGCAGGTAGGGCTGCACGGCGTCGGGGAAGCGCGCCGTGGAGAAGAAGACGCCCGAGGCCACGAACATGGGCAGCATGACCAGGTTGATGAGGCCGCTGACGGTCTGCGTGTTCTGCGCGCGCGATGCGACCAAGAGCCCGAGGCCGGCGAAGGAGAGCGCGCCGGCGCAGGATACGGCGACGAGCAGCGGCAGCGACCCGGCGACGCCGACGTCGAAGATGAGCTTGCCGAAACCGAGCAGGATGGGCAGCTCGAGAAAAAGAAAGAGCGAGCGCATGATCACGAACGACCAGAGGAACTGCGCCTTGCTCATCGGCGTGGCGACGAGGCGCTTGAGGAGCTTGCGCGTGCGCATCTCGACGACCACGTAGCCGATGCCCCACATGCCGCTCGACATGATGGTCATGCCGATCAGGCCGGGGATGAGGAAGTCGATGTAGCGCGAGCCCGGCTCGGTGACGGGCTTGTCCACGGTGGCCGGCGCTCCGCGCGGATGCAGCGCGGCGTCGGCGAGCGCGCGCGCCAGGCGGCTCTCGGGGCGGGTGGGATCGAAGAGATAAACGATGGGCGGTCCCGGCTGCACCACCAGCTCGACCTTGCCTGTCCGCAGGGCGGTGCGCGCCGCTCCGGCGTCGAGCAGGTGGACGCGGATCTGCTCGCCGCGCAGCCTCGTCGCAAGCTCCGGGGATTCCACGGCGATGTGCACCGGCTCGGGTTGGCGATTGCGAAAGGCGATCCCGAGCGCGATCGAGAGCACGAGCGGGAACCCGAAGGTCCAGAAGATCGCGCCGGGCTCGCGGAAGAAGAGCCGCAGCCGCGCGAGCGTCAGCTCCCAGAGAGAATTCGGCCGCGAACGGTCCGTCAGGGGGGCGTTCATTCGCGCAGGTGGCGTCCAGTGAGATGGACGAACACGTCCTCGAGGCTGGCATGGTGAGTGGAGAGACGCGTCACGCCGCGCACCCGCTGCAGAATCGCAGGGAGCGCGATGTGGAGGTGCTCGACGGTGAGGGCGATTCCATCGGCGCTGCGCCGGGCGCCGCGGACGCCGGGAAGCGTGGACAGATCCTCGGGGAGCACCTCCGCCGCCAGTTCCACCACCTCCTCGCCGCCGAGCGAGGCGATCAATTCGGCCGGCGTTCCGAGCGCGATCACCTTCCCCTTGTCGATGATGGCGACGCGGTCGCAGAGCCGCTCGGCCTCCTCCATGTAATGGGTGGTGAGCAGGACGGTGCGGCCCAGCGCTTTGAAGCCGAGCACGACGTCCCACAGTTGCCGGCGCGACTGCGGGTCGAGGCCGGTGGTCGGCTCGTCGAGGAAGAGCAGGTCCGGATCGCTCACCAGCGCGCAGGCCACCGCCAGCCGCTGCTTCTGTCCGCCCGAGAGCTTCTCGGTCCAGCTGCGGCGCTTGTCGCGCAGCTCGACCAGATCGAGGACCTCGTCGATCTCGCGGCCGCGCTGGTAGAACGAGCGGAAGAGGCGCAGGTTCTCCTCGACCGTGAGCTTCTCCGGTAGATGCGTTTCCTGAAGGGAGATCCCCAGCCGCTGGCGCAGCGCCTTGTCGTCGCGCGTCCAGCGCATGCCCAGCACTTCCACCGTGCCGGCAGTAGGGTCGTTGAGCCCTTCGAGGATTTCCACCGTCGTGGTCTTGCCCGCGCCGTTGGGTCCGAGCAGGCCGAAGCATTCGCCGCGGCGCACTTCCAGATCGAGCCCGTCGACGGCGGTCACCTCGCCGTAGCGCTTGACGAGCTTCTCGCAGCGGACGGCGGCTTCCGTCATCGGCGGCGCGGGCGCGCGACCTCGAGGCGCACCGGCTTGCCCTTCAATTCTTTGCCACTCGCCGCGAGGTAGGCAGCCTGCGCCTCGGGCTTGATCAGCAGATAGGCATGGCGCGGCTTCACGTCGGCGGCGAGCGCCGTCTCGCGCGGCTGCTGCGCAAGGGTCGCCAGCGCGGCGCTGAGCGTCTCCGCATCCCAACCTTGCTCTGTGCCCTGGTCGACGAAGAGCTTCACCCGATCGGCTGGAGTTTCCGCCGCGGCCCGCTCCAGCACCGGCTTGCGATGCTCGCGGTCGCGCTTGCGCCGCGGCTCCTGCTGCTCTTTCTGCACCCGCTCGACCTGGCGGCTCTCGAGGAGCTTCTCGCCCGCCGCGCGCAGCTGCGCCTTCTCCATGCGGTGGTGCTGGAAGAAATATTTGAGCGCGTAGGCGATGAGCATCTTGCCGTCGTCGCGCGCCATCACGTCGCCGGCGAGCGGCAGGAAAGCCTCGAAGGCCGAGCCCGACTGCATCGCCTCGTACAGCTCGCGCACGTGCTTGCCGGTCCAGAGCCCGCGCGCCTCGTCGGGCGTGGGCAGGTTGCGGACCTCGAACTGGATGCCGTACTTCTTCTCCAGGACGCCCAGGGTATTGAGCTCGGCGCCGGAGACGAGCGAGATGGCGGTGCCCTTCTTGCTCATGCGCCCGGTGCGTCCGACCCGGTGCAGATAGACCGCGGGATCCTCGGGGAGCGAGTAATTGATCACGTGCGACAAGTCGCTGATGTCGATGCCGCGCGCGGCGATGTCGGTTGCGACCATGAAGCGCAATTCCCCACGCTTGACCTTGGCCATCACCCGCTCGCGCTCCTTCTGCGGCAGATCGCCGTTGAGCATCTCCGCATCGAGGCCGTTGCGGTTGAGCACGTTCGCCACCAGCTCGGTGTCGGTGCGCAGGTTGCAGAAGATGATCGCGCTCTCCGGATCCTCGCGTTCGATCAGGTAGAGCAGGTTGCGCGGCTTGGGATACTGATCGACGAGATGGTAGAGCACGTTGTGGATGTGCTCGACGGTGAAGACATCGCCGGAGAGCAGGATCGTCTCGGGGCTGCGCAAGTACTTGGTCGCCAGCTGCTCGATGTCGGGCGGCACCGTCGCGGAGAAGAGCAGCGTCTGCCGGTCGGAGGGAAGGTGATCGAGGATGCGCGTCACCTCCTCGTAGAAGCCGGCCGAGAGCATCTCGTCGGCCTCGTCGAGCACGGCGATGCGCGTCTGCTCGAGGCGCAGGTTGCCGCGCTGGATGTGGTCGTAGACGCGGCCGGGCGTGCCGACGATGACCTCGGCGCCGGCCTTGAGCGCGTCCGTCTGCTCCTTCATCCCCGCGCCGCCGTAGATGGCCACGACGCGCAGGTCCTTGTGCTTTCCGAGCGCCTCGATCTCCTGCGCGACCTGCAGGGCCAGCTCGCGCGTGTTGCACAGCACCAGCGCTGAAGCCTTGCGCGTGCCGGCAGGAATGCGCTCGAGCAGGGGAATGCCGAAGGCCGCCGTCTTGCCGGTGCCGGTCTTGCTGCGGACGATCAGGTCGCGCCCCGCCAGGATGGGCGCGAACACGACCGCTTGCACGGGCGTGGGCTTCTCGTAGCCGAGCTCGGCGATGCCCTTGCGCAGCTCCTCGGAGAGCGGAAGCTCGGCAAAGGTCGTGGTGGCAACGTAGTCGTCCATCGAGGAGTGCGCGCGCGGCGCTTGAAGGCTAAAAAGTTTGCCTGTATAGCACCGCGTCTTCCAGGAAGTCGAGCGAATGGCCACCAGGCGGAAAGCGTCGCAGAAGCCGCGCAAGCGACGAGCGCCAAAGGTGCGTCCGCAGGAGCAGAAGACCGCCCTCGAGCCCGAGGTGCTGGCGGCCGAGGAACCGGACGAGCTCCCCGAGGAGGAGCGCAAGCTTCCCGTCCCCGTCGAGCGCGACCTCACCCACGCCGACGCGCTCCAGCGCTACATGGCCGAGGTGTCGAGGCATCCGCTCCTCTCGCGCGAGGAGGAGCACAAGCTCGCCGCCGAGTTCTACAAGACGCGCGACCCCGACATCGCGTACAAGCTGGTGACGGCCAATTTGCGCCTGGTGGTGAAGATCGCGCATGAGTATCGGCGCGCCGCCTTCAATCTGCTCGACCTCATCCAGGAGGGGAACGTCGGCCTGATGCAGGCCGTGCAGAAGTACGATCCCTTTCGCGGCGTGAAGCTCTCCTCCTATGCCGCCTGGTGGATCCGCGCCTATATCCTCCGCTACCTGATGGACAACTGGCGCATGGTCAAGCTCGGAACCACCCAGGCGCAGCGGAAGCTCTTCTTCAATCTGCGCAAGGAGCAGGAGCGGCTCCTCTCGCAGGGATTCGAGGCGGCCCCGAAGCTGCTGGCGGAGAAGCTGGACGTCAGCGAGCAGGACGTGCGCGAGATGGATCAGCGCTTGTCCAACGACGAGTTTTCCCTCGACGCGCCGGCGATGGGGGGCAGCGAGGAGTCGCGGCAGACGCACGGGGACCGGCTGGTGCAGTCGGCCCCTCCCATCGACGAGCAGCTGGCCGACGAGGAGCTGCGCAGGATCTTCAAGGAGAAGCTGGCCGCTTTCGGCAAGACGCT
The DNA here is from genome assembly GCA_005879315.1 of Deltaproteobacteria bacterium. Taxonomy (GTDB): domain Bacteria; phylum Myxococcota; class Myxococcia; order Myxococcales; family 40CM-4-68-19; genus 40CM-4-68-19. Next base: position 78,534 of record VBLC01000061.1, on the reverse strand, counting down.
GACGGCGGAGAAGGACAGATTCCTCTTCGAGAACCGCATCGCGCCGCCCGACGACAAGGACCCGATGACGCTGCAGCAGATCGGCGATCTCTGGGGCGTGACGCGCGAGCGGGCGCGGCAACTCGAGGCGCGCCTGACCGATCGGCTGCGCGAATATCTGCGCAAGGAGCTGCCCGACTTCGCCCAGCTGTCGGTCAATCCCGCGGAGGAGGCGTGAGCGCGGCGGCCTGGAGGAGCCATCCCTGGCTCGCTCCGCGCGTGCTGGTCCCGCTCGCCGCCGTCCTGGTCGCCGTGCAGCTTCCCTTCCTCCACTGGGCGCTGCGCGGCGCCGCCGAGGTGAACGCGGCCGTTCCCTACGAGGACAAGTTCGATCGCGCCTCGATCGGAGAGGCCTGGTGGTCGAACGGCGGCCACTGGCGCCTGGTCAAGGGCGAGCTCTATTCCCCCGGCGTGGGCAACAACCCGCTCTGGCTCAAGGCCCGGTTGCCCGCGGATGTCCGCATCGAGTTCGACGTGCGCAGCGAAGGGGCCGACGGAGACGTCAAGTGGGAAGCCTTCGGCGACGGCCGCAACCACTCGACGGGCTACGTCTTTCTCTTCGGCGCCTGGCACAACCGCGAGTCGCGGATCTGCAAGCTCGATGAGCACGCCTTCACTGCGGAGGAGATGCGCGCGCAGCTGGCGGGATTGGCGCGGCCCTTCCCCCGGCGCCTCGAGGGGATGGACCGCATCCTCGACGCGGTGCGCGATCCGTTCGTGCGCTGGGGCGCGCGGCACGATCTGGAGAGGTTGGAGAAGGGCACGTTCTACGGCGAGGAGACGCCGTTCGTGGTCAAGCGGATGGACCTCAAGGCCGAGAAGGGGCGCCGCTATCACATGCGCGTGATCAAGCAGGGGAGGCTCGTCCGCTGGGACGTCGACGGCAGCGTCGCGCTGGAGATGAACGACCCGGCGCCGCTCTCCGGGAAGGGCCATGACCGGTTCGGATTTTCCAGCTGGGCGAACGACACGTATTTCGACAACCTGGTGGTCGCGCCGCTGTAGAGCCGCCTCGGGGCCCCTCAGGGCAGCGCGATCACGCTCCCCACGCCCGCGTACAGATAGTCCTGACGCCAGACCTTCTGAAACTGGGCGAAGGCAGGCTCGCCGGTGCAATGGCCAGGTGCGAGCCTTTCCACCTTGAAGGTGTCGTGCAACGTCGTGGCGATTCGTGAGACGTCCTCGTCCTTCGCTGCCGGCAAGTGAAAGCCTCCGAAGATGACCCGCACGCGCTTGTCGATCGCGCTGGATGCTTCGACGATCCGCTCGATGCCCGGGTGCGAGCACCCGACGATCAAGGCGAGGCCCTCGGGCGTGCGGATCGCGAGTGAAAGCTCGCGCATCTCCTTGGTGCCGGGCGTCTCCGAGACGGTCGAGATGAGAAATGTCCCCGGCGCAATCTCTACTGTCTTGTCGACGTGCTCGAAGTTGGCGCCGACCCAGGCCGTACCGAGGACGATTTTGTCCGGAGGCCGGCCGTCGAAATAGCGCATGCCTTCGGGCAGAGTCGCCTCCTTCCGGTAGAAACTGCCGGGCGCGGAAGTACCGAAGACGCCGCCAAGTACCTCTTGCGGGACGTAGATCTTGACGCGGGGATTCACCATCAACAAGTGACTGAGCCCGGCCGTGTGATCGAGGTGTCGATGCGAGATCACGACGAAGTCGAGGCGCCGCAGGTCGACCCCTGCAGCCTTCACGTTCTGTGCAAAGACCTCGGCATTGTTGCCCGTATCGAAGAGAATCCGCTTCCCGCCGTACTCGACGAGAGCGGAAAACCCCCAGTCCTTCTTCATGGCGGGGCTGTTGCCGAATGCGTCATAGAGAATCGTCACGCGGTTTGCGGGTGGATCTGCAAGCGTGCTTTGGAAGGGCAAAACGAAGGCAGCTGCCGCGAGCCAGAGCGTGCGCATCATAGTGAACCTCCTTGGTACCGGAATCGATGGTCCGTCGTCAGCCGCCGCTTTTCTCCTGGAAGGCGCGTTCGAAGTCGTCCTGGCGCGACTTCAGCTGCTTTTCCAGATCCTCGTCGTCCATCTGCTTGGTCCGCGCCAGGAGCCGCTTGCGGCGGCGATGGTCGCGCTCCATCGAGAGCGCCACGAGCGGACCGAGCAGCAGGAGGAAAAGTCCCAGGGCCCAGATCACATCATTGAGCGGCCAGAGGATCGCTCCCCGAGCGTGCGGCGCAAAGGCGATGGCGGCGCCGGCGGCGAGGAAGAGCGCAGAGAAGAGGGGCGGCAAGAAGATGGAGAGGCGGCGGTGATGGCGGACGCCGAGGAAAAGTCCGATCGCCGCCGGCAGCGCGAGCGCCGCCGGCCACCAGAAGTGAAGCTTGTGCGCAAGAAGCGCGCTGCCGCCGCCGAGAATCACGGCCAGGGTCAGTGCCGTTCCCCAGGCGAGCGCGACGAAGCCGAAGCACCCCAGAAGCGCGCCGGAGATGATGGCGACGATTCCAGGGATCCAGTCATGCAAGCCGCGCAGCGCGAAGAGCGACAGTCCCACCGCCGCGCTTGCGAGCAGCGCCGCATTGAGCGGTCGCTGCCCGTGCCGGCCGAGCAGGGTGATCGCCACGGCCAGCCCGAGCAGCGCAAGGCCGGCCCACTGCGGCGCGCGCACCAGCGCGTCGAGCCAGGCCTGCAGATGCTCGTGCAAGATCTACGTCCCGAGGGTGGCCAGGTACATGAGCATCAGGCCGAGGAGGATGACGAACGCCACCGCCGCGGCGACGGGCCCGTGATCGATCTCGGTGCGGTCGAGCAGGTCGCCCGCCTCCATTCTCGCCGCCGGCGACGCTTCCTTGCTCTTGAGCACGCGCTTGGCCTCGGCGCGCGCAGCAGCGTAGTCGCCCTCCTCGAAGAGAGCGCGCCCCTTCGCCATCTCCGGCGTCTGCTCGCCCTCGTGAAGGCGCTTGGCGTCGGGGATGTAGTCGCGCTTCGAGGACTCGGTGAAGAGCGACGGTGTGACGGGCGCGTCGTTCGCCGTGCCAGGAACGGTTGCGCGGGCGGCGGTGGTGGACTGGGTGTTCTGGGCCATTGCGCAGAACCTACTAGAGGGTTCGGCGAGCGGCAACCGCACGGGAATGCGGGGGGCAGCCGGGCGTTTGTCGGGTAGGCTCCGCTGCCATGTTGTCCCGACGACGGCTTCTCGGCTTGCCGCTCCTGCTCGCCGCCCGGCGCGCGCTGGCGTTCGGCGACCAGGCCCGGCTCACCTTCGCCCAAGTGCGCCATCTGGGCCGCTGGGACCCACGGCCCGATGGGCTCTCGCGTCTCGCCTGGGAGATCTCCAAGCGCACCAGCATCGAGACATCGCCTCTGGTGAAGCCGATCGGCCTGGCCGACCCAGACCTCTTTCGCTTTCCCTTCGCGGTGCTCTCCTCCGATCAATCCTTTCCCCTGCCGGCTGACGCCGAGATCGCTTCACTCCGCCGCTATCTCTCCTACGGCGGCTTCCTCCTCATCGACGACGCCAGCGCGACGCGCGGCGGCGCTTTCGAGCAGTCGGCGCGGGCCCTGGTGGCGCGCATCGTCAACGGCGCCTCGCTCTCGCGCGTCGCGCGCGATCACGTTTTGTACAAATCGTTCTATCTGCTCGACGGCCCCGCGGGCCGGCTCCTCTCCACGTCCGATCTGGAGGGCCTCGAGCTCGGCGGCCGCGTCGCAGTTCTCTATTCGGGCAATGACCTGATCGGCGCCCTGGCGCGCGACTCGCTCGGCACCTGGGAATTCGAGGTCAGCCCGGGCGGCGAACTGCAGCGCGAGAAGTCGATCCGGCTGGGCGTGAACATCGCCATGTACGCCCTCTGCCTCGATTACAAAGAGGACCAGGTGCACATCCCCTTCATCATGAAGCGGCGGAGGATCTGATTCCCGGCGCCTACAACGCCTGGCGCGTCACCTCGCTCTCGACGCTGCCGGGCTGGGCGCTCCTGCTCGCGACTGCGGCGCTGGTCGCGGCGGTCTGGCTCTCTTTCCGGGGCTTCCGCAGCGAGCCGGCGGGAAGGCGGCGGGTCGTCCTGCTCGGCTTTCGCGTCCTCGCTGCGCTGCTGGTCCTCGTTCTCTTGCTCGAGCCGGGGATCGAGCTGCGCGCCGAGAGCCGCGTGCGCGCGCGCATCGCGGTGCTCCTCGACACCAGCCGCTCGATGCGTTTTCCGGCCTCGCCTGGAGGTCCTTCGCGCGCCGAGGAACTGGTCCGCTGGGTGCAGGCACACAAGGCCGATCTGGAGAAACTGGCCTCTCGCTTCCAGGTGGACTTCTACGGTTTCGACAAGGAGCTGCAGCCCGCCGATGCCGGCCGCATCGCCGCCGCGCGGGACGCACGCGCGATGGGCGAGTCGCTCGCGCAAGGTCCGGCCACGGACATCCTCGCCGCGCTGACCGGAGCGGCTGCTGCCGGCACCGCGGGACGGCCTCTCGCCGGCTTCTTCCTCGCCAGCGACGGCGCCGACAACGCCGAGCTCGCCGAGGGCATCTCGGGTCCTGCGGGGACCGAGCTGCACAAGCTCGCCGCGCCGGTCTTCGCGCTCCCCATCGGCGCGCAGGCGGTGAAGGACCTGGCGGTGGAAAAGATCGCCGTCGACGATTTCGCTTTCGTGCGCAACCAGGTGACGGTCGACGTCACCCTCACCGCCCGCGGATTCGGCTCCACCGACGTGCCGGTCGTCCTCAAGCGCGAAGGGCAAGTGGTGGCGCAGAAGACGGTGCACGTCGAAGGCGACCAGGCGCGCTACGAGGTGAAGCTCTCCTTCGTCCCCGACCGCACCGGCAAGTTTGCCTTCACCGTCAGCGTCCCCGTCTATCAAGGCGAAGCGCTGGCGCAGAACAATCAGCGATCGTTCGTGCTCAAGGTGATCCGCGACCGGGTGCGCGTCCTGCTCGTCGTGGGCCGTCCCTCCTGGGACGTCCGCTTCCTCCGGCAACTTCTCAAACGCGACCCGAACGTCGACCTGATCAGCTTCTTCATCCTCCGCACGCCGGGCGACGATCCGCACAGCTCCCAGGACGAGCTCTCGCTCATTCCCTTTCCCACGCAGGAGATCTTCCAGGAGCAGCTCAAGACTTTCGATCTGGTGATCTTCCAGAACTTCAACCACCGCCCCTACCGGATGTCGCAGTACCTCGACGGCATCGCGGCCTACGTCCGCGACGGCGGCGCCTTCGCGATGATCGGCGGCGACCAGAGCTTCTCGGCGGGCGATTACGCCGGCACGGCCATCGAGGACGTGCTGCCGGTGACGCTCCTGCCTACCGGCCCGACTGCGGTCGACGAGACGCCGGTGCAGCTCAAGCTCACCGATTCAGGCAGGCGGCATCCGCTGGTCGAGCTCGCGGCGGGGACGGCGCAGAACGAGCAGGCCTGGGTGCGGCTGCCGAAACTGCCGGGCCTCAACACGACCGGTCCGATGAAAGGCGGCGCGCAGACGCTCTTGCAGTCGAGCGAAGGCCGGCCGGTGCTGGTGGTCGGCGAAGCCGGTCGCGGCCGCGTTCTTGCGCTCCTCACCGATTCGTCGTGGTACTGGAGCTTCGTCGCGGCAGGGCAGGAGCTGGGTCCGCGCGCGTACGAGACCTTCTGGCACTCGGCCATCCGCTGGCTGGTGCGCGATCCGGCGCTCACCCCCATGCGCGTCACCGCCGAGCGGCCCAGCTTCGAGCCGGGCACCGAGCCCCCTTCGCTCGATGTGCAAGTGCGCGGCAGCGACTACGGCGCGGCTGCGGGCGCGCAGGTGACGACCGTCGTCTCCTCCGCAGAGGACCCCGTGCCGCGGCCCGGCGGATCGGCGACCGCCGGCGCCGACGGCAGCGCGCGCATCATGCTGCCCCCGCTCGCGCCCGGTGCCTACAAGGTGACGGCCACCGCCAAGCGTGATGGCGTCCAGGTCGGAGAAGCCGAAGAAGCGTTCGTGGTGGCGCCCACCGCGCGCGAGATGATCGAAGCGGCGCCGCGGCCCGACCTGCTCCGAGCCATCGCCACCGCGACCCAAGGGCGCGTGGTGGAGGCGGACGATCCGCTCCTGTCGCTGCCTTGGCGAGATCCCCAGCGCGTCGAGGTGGGCCAGCGCACCAGCAAGCCGCTCTGGGACAACTGGAAAGTCCTCGCCGCCCTCTGTCTCGTGGTCGGGGTGGAGTGGACGCTGCGGCGCCGCTGGGGTTACGCCTGAGGGCAGGCTTCGGCCTCAGCGCTTCTGTTCGATCTTGAGGCCGACGGCCCCGGGGGCCGGCTGCGCCGGAGTTGCGCTCTGCTTCTTGAGCTCGTCGAGCCATTCTTGAGGCAGGCCGCGCTCCTGCGCGCCTTCGATCAAGTATGCGAGCAGCCTGCCGCTGGCGGGTCCGGGCTCGCTGCGTTTCCCGGCGCGCGCGACGAAAGCCTTCGCCGCGATCCGCTTTCCTTCCGCCTCGACGGTGACGTCGATCTCCTCCGACAGCCCCGTCGGCACGCCTTCCTTGCGGAAGATCGCCTCGCGCGCCGGCGGAGGAATCTCGAATAGGACTCCGTGCACCGCGCCCTTCTCGTCCTCGATGAGGTCGGCCACCTTGCCGGCCCAGAAGCGGCTCTCGACGTCGAACACCAGCCGGTATCCGCGCAGCACCGCCGGCGCGCCGCGGGCGAAGAGACGAGCATCCACGCCGTGCTCCGCGGCCCACTCGCCGATGTGCCGCTTCGAGATCGCCGAACCGTAGGCGAAGTAACGATACATACGGGCTTCCATACCACAGGGGCTATTTCGCCTGTAGCTCGCTCTCCAGCGACTTGCGCTTCTTCTCCAGCGCGCTGATGACGCCCTCGATGCCCTTCTTGGGAAGAAGCTTGCCGACCTGCTCGCGGTAGGTCTCGACCAGCGAGACCCCTTCGGTGATGACATCGACGGCGCGCCAGCCCTTGGGTGTTTTCTCCATCAGGTAATCGATCGCGGCCACGTCCTGCCCGGACTTGACGGTGGTCTTGACCAGCACCTTGTCGCCCTGCGGCTGCTCAGGGCCGATCTCGGTCTTGACGCGAGCGACGTCCTCGCTCTTCGCCTTCCCCATCTTCACCAGGTAGTTCGCCTCCATCGCGCCGCGCAGAGCATCGACGTAGCGCTTCTGCCCGGCGGGTTTCAGCTCCGCCCACTTGCTGCCCAGCGTGCTGCGCGCCAGCGACTGGAAGTCGATCAGCTGTCCGACTGCCGCGCGCGCTTGCTCGCGCGCCTTGGTCTTGGCCGCGCCTTGCGCCTTGAGGTAGCGATCCATCGCGCTGCGGACCTTTTCGGTGGTGTTCTGCACTGCGACGCTGGCGGGGCCCGCCTGGAGCGCGGCGAGCAGCAGGGCGAGAGTGATCAAGGCGGCCTCCTCGAGCTTGGACGGGCCCGGATCCCACAACCTTCATCCGCCCGCAAGTGCTTGCCCCTCTTGACGCTGCCGCCGCAAGAGGGAGATTGCGGCCCCATGCCCTCCCCAGGAGAAGCGCTCACCCAGATCGGCTTCGGACGGACCGCGCGCCGGGATCGCTGGTGGGCCACACCGCTCTCGACCTTCCTCGTCCTGGGCTCGTTCGTGGTCTACACCACCTGGGCCTCGCTGCAGGGCGATCACTACGCCTACGGCAACTACCTCTCACCCTTCTACTCGCCGCTCCTTTTCGGAGAGCCGCCGCACGCCTGGTTCGGTCCCAAGCCGGGCTGGTGGCCAGCCTGGCTGATCTTCTCGCCGGCGCTGTTCATCCTCTGGGCGCCAGGCGGGTTCCGGCTCACCTGCTATTACTACCGGGGCGCTTATTACAAAGCCTTCTGGGCCGATCCGCCCTCCTGCGCGGTGGGCGAGCCGCGCTCGAGCTATCGCGGGGAGGCGTCGCTGCCACTCATCTTGCAAAACGCGCATCGCTATTTTCTCTATCTCGCGCTGCCCTTCCTCGTCGTCCTCGCGCACGACGTCTGGGAAGGAATGTGGTTCGCGGGCCCGGACGGCCGGGAGCGATTCGGCATCGGCGTGGGAACGCTGGTCCTGGCCGCCAACGTCGTGCTGCTCGGAGGATACGCGCTGGGCTGCCACTCGCTGCGGCACCTCGTCGGCGGCGCACTCGATCGGCTCTCGGGCGCACCGGCCCGCAAGCTCGCTTACGACTGCGTGAGCTGCCTCAACCGGCGCCACATGGGCTGGGCCTGGACCAGCCTCTTCGGCGTGGCCCTCACCGACCTCTACGTGCGGCTCTGCTCGATGGGCGTGATCCACGACTGGAGGATCCTCTGACCGACCGCTTCCAGATCCACGAGCACGAGGTCCTGGTGATCGGCGCCGGCGGCGCCGGATTGCGCGCGGCCATCGAGGCCTCGTCCGCCGGCGTCTCCGTCGGCCTGGTCTGCAAATCGCTGCTCGGCAAGGCGCACACGGTGATGGCCGAGGGGGGCATCGCCGCGGCGCTGGCCAACGTCGACGAACGCGACAGCTGGAAGGTCCACTTCGCCGACACCATGCGCGGCGGCCAGTACCTGAACAACTGGCGCATGGCCGAGCTGCACGCCAAGGAGGCGCCCGATCGCGTCCGCGAGCTGGAGGCCTGGGGCGCTCTCTTCGACCGCACCAAGGACGGCCGCATCCTGCAGCGCAACTTCGGCGGCCATCGCTACCCGCGCCTGGCGCACGTGGGCGATCGCACCGGCCTGGAGATGATCCGGACGCTCCAGGATCAGGGGATCCATCAAGGGATCGAGGTGCACATGGAGTGCACCGTAGTGGCGCTGCTCAAGGACGGCGAGCGCGTCTGCGGCGCCTTCGGGTACGACCGCGAGAAAGGGCTGCTCCACCTCTACCGCGCCGGCGCGATCGTGCTCGCGACCGGCGGAATCGGCAGGGCCTATGAGATCACATCCAACAGCTGGGAATACACCGGCGACGGCCACGCCCTCGCTTACGACGCGGGCGCCGAGCTGATGGACATGGAGTTCGTGCAGTTCCATCCCACCGGCATGGTCTGGCCTCCCAGCGTGCAAGGCATCCTCGTCACCGAGGGCGTCCGCGGGGAAGGCGGGGTGCTGCTCAATTCCAAGGGCCGGCGCTTCCTCTTCGACGACATCCCCGACAACTACAAAGCCCAGACCGCTTCCGACGAGGAGGAGGGCTGGCGCTATACCCAGGGCGACAAGAGCGCGCGGCGCCCGCCCGAGCTGCTCACCCGCGATCACGTCGCGCGCTGCATCGTGCGCGAGGTCCGCGAGGGGCGCGGGAGCCCGCACGGCGGGGTCTTCCTCGACATCGCGTGGATCCGGAAGAAGCTGCCGAACGCGGAGGAAGTGATCAAGAAGAAGCTTCCCAGCATGTATCACCAGTTCCTCAAGCTGGCCGACGTCGACATCACCAAGCAGCAGATGGAGGTCGGGCCCACCACCCATTACGTGATGGGCGGCGTGCGCGTCGACGCCGAGACGCAGATGTCGACTGTGCCCGGGCTCTTCGCCGCCGGCGAGTGCGCGGCCGGATTGCACGGCGCCAACCGGCTGGGCGGCAATTCCCTCTCCGACCTGCTGGTCTTCGGCCAGCGCGCGGGCGCGCACGCCGCGCGATTCGCCCGGGAGCGCCGGGCAGGAGAAGTCGATCAGCGGCAGCTGGACGAAGCGGCGCGGCGTGCGCTCTCGCCGTTCGAGGAGCGCGGCGATGGCACCGGGCCTTACCGCATCCAGCACGAGCTGCAGAAGATGATGCAGAACCTGGTCGGCATCGTCCGTCGCGAGAGCGAGATGGCGCGCGCGGTGGAAGAGCTGGCCGGTCTGCGCCGGCGAGCCGCGCAGGTCCGGATCGACGGCAATCGCTCCTACAATCCCGCCTGGCACACCGCGCTCGATCTGCAGAATCTGATCGTCGTTTCCGAGGCGGTGGCGCGCTCGGCGCTGGAGCGCAAGGAGAGCCGCGGCGCGCATTTCCGCGACGATCTTCCCAAGCAGGACCCGGCTTTCGCCAAGTTCAACATCGTGGTGAAAAGAGGCGCCGATGGCGCGATGCGCGTCGAGCGCCGGCCCATCCCCGAGATGCCCACGGAGCTGAAGAAGATCATCGAGGAGATGAAGTGAAAGCGACCTTCTCCATCTGGCGCGGCGACGCGCAGGGCGGCGCCTTCCGCGACTACCCGACCGAGGTGTCCGAGGGGATGGTGGTCCTCGACGCCGTCCATCGCATCCAGTCCGAGCAGGCGGGGGACCTGGCTGTGCGCTGGAACTGCAAGGCGGGCAAATGCGGCTCCTGCTCGGCCGAGATCAACGGCCTGCCGCGCCTGATGTGCATGACGCGGCTGAGCGATCTCCCTCTCGAGAATCCGGTCACGGTAGCGCCGATGAAGGCCTTTCCGCTCCTGCGCGATCTGGTGACGGACGTCTCCTGGAACTTCGCGGTCAAGAAGCGGATCAAGAAATTCAAGCCGCGGCCGCCCGACGCGCCCGACGGCACCTGGCGCATGGCCCAGGCGGACATCGAGCGGGTGCAGGAGTTCCGCAAGTGCATCGAGTGCTTCCTCTGCCAGGACGTCTGCCACGTGCTGCGCGAACACCAGCTCCACGACAAGTTCATCGGCCCGCGCTTCTTCACCTACGCAGCGGCGCTGGAGATGCACCCGCTCGACACCGAGGACCGCGTCGAAGAGCTGAAGGAAGCGCAGGGCATCGGCTTCTGCAACATCACCAAGTGCTGCACGCGGGTCTGTCCGGAGGAGATCAACATCACCGACAACGCCATCATCCCGCTCAAGGAGCGGGTGGTCGATCGGGTGTACGATCCGCTCACCAGGCTTTTGCGGATTCTGCGAGGGAGCTGACCATGCTCGAGCTCAAGCCGATCAGCAAGAACGGCATTCCCGGCGCCATCGCCAAGGCCGAGCGATACCGGCTGCTCAACGAGCCGCAGGAAGCGGAGAGCATCTGCCGCGACATCCTCCGCATCGATCCGGAGAACGAGGAAGTGCTGGTGATGCTCCTGCTCGCCATCACCGATCAGTTCGGAAAGAGCCGCGAGTTGGGCGCGGCGCAGGCGCAGCAGATCCTCGGCAAGCTGCGGGGCGAGTACGAGCGCGCCTACTACGCGGGAGTCATCAGCGAGCGGTGGGGCAAGGCCCGGCTGCGCGGAGAGGCGCACCCCAGCATGGCCTCGGGCTTCTTCCACGAGGCGATGGATTGGTACGGAAAGGCGATGGCGCTCGCTCCGCACGACAACGACGACGCCATCCTCCGCTGGAACGCGTGCGTTCGCTTCATGGGGCAGGACCCGCACCTGCGCGCGGAGGTAGAGGAATCGGCGAGCGAGTCGGGCTTCCCCGACGGCGCGCCCGCTCGGTAGTCATGGGCCGAGCAGGCCGCCCGAAGCCTTCTCCAGCGCTGCCCAGGCGATCTGCGCATCGAAGAGCGCCTTCAGCCGCTCGCCGTCGGCGCGCGCGTAGAGCAGCGTGTCCTCGAGCAGCTCGCGCGCCTCTCCCAGGCCTGAATCGAAAGCGACGCCCGCCTGCGTCGCGAGCTGCTTGCCGATGGCCGTCTGCTTGACGTAGCGCTCGGTGCGCAGGCGGGCCTCGGCCAGATCCTGCAGCGCCTGCTGCACCTCGAGCCGCACCAGCGAGTCGGCGCCCTGCCGCATGGCGATGGCCTCGTGCAGATCGGCCTCGGCCTGTCGCAGCCGTGCCAGCTTCTGCGGCACGTCGAACGTCCCGCGCATTCCCAGCGCCACGTAGCCCGAGCCCTCGTGGTACGGGTTGTTGACGAAGGGCGAGGGCGGATTGTCGGCGTTGGTGGTGGTGGTGAAACGCAGCCCGCCCACCAGCGCCAGGTCAGGCCAGAAGCGCGCGCGGGCCAGATCGACCAGGTCCTGCCGCGCGCGCACCGCCTCCGCCGCCGCATGCGTCTCGGGGCGACGCTCGAGCGCCTTGCGCAGGATCTCGTCACCGTTGGGCAGGGCCGGCGCCTCGGGCAGGTCCTGCTGCGCCACGTTCAAATCTTGAAGGCCGACCAGGAGCTTCAGACCGGTGAGCGCGAGGTCGCGGTTCTTGACCGCCTCGGCGTGCTTGGCCTCGATCTCTTCGGAGAGGTAATCGAGCTTCAATGAATCGGCCTTGCTGATCTGATCGCTCTGTTGCGCGAGGAGCTTCTGGGCCGTCGTCTTCGCCTCCGCGAGCCGGTCGCGGATCTTCTGCACCGAGGTATCGGCGTTGCGCGCGGTCTGATATCCCCAGTAGGCGCGCGCCGTGTCGAAGGCCGCCTGATCGCGGGCGCGCTGCAAGAGCGCCTCGGTGGCCTTGACCAGGTGCTCGCCCGCGCTCCGGCCCGCGGTCAGCTTGCCGAACGTCCACACCGGCAGGATGGCCTGCATCTCCGCGTGCGTCGTGACGCCGAGCTTGCCTTTCCAGGTACGCGGTGGTGCTGAAGTCGGGAAAGAAGGCCCAGCTCGCCTCGTCGCTTCTGCCCCGCGCATTCTCCAGCTGCGCCACCGCCTGGCGCGCGCGCGGATCGTTGTTGCGCGCCCTGTCTTGAAGGTCGCGCAGCGTCAGCCCCTGCGCGACCAGGGCGGCGACGAGGAGGATCACTCGTTGGTGTAATCCGACCCGAGGTAGTTGATCAGCTCTTCACCGACCAGGTACCGGAGGTTGTTCTCCAGGCGCACCTTCTGCACGAAGAGATCGTGCTCCGGATAGACGCTGGCCGCGTGCTGCGGGCTCTTGAAGTAGAAGCTCAGCCATTCCTGGATGCCCTTCATCCCGGCCCGCGCCGCCAGGTCGCCGAAGAGCGCCAGGTCGAGCACGATGGGCGCCGCGAGGATGCTGTCCCGGCAGAGGAAGTTGACCTTGATCTGCATCGGGTAGCCCATCCACCCGACGATGTCGATGTTGTCCCAGCCTTCCTTGTTGTCGCCGCGCGGCTTGTAATAGTGGATGGACACCTTGTGCTGCAGGTCCTTGTAGAGCTCGGGGTAGCGCTCCGGCTCGAGGATCTGCTCGAGCACCGAGAGCTTCGACACTTCCTTGGTCTTGAAGTTGGCGGGGTCGTCGAGCACTTCGCCGTCGCGGTTGCCGAGGATGTTGGTGGAGAACCAGCCCTCCATCCCCAGCATGCGCGCCTTCAATCCCGGGGCGATGATGGTCTTCATCAGCGTCTGGCCGGTCTTGAAGTCCTTGCCGCCGATGGCCACGCCCTTCTTCTCGGCGAATTCGATCATCGCCGGGAAATCGGCCGAGAGATTCGGCGCGCCGTTCAAGTAAGGAATGCCGCAGCTGATGGCCGCATAGGCGTAGAGCTGGCTGGGCGCGATGTCCGGCGAGTCGGCGTCGAGCGCCTTCTCGAAAGCGGCGAGCGACTGATGCTCCGGCCCCGCCTCCTGGTACGCCTCGGTCGATGCGCACCAGACCATCACGGCTCGCGCGCACTTGTTCTTGTCCATGAAGCCGCGGATGTCCTGGACGAGCTGGTTCGCCAGCTCGCGCTTGCTGCCTTTCTTGACGTTCTGTCCCTCGAGCCGCTTGACCCAGCGCTTGTCGAAGACCGCCGGCATGGGCCGGATGGCCTTGAGCGGCGCCTCGAGTTGCGCCAGATGCTCGGGCGAGAGCACGCGCGCCTTCGCCGCCGCCGTGTACGCATCGTCGGGGATCGGGTCCCAGCCGCCGAAGACCAGGTCCTCGAGGCGAGCGAGCGGAACCAGATCCTTGATCTTCGCCCAGCGCTTCTCGCTGCGCTTGCCCAGGCGCAGGTGCGCCATCTGCGTGAGCGATCCGATCGGCCGCGCCAGGTTCGCCTTGACCGCCTCGACTCCGGCGATGAAGGTCGTCGCTACCGCGCCCATGCCGGGCAAGAGAACGGCCAGCTTGCCCTCTGCCGGGGTGACTCTCGACTTGAACGGGTCCATCCTGGAAAACTCCTTCCGCGGCGGCGCACCATAGAAGCGCCCAGCGAGGGTGTAAAGTGCTTTCTCGGCAGGCCGGCTCCAGGGTAGGACTGACATTGAACGGCCTTGGCCACAAGGTTGACGCCATGAAAAAGCTCCCCCGCATCGAGGTCGGCTATCACGCCTTCGCCCGCGGCGCCGAGGAGGAGTTCGGCGCGGTGCGCGACGTGCGCCCCGCCGACAAGGAGATCATCGTCGACGTGGAAGATTTCGGCGACGTGCCGGTGCCGCTCGACGCGGTGGAGGCGGTGGTCGAACAGAAGGTCATCATCGACGTCAGCCAGCTCGACGAGGACGTGCGCCAGGCGATCGCCAATGCGCACAGGGACGAAGACTATCCGTAGCCTTCAGGCGTGGGGCTGCGTGACGACGACCAGCGTGCCGGCGGAAACGCCGTATTTCTCCAGGGCGCCCACCTCCGCGATCGCCTGACGCGGCGCCTTTGCACCGCGCAAGAGCTCGGCATAGGTGGTGAGAACGCGGCGGGTCTCTTCCGCGGTCTCGCGCACCAGCTCGGCGCGGAAGCGGCGCACGCCCGCGGCGAGCAGCTGCGGCAGGCAGCCGGCCGCGCTCTGCGCCTTGGCGTTGAAGACGGTGTTGCGGCAGCCGACGTCGACGATGACGGGATGCTCCATCCCCAGGGCGTCGCGCAGCTGGATGAGGTGCTTCTCGCAGGGCCGGCCGCAGTCGTGGAAGTCGCGCCCGTTGCTCAAGAGATGTGAATAGACGCAGTGCTCGTTGTGGAAGAGCGGCAGATGCTGGTGGAGGGTCACCTCCAGCCGCTCGGCGGGCACGCCTTTGCAGAGGTCGAGCAGCTGGGCGAGATCGAGATCGTAGGCGGGCGTCAGCGTGGACAGGCCGAGGCCGAGGAGCGTGCGGGCGGTGAGGGCGTTGGTGGCATTGAGCGAGAAATCGCCGTGGACGGATTCCGCGTGCGGATTGCGCCGGAAGTGCTCCACGGCGCCCAGGTGGCGGGCGAGAATGCCGTCGGGCCGGAGGCGCTCGAAGCGCTTGTCGTAACCCTCCTCGCCGGGCTTCTGCACCCGGGGGGTCGCGACGATGACGCGCGCTCCGGCGGCGCGCACCTTCTCGACCGCGATGCCGAGGCCGACCAGCTCCATGAAGTCGAGCTCCACCTCGGGGAAGCCGAGCCGCAGGGCTGCGTCCACCTGCTCGAGCGTGCGCAGAAGCGGAATGAGCTGCGGCTTCGCCGCGGCGCCGGCGGAAGCGATGGGCGGGACGATGCTCTCTGCAGCGTGGCCGATGGTGACGTGCCGCTCCGGTGCAGCAGGCTTCTGCGCCGCGAGACCGTCGGCGATCGCGCGGCGCAGACGCTTGAGCTCCGAGGGCGGGAGCGCGAGCGCTCCTTCCAGCTCGAGCGTCAGCCGCCGCAGCACGAACTCCGTCTCGCCGAAGGCACAGAGCTTCTCGCGCAAGAGCCCTTCGTGGAGCGGCTTGCCCAGCGCCGGCTGGAGGAGCATCGCGCTTCTCGCGCGCGCCTTGCGGCCCAGGTCGTCGCTCGCTTCGACCTCGAGCTGCGCTCCCGCCGCCCCGCGCACGACGAGCGAGACGCCCACTTTTCGCTCCTGCGCCGCGATGCGCTTCATCTTGCGCGTCACCTCGGCGTCCTTCGCTTTCCAGACGACGTCGCCGGCCTTCACCAGGCGCAGATCGAGCGTGCTCTCGTCGGCGCCGCCGAAGACCAGCTCGAGCAGTCCGGGCTCGACCACGTCGCAGGCATGCAGCCCGCCGCGCGGCTCCTGGTCCTCGGGCTTTCCCTGATCGAAAAGAATCCTGTCGCCCGCTTTCAGCGCCGGCGCATCCGGCTCGGCGCGCACCAGCACGTGATGGGCGCGCGCATGCACTTCCTCGACGCGGCCAACCAATACGCCGCGGTGGCCGGGATAGAGTCCGTGCACCAGTTCCTGATGATCGGAGCCCTCGAGAAAGCCGTGCGAGAAGCTGCGCGAGAAGCTGTAGCGCAGCTCCTCCTCGTCGCGGGCGCTGAGCGGATACGGCTTGCGCTCCGCTGCAGCGTCGAGCGCGCGCCGGTACTTCTCGACCACGTTGGCGACGTACTCGGGGCCTTTCATGCGGCCTTCGATCTTGAAGCAACAGACGCCGGCCGAGAGCAGCTCGGGAAAGAGATCGTAAGCGGCCAGGTCTTTCGGGCTGAGCAGATATTTGAGCTGCTCGTCTCCGCGCGCCGTCTCGCGCTTGCCGTCGAGGACGAGATCGTACGGCAGCCGGCAGCTCTGCGCGCACTGCCCGCGGTTGGCGCTGCGGTGCTGCAGCGCCTCGCTGGTCAGGCATTGCCCCGACCAGCTCACGCACAAGGCGCCGTGGACGAAGCATTCCAGCTCGAGATCCGTGCGCGAGGCGTAGAGCCGGATCTCCTCGATCGACAGCTCGCGCGGCAACACCACGCGCGTCACTCCCAGCGCCTTGGCGATCTGCGCCGCCTCGGCGGACGAGACCGTCATCTGCGTGCTGGCGTGCAGCGGAAGCTCTGGGCAGACGGCGCGCGCCAGCTGGGCCGCGCCCAGGTCCTGGACGATGATGGCGTCCGCTCCCGCGCGCGCGATCTGCGCCAGCGCCTCCTCCGCCACGGCGAGCTCGCTGTCGAAGACGAGGGTGTTGAAGGTGACGAACCCCTGCACTCCCCTGCGGTGGAGGAAGTCGAAGATGCGCGGCAGCTCGGCGGCGGAAAAATTGTCGGCACGCGCCCGGGCATTGAATCCGCCGCGCAGGCCGAAATAGACCGCGTCGGCGCCGGCCGCGACCGCTGCCTGCAAGCTCTCCTCGTCGCCGGCGGGCGCGAGCAATTCCGGCTTGTCGAGGACCTTGGCCATCGGACGCTCCAGATCGCGCGGAATCCCTCATTTCACAGCTGCGCGCAAGACCAGGCGGGCGGCCAGGAGTTTGCCCGCCTGCTGAAGTAGCTGATACTACCTGACCTTGAGGGCAGTTGCGGGCAGCTTTGCGGGCGGATGCTTATGGTGTTTTTCGAGAGGGGCCCATCGGCGGGGCCTTTGGGGGCAGGAGCGGCGGCATGTCGGAAGTGGAGAACGAGGAGACCTTGACCTGCGGCATCTGCCGCAAGACCGGCACGTTCACCGCGCCGGTCTCGGTCATCCTGGTCTTCGCGCCGGCGATGTCGAAACCGTATCCGCTCATCCCCGCCGAGGACTATCGCGTCTGCGGCGCCTGCGACGCGATCTTCACGCTCATCAACCGGGCCGTTGAGGCGCATCCCACCACGCGCGCCGCCGGCCCGTGGAGCCGCGCCATCGTCGTCTTCAGCGACGGACACGGCGTGGACGTGAAGGCGAAGCGGCAAGGCCAGCAGGTCGCGCTGGCGTAACCCCGCTGGCGTAAATCGTCGAAGCAGCGCATTCTCGTTGCTACCGCGTCATGCAGACTGCTCGCGCAGTTCCCGAACAGCCTCTCGCCGTGCGACTGACGCACTGGCTGAACGTGCCGCTCCTCTTGCTGATGGCGGCGAGCGGTCTGGAGATTCTCGCCGCTTTTCCCCAGATGGGGCCGCAGGGCGAGCCCGCCTCCTGGTATCCGCTGCAAGAGTGGGTGCCGCCTTCCTGGCTGCGCGCCGGCGGATGGCTTGCGGGGGCGCGGCACATCCATTTCGCGCTCGGATGGTTCCTGGTCGCCAACGGACTCGTCTATCTGATCTGGATGGCGGCGAGCGGCGAGTGGCGGCGGCGCGCTTTTCTTCCCCGGCGCGACTCGATGAATGCGCTGCAGACGATGGCGTATTACCTGCGCGTCCGGAAGATTGCCCCGGAGCAGGGTCTCTACAACGGCCTGCAGCGCCTTTCCTATACGGCGGTGATCTTCCTCGCCGTCATCGAGGTGCTCTCGGGGTTGGCGCTTTACAAGCCCGTGCAGCTCTCGGCTCTGGCGGCGCTCTTCGGCGGCTACGATGGCGCGCGCGCGATCCATCTGCTCGGCCTCGCCGCGCTGGCCGGTTTCACCGTCGGCCACATCGCGATGGTGCTGCTCCATCCTCGCGCGCTTCTCTCCATCTTCACCGGAGGCAGCCGCTCATGAGCTTCTCGCGCCGCCGGCTGCTCGCGCTCGCTCTTCTTCCCGCCTGCAATCCGAGCCGGCCGCACGAGGGATTTCTCGGGCTGATGGAGCGCTTCAATGCCCAGGTGCAGGCAGGCATGTTCCGCCGCAGCAAGCTCGCGCCCGAGGAGCCGCGCGAGGCTCTCACCGACCCGGAGCATTTCCCCAGCTACAAAGTGGCGGAGGACTATCCCGAGGCGCCGCAGGGTTGGACGGTGTCCGTGAAAGGCCTGGTGGCGAAGCCGCTCGTGCTCTCGCTGGCCGAGCTGCGCAAGCTGCCGCGCACGGATTTCCGCGTGCGCCACCACTGCGTCGAAGGATGGTCGGCGGTGGCCTCCTGGCATGGAGTCCGTCTCTCCGACCTCGGCCGTCTCTGCGGCGCCGATCCGCGCGCCGGCTTCGTCGAGTTCCGCAGCTTCGAGCAGGGCCAGCCCGAGGAGGGCGGCCCGCTGGTCCGCTATTCCTCTTCGTGGGACCGCGAGAGCGTCGATCACCCGCAGACCATCGTCGCCTACGGCAAGAACGGCTCGCCGCTCACGCGCGAGGAAGGCGCGCCGCTGCGGCTCTACTCGGCCGTCAAGCTCGGCTACAAGATGGTCAAGTGGGTCGACGAGGTCGTCTACCAGCCGATGCCCAACGGCGGCTACTGGGAAGACCAGGGCTACGAGTGGTTCGCCGGCGTCTGAGTCAGACGCGCGAGCGCGCGCGGCACTCGGGGCAGAGGCCTTCCGCCTGGACCCGGACGGCGCGCACGTCGAATCCTTGCGCGTCGGCGATGCGCAGCCGGTCGAGGCCGCCGTCGTAGAGGTCGCGCACCTTCTTGCAGGAGATGCAGACCAAATGGTGATGTGGCTTGCCCGCGCCGGTGCCGGGGAGCGCGGCCTCGTAGCGGCCCTCTTCGTGCAGCGGATTGACGTCCATCACCGCGCCGATGGTCTTGAGCGCCTCCAGGTTCTTGTAGACGGTGGCGAGCGAGAGGGTGGGGATGCGCCGCTGCACGGCGCGGTGGAGCTGCTCGGCGCTGGGATGCTCGCGAGACGCCGCCAGCGCCTCGAAGATCGCCAGCCGCTGGTGCGTCACCGAGAGGCCGTGCGACCGGCAGTGCTGCGCGAACCGCTCGACGTCGCTCTTCTGCTTCTTCATGTCAGATCCTGCGCCAGCGAGCGGCGCGTCGCCTCGGGAATCTCCGCCCTGTGCGAATACGCCGGGTGATCGATCGCCAGCGCCGCCGGGCCTTTCAAGAGCGCCTGCGCGTCGGGCACCTTGAAGCGCACGTACTGCACCGCGGAGACCTTGCCGGGCTCCTCGCGGCCCGGCTCGACCTCGCCCTTGATCCGCCTGCCCGCGATCTCGAGGAAGAGGTGGTCGCGCAGCCCGTAGAGCCGCGCCAGCTGCTCCTTCACCTCCGCGTCGGGGCCGGAGAGCTCGATCATCAGCGTCGCCGATAGCTCGCCCGGTCCCGGGAGCATGGTGTTGAAGCCCTCCACCTCCTCTTCGACCTGCGCGGGATCGGTGATGCGCTCGACGCGGAGGATCTCCTGCACCTGGAACTTCACCGTCAGCCGATTCTCGAAGAGGAAGGACATGTACGGCCCGACGGAGATGCGCCGGTCGCGCTTGGCGTCGATCACCTGCTTGCGGAAGTCGTCGCGCACGCCCTCGTAGACGGGCAGCGGCCAGAGATCTTTTGCGGTCAGCGGTTGCATCATGGCTTCCTCGGGCTGCGCAAAGGCTCGCCCTGATAGGCGGCGCTGAGAATGCGCACCGGATGGTAGGCGGGCCGGGTCGTTTTCTGCCGGAGTTGGAGACAGGCGAGCGGGCAGTCGCTGGAGACGGTGTCGGGCTCCGCCGCCTCCACCTTGCGCGCGGCGGTCTCGGCGACCTTCAAGCTCTCCTCGAAGAATTCCGACTTCATTCCCCAGGTGCCGTCCATGCCGCAGCAGCGGTCGACGAGAGTGACGTCGCCTCCCGCCCACTTGAGGAGATCGCGGCCTCGATAGCCGAAATTCTGCACGCGGTTGTGGCAGGCGACGTGGAAGGCCACCTTGCCGACCGCGCCCTCGGGAGGTTTGGGCAGCTTCCTCGCCCGCGCCTGCTGCAAGAGGAAGTCGCTCAGGTCCATCACCGCTGCCGAGACCTCGCGCCCTTCCGGCGTCGGGCACAGCTCGGGAAGTTCATTGCGCAAGACGAGCGTGCAGCTCGGGCCGGGCGAGAGGATCTTCTTTCCCGCGCGCACTGCCGGCAAGAGCGACTCGACGTTCTTGCGCGCGAGCTTGCGCGCGCCTTCGAGATCGCCGCCGTCCAGCTTGGGCATGCCGCAGCAGACCTGCTCGGGACATTCGACGCTGCAGCCCGCCCGCGTAAGCACGTCGACGGCGGCCTTGCCGATCTCGGGGTCGTTGTAGTTGACGAAGCAAGTGGCGAAGAGCGCCACTTCCGCGCCGCCGTTGTCTCGCAGGGGCGCGCGGCGATCCCACCAGGAGAGGAAGGTCTCACCTGCGTAATTCGGCAGCTGCCGGTCTCTGTGGATGCCGAGGGTCTTCTCCATCAGCAGCCGGTTGAAGGAGTTGTGCGCCGCCGCGTTGGCGAGAGGCGCGATCCTGGTCATCACGCTGCCGACCAGGTCGGTGGCGCCGAGGAAGCGCTCGCGGAAAGCGAGGCCGTCTTCCTTGGCTCCGATCATCTTCGCCCGCAGCATCAGCTTGGGGAAATCGACGGCGAACTCGTGAGGCGGAACGTACGGACACTTGGGGTAGCAGAGCTTGCACTCGTAACAGAGCTCCACGACCCGCTCGCGGTCCTCGTCCTGCAAGAGGCCGACGGGATTCTCCGTGGAGACCGTGACGTGCTTGAGCAACTCTGCCGCCTCGTGCTCCTCGACGATCTTTCCCGCCTCGAGATGCTTGCCCTCCGCCTCCTCGCGGTGCGGGTCGAGCTGATCGACGCGGCGGAAGAGGACGTCGAACGAGGGGCAGAGGTTGAAGCAGAGCCGGCAGCCGTTGCAGATCTCGAAGACGCGGTGCAGCTCCGACTCGAGATGCTCCGCGTTCCAGAATTGCGGGTTGTCGTAGGCCATGCCGTGCTTGTCGGCAGACCAGTCGCGCTGCTCTACGATCGGCAGTTTCACGGCGGCATCTGTGCGACGGTGGTCGGCGCTAGAGTTGCTGGAGCGTCTGGAGCCCCTTGGCGAAGCGGCCGGCGTGCGACTTTTCCGCCTTGGCGAGCGTCTCGAACCACTCGGCGATCTCGACGAAGCCGTCCTCGCGCGCCTGCTTGGCGAAGCCCGGGTACATCTGCGTGTACTCGTAGGTCTCGCCTGCCACCGCCGCTTTCAGGTTCTTTTCGGTGTCGCCGATGGGCTCGCCGGTCGCCGGGTCGCCCACTTCCTCGAGGTACTCGAGGTGGCCATGAGCGTGGCCGGTCTCGCCTTCCGCCGTATCGCGGAAGAGGCCGGCGAGGTCGGGCCTGCCCTCCACGTCCGCCTGCTTGGCGAAATAGAGATAGCGGCGGTTGGCCTGGCTCTCGCCTGCGAAAGCAGCCTTGAGGTTCTCGTGCGTCTTGCTGCCCTTCAGTTTTGCCATGTTCGTGATTCCTCCTGGTCGTGCTGCGGAAGTTGGCGCGGTCCGTCTCCTTGGAGAATGATTCTCCAAAATGGATTCGCCCGGTCAAGCAGATTTTTCTCTGTTGCCGTACGCTCCCGCAGCGGCTGCTCAGCAAGGCGGGTGAAGCTTGGATCGGCGCTTTCGCGCGCGCAGGGCGCAGAACTGGGTCTTCCTCGGGCTCATGTACGCCATGTTCTACATGGCGCGCTACAACCTCTCGGTCGCCGATCCCTATCTGCTCGAGGCATTCGGCTGGACCAAGGAAGATCTCGGCATTCTCAAGAGCGCCGGCCTCATCACCTACGGCATTTCGGTCTTCCTCAACGGACCGCTCGCCGACCGCATCGGGGGCAAGCGATCGATCCTGATCGGCGCCTTCGGCTCGGCGGTGTGCAACGTCACTTTCGCTCTCGTCGGCTCCCACCTGGCCCAGAGCGGGGGCGGTCGCAGCGCGGCGGTGGCGCTCGCCTTCGTCTCCGCCGCCAACTACTACTTCCAGTCTTTTGGCGCCCTCAGCATCGTCAAGATCAACGCGGCCTGGTTCAGCGTTCGCGAGCGCGGCGGCTTCGCCGGCATCTTCGGGATCATGATCCAGCTCGGACGCCTTCTGCCCTTCGCGGTGGGAGCGCAGCTGCTCGCGCACCTTCCCTGGCCCTCCGTGTTCCTCGTCCCGGCGGCGATGTTGATGCTGCTTCTCATCCTCAATTCATTCCTGGTCGAGGACTCGCCGGCCAAGGCGGGCCTCGGCGAATACGACACCGGCGACGAGACCGCCGAAGACGCCGCCCGCCCGGCCACGCTGGGATTCGTTCTGCGCAAGGTCTTCGCCACGCCCGTCGCCTGGGTCATCGCCGGCGCCAGCTTCTGCACCGGCATCGTCCGGCAGGGGATCCTCGATCAGTGGTCGATCCTCTACTTCAAGGAAGTGCACAATCTCGCCCCCAGCGCGGCGGTCGTGCAACTCCTGCAGGCGTGGATGATCCCGATCGTCTCGGTGGTCGCAGGCCTCGCAGCCGGGTTCCTTTCGGACCGCGTCTTCGGCGCTCGCCGCGGCCCGGTCATCTGCATCGCTTTCGCGGGGCAGACGGTGGCTCTTCTTCTGCTCGGCCAGACGCAGACGGCTCTCGCCGCGGCGCTGGCGCTGGCCCTCTTGCAGCTGTTCATCAACGGCGGCCATTCCCTGATCGGCGGGGCCGCCTCGATGGACTTCGGCGGCAAGAAGGCCGCCGCCACTGCAGCCGGCCTGTTCGACGGCATGCAGTACGTCGCGGGCAGCGTGGTGGGCTACGGCATGGGCCGCCTCCTCCAGCGGCATGGCTGGGGGCTCTGGCCTTACGCAGTCCTGCCCTTCGCCATTCTGGGCGCGGCCCTGGCCGCCTCGCTCTGGAACACTCTGCCCAAGCGCGGCGCCCAGCTTTCCGGGCCGGCCGCGTCCTCCCCGATGGTCGAAGCGAAAGGCTCCTGACCGGAGGCGCCCGCGCGGCGCTGTCCCCGTTCCCTCCAGACCCTCCACTCTGCGCAGAGTGTACAGTTTGGGGAGATTCTCCCCAGCGGAGGTCTGCGCAGAGTGTACAGATCGGGGAGAATTTCCCCAGGATCGCGAAGCGAAATGTACAAACTGTACAGTCTTCACACTCCGCGCACTCCGGACACTCCCGGCACTCTGGAGACTCCCGGCACCCCGGACGGTCTGGACATGGCTGTGGTTCTGGACTCCGGCCGGCGGGGCCAGAAAACGCGGAGGGCGCCGGCCGGTGGCCTGCGCCCTCGCCTGCAGCGGCCCAACTGGAGAAGACTCAGCTGAGGTTGTCGTTGACCAGCTTGGTCATCTCGAACATCGAGACGGTTCTCTTGCCGCCGAAGACGTCGCGGAGCGCGTCGTCCGCATTGATGTTTCGCCTCTCCTTCTTGTCCTGCAGGCCGTTCTTCTTCACGTAGGCCCAGATCTTCTTCACCACCTCGGTGCGCGGCAGTGGCCTGTCCCCCACGACCTTGGCCAGCGCCGGAGAAGGCTGCATCGCCTTCATGAATGCGGCGTTGGGCTTGCGAGCGGTCTTCTTTCCAGCGGCCTTCTTGGCCTTCTTGGCTGCCATTCGATTTCCTCCCATGGGGGAGTCGACGCTCCCCGCGAAAACAGGGCGCACTCTGACAGAGGGGAATCCTCGGAGTAAAGCGAATTTTCCCTCGGCGAGCGCCCTATCCCCCTCTGGCGAAGCAGTCAAGTCCCCCGCCCCGAGGCGGAGAGGCGCAGGACGGAGGCGCCTTCCCGCCGCAAGAGAATTGTCAAGGAGGCCCCGTGCGGAGCAACCTTCGGGAACCACTCCCGCTCCTGTTTTTCCGAGGCGAGGATGAGCGCCTCGCCGCCGCTCGCGAGCAAGCCGGCCGCCTCCTGCAGCTCTCGGGCGGCGACCGCTGGCCCTGCGGCAGCGGACAGCTCGCCCGCTACCAGAGCAAAGGAGCGCTCTGGTAGGCCCTCCGCGGGGAAGAGCGTCTCGCGCGCCTCGACCGGAAGGCCGAGCGCCGCGGAGTTCCGGCGCAGGAAGGCAGCGTCGAGCAGGTCGCGCTCCTGCGCGATCACCTGCGCCGCAGGAAAGCGCTTCTTCAAGAGGAGCGGCAGCGCGCCATAGCCGGAGCGGAAGGTCAGGGCGCGCGCAGGAGGCGAGCGAGGCAGCGCCGAGGCCAGAATCGCAAGCGCGCGCGGATGGCCCGGATCCTCCGATGCATCCTGCGGCCGCGAGAGCCGCAGGCCCTCGAGCTCGGTCTCGTCGCGCTGGTAAATGGATTCGTCGGCGAGATCGACCGCGGGCCGCGGCCCGGGTCCGCGCGCAAAGACCTGATGCCGCGGTCCGCGCGCCACGAGGGAGAGTCCGTCAAGTCGAAGCGCCTCGACGGCCGGAGCGAGATCGCGGATCACCACGGTCCGCACCTCCTCGCCGAGCGCGCGGCCGCCTTCGAAAAAATGGCGGATGGCGCGAGGTCCGATGCGCGCCGGCACGTTGCAGAGGATCCAGTCGAACCTCTCGCGCACTCCCCGATAGCCGAGGCCGGCGCGCACCTCGACGTTGTCGAGACCGAGAGCGCGCGCGTTGAGGCTGGCGGCGTGGACAGCGAGGAGGTCCCGATCGATGAGCAAGCAGCGCGCCTCCGGCCAGCGCGCCGCGACCGGCAGGCCAAGAGCACCGTAGCCGCAGCCGAGGTCGAGCACCGAGCGCGGCTCACCCTGGGGCAGGTTCTGGAGCAAGAGCAGCGTGCCCTCGTCGATGCGCTGCGAGGAGAAGACATCCCACGGCACTTCCAGCGCGAGCGTCTGCCCGAGCGCCTTGACCATCAGTCGCCCGCGGGCATAGGGGCCGAGCGCGTGCAGCGCGGCCGCGCTCGGCGCAGGCAGCCGCCTTACGCTCGCGCGGCGCGCCGCGATGCCGCCTCCGCCGCGCGGAGAAGAGCTTCGCGCAAGAGCGGCTCGAGCCGGGCGCCGCCCAGCACCTGTCCGGGCTCGATGCGCGCTTCGGGCAGGTCCTCGCGCGGCAAAGGCCGCAGCGCGCCCGTGTGCGCGAGGCCGAACTGCAGCTCGCCCACCAGGTCCGCGCCGAGCCGCTTGTTCAACTTCGCCAGCAGGAACTTGCGGGCCGCGTCGAGCTGGTCGCGCCAGCGGTGGTCCTCGACCAGGATGTGCAGCGTCCGGCCCGACAGCACCGTGGGCTGCGCCCGCGCAGCGAGAAACGGCCCGACGATCTCCGCCCAGAGATGCGGCGAGATCCGCCGCGGCAGCCGCAGCCGATGCTGCTGGAGCGCTCGCTGCAGGATGGGCCGCACCGCCTCGCCTCGCCGCTCAATACCGCGGGCCATGATCTGAGGGGTCGCGCGCTTTGCGTGCATCGTGCTGGTCCTTTCGCTGGTCGGGTCCGATCACGTCGATGACGTCGCACATCTCGTGGATGCGGGAGAAGATGCGCGGGCCGACCCGCTGCTCGAGCGTCTCGGCGGCGGCGCCGTCGGCCTTGAACTCCCAGTCGGAGGTGGCGCGCGGATAGTTGGTCGCGAGCAAGGTGGGGCGGCCGGCGTTGTAGCGGACCGAGATGATCTCGTCGAGGACGCCTTGCTCCCACTCGCGGTTCTTGCCGCCTTTGCCGAGCTCGTCGATGGCGAGCACGTCGGTCAGGCGCAGGGGCTCCAGCCACTCGCGGCTGGAGAGCCCGCGGGAGAAGCCGTCGCGAATGTCGGAGAGCAAGAGAAAGAATTCTTCGTACCGGCCGCGCACGCTCTTGTGCACCGCCAGCTCGCGCAGCATGCCGCAGAGCAGATGGGTCTTCCCGGTGCCGGGCGGGCCGCAGAAGAGCAGCGCGCGCTGGCCGGCCGCAGCGGGGACGAACTCGTCGACGAACCTGCGCGCGCGCAACAGCGCCCGCTGCTGCGCCGGATGGTAGCAGCGGTACGAGGCGAGCGTCCGGTCGAGGAACTTGGAGGGAAGCTGCAGGCCGGTGAGCGCCGAGAGCCGCCGCGGATCGGCGCCGCAGCCGCAGCCGCGCAAGATCTCGTAGCCGCGCCCGTCACGCGCGTAGACGCGGCCTTGCCCGCCGCACTCCGGGCAGCCGCGCGCGCATTCGCAGACGACCGCCACGGCCTTGTCGTCGCGCTGCTGGAAGGAGAATCCCTCGCCGCCGCAGAGCGCGCAGGACGGCTTGGGGATGGGCGCAGGCTCAGCCATCTTCATCTCCTAGAGAAGGAACGCGCGCGGCGGCAGGCCGAGCCGCTCGCTGCAGGCAGAGAGCAGCATCAGCTGCAGGCTGCGCTGGTAGCGGCGGCGCGGCATGCCCGAGGGCCGCGGCGCGAGGCGCGAACGCAGCTCGGAGCCAGCCTCCAGCACCGACTCGCGCGGCAACTCGCGCAGCGCGCTCCGGAGAGCGCGCACTGCGGCGGTCCAGTAGCCCTCGCCTCCGCCTTCGGCGAGCAGCTCCTCCGCCGTCTCCGCCAAGGTCTCCCAGTCCGAGCGCGCGGCGAGGCCGGGCGATCGCGCTGCGCTGCGCAATTCTTCGCGAAGGTTCGCCTCCGGCCGCTTGTCGCCTCGGGCCTTCGGCAGCTTGATGGCGGAGGCGATGAGCTGCAGCGAGAGGAGCGGATCGGTTGCGCCTCGAGCTTCCGTGCGCGGCCGCAGCCGAGCAGCGCGGCGCACCTGCGTGAGCACCGCTTGCAAGGGCACCTGCGCGGCATGCCACTGCAGCGCGAGCTGAGCGTCAGCCGGCGAGAGCAAGAGGCCGCGCCCGCGGGCCTTGCTCAGTTCCTGAGCGATGGTCTCGATGTACTCTCGCGCAGTCATGCCGCGGCCGATCCTCCCATGAGGGTCCGACAAACCGATCGGTCGATTGCGCTAGCACCATCTCTAACCACTCGTCAACACTGGGAAAATTTGCCGGGTGAGGCACAGGTTGCCCACAGCTCCGCGCGCGTGCTGCAGCGCGGAACGCAAGGGCGTTCCAGCGTTGTCCACAGGCTCTGATCAATTCGCCCGCGCGCGCTTGTGGAGCGCGCTGGTCCGGCACGCGGATCGCAAGAGCTCGACTATCCGCGCCGGAAGAGCGGAATCACCTTTGCCATCTCATCCGACTGCCGCGCCCGCTCGCGCATCAGCCGCGCGCGCACGTCGTCGTGCAGCGAGAGATAGCCTTGCCGCCGGCAAGTCGCGGCGATGGCCTCCACCAGCTCGCGCCGCACCTCGCGCGGCAGCGCTTCGACGAATCCGAGAATCTCGATCCCCTCTGCAGAGATGCCGTACTCCGGCCGCCAACCCTTCCCATCCATCTGCCCCCTCCTGGGAAGGAGCTTCGCCATCGCGGCCGCGGCTTGCAGCCCTCCGGCCGGGCAGGCGGGCGGCTACTGCGCCGTATACCCTCCGTCGGCGACCACGGCCTGTCCGGTCACGCAGCCCGCCTTGTCGCTGGCGAGGAAGAGCGCGTAGTCGGCGATGTCCTGGACGGTAAGAAGCTTCCTCATCGGCACGAGGGGAAAGATGACCTCGTCGATCACCTTCTCGATCGGGACGCCGCGGGTGCGGGCCAGGTCCCCTAGCTGGTTCCGGACAAGCGGCGTGTCGACGTAGCCGGGGCAGAGCGCATTGACGGTGACGCTGCCGAAAGGCGCCGCTTCCAGCGCCGCGACCTTGGTGAGGCCGATCAGGCCGTGCTTGGCGCTGTTGTAGGCCGACTTGCCGGCGAAGCCGACGAGGCCGTTGATCGAGGCCATGTTGATGATGCGCCCCCAGCGCTGCTTCTTCATGTGCGGCAGGACGCGCTTGATGGCCATGAAGGGGGCGACGACCATCAGCCGGAGCATGAATTCGAACTTGGCCACCGGGAACTCCTCGATGGGCGCGACGTGCTGCAGGCCGGCGTTGTTGACGAGCACGTCGACCGCGCCGGCCCTTTCGAGAGCGGCGTTGAGCTCGGCTTCCTTGGTGACGTCGCAACCGACTCCCTCGCCGCCGATGCGCGCCGCCGCTGCCTTGGCTGCGTCGGCGTTGAGGTCCGCGATGACGACGCGCGAACCCGCTTTGGCGAACTCCTCTGCGATGGCGAGGCCGATGCCGCTCGCCGCCCCGGTGACGAAACTGATTCTGCCTCTCATGATCACGCTCTCCCGCTCGAATTGATTCTCATTCTCAGAAACTCCGCTTCACCAGCGCCTGCACCTCCCCGACGATGCCGCGGCGGAAGGCGAGCACGCAGACGACAAAGATGGCGCCTGTGATCACCGGAACCCAGGACCCCAGCGAGGCGAGCTCGTTCTGCAGCGCTACCACCAGGAGCGCGCCGACCGAAGGGCCCAAGACCGTCCCCATCCCGCCGAGGAGCGTCATCAACACGACCTGCCCGCTCATGTGCCAGTGCACGTCGGTCAGCGAGGCGAGCTGGAAGACGAGCGACTTGGTCGCTCCCGCCAGCCCCGAGAGGGCCGCCGAGAGCACGAAGGCGAGCAGCTTGTAGCGGGCCACGTCATACCCGAGCGAGAGGGCGCGGGCCTCGTTCTCGCGGATGGAGCGGAGCACGTGCCCGAAGGGCGAATGGATGGTGCGGTGGATGACGGCGAAGCCGAAGAGAAAGACCGCGTAGACGAAATAGTAGAGAGGCAGGTTGCGGCTCAGATCGACGAGGCCGAAGAGCGTTCCGCGCGGCACGCCCTGCAGGCCGTCCTCGCCGCCCGTCCAGGGGAACTGCACGGCGAGAAAGAAGATGAGCTGCGCGAACGACATGGTGATCATCGCGAAGTAGATGCCGCTGCGGCGGATGGCCAGGCTGCCGATGATGTAGCCGAGCGCGGTGGCGACCAGCGTGCCGAGGGCGATGCCGAAGAGCGGCGGCCAGCCCCAGGCCTTGCAGGCATAGCCGGTCACGTATCCCGCCGCGCCCAGATACGCGGCGTGCCCGAAGGAGAGCAGGCCGGTGTACCCGAGCAGCAGATTGAAGGCGCTGGCGAAGAGAGCAAAGCAGAGCACATTCATGGCGAAGACCGGATAGACGACGAAGGGCGCGACCAGCCCGGCGACGACGAGGATCGCGTAGCCCAACCGCTCGACCCAGGGCGCGGCCTTCAACGCTCCCTCCCGAAAAGGCCCGCCGGCCGCACCAAGAGAACGATCGCCATGATGATGAACACCACCGTCGAGGCGAACTCCGGATAGAAATACTTGGTCATTCCCTCGACGAGCCCGAGTCCTACGCCGGTGATGATCGATCCGGCGATCGATCCCATCCCGCCGATCACCACCACCGCGAAGACGACCATGATCAGGTTCGAGCCCATCGAGGGCGAGACCTGGTAGATGGGCGCGGCCATGACGCCGGCGAAGGCGGCGAGCGCGACGCCGTAGGCGTAGGTGAGCGTGAACATGAGCGGCACGTTGACGCCGAAGGCTTGCAGCAGCCTCGGATTCTCGGTGCCGGCGCGGAGGTACGAGCCGAGGCGGGTCCGCTCGATCACCCACCAACTCGCGAAGCAAACCAAGAGCGAGACGACGACTGCCCAGCCGCGGTACCAGGGCAGGAACATGAAGCGCACGTCGGCGCCGCCGCTCAGCTGCGCGGGCATCGGATAAGGATTTCCCGAGACTCCGAACAGCTGCTGGAAGGCTCCCTCGAGAACGAGCGTGAGCCCGAAGGTGAGAAGCAGCCCGTAGAGGGGGTCGAGCCCGTAGAGGCGCCGCAAGAGCAGAACCTCGATGAGGAGGCCCAACACCCCCACCACGAGCGGCGAGAGCACGAGCGCCGGCCAGTAACCGATCCCGAGCTGCACGAGGCCGACGTACGCCGCAAAGGCGCCCAGCATGTAGAGCGCGCCGTGGGCGAAATTGATGACGTTGAGCAGCCCGAAGATGATCGAGAGCCCGAGGCTCAACAGCGCATAGAACGAGCCGTTGATGAGCCCCAGCAGCAGCTGGCCGAACAGCGCCTTCATCGAGGCGCGGCTACTTCTTCACCAGCGGACAGTTCTGCTGCTCGACGGTGGGGAAGGCTTCGGCGGCGGGAATGGTCTTGAGGATCTTGTAGTAGTCCCAGGGATGTTTCGACTCCTCGGGCGACTTCACCTGCGCGAGGTACATCTCGTGCCGGTGCAAGCCGTCGGGCCCGATGCGGCCGTTCTTGGCGAAGAAGTCGTTCACCGGAGTCGCCTTCATCTTGGCCATGACCGCGTCCGCGTCGTCGGTGCCGGCCGCCTTGATCGCTTCCAGGTAGTGACGGATTTCCGAGTACACCCCCGCCTGCACCATGGTGGGCATCTTCCCTTGCCGCTCGAAGAAGCGCTTCGACCACTTGCGCGTCTCGTCGTTCAAGTCCCAGTAGAAGGCGGTGGTGAGGTACATGCCCTTGGCGACGTCGAGGCCGAGCGCGTGCACGTCCGAGATGAAGACGAGGAGCCCGGCCAGCGACTGCTTCGGAGTGATGTTGAATTCTTTCGCCTGCTTGATGCAGCTGACGGTGTCGAGCCCGGCGTTGGCGAGGCCGATGATCTTCGCGCCGGAGGCTTGCGCCTGGAGAAGGAAGCTGGAGAAATCGGTCGTGCCGGGCGAGGGGTGCCGCGCCGCGCCGAGCACCTTGCCGCCCGCCGCCTTCACCACCTTGCTCGTGTCCTCTTCCAAGGACTTGCCGAAGATGTAATCGGCGGTGACGAAGAACCAGCTGTCCCCTCCCTGCCGCACCACCTCGCGGCCGGTGCCGTTGGCCAGCGCCCAGTTGTCGTAGGTGTAGTGGACGTTGTAGGCCGTGCACTTCTCGCCAGTGAAGGCGGTCGTCGCGGGGCCGGAGAGCAGGGTGATCCGCTTCTTCTCCGCCGCCACGGGCATCACCGCGCCGGCGGTCGAGGAGGAAACCAGGTCGGCGATGGCGTCGACCTTCTCCTCGTCGAACCACTTGCGCGCGGTGTTGGAAGCGATGTCCGCCTTGTTCTGGTGGTCGGCGGAGATGATCTCGATGGGCTTGCCCAGCATCTTGCCGCCGAAGTCCTCGACCGCCATCTTCGCCGCGGTCACCGAGCCGGAGCCGGCGATGTCCGAGTAGTAGCCGCTCATGTCGGTGAGGACGCCGATCTTGACCACGCCGTCGGAGATCTTCGACTCCTTCTCGGCGGCGGCGGCAGAGGCAGCGATGCACAGCAAAAGAGCGAGAGTGCGCATGGGGGATTTCCTCCGGTGTTCAGACTCCGAGGTATTGGTGCAAGAGACCCTGCTTGGCTTGCAGCTCGTCCTTGCCGACGGTCTGCACGATCCGGCCGTTCTCGAGGACGTGATGGCGGTCGGCGAGCGGCGCCGCGAAGCGGAAATTCTGCTCGACCATGACGATGGTGTAGCCCAGCTCCTTGAGCTTGCGCACCACGCGCCCGAGCGCCTGGACGATCACCGGAGCGAGCCCCTCAGTGATCTCGTCGAGCAACAAAAGGCGCGCGCCGGTGCGGAGGATGCGGGCCATCGCCAGCATCTGCTGCTCGCCGCCGGAGAGGCGCATGCCCGGGCTCTTCCGCCGCTCGTAGAGGTTGGGGAACATCCGGTAGATCTCCTCGACGCTCATTCCTTCGGAGGAGAATTCCGGCAAGAGCAGCAGGTTCTCTTCGGCGGAGAGGCTGGCGAAAATGCCGCGCTCCTCGGGACACCAGCCGACGCCGAGGCGCGCGATCCGGTGCGGCGCGAGATCGATCACCTCGCGGCCGTTGAGGACGATCGAACCGCTGCGTCGGTCGACCAGGCCGAGGATCGATTTCAGCGTGGTGGTGCGCCCCGCGCCGTTGCGGCCGAGCAGGGTGACCAACTCGCCGCGCTCGACCACGAAGTCCACTCCGTGGAGGATGTGCGACTCTCCATAGAAAGAGTGCAGGTCGCTGACCCGGAGCATCTCGGTCATTCGGCCGCCCCGATGTACGCCTCGAGCACGGCCGGGTTCTTCGAGACCTCCTGGTACGGTCCCTCGGCCAGCACGGTCCCGCGCGCCAGCACGGTGATCACGTCGGAGAGATGAGCGACGACCGAGAGGTTGTGCTCGACCATCAGCACGGTGCGCTTCTCGGCGACCTTCTCGATCAGCGCGGTGACCCGGCCGACGTCCTCGTGGCCCATCCCCTGGGTGGGCTCGTCGAGCAGCAGCAGCTCGGGCTCGAGCGCGAGAGTGGTGGCGACCTCGAGCGATCGCTTGCGCCCGTAGGGCAGCTCGACGGCGATGGTGTTGGCGTGCGCGCGCAGATCGACTTCGTCGAGCAGCTCCAGCGCGCGCGGGTCGAGCTGCGCGAGCGACTTCTCCGATTTCCAGAAATGGAAGGAGGTCCCCAGCTTGCGCTGCAGCGCGACGCGCACGTTCTCGAGCACGGTCATGCGCGGAAAGACGGCCGAGACCTGGAAGCTGCGCACCACCCCCCGGCGGGCGATCTGCGCCGGCCGCTCGCCGGTGATGTCCTGTCCGTTGAAGAGGATGCGCCCCTTCGTGCAGGGCAAGAAGCGGGTGAGGAGATTGAAGACGGTGGTCTTGCCGGCGCCGTTCGGCCCGATGAGCGCATGGATGGTCCCGCGCCGGACTTTCAGATCGACGCCGCTGACAGCGACGAATCCATGGAATTCCTTGGTCAACTTTTCCGTGACCAGGATGGCGTCGTCGGGCATGAGGGGCGCTAAGAAAGCAGATTAACGATCCTGAGTCGAGCGCGAGGCCGCCTGGCCGCTCCCGCTTGTGGTCTCCGGGCGAGGCCGTTATGAGACTCGCTCCACTCAGGCGCGGAGGTTGCCGTGGCCGAAGTCGCTTATCGATCGAAGGTCCGCATCGAGCGCGTCAAGGGTCCCTTGCGCAAGGCGTGGCTGCCGGTGGAGAAGGAGCCGATCCTCTTCTCGACTCACGGCCCGGTGGCCGTGCACTACAAAGCCGTGCCGGGAACTTTCGAGGAGCACGCCACGACGCTCGACTATGTCGTCGCCGCAGCGGCGGGTTGACTGGTCGGAACCTTCGGGGGCGCGCTGGAGGCGCGCAAGATCGATGCGTCGCAAGGGCGGCTGGCGGCGGACGCCGAGGGCGAAGTCGAAGTCGAGGACGGCGTGCTGGTGATCAAGCGCATCCACGTCAAGATGCGGCTCAAGGCCGGCGAGGAGCAGCGCGCGACGGCCGAGCGCGTGCACGGCTTCTACGCCGACAAATGCCCCGTCTACCGATCCTTGAAGGGGAGCATCGCCATCACCACCGAGCTCGTCCTCGAGCAGTGAAGCTTCAAACGCCGAGGAAGGCGGCCTTGACCTGCTCATTGCCGAGCAGGTCCTGACCGCTGCCGGAGAGCACCATCCGCCCCGTCTCGAGCACGTACCCGCGGTGTGCGATGCGCAGCGACTGGAAGACGTTCTGCTCCACCAACAGAACGGTCGTGCCCTGCGCGTTGATCTCCGCGATGGTGTCGAAGATGGTCTTGACCAGAAGCGGCGAGAGCCCCAAGGACGGCTCGTCGAGCAAGAGAAGCCGCGGCTTGGTCATCAGCCCCCTGCCGATGGCGAGCATCTGCTGCTCGCCGCCCGAGAGCGTTCCCGCCAGCTGATTGCGCCGTTCGCGCAGGCGCGGGAAGAGCGCCAGGGCGCGCTCGATGTTCTTCTCCCGATCGGGGCGCGCCGACTTGATGTACGAGCCCATCCGCAAATTCTCGAGAACGGTCATCTCGGGAAAGACGCGCCGCCCCTCCGGCACCTGCACCACTCCCAGCTCGACGACCGCGTGAGGGCTGAGCCTCGTGAGATCGTGCCCGTCGAAGACGATGGCCCCCGAACGCGGCTTGAGGAGCCGGGAGATGTTGCGCAACGTCGTGCTCTTGCCGGCGCCGTTGCTGCCCACCAGCGTGACGATCTCGCCTTTGTCGACCGTCAGGGAGACGCCGTGCAGGACGTGCACGTCGCCGTACGCGAAGTCGAGATCCTTCATTTCGAGGAGCGGGCTCACGCCTTCGCTCCCTCGCTGGCACCGAGATAGGCGGAGATGACGGCCGCGTTGCTGGTCACCTCTTTGGGCGTGCCCTCGGCCAGCTTCTCTCCCGAATTGAGCACGACGATGCGGTCGGAGATGCGCACGATCGCTTTCATGTCGTGCTCGATGACGATCTGCGTGAGACCGCGCTTCTTGATCTCGAGGATGAGGCCGATCAGGTCCTCGCTCTCGCGCGCGTTGAGGCCGCCCATCACCTCGTCGAGCAAGATGAGGCGCGGGCGCGTCGCCAGCACGCGCGCGACTTCCAGCTTCTTGCGCTCGCCGATGGGCAGGCCGCCCGCGAGCACGTCGGCTCGGGCCTGCAGTCCCACGGCGCGCAGATGCTCGCGCGCCGCCTCGCGCGCCTGGCGCACCGAGATGGTGTGCAAAAGCGCGCCGACCACGACGTTGTCGAGGACGGAGAGCTTGGCGAGCGGCCGCACCTTCTGCCAGGTGCGCGCCATGCCCAGCCTGCACACCTGGTCGGGCGACTTGCCGTCGATGCGCTGGCCGGCGAAATGGATCTCGCCGCGCGAGGGGGGATAGAAGCCCGTGATGCAATTGAAGAGAGTCGTCTTGCCCGCGCCGTTGGGGCCGATCAGCCCCAGCACCATCCCCGTCTCGACCTGGAAGGAAACGTCGAGATTCGCCTTCACGCCGCCGAAGAAGCGGCTCACCTTGCGCACCTCCAGGAGCGGCGCGCTCACTTGCGCCTCCGCAGCCGGGCGGCGGCGAAGCCGACCAAGCCGTCGGGCATGAAGAGGATCACCACCACCACGAGGATTCCGTAGATGAGCACGTGCGCGTGCGCCAGGTTCTCCTTGAGGAAGAGGCCGGTGGGCGAAGTCTCGTCGAGGCCGAGCTTGAAGAGTCCCTGGGCGATGAGGTTCGCGCGCAGCGCCTCGCTGAGCAGGACGAGAACGACCGCGCCGACCATCGGTCCCAGGACCGTGCCGATGCCGCCGATGATGCAGATCAAGACCAGCTGCACGGAGACGTCGAGGCCGAAGGCCGACTGCGGCTCGATGAAGCCGATATAGAAAGCGGCATAGCTTCCCGCCAATGCGGTCAGCGCAGCGGAGATGACCAGCCCGGCATTCTTGGTTCGGGCGAGTGGAATCCCCAGGGAATGAGCTGCGTCCTGGTCCTCGCGGATGGCCTGCAGGTAATAGCCGAGCTTGGAATATTTGACGGCGACATTGACCAGGATGCAGAGGAGCGCCATCGCAAGCCCCATGTAGTAATAGGGGACCTTGCTGTTCCAGTCGGTGATGACATGGGCGCCGAGCTTGAGGGGCGGCAGATCGCTGACGAGAATTCCTTCGGCGCCGTTGGTCAGATCCTTCCAGCTGAGCGCCCCGAGGCGGATGATCTCCGCCACCGCGATCGAGGCGAGCACGAAATAGGGGCCGCGCAACCGGAAGGTGATGCTACCGATGATCAGCGCCACCACGACCGAGATGGCGACTGCCACCCAGACGCCGAACCAGGGCGGAATCTGCTTGTTCAAGAGAATGAATGCGCCATAGGCCCCGAGGCCATAATAGGCGGCGTGCCCCACCGAATATTGTCCGGCATATCCGCCGATGACGTTCCAGCTCTCGCCGGTCGCGACGGCGATGAAGAGGAGGATGAAGATGTGCAGGGCGTAGGGGCTGTGCACCCAGAGCGGAATGACCAGCGAGGCGGCGAGCAAGGCCGCGAGCGGCAGGTACCGCTTCACATCCGGCTCTTTCCGAGAAGCCCGGCAGGTTTGAAGAGAAGCACCAGCAAGAAAAGGACGTAGACCACCATCTCCTTGTTGCCCGAGGAGACATAGGCAGCGGCCAGCGACTCGGCGGTGCCGATGATGACCCCGCCGAGCGTCGCGCCGACGATGCTGCCCATTCCGCCCAGCACCACCACCACGAAGGCTTTCAAGGTGAAGGCGCCGCCGACCTGCGGATAGATGTAATAGGTGGGCGAGACCAGCGCGCCCGCCGCGCCCGCCAGGGCCGCGCCCAGACCGAAGGCGAGAACGCTCATCCGGCGCACGTCCACGCCCATCAGCTGGGCAGCTTCGCGGTCCTGCGCGGTGGCCCGGATGGCGCAGCCGGTGTCGGTGCGGATGAGGAACCAGTACAAGGCGCCAGTGATGACGACGGTGATGGCGAAGCAATAGAGCAAAGGCGTGGAGAGGTGGACTCCCGAGATGGCCACGCTGGAGGAGGAATAGCTGGTCGAGAGGATCCGATAGTCGGAGGTGAAGACCAGCATCGCGGTATTCGACAAGACGAGGCCGATGCCGATGGTGAGCAGGATCTGGTTCTGCGGCAGCGCGTCGAGCACGCGGTTGATCAAGGTCGATTGCAGGATGGCGCCGAGGACGAAGAGCGCGGGCATCGTCAGCAAGACCGAGAGGAAGGGATCGATCCCCGCCAGCCGGAAGAGAAAGAAGGTGACGTACATGCCCACCATCACCAGCTCGCCCTGGGCGAAATTGATGATGCGCATGACGCCGAAGATGAGCGTCAGGCCGATGCCGATCAGCGCATAGATGCCGCCGATGAGCACGCCGCTGAGGACGGACTGGAGGAAGAAGGCCACCGCTCAGCCTTTGACCGCGCCTGCCGTGAAGCCGGCGATGAAGCGATCGACGAAGAGATTGTAGAGAATGGCGATGGGCACGCTGGCGATGAAGCAAGCGGCCATCAGCGATCCCCAGAAATAGACGTCGCCGCGCACCAGGAAAGTGGGCACGCCCACGCTCAAGGTGAGCCTGTTCGAGCTGGTGATGAAGGTGAGCCCATAGACGAACTCCTGCATCGTCAGCGTGAAGCTGAAGATGATGGCGGTGAGCAGTCCGGCGGCCGAGATGGGCAGCACCACGCGGGCAAAGGCCTGGAAGCGGGAGAGGCCGTCGATCATCGCGGCTTCTTCCAGCTCCTTTGGAATGGCCTTGAAGAATCCCGCCAACAACCAGGTGCAGAAAGGGACGGTGAAGCTGGGATAGACGATGACCAGGCTCCAGAGCGAGTCCTGCAGGCCGAGGGTGGCGATCAATCGGGAAAAAGGAATGAACAAGATCGTCGGCGGCACCAGATAGGTGAGGAAGATCGCGATCGCCAACCGCTCGCCAGCCGCGCCCCCGAACCGCGAGAGCGCATATCCTGCAGGCACCGCCAGGATCAAGGTGATCACCACCACCGCGGTCCCGACGAAGAGGGTGT
This sequence comes from Deltaproteobacteria bacterium, assembly GCA_005879315.1. Taxonomy (GTDB): domain Bacteria; phylum Myxococcota; class Myxococcia; order Myxococcales; family 40CM-4-68-19; genus 40CM-4-68-19. Next base: position 41,263 of record VBLC01000061.1, on the reverse strand, counting down.
TCAGCACCCAGCGGCCAAAGAGCGTGTCGAAGAAGAGGACGCGCAGGTTATCGAGAGTGGGAGGCGCGTGATAGAGGAAGGGATTATGCTCGGGGTTCAAGAGATCGTTGGTCTGCTTGAACATCGTCACCAGCATCCAGGCGAAGGGAAAGGCGGCGAAAGCGCAGAAGGCCGCCAGCACGCCGAAGTTGACGACCCTGCCGGCCGCCTTTTGCCCGCGCACTAGTACACCCGCCTGCAAGTTCGTTCCGCGCTCGCCACCGTTGGGCGTGCTTTCTCAGCTTTCTGGAGCCCCCGGCTGAAGCCGGGGGCTAGAAGGGCACGAAGCCTCCTGCGGAGGCTGCAAAGCTGGCAAGGCTTGACGCTCGCCGGCAAGCTCCAGGCTTGGCTGCAAAGCCCGATTCGCGCGCTAGTGCTTTGGATCGAGAACGTAGCGCTCGAAGGCCGGCACGTCCTCGGTGGATACGCTGAAGGCACACCGATGGCGCAGGGAGCCCAACCCAACTCGAGACTCTTGGCAGCGATGACCCGATTTCCCATCGATCGCCCCGGCCCAGCCTCCGAAGAGGCTTCGTGCTTCTCTAGCCCCCGGCTTTAGCCGGGGGCTCCATAAGCGGAACAACTTACCACTGACCCCTGGCACTCGACGGGTCCCAATGGGGAACGACTTACCAGTGACCCCTGATACTCGACGAGTGCGGAACGAACTTCCGGGCAGCTTTACTAGGTCACCTCCGTCCGCCGCGCCACGCGCAAGAGCACGACCGCGGCGATGGCGAGCACGGGAAAGAGGAAGAGCGCGATCGCAGCGCCTCCGGCGAGATCTCCTCCGTCGATGCCGCGAAAGAAGGCCATGCTGGCCAAGACCTGCGTGGTGTCGTAAGGCCCGCCGCGCGTCAGCACCCAGACGACGATCATGTCGGTGGTGGCGAAGACGAAGCCGAAGAGGATGGCGACGAGCTGGATGGGCAGCACCAAGGGCACCGTGATCTGCAAGAGGTGCCGCCAGAAGCGGGCGCCGTCGATCTCCGCCTGGTCGTGGATGTCCTGCGGAATGGAGGAGAGCCCGCCGAGCAGGATGACGGTCGCGAGCGGCAGCGTGCGCCAGACCTGGACGCCGATGATCGACCCCATCGCCAGATTGGGCCGGCCAAGCCAGGCGACGCGATCCCACGGCCCGAGGAAGTGCGCCCAGCGCAGCATCCAGGTGAGCACGCTGTAGATGGAGTCGAGCATCCACAGCCAGCCGATGCTTCCCAGCGAGATCGGCGCGACCCAAGGCAAGAGGATGAGCAGCCGGACCCACCACTTGCCGCGGAAGTCCCGCTGCAGGGCGATGGCCAGGGTCGAGGCGAGGACGATCACCAGGCCTTGCGAGACGAAGGCGAGAAAGAGGGTGTTGCGCAGAGCGCGGTGGAAGCCGGGGTCCTCGATCACCGAGCGGAAGTTGGCGAGGCCGACGAAGTGCACCGCCGTCGAGGAGATGGAGACGTCGGTCAGGCCGTAGACCAGCGCGGCGATGAAGGGGCCGCCGACCGAAGCGACGATGTAGAGGATGGCCGGCGCGAGCAGGATGCGCGGCAGCCACTCCTCGCTGTCGGCCAGGCGAGAAAAGAAACCCGGCGGGGGCGCGGCGGCGACCGCGTCGGCGCTCACGATTTCTCCCAGAAAGGCTTGGGGGAAGTGCGCACGCCGCTCTGCGCGTCGAAGAATTTCACGTCGGAAGCCTTGATGACGAAGTCGTAATCCTTGCCCGGTTCGACGGGAAAGTTGATCGCCGAGGGCACGTCGATGATGAAGCGCTCCTTCGGCGCGAGGTCGGTGAGCGAGCCGTAGAGCAGGTTGTCCGCCCCGAGGTTCTCGATGCGCCCGACGCGGAACTTGACGGTGACCAGCTTGTCACCGCCGCCGCCGGAGTAGGCGGAGCGGGGCAAGAGATCTTCCGGCCGCATGCCGATGAGGAGGTCGCCGCGCTTGAAGAAGTTCATCGGTGGCGAGCCGAGGAATCCGGCCACGAAAGTATCGGCAGGTTCGTTGTAGACCTCTTGCGGCGGGCCGAGCTGGCGGATCTTGCCCTTGCTCATCACCGCAATCCGGTCGCCCAGCCCCATCGCCTCGATCTGGTCGTGGGTGACGTAGATGGTGGTGGTGCCGAGCTTGCGCTGGAACTGCTGCAGCTCGTCGCGCGCGCTGGTGCGCAACTTCGCGTCGAGGTTGCTGAGCGGCTCGTCGAGCAGGAAGACGTCGGGCTCGCGCACCATCGCGCGCGCCAGCGCGACCCGCTGCCGCTCGCCGCCGGAGAGCTGCCGCGGCTTGCGATGCAAGAGACGCTCGATGCCGAACATCGCCGCCGCCTTCTCCACGGCCGGGCCGATCTGCGCCCTGGGCATCCCCTGGGCGCGCAGCGGAAAGGAGATGTTCTTCGCAACCGTCAGGTGCGGGTAGAGCGCGTAGCTCTGGAAGACCATGGCGATCTTGCGCTCGCGCGGAGGGAGCGCGTTGACGATGCGGTTGCCGATGACGATGTCGCCGGCGGTCTGCTTCTCCAGGCCGGCGATCATCCGCAAGAGGGTGGTCTTGCCACATCCCGACGGCCCGAGGAGGACGAGGAACTCGCCCTCCCGGACCGCCAGGTCGACCCCATCGACGGCGGTGTGGTCCCCCCACTCCTTGCGGAGCGCCTTCGTCTCGACGATGGCCATTCGGGAGCGCTACAGCAGCTTGCGCTCCTTCCACTTCGCCCAGATCCTCTTCGCCTTCTCCTCCGCCTCTTTGAGCGCGCCCTCCGGCTGCGCCGCTCCGGTCGCCACCTGGGCGAACATGGTGTTGAGCACCCAGCTCGAGTAGAGCTCGTCGATGGCGGCGTTGGCGTAGCCGGGATAGCCGACGTTGGTGGCCCACTCCTCGGCGTCGGCGAGCACCGCGTACTTGCCGGCGGGCTTGCCCTTGGGGTCGTTCTGCAGCGCCTGCTTGAGATCCGGCACCTGCTTGGGGAAGCAGGGGAAGTTGTAGAACTCGCTCGCCTCGAAGCCCTTGTGGAAGTTGCCCACGTAGTCGACGAGGAACTTCTTCGCCCCCTCGATGTTCTGCGCGAACTTCCAGATCACGTAGCAGTCCATCACGTGCTCGAGACCCATCCGCCGCACCGGGCCCTTGGCGGCCTTGGCGAGACCGATGACGTCGCCGATGGGCTTGCCATCGACGGTGAGGTTCTTGTTCTCCGCCTCGCGGGTGATGGAGATGGCGTTGAGCACCAGCGAGCTCTTGCCGGCGAGCATGGCGCGGTTGTTGGAGGACGCGTCCCAGGCGAGGACCTCGTCGATCTCCGTCTCCTGGTACATCGCCTTGACGAACTTGAGCGTCTCGAGCGTGTTCTTGCTGTTGAGGGTGAGATTGCCGCTCTCGTCCTGCTCGTGCGAGCCGAAGGCATACATGATGGCCCGCATCGCCATCGAGGTGTCGATCTCGGCGGAGAGGCCGATGCCCACTGGGATGCCGGTCTTGTCCTTGATCTTCTTTCCGCCGCGGCGGATCTCATCCCAGCTGTCGGGCTTCACCCCGACCTCGCCCCAGAGATCGGTGCGGAAGTTGATCGGGTCGGGCACGAAGCTGTCGGAGAAGCCGAAGTACTTCTTCGTCTTCGGGTTGTAGGTGCTCTTGATCGCCAGGTTGATCGGCTTGCCGTACTTCTTTTCGCACTCCTGGTAGATCTCGCCGTGGTCGATGACGTCTTCCTCGTAGACCGGCTTGGGCCAGAGGAAGAGGAAGAGGTCGTGGCCCTTGCGCGCCGCGACTTCGGCGGCCGCGGTCGAGTTGATGGCGGGGATGCCGATGTTGTCGACGATGACTTCGGTGTCGTTCTTCTGGCCCCATTCCTTCACATAGGTGTTGTTGAACCATTTGTCATAGCCGGGGACGAAATGGTTCCACTGGATGATGCGCAACGTCTTGGCGGCGGCGCGCGACTTCTTCGGGAGCAGCAGGGTCGCGGCGCCGGCAGCGCCGGTCTTGATGAGAGTGCGCCTGGAGAGTCTGGACATGCGTCAGCTCCTTTCTCATTTGCAAAGAAAGATGCGACGACGTACGGAAGCGGACGCTCCCGCATTTTGCAAAATCGGGGCGGACTACATACCGGGGCGCGCGACGTGTCAAGCCGATGGGTCTCCCGTGTAGCATGCTGAAACCGGAGTCGAAGGAACGCACCCGTTCCGTCCCACGGAGGCGATCATGCCGCTCCTTGCACGCCGCAGCCTGATGCTTCAGACGGCGCTCGCAGCCGCGTCGATGTCGGTCGACAAGCTCCTGGCGCAGGCCCCCGACCGGCCCGTCAAGCTGCTCGAAGATTTGGTGGCGGCGAACAAGATCCTCGTCGATCAGGGTGTGCTGGACGGCTATGGGCACGTGAGCGTCCGCTCCCCCGCCGCTCCGGATCGCTTCTGGATGTCGCGGTCGCTGGCGCCGGAGCTGGTCACCGTGGCCGACCTGCTCGAGCACGACCTCGACGGCAACGCCAGGGACACGCCAAAGGAGGCCAAGCTGTTCCTCGAGCGCTTCATCCACGCAGGGATCTACCGCGCGCGCGCGGACGTGAATGCCGTGGTGCACAACCACGCGCCGTCGCTCATCCCTTTCGGCGCCACGGGCGTGCCCCTGCGGCCCCTGTACCATATGAGTGCTTTCCTCGGCTCGGGCGTGCCCGTATTCGACATCCGCACTGCCGCGGGCGCCACCGACATGCTGGTGAAGACGCCCGAGCTCGGAGCCGCGCTGGCGAAGACGCTCGGCTCGCACCTGGTCGTGCTGATGCGCGGGCACGGAGCGGCGGTCGTGGGCCCGAGCATTCCCCATGCCGTGTTCCGCAGCGTCTACACCGAGGTCAACGCGCGGCTGCAGGCGCAGGCGATGGCGCTGGGCCGCAAGGTGACCTATCTCGACGCCGAGGAGGCGCGCCTGGCCGCGGCAGCGATGGAAGGAACGCTGTCGCGACCCTGGGAGCTGTGGAAGCGGAAGGTGGCGGGGAAATGAGCCGGATCGGCGCAGTCCAGCCCGCCTCGTTCGCGGGCGCGGAGGAGCACCGGAACGCCGCGCAGGCCTGCGCGTACGTCGACGAGGCGGCCGACGCCGGCGTGCAGTACGTCGTCTTTCCCGAGGGCTATCCCGGTCCCTACTCGGGGCCGATGGAGAACGACGCTCTCGATCGCGTGCGCGAGAAAGCGCGCGCCCGCCGCGTGTGGGTGAGCGCCGGTCGCCTCGAGCGCGGCGCGCTGCCGGACACTTTCCACATCACTCATCTGCTCATCGACGACGCCGGCGAGATTCGCGCCCGCTACCGCCGCGTACAGCCGAATCATCCGTTGTTCAATGCGTACCTCATGGGAGGGCGGCACCACGTCCTGCCCGGCGACGAGCTGATGACCGTGGACACGCCCTTCGGGCGCATCGGGCTGCTCATCTGCTCGGAGCTTTTCGTCCCCGAGCTGTCGCGCATCCTCATGTTGCGCGGAGCCGATCTCATCGTCGCGCCCGGAGGCGGAGTGCATTCGCGCACGCGCACGCGCCTCCAAGAAACCTGGCGCGCCGTGGCGCGCGCGCGGGCGGCCGAGAATCTCGTCTACGTGGTGGCGAACCAGAACCTCCTCGGCAGCTCGCGGCAGGGCCGGACCTGCATCGCTTCGCCCGAGCGCATGCTGGCGCAGCGCGACGATCCCGGCATCGCCATCGCCGACCTGGATCTGCCGCGGCTGGGCGAGCTTCGCTCTCATTATTACGATGAGGAGATTCTCTCGCCTCCTGCGGATGAGCAGCAGGTCTTCTACTGTCGGCCCGGGCAGTCACACGACCGGCGCCCCGAGATCTACGACGAGCTCTGCCGGCCGCAGCAGGACGCCTTCGCCTATCATTACGAACGGCGCAGCCTCGACAGCTGGCGCGCGGAATACGAGAGGATCAAGCATGGCCGGTGAGAACAAGGTCCAGCTCGCAGCCAGCCATTGGCGGCCGCGCTTCGTCGCCAACGGCATCGACATGAACGATTTCGACGGTGTGCTCGCCGCGACGTCGGAGTGGAAGGACTGGGGACCGGCCTGGCTGCGGGTGGGCGACGTGCACCGCAATCTCGCCGAGGAGGCGGCGCGCGCGCGGCGCATGCTCACCGCGGCGGAGGCGTGGCAGCGCGCCGCCTGGTGCTACCACCTGGGCAAGTTCCTCTGGTTCGAGGACCGCGCGCTGCACGACAAGCTGCGCGAGCTGACCATCGCCACCTATCGGAAGGCGCTGCCGCACCTCGACCCGCCGGGCGAGCGGATCGAGCTCCCCTTCGAGGGCGCTATCATTCCCGGGATCCTGCGGCGCCCGCGCGGTGGGTCGCGGCCGCCCCTGGTGCTGCTCGTGCCCGGGCTCGACTCCTCCAAGGAGGAGCTCTACACCATCGAGAATGATTTCCTCCGCCGCGGGATGGCCACGCTTTCGATAGACGGCCCTGGCCAGTCGGAGAACGCGCCGCGCTTTCCCATCCGCCCCGGCTGGGCGCCGGTGGTGGCGCAGATCCTCGACGGGCTGCGCGGGCGCAAGGACGTGGATCTCGATCGCGTCGGCCTGATGGGCATCAGCATGGGCGGCATCTACGGGCCGCGCGCGGCGGCGGAGGAGAAACGGCTGCGCGCGGTGATAGCGCTGGCCGGGCCGTACGACCTGTCCGAATGCTGGGCGGCCCTCAATCCGCTCACCAAGGGCGGCTATGTCTTCTATACCAAGTCGCGCGACGAGGCCGAGGCGTTCGAGAAATCGAAGGCGCTCACGCTGCGCGGCGTGCTCGACAAGGTGACCTGCCCGCTGCTCGTCATCCACGGCGCGCGCGACCGGCTCTTTCCACCGGAGCAGGCCGAGCGCATCGCGCGCGAGGCGCCCAAGGCGACGCTGCTCATGTATCCGGACGGAAACCACGTGTGCAACAACATCGCCTACAAATACCGGCCGGCGATGGCGGACTGGATGCGCGACCAGCTCGGCTAGGGCCAAGCTCGTCTTCCCCAAACTGGAAGCGCCTGTGACAACGCCTGAAGGCGTTGTCGCCTGCATCCTTCCCATGCCCTTTCCCGCGGCGCCTAATCTGACCAGCATTTCAAGCTGGATCAAGGCAACAGCGCGGCGCGGCCGGGGATCTTGTTCTCGCGCAGCAGCTGGTGCGTGGCCTCGGCTTCCTCCAGCGGGAACGTGCGGGTGACCAGCGCGCGGATCTTCTTCTGCCGCAGGAGCTCGAGGGCCTGCATCAGCTCGGCCATGGAGACGTAACGGGAGCCGTGGATCTCGAGCATCTTGCGCAGCATGAGGCCGGGATCGACGCGGAAAGTCGGGTCGGCGCCGAAGACCGCCTGCGGCCGGTTGCCGAGGATCACCAGCCGGCCCGCCGGCGCCAGCGAGCGAAGGCAGACCTCGAGCGTGCTCGCGGTCGCGACCAGATCGATGGCTGCATCCACTCCTCTGCCGCCCGTCTTCGCCAGCACCTGCCGCGACAGCTCCTCGCCGCGCGCGTCGATCACCTCGTCGGCGCCGGCGGACTCCATCAGCTCCAGCTTGTCGTCGGTCACGTCGGCGCCCAGAACCCAGCCGCCGCACAGCTTCGCCATCTGCACCGCATGGATTCCCACGCCCCCGCCGGCGCCGACGATCAGCACCTGATCGCCGGGCCCGATCCTCGCTTCTTCCCTGCAGGCGTGTAGCGGCGTGGCGATTGCGTCGGTGGCGATGGCCGCATCCAGATCGCTGACTCCCTCGGGAATGCTGCAGAGATTGAGCGCGGGAACCGCCATGTACTCGGCGTACCCGCCGTCCGCGGCCATGCCCAGGTAGCCGCCGAAGTTGCGGCAGAGCGTCTCCCGGCCGCTGCGGCAGAACTGGCAGGCCTTGCAAGTGAGATAGAAGTGGCAGGCGACGCGGTCGCCTTTCTTGACGTTCTCCACCTGCGGACCGACTTCGACGACTTCTCCCGCCACTTCGTGACCGGGAATGCGCGGATAGGAAGTCACGATGCCCGGATTCGCTGTCATGATCACGACGGTCAGTCCGGCTCCGCTGGCGCGCACCCGCAAGAGCGCATCGTTGGGGCCGATTTTTGGTACGGGGAAGTCCTCGAGGCGCAGCGGCCCGCCCAGCTCTCGCAGGACCATCGCTCTCATGGCTCAGGCCGCGTCCGTGCGCAGGGCCGCGCCCGAGAGCCCATCGCTGACCGCGACGTTCTCGCTCCGCAGCTCGAGCCGCGCCGCCTTGGCCTCCAGCTGCAGCAGCGCGCCGAAGTCGCAATCGACATAACCGTTGCCGATCAGCGCCTGCACCAGCTCGCGAACCGCGGCTGCGAGCGGCATCGGCACCTCGTGCTTGCGCGCGGCGGCCAGGCCCAGGTCGAGGTCCTTGCGCAGGAGCACCGGCGTGAAGGTGGGCGCGAAATCCAGGTTGACGAAGGCAGGCGTTTTGTAGCGGCTGAAGGTAGAGCCCATCACACTCTTGTTGATGAAGTCGAGGAAGGCATGGCGGGGCACGCCGGCCTTCTCCGCCAGCACGGTGATCTCGGCGAGCGATTGCGTCACCACACCGAGGAAGACGTTGTGGCAGATCTTGACGATGCGCGAGAGCTCGCCCTCGCCCACGTAGCTCACGCCCTCGCCCAGCGACTCGAGATAGGGCAGCGCCTCGTCATAGGCATCCTTGCTGCCGGACACCACCAGGCTGAGCCGTCCCGCCTTGACCACCTTGGCGTTGCCGCTCACCGGAGCGGCCAGCATGGCGCACCTCGCTACCGCCGCAGCGCCGCGCGCTTGGGCCGATGCTTCCTGCGAGACCGTCGAGCAGTCGATGAGGATTTTCGGCGCGCGCCCGGTGCGGGAGAGCAGGCCCTGGGGCCCGCTCACCACCTCGAGCAGATCGTCGGAACCGGCCACCATGGTGAAGACGATGTCGCGGTCCGCCAGCGCTGCCGGGGAGTCGGCGAGCTGCGCGCCCAGCGGCGCGAGCGGCTCCGCCTTGGCTCGGGTGCGGTTGTACACGGCGACCTGCGCTCCCTGTTTGAGCAGGCGCGCGGCCATGGAGAATCCCATGCGCCCGGTACCGATCCAGCCGATCTTGTGCTGGCGCAGATCACCCGTCATTCGCTTCTCCCGAGTGGCGCAATCGATTGCATAAAAAAGCTTATAGCCGGCGCTTCTGGATCGGGCAAGATGGATGCATGGCCACCCGGCGTGTCACGCTCCGCGACGTGGCCCGGCGGGCGGGCGTCCATCCTTCGACTGCTTCGCGCGCGCTCAATCCGCAGACGCGGGAGATGATCACCGAGGACATCGCCCGGCGCGTGGCCCGAACCGCGCGTGCGCTCGGCTATCAGCCCAATCCCATCGCCTACCTCCTGAAGACGAACCGCTCGCGCATCATCGGCGTGCTGATCCCCGACATCACGAACCCGGTCTTTCCGCCCATCATCCGCGGCATCGAGGATGCGCTCGGCGCGGCCGGCTACACGGCGGTTCTCGCCAACACCGACAACGACGAGCAGCGCGAGCGCGTGATTCTGGAGAACATGATCGGCCGGCGCGTGGACGGGCTGATCATGGCCACTGCCCGGCGGCGCGATCCGCTGGTGCAGCGCTGTCTCGCCGAGGAGATCCCCCTGGTGCTCATCAACCGCACCGTGGCCAGCGGCGAGGTCTCCTCGGTGGTCAACGACGACGAGTTCGGCATGGAGCTGGCGGTGGCGCACATGGCCCGCTGCGGGCACGCCCGCATCGCCCATCTGGCGGGACCGCTCGACCTCTCCACCGGCTTCACCCGCCACCGCGGCTTCATCAAAGCGATGAAGGAGGTGGGGCTCAAGGCCGACCCGCGGTTGATCGGTCTCTGCTCTTCCTTCAACGAGACCGAGGGCCGCCGCGTCTTCCTCGGGCTGCGGGCGGGCAACCGGCGCTTCACGGCGGTGGTGGCGGCGAACGACCTGCTTGCGGTCGGCTGCTACGATGCGCTCCACGAGCTGGGCCTGCGCGCCGGACGGGAGGTGGCGGTGACCGGCTTCAACGACATGCCGTTCGTCGACAAGCTCCGGCCGCCCCTCACCACCGTCCGCATTCCCCACTACCAGATGGGCGCACAGGCGGCGCGCATGCTGCTGGCGCGGCTGCGCGATCCGCACGCGCCCATCGAGCACGTCACGCTTCGGCCAGAGCTGGTGGTGCGCGACTCTACCGGGCGAGCGCCGCGGACCAGTTCTCGCTCTCGAGGATCTGCTTGACCCGCCGGAGGAAGGCGGCCGAGTAGGCGCCGTCGAAGGCGCGGTGATCGAACGACTGCGCCAGCACGCCCACCGGGCGGACAACGACGGCATCGCCCACGACGACGGGCTTCCTCACCACCGCATCCGTGGAGAGAATGGCGACCTGCGGCGGGTTGATGATGGGGGCGGTCAGCAGCGTGCCGAATCTTCCCGGGTTGGAAATCGTGTAGGTCCCCTCGGTGACGTCGTCGGGCAGCAGGCGGCCGGCGCGGGCCTTCTCGGAGAGCGCCTGTATCGCACGCGCGAGCTCGGGCAGCTTCTTCTGCGCCGCGTCCTTCACCACCGGGACGATGAGCCCCTCCTCGCCCAGGTCGACGGCGATGCCGAGGTTCACCCGCCGGTAGAGGAGCAGCGAATCGCCTGCGAAACTGGCGTTGACGGCGGGAAACTCCACCAGGGCCTTGCACACCGCGCTGGCGACGAAGGGCAGGTAAGTGAGCGTCCCGCGCGCCTGCTCCACGGCGTGAAAGTCCACCTCGATCGCCTGGAGCACGTGCGGGATGGTCCGCCAGGAGAGCGCCATCTGCTCGGCGGTGCGCTTGCGGATCCTGCTCAGCGCCACGCCGCGGGGCTCGTCCGTCGCAGGCGCCTGTTGCCGCCCGACGTGTTCGAGCACGTCGCGGCGGGTGATGCGCCCGTCCGTTCCGGTGCCGCGGATCTGCGCCGGCTCGAGCCCGTGCTCGTCGAGCAGCTTCCGCACGACCGGGGAGAGCCTCGGCTCTTCCGCCGCCGCGCCGCCTGCCTCCTCGATGACCGCCAGCCGCGCGCCGACGGGGACCGTCTCGCCCTCGGCGACGAGAATCTGCGCCAGCACCCCCGAGGCCGCCGCGGGAATCTCGGTGTCCACTTTGTCGGTGGTCACCTCGAAGAGCCGCTCGCCGGCCTGCACCTTGTCGCCGGCTTTCTTGTGCCAGGCAGTGACGGTCCCTTCCTTCACCGTCTCGCCCAGTTGGGGCATCACCACGTCCATCAGCCGGCGGTCCTCCGCACCGTCTCGACGATGCGCTCGACGGTGGGCACCGTGTTGTCCTCCAGCTCGTCCGCCGCCGGCAGGGGCACGTGCGGCGTGGTGATGCGCACGATGGGCCCGTCCAGATCGTAGAAGGCCTCCTCCGCGACGATGGAAGCGATCTCCGCCCCCCAGCCGCAGAGGCGCGGGTTCTCCTCCACCGTGTAGAGGCGCCCGGTCTTCTTCGTCTCAACGAGGAGCGTCTTCGTGTCGAGCGGCACGAGCGAGCGCAGATCGACGACCGTCGCCGAGATGCCCTCCTTCTCCAGCCGCTGTGCGGCCTGCAGCGCGCGCGGAACCATGGCGGCGAGCGCGACGATGGTGACGTCGCTGCCCTGGCGCAGGACTTTGGCGGTGCCCAGCCGATCGACGTGCTCGCCGTCGGGCACTTCGCCCTTGGTGGCGTAGAGCCCCTTGTGCTCGAAAAAGATGACCGGGTCCGGATCGCGCACGGCCGCGGCGAGCAGGCCCTTCACGTCGGCGGGATTGGAAGGCGCCACTACTTTCAGGCCCGGCACCGCCATGACCCAGTTCTCCACGCTCTGCGAATGCTGCGCGCCGAAGCGCGAGCCCGACCCGTTGGCGGTGCGGATGACGAGCGGCAGCGCCAACTGCCCGGCGCACATGTAGCGCGCCTTGGCGATCTCGTTCGCGATCATGTCCCAGGAGACGCCGAAGAAGTCGGAGAACATGATCTCGGCGATGGGCCTGAGGCCCGTCATCGCCGCACCCATGGCGGCGCCGACGATGGCCTGCTCGGAGATGGGCGTGTCGCGCACGCGGCAGGGACCGAATTTCTCCAGCAGCCCGACGGTGGTCTTGAAGACCCCGCCCGCCGCGGCCACGTCCTCGCCGAGGAAGACGACGCGCTCGTCGCGCTCCATCTCCTGCGCGATGCCCGCCGCCACCGCCTCGCGGTAGGTCAGTTCCGCCACGACGAGCCTCCGTCGGCCCAGACGTCCTTGTCGATGACCTCCAGGGGCGGAGTCGGCGAGGCCTTTGCTCCTTCGGTCGCTTCGTCTACTGCCCGCTGCACGGCAGAGTCCATGGCGCGCAGCTCGCTTTCCTCGAAGCCCAGCTCGAGCAGGCGGGCGCGGTAGAGGGCGATCGGGTCGCGCTTGGTCCACTCCTCCAGCTCTCCCGGCGGCCGGTACTTGGCGGGATCGGCGCGGGAATGGCCGCTGGTGCGATAGGTCATGGCCTCGATCAACGAAGGCCCGCCTCCGCCGCGCGCCTTGTCGATCGACTCGCGCGCCTTGCGGTAGACCGCGTCGGCGTCGTTGCCGTCGACGACGATGCGCTCGAGGCCGTAAGCGGCGGCCCGATCGGCAGCGGGATGCTCGACCGCGGTCACGCTGCGGATGGGCGTGTATTCCATGTACTGGTTGTTCTCGCAGACGAAGATCACCGGCAGCTTCCAGACCGCGGCGAAGTTGAGAGCCTCGTGAAAAGCGCCGATGTTGCAGGTCCCATCGCCGAAGAAGCACAGCGAGACCTGCCCGCTGCCGCGCAGCTGCGCCGACCAGGCGGCGCCGGCGGCGACGGGCAGGTGCGCGCCGACGATGGCGTAGGAGCCCATCACGCCGTGCGCCACGCTGGTCAGGTGCATCGAGCCGCCCTTGCCGCCCATCAGCCCGCAGCGGCGGCCCATCAATTCCCCGAGCACGCCGAGCATCGGCGCGCCGCGCGCCAGCGTGTGCGAGTGTCCGCGGTACGTGCAGTAGGTATAGTCGTCGGGCCGCATGGCGACCGCGAAGCCCGCCGCCACCGCCTCCTGCCCGAGCGACAGGTGGCTGGTGCCCTTGATCAGGTTCTGCAGGAAGAGTTCGTAAGCCCGCTTCTCCAGCAGCCGGATCTCGATCTGCGATCGGTAGAGCGCGAGCCGCGTGGAGCGGTCGATATCGTCGGACGCCATCAAGCTCCTCTACTCACAGCGCTCAACTCTGCTGACCGTGGGATTTTGGGGGGTCCAGGGGGGAGCGAGCTCCCCCCTTGGTGGAGGCGCCGAAAGGCGCCGGATCGAAGAACTTCACATCGAAGGTACAAGGATCAATTTGACCTGGCAGTGGGGTTAATAAGGGTTTGTCACGAACAACTCCTCGGCGGGAAAGAGCGTGATCACCCGGCAGCCGTTCCCAGTGACCACCACTTCCTCCTCGATGCGCGCGGCGGAGTGGCCGTCCTTGGCCGGGCAGTAGGTCTCCAGCGCGAACACCATGCCCTCCTCGATGGCCATCGGCTTCTCGAAGGAGACCAGCCTGCTGATGATCGGCCGCTCGTGCAGCGCGAGGCCGAGGCCGTGGCCGAACTGGAGCGCGAACGCCTCCATCTCGCTGGCGAAGCCGAACTCCTCCGCCTTCGGCCAGACCTTGGCGATCCTGTCGGTGGTGACTCCAGGCTTGACGAGCGCGATGGCGGCGTCCATCCACTCGCGCGCCTTCTTGTAGGCGTCTCTTTGCGCGGACGTCGCGCGGCCCACGTTGAAGGTCCGGTAGTAGCAGGTGCGGTAGCCGGTGAACGACTGGATGATGTCGAAGAAGGCCTGGTCGCCGGGCCGGATGATGCGGTCGGTGAAGTTGTGCGGGTGGGGCATGCAGCGCTCGCCGGCGATGGCGTTGATGCCCTCCACGTCGTCGGAGCCCATCTGGTAGAGCGTCTTGTTGGCGAGCGCGACGATGTCGCACTCGCGCACTCCCGGCTTGAGCGCCTCGGCGATCACCTGGTAGACGCCGTCCACCATCGCCGCCGACATGTTGAGCAGGACGATCTCGTCGACGTTCTTGATCTGCCTCGCGTCGAGCATGGTCTGTTGGCCGTCGCGCACTTCCAGTCCCGCCTCCTGCAGCGCGAAGACGAGCGGCAATTCCGCGATGTCCAGGCCGATGGGCATGCCGGCCACGCCCTGCTCCTTGAGGATGGCTTTGATCTCGCCGGCAGCGCGCTTGAACAGCCCCACTTCTGGGGCCACCGAGCCGCGCAGGCCCACCATCCCCGCCAGGCAATGGTCCTTGGGCAGCCAGGGCGCGTAGAAACGGTGATGCACGGCGGCGGACCCGAAGTCCCACAGCCAGGGCTCGCCGTTGCCAGTGAGGAGCGCGAAACGGCACATCTTGTCGCGCGACCACTCGCCGATCACAGTGCTGGTGAGATAGCGGATGTTGTTGTTGTCGAAGCAGAGGATCGCGCCCAGCCCCGAGCCCTGCAGCGCCTTGCGCGCGCGGGCGAGTCGGTAGTCGTGCAGGCGGGGGAAATTGACCCGCTCCTCGAAGTCCACGCTGGAATGGCCCGGCGCCGGGATCTGCCGGCTCCAGTTGTAGCCGGGCTTGAGCGCCTCGCTCTCCAGCACCATGTCGCGCGTGATGGCCTTTGGCTCGCTGGCCATGTTCAGCTCCCTGGTCGCGTCTCGGCAAACGATTGCACGCTTTCTCATTCCACAGGCGGCACGCCGGGGTCAAACGCTGTTGACTCGATCTGATTCTTGGCGCAAACGTTGGCAATTCTCGGAGGGTGTTTTCATGCCCAACCAGCGCATCCGCTACGTCGATCCGGACACGATCCAGGATCCGAAGATGAAGGAGGAGCTCGATCGCTGCCGCCGCGAGGGCACCCCGCGCCCCGAGAGCCAGGCCATCCGAGCCCAGGTGCCCGCGGTCTTCTGGTCGTTCGCCAACACCTGGCGCGACGTGTTCCACAACGGCGTGCTCGACCACAGCGTCAAGGAACTGTGCCGGGTCTACGTGTCGCGGTCGGTGAAGTGCGACTACTGCGGCAACCAGCGCTCCATCAAGTCGGCCAAGGCGGGGCTCAAGGAAGAGGACTACCTGGCGCTGCTCGAGTTCGAGAAGTCGCCGCGCTACGGCCCGCGCGAGAAGGCAGCGCTCGCCTACACCGACGCCATCGTCTGGGGCCTGGACACCGACGACGCCCTCTGGGAGAGGCTGCACCAGCACTTCAGCGAGCCGGAGCTGGTCGAGTTGGGCTACTTCGTCGCCATCACGCTAGGGCAGCAGAAGTGGCTCCGGACCCTCAACATCGAGCATCATCAGGTTTTGGCCGGCACGTCGGCCTCGATGGCCCCGGGAACCGAGACCCCCGAGTCCCTGGCCAGGACCAAGGCATCCGCCGATTACTGGGCGCGCCAGACCGTCGCCAAGTGAGAGAGCGGGTGAGTGACGCGGATGGTGTGACCCAGCCCCGGGAGATGCCGCGCATCGCCGTCAGGGGCGCGGGAAAGCGCTACGGAGAGCTGCAGGTCTTTCGCGGCCTCGATCTCTCCGTCGGCCAGCGCGAAATCGTAGCGCTGGTCGGGCCCAGCGGCTGCGGCAAGACCACTTTCCTGCGCTGCCTCGACGGACTCATCCCCATGAGCGAGGGCGAGATCGTGGTGGACGGCAAGCCGATCAACGGCCCTCTGCCGAGGACGGCGATGGTCTTCCAGCACTTCGGCCTCCTCCCCTGGAAGACGGTGCGCGGCAACGTCGCCTACGGGCTCGACCTCGCCGGCGCATCGAAAGCGGAGATCCGCGAGCGCGTGCCGCACTTCATCCAGCTCGTCGGCCTCGCCGGCTTCGAGGACGCCTACCCCTATCAGCTCTCCGGCGGCATGCAGCAGCGCTGCGGCTTGGCGCGCGCGCTGGCCGTCGAGCCCGACCTGCTCTTGATGGACGAGCCCTTCGCCTCCGTCGACGCGCAGACGCGCGAGATCCTCCAGTTCGAGCTGCTGCGCATCTGGCGGATGCGGCCCACCTCGATGATCTTCGTCACCCACTCCATCGAGGAGGCGGTCCTGATGGGCGATCGGGTGATCGTGCTCAAGGGCCGGCCTAGCGGAGTGGCCGAGATCGTCGAGGTGGACTTGCCGCGGCCGCGCACTCGCGCAACTCTGGCGTCCCCGCGCTTTGCCCAGCTTCGCGAGCACGTCTGGAACATCCTCATGGACGAGGCGAGGCGCGCGGAGTTCGAGCTGGAGCGATAGCGGAGGATTCGAGAATGACGAGCACTCTCGCGGTTGCCTTGCTCGCCGCCGGTGCTGCGGCCGATGAGCTGACCATCGCCATGCCCGGCGTGCCGCCCGTCTTCGGCAGCGTGGTGACCTATGCCGCCAGGGAGCAGGGCTTCTTCAAGAAGCGCGGCGTGGAAGTGGAGGTGCGCGCCTTCGATTCCGGCGCGGCCGCGGCGCAAGCGGTCGTGGCCGGCAGCCTCGACGCCTCGCTCTCGCCCACGCCGGTGGTGGTGCGGATGATCTCCAACGCCGGCGTCGACCTGGTCGCCCTCTACGGCATGGAGCATCCCGACTGGCTGCTCGTCTCGACCGACGCCAAGGCGGCCAAGTGCCAGGACGTGAACGGGCAGGCGGTGGGCGTGGACTCGGTCGGAGGGGCGCGCTCCGCCGCGCTGGAGCAGCTCATCCGGCCCTGCGGGCTCAAGCTCGATGACGTCAAGCTGGTGAGCCTGAGCACCAACGTGGGAGCGGCGATGGTCGCCGGCCAGCTCAGGTACGGCGTGCTGCACCTCGACGACCTGCCGGTGCTCGACGAGCAGTTGCGACGGCCGCTGGCGGTAGTGACCTCGTTCCAGGAGGTCAATCCGCTCAGCCATTATCTGGTCATCGTCGCCCTGCGCGAGCGGGTCAAGCAGAAGCGCGAGGCGTACGTGCGCATGCTCGCCGGTCTCATCGACGCCACCAGTTTCGTGCTCGATCCCGGAAACGCCGACAAGGTGGCGCAGGTCGCCGCCACCGTCACCGGCCGCACGCCCAAGCAGGCCAAGGAGATCCTCCCGCGGATGGTGAAGATCGGGCTCTGGCCGGTTGGCCAGGACGGCCTCGCCAAGGCGAATCTCGACGCGGTGATCGCCGTGGAGAAGGAGCTGGGCGGCATCAAGCCCGGCAAGACCCCGGTGAGCTACGAGAAGCTCGTCGATCGGACCGTGTGGAAGGACGCCAGCGCGCTGGTGATGAAGTGATCGCCCTTCTCGCGCTCTTGCTCGCGGCGCCTGAGCCGCAACATCTGAGTCTCGCCGTGCCCGGCATCCCTCCGGTCTTCTCCGGGCTCTTCGCCATCGTCGCCAAAGAGGAGGGCTTCTTCAAGAAGCAGGGCCTCGACGTCGAGGTGCGCCCCTTCGATTCGGGCGCCGCCGCCGCGCAGGCGGTGGTCGCGTCTGGCGTCGATCTCTCGCTCTCGCCCACCGGGGCCATCGTGCGGATGATCTCCAACGGCGGCGTGGACCTGGTGGGCATCTACGGGATGGAGCACCCTGACTGGCTGCTCGCCTCCACCGATCCGGCGCTGGGCAAGTGTGCGCAGCTGCAGAACCAGGCGGTGGGTGTCGATGCGCTGGGCGGCGCGCGCGCGGTCGCCCTGACGCAGTTCCTCAAGCCCTGCGGCCTCAACATCACGCAGCTCAAGCTGGTGAGCCTCAGCTCCAACGTGGGCGCGGCCATGGTGGCCGGGCAGATCAAGGTCGGCGTGCTGCACACCGACGACGTCCCGGTGCTGGAGGAGCAGATGGGCCGGCCGCTGCTGGTGATCGACTCGTTCAAGAAGGCGAGCCCGCTCACGCACTACAACCTCCTCGTCGTGAAGAGGGAGAGCCTGGCGCAGAAGCGCGACGCTTACGTGCGCGCGATCGCCGCCCTCATCGAGGCGACGCGGTTCATGATCGATCCCAGGAACGCCGAGCGGGTGGCGCAGATCGCCTCCGCCACCGGCCGGACCGCCAAGGTGGCGCGGGAGGCGCTGCCGCACTTCTATCAAATCGGCTTCTGGCCGGTGCGGACCGACGGGATGGCCAAGGCGAACGTCGAGGCGGCCATCGCGGCGGAGAAAGACGCCATCAAGCCCGGCAAGACCTCCGTGGCGTACGACCGCCTGGTGGACCGCACGTTGTGGAAGGACGCCGCGGCCTTGGCGAAGTGATGCTCCGCTCCGACGCGCGCTGGGTGCGCTGGGCCACCTACGCGCTCAGCGCGCTGGGAGGCGCAGTCCTCTGGGAGCTGGGCGGTCGCGGCGCGAGCCCCGCCATCTTCTCGCCGTTCTCCGCCTCGATGGAGCGGCTCGTCGAGATGCTCCGGACCGGCGAGTTGGGTGCCGGCCTCGCGGGCTCCCTGGCGCTCTTCTTCGCCGGGCTCGGCCTGGCGCTGGTCACGGCGCTGCCCTTCGGCCTCTTGCTCGCGCGCGCGCCGCTGGTCCGCGCGGCGGTGTCCGACGCCATTCTCCTCCTCTACGCCATGCCGATGGTGGCGCTGATCCCCTTCATCCTCTCCCTCATGGGTGTCGACTTCGGCGCCAAGGTGATCGTGGTCTTCCTCTTCTGCTTCTTTCCCATCCTCTACAACACCGTCGAGGGAGCGCGCAGCATCAAGCCCGAGCTCATCGAGGTGGCCCGCGCCTTCCGCTCCAGCGAGTGGGCCATCTGGCGCGACATCATGGTCCCGGGCGCGTTCCCCTACGCCATGACCGGCGTGCGGCAGGCCATCGGCCGCGGCCTGGTGGGGATGGTGGCGGCCGAGTTCTTCCTCAGCGCCAGCGGCATCGGCCAGCTGATCATGACCTCGGCGCGGAACTTCGACACCGCCGGCCTCTTCGCCACCGTGCTCATCATCGCGCTTTTGGGCAGCGCGCTCATGGCGCTGGGCCGCGCCCTGGAGGATCGCTTCACCCTCTGGCGCGGGGGTGGGCGATGAGCCCGGCGCGCGCCGTGCTGGTCAAGATCGCCGGAGGCCTCTCCATCCTGGCTCTCTGGGAGATGGTCGCCCGCGGCTTCGCCGCCGCCTATGTGGCCCGGCCGAGCGGAATCCTGCGCGTCCTCCCGCAGACCCTCGGCAGCGAGGCGGTTCTGCGCGGGACGGCGATCACTCTCTGGGGCGTGACGCAAGGACTGATCATCGCGGTCATCCTGGGAACGGCGGTCGGGCTTTTGATGGGCTCGCTCAAGCTGGTGGAGCGTCTCCTGGGCCTCTACGTGAACGGCCTCTACGCGATGCCGATGATCGCCATCCTGCCGCTCTTGACCATCTGGTTCGGCTACACCAGCAAGACACGCCTGGCCACGGTGGTGTTCGCCTCTTTCTTTCCCATCGCCATGAACGTGGCCGACGGCGCGCGCTCGGTGCCGGCCGAGTATCTCGAGGTGGCCCGCTCCTGCCGGGCGCGGCCGCACCACCTCTGGTTCGGGGTCACGCTGCCTTCCTCGCTCCCTTATCTGCTCGCCGGCGTGCGCCTCGCGGTGGGGCGCGCCCTGGTGGGGGCGGTGGTGGCCGAGTTCTTCGTCTCCGTCGATGGCCTTGGCTTCTATGTCCTCTTCCAGTCAAGGACGTTTCACCACAACCAGGCGTTCGTGGCCGTGCTACTGCTCGGGGCCTTCGCCCTGGCCATCGACGCCCTCATCGCCTGGCTCACCGGCCGGTACCTGCGCTGGCACCGGCCCGGCGAGGACAGGCGGTGATCGTGTGCCGTATTCACGGCAACACGCAGCAAGGTAGCCCCTGAGCGCCCTACGGGCGCCGGGGCTAGAAGGTCGCGTACCAGTTCAAGAGCACCGACTTGAAGGCCGGCGCCGCCAGCGTCGTGTTGATGGCCTGGCGCGGTCCGCCCGCCGTGGCCGGATCGATCGAGAGCGGCACGTACCCCGCGGCCGCGGCGGTGATGCTCTGCGGCCCGAAGCCAGACTGGCCGTGGTTCACCGAGAACTCGATGATCAGGTGGTTCGCCGTCCTGTTGAAGAGCAAGTCGAGCCCTCCGCGGAAATTGCGCGTGTCGGCGCTGTGGGCACCCGTGGCGACGGCGCCGACGAGGAGGGTCTGGCAGGTCGTCAGGGCGGCGCCGACGAGGTCGCTCGGGCAGTCGTCGGAGGTGAACTGCTCGATCGAGGCGTAGGGCTTGATCGACTTGTAGCGGAAGGCCAGATCCGCAGCCCAGGCCTTGCCGGTGTCCCTCGATCCCGAGCCGTTGCCGTAGCCGTAGCCCCAGAGGCCGGCGATCACCTCCACATCCTCGGAGAACGGGTACTCGAAGAACAGCTGCGCGCCGGCCATCTTCTGGTCGGTGAGTCCCTTCGGCACCACCAAGGCCTGCGCCTGGTACGCGCCCGAGATGGTGATGCTGAGCAGCGGGTCCTTGGAGAAGTAGATCGCCTGGTAGACGTACGAGCCCTCCTGCGTGCCGAGGATGTGGAGCGTGACCAGGCCGGCAAAGGCCGGGTTGCTCTTCGGGTTGACGGCGAGGGTCGTCGCAGAACCCGCAGAAGCCCGCTGGCCTTCGAAGATGCCGCCGCGGAAGCCGATCTTCTTGTCCAGCGCCCAGCCGCGCAGCTGCAGACCGAGGCTGCGGCTGGCGGGGAAGAATCCGGCCGGGAACCCGCGATAGAGATCTACATGCCCCTCCACCGTGGCCTTGTTGCCGATGCTGGTCATCACCTCTCTGGTGAAGGGAAAGAACATGAGCCCGCCGTCGACGAACAAGACCGTCCCGCCGGTGCTGCCGGTGGGCGCCCAGCTGGCGAAGGCGTCCTGCACGATCATGCGGAGGGTGTAGTTGCCGAACTTGCCGAAGTTCGCGTTGTCGGTCTGGAAGTAATAGCTCCAGTTCTGGTTGATGTCGCCGTTGACGAGCAAGCGTGTGCGACGGGCGAAGATGTCGGTGGCCCAGCCGGTCCCGTCGGGCGTGCCGGCCTCGGTGAGCATGGCCTGCGACTGGACGATGACGCTGATATTCATCGTCGCCCCCTCGATCGGCAGCGGGACCCTGATCGCCCGGGCCGCCGCGGGCGCGAGGAGCAGCGCGAGCGCGGCCAGCAGTCTGCGCAGAGCTCTCATGTCGCCCCCCTTAGAACAGCACGTTCCAGTGGATGAGCAGCGACTTGAAGACCGGATTGGCCAGGGCGTTGCTGAACGCCCGGCGCGTCGTCGCCGGCGGCGCCGGATCGAGCGAGAGCGGCACATAGCCGGCGCTCGCAACAGTAACGCTGGAGGGTCCATACGCTGACTGGCCGTGGTTGACCCCGAACTCGATATTGAGATGGTTGGCGTTCTTGTTGAAGAAGAAGTTCAACCCGCCCTTGATGTTCCGGCTGTTCGACCCGTCGCAGGTCGCCTGCGAGATCGCCCCTCCCGTGTTCGTCAGCCCCGGGTCGTCGCAGTTGGTCGATTGGAAGTAGTCATACGCGACATAGGGCGCGATGAAGCCGAAGCGATACCCGGCGGAGGCGGAGATGCCGGTCCCGCTGTTGGCCGAGCTCGAGCCGTTGCCGTTCAGGTAGAGCGTGCCTTCGCCGACGAACTCGGCGGCCTCGCTCATGGGCAGGTTTACGTACGCGCCGAAGGCCAGCAGCCGCTGGTCGGCGAGGTTGCCGAAGCCGTTGCGCACCGCCTGCGCCTGGTAGTTGCCGGCGACGTTGACGCTGACGACGGGGCTCTTGCCCCATTTGTAGTCGCCATAGACCCAGACGCCTTCCTCGGAGCCGATGACCTGGAAATTGACGAACCCGCGGAAGGCCGGGTAGCGCTTGGGCGTGATGCAGGTGCCCGGGGTCGCGGCCACGCACGCCGGGTTCGTGGCGGTCGCGGCTGCAGCGGCCGGCTGCAGGAAGGGCGTGTAACCTTCGAAGACGCCGCCGCGCCAGCCGAGCTTCTTGTCGAGCGCCCAGCCGCGGATCTGCACGCCGGTGTCGCGGAACGCCTGGAAGGCCGCGCCGGGGAAGCGGAACGCGTCGGTCTGCGCGTCGGCGGTGATGAAGTTGGTGGTGCTGGTCAGCATGTGCCTGGAAATGGGGATGAGCAGGATGCCCGCGTCGATGTAGAAAACGGTCCCCCCGGTGACACCGGTGGGCGCCCAGCCGATCCACGCGTCCTGGACGATGGCGCGGGGGGTCGTGTAGTTGCCGAACTTGCCGAAGTTCGCGTTGTCGACCTGGAAGAGGTAGCTGAAGTTCTGGTTGATGTCGCCGTTGACGAGGAGCCGCGTACGGCGGACGAAGGTGTCGAAGCTCGGATTCAATCCATCGGGTGTGCTCGCCTCGTTGATCAAGAATTGCGGTTGAACCTGCACGCTGATGTTCAGGGATGCGCCCTCGACGGGGATCGGCACCTTGGTCGCGTAAGCGCCGGTTGAGAGGAGAATGGCAGCGAGCAGCAGTCTGGCAGAACCCTTCATTGAGGCCTCCTTCAATCGGGGCGTGGAAGAGGGCGGCGGCAACAAAAAAGGAAAGAGG
Source organism: Deltaproteobacteria bacterium (assembly GCA_005879315.1). Classification (GTDB taxonomy): domain Bacteria; phylum Myxococcota; class Myxococcia; order Myxococcales; family 40CM-4-68-19; genus 40CM-4-68-19. The sequence goes on along the minus strand of VBLC01000061.1, from coordinate 18,734 downwards.
GCAGATGCAGCAGCGACTTACGCTGTGCTACTTGCACAGTGAAGTTGAGATTGCAACAGGGCGCGTCGCGATCGCTCACGCCGCATTGCGCAAAAGGCGCTCTGTCGTGGGATCGAAACCGGGCCGTCACCGCGCGGTTACGAGCAGCCCATCGAAGTTCCGCAGTTGAGGCACTTGTAGCAGGCGCCGTTGCGCACGGTGATGTGCCCGCAGGTATCGCAGAAGGGCGCGTCGCCGGAGAGCTTTCCGAGCAATTGATCCTGCGCGCTGGCCGCGCGCCGCTCTGGGTTGAGAGGCGGCCCCGACTTCTGCGCAGCCTTGACCGCCGCCGCGGGGCTCGCCCCGACCAGCGGGTCCGCGGTCTGCGCGCTCATCGGCGTGGCCGCGGCCTCCTCGGGCGAGACGTGGGCGAGGTCGTCGCGCCGGAGGTACTCGACGCCCAGCGCGCGGAAGACGTAGTCGATGATCGAGGTGGCGAACTTCACCCGGTCGTGGCCCTGGACCGGCCCCTGCGGCTCGAAGCGGGTGAAGACGAACTGCTCCACCAGCACATCGAGCGGAACGCCGTACTGCAGCGCCATCGAGACGAGCATGGCGAAGCAGTTCATCACCGAGCGGAGCGCCGCGCCCTCCTTGTGCATGTCGATGAAGATTTCACCGAGCGTGCCGTCCTCGTATTCGCCGGTGCGGAGGAAGACTTTGTTGCCGCCCACCTTCGCTTCCTGCGTGATCCCGTGCCGCTTGGAGGGCAGCCGCCGGCGGGTGTCGAGCGGCAACCGCGCCGCCTTCGCGGCAAAGGCGGCCTCGGCCATGCGCTCCGCCTTCTCCGCGGACAGCTCGGGGAAGAGGTTGCGCAGCGCTTCGGCCATCTCCCGCGCATCCTTGGGCAAGGGAACCTTCACGGCCTGGTCGCCGGCGCTGAGCGGCTGCGAGAGCTTGGAGCCGTCGCGGTAGAGCGCGATGGCCTTGAGTCCCAGCCGCCACGACTCCCAGTGGATCTTCTCGACGTCCTCGACGGTCGAGTCGGTGGGCAGGTTGATGGTCTTGCTGATGGCGCCGGAGAGGAAGGGCTGCGTCGCCGCCATCATCCGGACGTGGCCCATCGGCTCGATGTAGCGGGTGCCGAGCGGACCGCAGCGGTTGGCGCAGTCGAAGACCGGATAGTGCTCCGGCTTGAGGAAGGGCGCGCTCTCCACCGTCTGCCGGCCGCAGACGACCAGCGTGGCCTTGTCGATCTGCTCGTCGTCGTAGCCGAGCTTCGCCAGGATCTGACGACCCTTGGCGTCGGCAGGTAGTTCCAGCCGCTGCAGGCAGGCGCTGCCGAGGATGTGCGGCGCAAACGCCGAGCGCAGATCGAACACCGACTCGAGGCTCTTCTCGATCTTGCCGATCTCGGCGGGCAAGAGCCCGCGCGCCTCCAGCTCCTCCGGCGCGAACTCCGGGACGCTTCTCAGGGTGGCGGTGCCGCGGACGTAGTCGACGATCGCCTGCACCTCGGCTGGGGGGTAGCCGAGTTTTTTCAACGCCCGCGGCACCGATTGGTTGACGATCTTGAAGCTGCCCCCGCCGGCCAGCTTCTTGAATTTGATCAAAGCGAAGTCGGGCTCGACACCCGTCGTGTCGCAGTCCATGAGAAGGCCGATGGTCCCGGTGGGCGCGAGCACGGTGGCCTGCGCGTTGCGATAGCCGTGCTGCTCACCCAGCCGGACGGCGCGCTCCCAGCACTCGTGCGCCGCTCCGATCAATCCAGCCGGCGCGAGCGCATGGTCGATGTTGTTCACGCTGCCTTTGTGCATGCGCATCACTTCCAGCATGCTCTCGCGGTTGAGCGCGTAGCCCTGGAAGGCGCCTTTGGCCTGGGCCAGCTCGGCGGAAAGCGCGTACGCCTCGCCGGTCATGATGGCGGTGATCGAGGCGGCCATCGCCCGGCCCGCCTCCGAGTCGTAGGGCAGGCTCTCCACCATCAAGAGCGTGCCGAGGTTGGCGTAGCCGAGCCCGAGCGGGCGGAACTGGTGGCTGCGCTCGGCGATGCGCCGGGTCGGATAGCTGGCCAGATCGACGGCGATCTCCTGCGCGAGGAAGAAGATCCGGCAGGCGTGCTTGTAGCCCTCGACGTCGAAGCCGTCGCCCTCGGTGAGGAACTTGAGCAGGTTCAAGGAAGCGAGGTTGCAGGCGGTGTCGTCGAGGAAGACGAACTCGCTGCAGGGATTCGATGCGTAGATCCGGTCGGTCGCCTTGCAGGTGTGCCATTTGTTGATGGTGTCGTCGAACTGCAGGCCCGGGTCGGCGCACTTCCAGGCCGCCTCGGCCATCTCCCGCCAGAGCTGGCGCGCGGAGATCTTGTCGACCACTTCCGCGCTGGTGCGCGTGGTCGTCTCCCAGACCTGGTCCTTCATCACCGCCTCGAGGAAGCGATCTGAGATGCGCACCGAGTTGTTGGCGTTCTGCCCCGAGACGGTCCGGTAGGCGTCGCCGTTGAAGTCGTTCGAGTAGCCAGCCGCGATCAGCGCCGCGACCTTCTTTTCCTCGCGCGCCTTCCACTGGATGAACTCGCGGATCTCGGGGTGGTCGACGTCCAGCACGACCATCTTGGCGGCACGCCTGGTGATGCCGCCCGACTTGGTCGCGCCGGCGGCCTTGTCGAGCACCTCGAGGAAGCTCATCAATCCGCTCGAGGTCCCGCCGCCGGAGAGACGCTCCATCTTTCCCCGCAGCTTGGAGAAGTTCGTGCCGCTGCCCGAGCCGTACTTGAAGACGCGCGCCTCGTCGTGGACGAGGTTGAAGATCGAGTCGAGGTCGTCGCTGCAGCTCTGGATGAAGCAGGCGGACACTTGCGGCCGGCTGTACGCGTTCTGCGTCGAGTGCGCCTTGCCGGTGGCGAGGTCGACCGCGAAGTTTCCGCCCGAGCCCTGGATCTTGTACTCGTGCCAGAGCCCGCAGTTGAACCAGACCGGGCTGTTGAAGGCGCCGATCTGATGGACGAGCATGTACGTCAGCTCCGCCTCGAACGTCTCGGCGTCGGCGGGCGTGGCGAAGTAGCCGCCCAGATCCTCGCCGGCGGTGCGCAGAGTGCAGGCCACCCGGCGCACCAGCTGGCGCACCGATTCCTCCGCGCCGCTCTTGGTCGGCACGCCCGCCTTGCGAAAGTACTTGGAGACAGCGACATCGGTGGCGAGCTGCGACCACTCGGAGGGCACCTCCGCGTCGTCCATCTTGAAGATCACTTCGCCGTCGGCGCCGGAGATCTTGGCGGGCCTGCGGGTCCATTCGACCTGATCGAGGATCTCCTGCGCGGTCAGGCCCGGCCGGGTCGCCCGGCGGGGAACCGAGAGTCCGCGGCGGGTGGGCTTGGCCTCCGGCGCGATCCGGCCGGAGCTGACGGTGGTCGCAGAGGCTGCGGACATCACAGGGGATTCTGGCTTGTTCGTCTTTGCCATCGCGCTGATTCCCTCCGAGGACGCGCCCAGGACTTCCGCGGCAGAGTGCCTGAACGCGCCGCCGCTGTCAAACAGGATCTACCATTCCTTGTGGTGACGCCACGCGCTATACGCTAAGCATGGTATGTGTCACACAGCTTGTGGATATGGCCGTGCACAGCCCCAAAGAATGGGATGTAGGCGCTTTTTGGCTCGCTGCTCACAGCTCGCTCACTGCGCTTTTCTTGTGCGCAGGTTGTGATAGGAAGCGACGCCTCGCGGAAAGCGCGGTGTCCAGATGAAGACCCTGACCGAGTTCAGCGGGACGATGATCCGCATGGCCGCCAAGGCGGAAGCGGAGGCCCGCAAGAAGATCCCCAAAGAGGTGCTCGCGGTGAAAGCCGCGCCTGGGCCGGCCGAGGGCGTGACCGCCAAGCCGAACGAGAACGCGGATGCCTCGGCTCTTCCGGCGGAAGGCCCGGACAGCGTCACCGATGCGGCCGACCAGGCGCTCGCCGAGCAGGCAGCGGGAGGCTCCGATGTGGAAGGCGCGGGCGAGCGCGAGGCGAAGCCGGGGGAGGCCGGCACCGCCGACGACGAGATGCAGCCGGGCGCCGTGGAAGAGGAGCAGCGCGAGGAAGCCGTCGCGGGACAGGATCTGGCAGGGAGCGGCGATGCGCAGAAGGCCACCGAGGGCGGAGCGAAGCCTTCCGAGGTGAACGCCGATGAAGAAGGCCCGCTCGGGGCCGAGCCCACGGAGGAGACCAGCGCCGTGAAGGAGATCCTCGACAAGGCCGTCGCCGAGGCGACCGGCATGAGCGGGGATCGGCTGGCGCGGCTGCGCGAAGCGCTCGAGGCTGCCGGACGACAGGTCGAGCGGGTGCGGCTGGTGCGCGTCTTCGGCTCCGAGGAGGAAGTTTCGGGCGCGATGAAGATCGGCGAGTTCCAGTACGTGGTCGATCTGATGCCGCAATCGATGAAGCAGAACTTCGAGCGCGACGAGCGGGACAAGCGGCGCGGGCCGCGGCGTCCGTCGGGCAAGGGCAAGGATTCCGCCTCGCTCGAGGGCGGCTTCTCGATGGAGTCGCTGATGCAGGACCGACGCTCCGAGCGGCAGGGCGGCGGCGGTGGCCGCGGCGGCGGCAAGCCCGGAGGAGGTCGCGGCCGTCCGGGCGGAGGGCGCGGTCCGAAGCCGGGCGGAGCTCCCCCGAAGTCTTAATCCCCAACGCTCATCAGTTCGCGCGTTGACCTGGGCGTTGACGTTCACGTTGACGTGAGGGTTGACGGCGACGGCGACGTGAACTTGGCCGTGGGCGCACAACGAACGGCTCGTCACGGTCACCGTGGTCGCGAGCCATCGGCCATGGGCTCCTCGCGCACGGCCACGTCGCCGTCGCCGTCGCCGTCGCCGTCAACCTCAACGACAACGATCCCGCCCACGTCAACCTCAACGCTAATCGACTGGCCTTGCGGCTAGAGCGCATCTGACAATCTCGAGGTGCAGCCCACAGGCGAAGTCGCTAAGCCGCCTGCGGCGGCCGCGACTTGTCAAAGCGGCTGGGTGTTGTAGGCCAGCGCTTGCTCGAGCAGCTTGGGCTTCGTCGGCCGCGGCTCGCGCATCAGCTGGAGGAATTTCTCCCGGCCCGCGAGCAGACGTTTGTTACTGCGCCGCTCCTCCCCGATGGTCGAGTGCGACTTCTGATCGTAGTCGTGCCCGGGAAAGACCAGCATCTCGTCGGGGAGCTCGAGCAGCCGCTGCACCGACTCCCACTGCGCTTCGGGATCGCCCGTCGGCAGATCGGTGCGGCCGGTCGCGCCGATGAGCAGCGTGTCGCCCGTCAGCGCGCGGTCGGGCAAGAGGAAGACGAGCGAGTCCGACGTGTGCCCGGGCGTGCTCCAGACGGCGAAGCGCAGCTCGCCGAGCTCCAGCTCATCGCCGTCGCGGAGCGGGATCTGTACCACGCTGCGCGGCGCACCCGCGCTCTTCGCGCCGGTTCGCCGCACCAGCTCCTTCGTGCCGGAAAGATGGTCGGCATGCGTGTGGGTATCGGCGGCGATCGCGAGCCGCAGCCCGAGCGCGCGCAGCCGCGCCAGATGGCTCTCGACGCGCTCGAGCAGGGGATCGAGGATGAGCGCCTCTCCGCGCGAGCCGCACAGATAGCTGCGGCATTCGGAGGCGATCCCGTTCAGCTCCTCGAAGATCACTTCTGCTCCCGGTGTACCTTGGTCAGCGACGCCTGCGCCGTGGGCGTGAGCACCATCAGGTTGATGTTCACGTGCGGCGGCCGGGTGGTGCACCAGACGATCGCTTCGGCCACGTCCTCCGCGGTGAGCGGCTGGAATCCGGCGTAGACGGCCTTGGCCTTCTCCACGTCGCCCAGGCGCACGACGGAGAACTCCGTCTCGGCGAGCCCCGGGTCCATTTCAGTCACGCGGATGTTGGTGCCGCTGAGCTCGAGCCGCAGCGTCTCGGAGATGACGCGCACCGCGGTCTTGCTCGCCGCGTAGACGCTCCCGCCCTCGTAGGTGCCGTGCGCCGCGTAGGAGCCGAGGTTGACGATGTGGCCCTTCTTCGCCGCGATCATCGCGGGGAGGAGCGCGCGCGTGACGCGCACGAGGCCGATCACGTTGGCCTCGATCATCCCGATCAGGTCCTCGTCGCGCAGCTTGTCGACCCGGTCGCGGCCCAGCGCGCCGCCGGCGTTGTTGAGGAGGATCTCGGGCGTTCCGCCCGCCTGGCAGAAGGCGTCGATGCTCTCTTTGTCCCGCACGTCGAGCGGATGCGCCACCGCCCTGGGCGAGCCCAGCTTCTCGCACTCGGCGGCCACTTCGCGCAGCCGCTCCATCCGCCGCGCGCCGAGAAAGAGCGGATGTCCGAGCCGGGCATAGGCGCGCGCAGCCGCCGCGCCGAAGCCTGAGCTTGCGCCGGTGATGACGACCAGCCCCTTCACAGCGCCATCACGTCGAGCGAAAGCGGCAGCTCGCGCGAGCCCTCCGCATTCGATCGATAACAGGTCTCGATGATCTGCATGCAGGCCACCGCCTCGCGCAGCTCGTGGTTGACGAAGTCTCCCTGCTCGATGGCCGCCTTGAACTGGTCGAAGAGCGAGCTGAACCAGCGGGTATGCGAGGCGTCCATCCAGTCGCTCTCGATGATCCCTCTTTCGATCTTGCCGCCGCCCGTCAGCTCCCAGTCGTCGTCGTCGATGACCAAGGCGCCTTTCGTTCCCTGCAGCGTGTAGATCACTTTGCGCACTCCCGCAGTCCAGCTCAGATAGGCGTGCGCGTAGCCGGTGGGGAAGGTGAGGATGCAGTTCAGGTTGTCTTCGGTGTCCCAGTTCCTATCCAGCGTCAGCGCCTTGGCGGTCACCGCGCTGGGCAAGGATCCCAGCCAGGCGAAGGTCAGATAGAAGCTGTGCGAGCCGTGGTCCATGGCGATGCCGCCGCCGGAGATCTTCTTCTCGCGGCGCCAGTCGGTGTTCCACTCCGGCACGCCCTTGGCGTGCGTGGTGCGGAAGGTGTTCAGCGTGACGCTGCGGACCTGGCCGATGCGGCCGCTCTCGATCACCTCGCGCGAGAATTTCACCACCGGCGCATGCTTGTAGTTGTGGGCGGGAAAGACGACGCGGCGGTGCTCGCGGGCCGCTTCAGTCAGGCGCTTCGCCTGCGCGAGATTTGCCGTGATCGGCTTCTCGCAGAGGACGTGCAAGCCCTTGGCGAGAGCCGCCAGCGCGATCTCGCTGTGCGAGGTCGGCGGCGTGGCGATGTCGATGAAGTCGAGCTGCCGCTCTTTCTCCAGCAGCTCGGCCCAGCTCGAATAGAGGCGCGCCCCGGGGATCGCGGCGCGGGCCGCTTCCAGCCGCGCGGGGCAGAGGTCGGCGACGGCGGCAATCTCGACGTCGTTGCGCTGCAGGTAGGCAGGGAAGTGGCCCTTGGACGAGATGAAACCGAAGCCGACGATGGCGCCTTTGAGCATTTCTCCTCTCCGAAGCGGTGCGCTCTAACAGGAAAGCGACTTCGGGGGAAGCATCGAGGCCACCTCGGCGGCCGCCTTCCTGAGGGCGCTCACTCCTTGCGGCGCAGCCGGCGCAGGGCATCGCGCGCCTGCGCGCCGCCGCAGCCGCCTTTCCACGCGGTCTGCTCGAGCATCCGCTCCGCCTCTGTGCCGCCGGCCGCGGCCAGCCGCCGGACCGCATCGCGATGGCTCGCGCAGGAGGCGCGTTCATCGGCGAGGTCCCGCGCCGCCACCTTGATGCGATCGTCGCTCGTGGCCGCCCCCGAAAGCTCCAGGATCTCGAGCGCGTCATCGCGGGTGCGGGCGAGAGGCGAGCCGAGCAGGGGCCGCACCGCCGTGGCGGATTCGCGGCCGACCGTCTCGCCGAGCAGCCGGACCAGCGCGGGCCGCCAGACGGAGGGGAAGCTCTCGGCGTCGAGCTCGTCGGCCAGCGCGGCGATGGCCTGCGGGTCGAGCGCGCGCGGGTCCTGCTCGGCAGCCGCGGCGAAATCGGAGAAAGCCATTCCCAGCTGTCCCAGCGCATGTTCCGCCCGGCCGCGGACGACTTGCACCCTGGGGTCATGCGAGCGCGGCGTGTCGGCCAGCCGATCGAGCTCGGCCAGCGCGGCGAGAGGCTGTCGCAACTCGAGCAGCTCGGCCGCGCGCCGGAGCGGCTCCTGCTGCGCCCGAGAGCCGCGATCGCCCGCCGCGGCCGCCACCAGCAAGAGGCCGGCCGCCGCCCAGACGATCCGACGGCGCGCGAAGGAAGCGACGCGATCGATCAGCCGGGCGAGCTGCACACGCCGCGACGGATCGGGCAGCCGCCCCAGCCGGGCCAGCGCCCGGCCGCCGTAAGGCACACGCGCGTCGCTGCTCCTGAGCGCGCGCCGGAGCTTGGTCGCGCCGCCGCCCTGCAACGGCCGCTCGCAGAGGATCTCGGTGGGGGCCTCGCTCTTGTTCATCGAGAGGTAGACGGCGTCGGTCAGCACCACCTCGCCAGCGTCGGCGAGGGCGCCCGCCTGAAGCGCGAGCTGGACCGCCTCGCCGTGCACGTCGCCCTTCTGCAGGCGCACTTCGCCCTGGCTGAGCGAGACGCGCACCTCGATGCGCTCCTTCTCCTCGGCGGCGTCGTTGAAGGCGGCGAGCCGGTCCTGCAGCGCCATGGCACAGAGCACGGCGTCGGTCGGCGATTCGAAGGCGGCGAGCAGCGCATCGCCGATGGCCTTCACCTTGCGCCCGCCGAAGCCGCGCACGACGGGCAAGAGCAGGGCATCGTGGAGCGCAAGCATCCGCTCGTTCTCCTCGCGCGTCTGCCTGCTGGTGCGGGCGGTGAAGCCCTTCATGTCGGAAAGCAGCAAGACGAGATTGCGAGCGGTGCTCACGGCAGCGCTCCCAGGCGCGCCAGCGCGAAGAAGGCCGCCGCCACCGCCACCATCGCGGCGAGGCCGGCGCCGACGAAGACGCGCGCGCGGTCGGGGACGTAGGGCCACGCCTCCTCGAGAGAGCGGCAGGCGGCGCGGTACGCCTCGCGCAGGTGGCGGAGGACTTCGCTGCTCTCCTCCAGCTTGGCCGGATCGGGCAGCGGCCCCGCGTCGGGCAGTAGCCGCAGCGATTCCACCAGCCGGAAGATGCGCACCGCCTCGGGGACGCCCTTCAGTCTGCGCTCCCCTCTGTCCTCGGCGCGCACCTCGGCGCGGTTCATCGAGAGCCAGACGGCTTCGCCGAAGAGCGCCTCGCCCGGGCCGGCCAGCGCCTCGATGCGCGCCGCGATGTTGACCGGCTCTCCGAAGACGTCGCCCTTCTCCAGCCGCACTTCGCCGAGATGGATTCCGGCGCGGATGTCGAGGCGCTCCGCCTCGGGGACCTCGGCGTCGTAGCGCGCCACCCGCTCGAGCAGCGCGGCCGCGCAGAGGACGGCGTCGGTGGGCGAGTCGAAAACGAAGAGGAGCGTGCCGCCGATCTGCTTGATGCGCCGGCCGCCGAAAGCGCGGAAGACCGGATCGACCAGCGCCTCGTGGACGCGCAGCATGCGCTGGCTCTGCTCCCAGCTCTGCGCGCCGAGCCGCTCGGCGTAGCCGCAGATGCCGGCGAAGACCACTGCGAGATTGCGCGTCCGCACTGGGCAAAGGTAGGGGCGGGCGCGGGCTGGCGCCCATCCCCCGCGGCGTGCAGCTATCAACGTTTCGACATGAGTGCAACATACGGGTCCTGCGGTATCCTGCGGCGATGCGGGGGCAGTCGCTCTTCCTCCTTCTCGCCTGCGGTTGTTCGAGCGGGCTTTCCATCCCGGCCGACCGGCCTGTCCTTTCCTGGTCCGGCTCGGCTGCCTCCGATGCGAATCGTTCGCTTCTTCACGGCTTCGCCGGTCCCGACGTGCACTCCTGCGCGCAGGATCCGACGCGCGTCTACATCGGCGAGCTTTTCTTCTACGGCATCAGCGACGTCCAGGTGCCGTGGCACTGGGCGCCCATCGTCTCAGGGCCCTTCGCGTCGCGGCCGACCTTGAGCCAGCCGGAGTTCTTCCTCGCCGGCGCGCTGGTGGGCGCCGACGACTCCACCGACGACGTGCTCGGCGACCATCCCTTCGGCCTCGACGTCGACGGCGACGTGCAGCTCGATGCGCCGTACGCCTTCCTTTCCTTCGAGGGGAGCGGCGCGCAGGGGACGCCGCTGCACACCGAGGTGGAGCGGCGGATCTTTCCGCGCGACGCGCTCGGCTTCTCGCCGCTGCCTGGCGACCGCGTCCTGATGAAAGGGGTCTGGGTGCTCGACTGCGGCCATCCGCCGTACGGAGCGGAGATGCACCCGCCCACCTTCCTTCATTACGCGCGCTCGCCGGACGCGCGCAGCACGGTGGCGGCGGCGGTGGTGGTGCCGTACCGCTCCGCGCTGCTCTTCCAGCCCAACGTCGCGCTGGCGACCGACTTCGGCAACACCCAGCGGCTGGGCGACTCTGCCAGCGTGCCGTTCTCCAATGCGCTCGCGGGCGCGGTCCTGCACGCGTTGCTCTACAACGACGATCGCCTGAGCACGCACGGGCTGATGGTGCCCAACCGCTTCGACCGGCTCGACTGGCTCGTCTGCGCGCCCTTGCCGCGGCCGGCCGGCGCGACGATGGATGCGAGCTGGCGATTCACCGCGCGCACCGGCGTGCGCGTGCAGGCGAGCCGCTACGAGACGAGCGGCTGCGTGCGATTCGTCGCGACGATGGACGCGAGCTACTCGCCGATGCCGCTTGCCTGGGCGGGAGCGGACTGGCCCTGGGACCAGCTGAGCGCGAGCGCTTCGGCGCAGCTGGGACGTTCCATCGACGTGCGGCAGACGCTCATCAATCAGTTCAATGCTCCGAACGCACGGGCGCTGCAGGCCGATCATCCGCCGCTGGTGGATGCTTATCCGGCGCTGCAGACCCGCGCAGGCGCGGACCAGGATTCTCCCATCGCCATCGATTCCGCAGCCGACGACCAGCCTTTTCCGTTCTACGGCCGGATCCGCGTGGGGTGGAAATAAAGGCCGGCAGTTTCCGTCGCGAAGCGTTTGCAGGATGTCCGCCTTTTCAAGTTGGCCGATTTCCAGCCGGGGCGACGCGCGCAAGCGTACTTCGCCCATATCAAGCTGCCACGTGTCCGTACCGTGCGCCTGACTTGATTGGGAGATATAGAGACTGCTGTGCGTCGGTTTGCCACCCGCACTTATCGAGCATTCCGAGCTCAACTGCCGCCGGCACGTGCCGCGTCGATGGAGGAAGTACAGTGCAAGCTGGAGTATTGGAAGGCGGGCAACTGAGCGCGAGCTCCTCCGCCGTTGACAACCTTCGTCGTGACGGCGTATGGGGGCGCCCAGCTTCGCCTTTTGGGGCGGGGGCGAAGGTTCTCCGCGTGCCTTCCGTCGCCGACACCGCCCGTCCGCGCGATTTCGCGCGGGGAAAGGCGACCTATGAAGAGCCTCCTGATCACGGCCGCTGCGCTGCTCGCAGCCGCCGGGCCGTCGTTTGCGAAGCAGGTCCGGATCCCCATCACCTACGCCAACGATGTGCCGGTGCCTTGTGCGGATGATCGGCTTCGCACCTGTCACAACCGCTGGCACCCCGACATCCCCGCGGCCGCCGAAGTCAACTCCGGCGACACGGTGATCTTCGAAACCCGCGACGCGTTCGACAATCCCTTCAACCGCAGGTCCACGCCGGCCACCGTCGCGGCCGCCAACCTGAACCTCATCCATCCGCTCACTGGCCCTCTGTACGTCAGAGGCGCGAAGCGCGGCGACGTGCTCGCCGTGACAATGATCGACGTCGGCCCCGGGCCCGATCACTTCGGCTACACCGTGGCGGTCCCGGGGTTCGGCTTCCTCCGCGACGTCTTCACCGACCCCGCCATCGTGCACTGGGAGCTTGGCCCTCTGGAGAGCGACGGCAAGACGCGCTTTGCGACCTCGCGCGATCTCCCTGGCGTCCGGCTGCCGCTGCATGGATTCGCCGGCACCATCGGCGTGGAGCTGGGCGGGCCCGAGATCGAAACCGCCTTCACTCGAGAGGAGGAGCTTCGAGCCAAGCAAGGTTTCGTTCTCCCTCCGGAGCCCAGAGACGCGGTGCCCTCTAACCTCTGCGGCCCTCATGGCTCCGCGAAAGACCGCTGCCTGCGCACCATTCCTCCGCGCGAGAACGGCGGGAATACGGACGTGAAGCAGATGGTGAAGGGGACGACGCTGCTCTTCCCCTGCTTCATCGAGGAGGGTTGCGGGCTGTCCATCGGCGACGTGCACTGGGCTCAAGGGGACGGCGAGGTCTCCGGCACCGCCATCGAGATGAACGCGATCGTCACGGTGAAGGTCGAGGTCCGCAAAGGCCAGGCTGCGGCCTTGAACAACTGGCCCCGGTTCGAGAGCAACCGCGCCGGCGTCCTCCGGGAGCTCGCGCCGGACAACTTCGTCGCCACCATGGGCATTCCGGTAAAGCCCGCCGGCGTCGTCATGGCGCCGGAGCACTGGATCGACGTGAACTCCGCCTTCCTCCTGCTGCCCCCGCTGAGGAACGAGTCGGAGGACGTGACGCTGGCCGCGCGCGACGCGCTGCTCAAGATGATCGCCCTCCTGACCGGACCGACTTCGCCGGCGCCATCGCCCTTGACCGCGGAGCAGGCGTACCTCCTCTGCAGCGTCGCCTGCGATCTCCACATCAGCAACCTGGTGGACGTGCCCAACTACGTGGTGTCGAACTTCCTCCAGCTCGACGTCTTCCGGGGGCCCGGTGAGTAAACGCAGGCTTCTCGCGCTCTCGCTTCTGGGAGCGGCCGCCGCGCTCTTGCCCGGCCATTCACCATACCGTCAGTGGTACGTGTATCGGGCGACGCACCTGGTCGTCGTCACCGACGAGGCGCGGCCGGGGGCGCTCGCGATCGCCTCCGCCGTCGCCTCGGCCATCGCGGCGCGCTGGCCGCAGACCAAGGCGGTCCCGGCGGCGGCGAGGTCGCCGGTCGAGGTCGTGAAGCTCTTGAGCACCGGCCAGCTCCAGGTGGGGCTGCTCCCCGCGGCCGAAGCCCTCGAGGCGCTCGAGGGGCGCGGCAGATTCGCCGAGGAAGACAAGGTGCCGCTGCGCGCGCTGGCGGTGCTGGGCGGCGATCTGCTCGTCGTGCTCGAGGGCTGCGCGCGGCAGCGGGCGTACGACATCGCACAGGCCCTGGTCGAGTCTCGCGAGAAAGGACCGCTGGCGAAGAAGCGCTCGCTGCAGGGCCCGGCGCCCATCCCCTTCCATCCCGGCGCGCTCGACTACTTCGAAGGAAGGACGGCGGCCAAGGAAGGGTGACGCGGCCTCCTAGCGCGTCAGGCTGCGGACGGTTTCCAGCAATTCGTCGAGAGTAAAAGGCTTCCGGATGATTCTCTTCACAGTGGGCGGAACCAGATCCCGTCCCACCGTCGAAACGACGACGACGGGGATCGTCGCGAGCGCCGCGTCGGCTTGGAGAAAGCCGAACAGGTCCTCGCCATCCGTCCGGGACGTCACCGGGTCCAGCAGCAGAAACGATGGCCGTTGCATCCTCTGCAACAGGTCCAGCGCCTCGCGCCCGGTCGCAGCGCAGAAGACGTGAAACCCCTCCCGCTCGAGGGCGTCCCGCAGCAGTTCCGACACGTCCGGATCGCCATCGATGACGAGCAAGCTGCGGCGCTTGTCGCTCGCACCCGAAGAGTCGGCGAGCCAGCGGCACCCGGCGCACGGGTCAACTTAGCAGAAGGATGGCGAGTAGGTAATCAGGCTCCGGCTCGGCGAGGCAAGAGGACCTGGAAGACAGTTCCATCCGTGGTCGAGCGGGCCTCCACGCTGCCCCCATGCGCCGCCGTGATCTGAGCGACGATGTAGAGACCGAGGCCGATCCCTCTGCGCTCCGACGGCCCACGGTTGCCGCGGCGAAAGGCCTCGAAGAGGTGAGGGATGGAGCGCCCGGCGATTGGATCCCCTTGATTGCGCACCTCGATGCTCAACCGTCCGTCGGCGAGGGGATGGACGGACAGGTCGACTGGATCTCCAGGGCGGCCGTGCTGCACCGCGTTCCCAATCAGATTCGACACGACCTGTTGGATACGGTCGGCGTCCCAGATTCCGGCGCCGTCTCCCTCGAAATCGAGGCGGACCCTCTGCTCCGGGTTCGCGCTCGTCGCCTCTTCGGCGGCATCCCTGCAGATGTCGTGAAGGTTCGCTGGCGCGAGGAAGAGCGGGAGCCCTTTCCCCGCCCGCAGGCGGGTGTAGTCGAGAAGGTCGCGGATCAGGCGCTCCATTCTCTGCGCGCTGTGGACGATCCGGGCGAGTGTGCGAACCCCCAGCGAGCTCCGCAGACCGTCGACATCGGCGAGCTTCTCGAGCAAGCCCGCGGAGCCGAGAATGGCGGCGAGCGGATTACGGAGATCATGACCGACGATGCCGATGACCTGCTCCTGGAGCTCGAGGCTGGAGCGGATCGCTTCCGCCTGCTCTTCTTGCAGGGTCACGTCGCGTAGCGAGACGACGACCTCGTAGACAGCACGGTTCGAGTCCCGCAGCGATCTTGTCGTCGGGGCTCCGCCAGCCTTGGTCGTCGTAGTAGCGGCCGCTGAGCTGGCCGGGGCCGAAACCGAGAATCCGCTCTGCGGTCCTGCTGGCCAGCCGGATCCGGCACTTCGGCGAGACCAGGAGCACGCCTTCCGGCAGCGCATCGAGCACGGACTGCAGCAGCGCTGCTTCCATCTCTCGCTTCTCGTGCGGACTGCGTCCGTGGCCGAATCGAAGTGAGCGAAGATGGGTTTCCACGGCTTTCACCTGATGCGAAGCCGATCGCTGCGCAGGCTGAGAAAGGCAAGGTTGACCTTCAGACGCTCCTGACAAAAAAGCAAGGCATAATGCGCTGTTTTACAGCTCGTTCATCGACTGACCGAGGAGTCGATCGCGCGTCCAGCAAGTGTGCGCAGGATTTCCCGGAAGAAATGGTGGACCTGACCGGGATCGAACCGGTGACCTCTAGAGTGCGATTCTAGCGCTCTCCCAGCTGAGCTACAGGCCCACTTCGGGGGACGCGGATGTAACCGTCGGATCCCGGCGAAGTCAAGCATGGTAGGAAGAGGCGGCCATGGGGATCCTCATCGTCGCGGCAGTCGCGACGGCGATCGGTTTTCTGCTCATCCTGCTCATCGGCAAGGGGCAGCCGATCTCTCCCGCCTCGCCCACCAACCTCGCGCGCGAAGGGCACGGCGAGATGGCCTGGGTCAGAGCGTACGGCATCGAAGGATTGCAGCGGCTCCTATTGATGCTCTTCACCGAAATGGGCTTCAACGCTGAGCGGAGCGAGCGAGGCGCGGCCTCGGTCGATCTCTTCGCCAACGACCCGACCCCCATCCGCGGCGGCCGTCTCTACGTGCACGGAGTGCTCGGCGCGCCCGGTGTGCCCACCGACGCCGACGAGGTCCGCAACATGATCGAATCGGCGCGCGCCGAATTCGTCGGCAAGGCGGTGCTGGTCGTGCTCGGCACCTTCACCACCGACGCGCGCGACGCTGCGCGAGGAAACCCGATCGATCTGATCGACGGCGACGATCTCAGCCGGTTGGTGCGCAAGCACATGCCGCAGGCCTTCGCGCAGCGGAAGATCTGATACTTCGCGTGGCCGCGCGCCGCACGAGTGCGGTCCGTCGAGGGTGCGTGCTGCGCTCGCCTCGCTGCTCGTCTCGCTTCCCGCCCTCGCGGAGGTCCCGGGCGGGCACGTCTATTTCGGACTGGGCGGCTCGTGGATGGTGCCGCTCGCGTCCAGCGACATGCGAGGCTTCCGGGGGCCGCTCCACCAGGCAGTCGCGCTCTCCGTGGAGCTCGCCTACGAAACGCAGCACGCGCTGGTCGCGGTGGGGATCGAGTACGGCGGGCTGACGGCTTTCCAGCCCGAATTCGGGTTGGTCTCGCTCCGCGCCGGCTGGATCCTCGGAGAAGGCCCGACTGCACCTTATCTCTCGGCAGGCATGGGCCTCCTGAGAGAGAGCGTCCAGCTCCGTTACGACTGCGTCGGCGGAGGATGCGCGGTTGCGTCGGCGGAGGATGCGCGGTTGCATCGGCGGAGGGCAACGGCGGCGCGCTGAGCCTCGAGGCAGGCGTACTTTTCTTCCGCAACTTGGCCGTGGGGCGGATGGTGCTTGCAGCGCGGCTCGTCGAGCCCTTCTTCGAAGTACGGCCGCAGTCCGGGCCTTCGTATGTCTACTTGAGCGGCAGCGACCACCTGCCGCTTCTGCTTTTCACCCTGCGGATCTATGGATGAGTGTTCGGGAGCATAAGTCCCGAATCAAGTTTGTGTGACCAAAGGGATGCGGCCTGCGTCTGCCGTAGCGTGTCGCTTCAACGCTCGCGCCACTCTCGTCGGTGAGGACGATCGGCATCCTGACGCTTCTTACGGCTTCGCTCATCACAGCGCGCGCTGTGGCCCAAGAGTCTGGCAGTAGCGTCCACTTCGGAGTGGGCGGCTTCTGGGTTATTCCCACGGCGCGTTCCCTTCGCGGGGGCGTGATTTTCGGCTCAGGGATCATCGCTCCGTACCTTGCGGCTGGCTTCGGGCAGCTGAACGAGAGCGGCCTGATCACTTACTTCGACAACTGCCCGCGGTGCGACCCGCTGATGGGGCGCGGCGCAGCGTTGATCGGCGAGGCGGACCTGTTGCTCTTCCGCAATCAGCGGGGACCGTGCACCCCTCGGCTGGCTGGGCCTGCGCGTCTTTCTCTAATCCTGCAGGCGGAAGATCTGATACTTCGCGTGGCCGCGCGCCGCACGAGTGCGGTCCGTCGAGGGTGCGTGCTGCGCTCGCCTCGCTGCTCGTCTCGCTTCCCGCCCTCGCGGAGGTCCCGGGCGGGCACGTCTATTTCGGACTGGGCGGCTCGTGGATGGTGCCGCTCGCGTCCAGCGACATGCGAGGCTTCCGGGGGCCGCTCCACCAGGCAGTCGCGCTCTCCGTGGAGCTCGCCTACGAAACGCAGCACGCGCTGGTCGCGGTGGGGATCGAGTACGGCGGGCTGACGGCTTTCCAGCCCGAATTCGGGTTGGTCTCGCTCCGCGCCGGCTGGATCCTCGGAGAAGGCCCGACTGCACCTTATCTCTCGGCAGGCATGGGCCTCCTGAGAGAGAGCGTCCAGCTCCGTTACGACTGCGTCGGCGGAGGATGCGCGGTTGCATCGGCGGAGGGCAACGGCGGCGCGCTGAGCCTCGAGGCAGGCGTACTTTTCTTCCGCAACTTGGCCGTGGGGCGGATGGTGCTTGCAGCGCGGCTCGTCGAGCCCTTCTTCGAAGTACGGCCGCAGTCCGGGCCTTCGTATGTCTACTTGAGCGGCAGCGACCACCTGCCGCTTCTGCTTTTCACCCTGCGGATCTATGGATGAGTGTTCGGGAGCATAAGTCCCGAATCAAGTTTGTGTGACCAAAGGGATGCGGCCTGCGTCTGCCGTAGCGTGTCGCTTCAACGCTCGCGCCACTCTCGTCGGTGAGGACGATCGGCATCCTGACGCTTCTTACGGCTTCGCTCATCACAGCGCGCGCTGTGGCCCAAGAGTCTGGCAGTAGCGTCCACTTCGGAGTGGGCGGCTTCTGGGTTATTCCCACGGCGCGTTCCCTTCGCGGGGGCGTGATTTTCGGCTCAGGGATCATCGCTCCGTACCTTGCGGCTGGCTTCGGGCAGCTGAACGAGAGCGGCCTGATCACTTACTTCGACAACTGCCCGCGGTGCGACCCGCTGATGGGGCGCGGCGCAGCGTTGATCGGCGAGGCGGACCTGTTGCTCTTCCGCAATCAGCGGGGACCGTGCACCCCTCGGCTGGCTGGGCCTGCGCGTCTTTCTCTAATCCTGCAGGCGGAAGATCTGGCTTTGTGGCTGCGCCGAGCGGCGCGCAGTCGACGAACCGTGCGCGCAGCCGCTGCACTGTTGATGATCGCACTGCCGGGCAGCAGCCGAAGTTCCCGTCGTGATCGCGGAAGCGGAGTCCTCTTCTTTCGACATCTACGACTCGGGCGCGTCGCCGCCGCCGCCCAGCTGGTGGTGCCATTGTTCCAAGTGAAGGGGCAGATCGCGATCAGCCCGCAGGTGGATGCGGCAACGCTGCTGCTCGTTAGCCTCCGAGTCTTCGGCTGACCTACACGCGCACGGCGAAGGCAACGAAGCGCGCGCCTTTCGGGCCGGCCACCCCGAAGTGCCCCTGCCCGAGCTTGACCAGATGCGCGTCCCCGCCGCGGAGCACGGCCGACAGCTCGCGCCCGCCGCGCTCCACGGTGGTCATCGTCAGCTCGCCCTCGAGCAGGTAATAGATCTCCTCGGTCCGGTCGTGGAAATGCAGGCCGATGGCCGCGCCGGGCTCGAGCCGCGCGTCGATGGCCAGCTCGAATCGGGTGGAGAAGAGCTTCTCTTCGAGGCCCGGCTCCTCCGCGAAGATCCACTTGGCGAAATCCTTGCCGCGGCCGCGCCGTTCGCCGCTCTCCGCCGCATTCTCATGCGGCGCGAGGTAGAGCACATGCGCCATCAGGCCGCCCTTCTTGTTGACGGCCCAGTCCAGCTCGCCGAAGTAGACCTTGCGCAGCTGCGCGTGGAAGATGTCGCCGGGGATGTACCCGGTCTCGTCCAAGCTCAGTCCTGCATGCGCCGCAGGATCTGTTCCTTGCGCCCCTCGCGGATGAGCCGGTCGTTCTTCCGCCCCTCGTTGAAGCTGACGAAGGTGAAGTACCCGACCAGCACCAGCATGAAGACGATGGGGATGTTGTCAGGCACGGAGACGATCGCCCAGAAGTTGGCCAGCGGGCCCATGCGCGCACCTCTACCTTTGGCCCGCGCAGAAGGCAACCG
>VBLC01000117.1 GCA_005879315.1 Deltaproteobacteria bacterium | reverse complement strand
GCCGGTCGGCGACCGCTCCAGTTCCGTCGGGTGAATTGTCGTCGACGACGAGGACGTCCAGCTCGCGCGCGGCGGCGAGGATGAAGGGGACGATCTGCGGCAGATTGTCGATCTCGTTGTAGGTGGGAAGAACGACGCAGGCGCGGTCGATCACGGGCGCTGCTCCAGGAGCGCGAGGACTTGCTCCGCGGCGCGCCGCGCGGCGGGTGCTGCGCCTTGCGGCGTCAGCTGCTCGCGAATGTTCGCCAGCCCTTGAAGCTGTCGGGTTCGCTCAGATGCGCCATCGAGAAGCGGCGCCACGGCGGCAGCGATCTTCTCCGGCGTGCACTCCGACTGCAGCAGCTCGGGCACGAGCTCGCGTCCGGCAAGCAGATTCGGCAGCGAGACGAACGGCACGCGAACCAGCATCCGGCCGATCAGCCAGCTCAGCCAGTTGACCCGATAGACGACGACCATCGGAGTCTGCGCGAGGGCCGCCTGCAGCGTCGCCGTGCCGCTCGCCACGATCGCCGCGTCAGCCGCGGCGAGCAGTTCCGGGGCGCGGCCTTCGATGAAGACGACGTCCGGGGCAAGGCTGAAGAGAGCGCGGTCGATGCTCGGCGCGATTGGCACCGCGAGCTGCAGGCCGGGTCGGTCCTCGCGCAGCCGCCGGCCGGCGGCGAGCAGGCGCGACCAGAGCCGGGTCACCTCTTGCCGGCGTGAACCAGGCAGGAGCGCGAGCACCGGGCGCGAGGGGTCCAGCCCGAGCGGACCCCTTTGTATAGGTGGAGACGAGGTCTGCGCGTCAGCGAGCGGATTGCCGACGTACGTCGCGCGCACGCCATGCCTCGCATAGAAGTCGGCCTCGAAGGGCAGGATGACGAGCATCCGCGCCACGTCCTTCGCCACCTGCCGCACCCGGTAGGTCCGCCAGGCCCAGAGCTTGGGGCCGATGAAATACGCCACCGGCACGCGAAGTCGCTTCAACCGCCGCGCCAGGCGCAGATTGAAGTCGGGGCTGTCGATGAGCAGCGCCGCGCGCGGCCGGCGGTCGGCCGCGGCGTCGCCGAGCGCATCCATCGCTTCGAGGATGCGCGGCAGCGCCGGGATCACTTCCGCTACCCCCATGAAGCCGAGGTCCTCGGCGTTCACCAGCGTCTCGCAGCCTTCGGCGCGCATCAGGCTGCCGCCCGCGCCGAACGCGCGCAGGTCGGGCCGCATCGCCCGCAGCTCGCGCAGCACCGCGGCGCCGTGCAGATCGGCCGAGGCCTCCACCGCAACCACCAGCAGGTCGTTCATGTCGCCTGCTCGAAGCTGAGTTGCGGTCCCTCCTTGGCCAGCGTATCGCGAACGAGCTCGACCAGCCGGAGCGCATCGGCCGGCGCCTGCCCGCGCGAGCGCAGCACGATGCGCACCGCGCGCGGGTCGGCCCACGGGTACATCTCCTTCATCTTCCCGTCGAGGATGAAGCTCGCGTAGGCGTTGAGCTTCTCCTGCAGGAGCCAGACCGCGCGCGGAAAGAGCCATTCGCCGCGCTCCACCTCCAGGTAGAGCCGCAGCTCGCGCTCGCCGGGCGCCTTCTCGATCAGGTCGATCTCGGAAGTGGTCGCGAGCACGGTAGAACACATCTCACAACCTCGCGGTGCAACTCCACAGTCGTAGTCGCTAAGCCGCCTACGGCGGCCGCGACAGAGCGCATCTCAAACCCTTCAAAGCCCAACACCGGGAAGCGGGAAAGGGAAAGGGCAGCAGGCGCGTGCCAACGCCTGCGGCGTTGTCACTGGCACCTGCATTTGGGAAAGAGAAACCTGCGCCTTCGGCGTTTGTTGTTCCTTGGATTCCCGTCGTTCGTCATTGAACTCTCATCCGCAGATTCCAAACCGCCGGATGAGCCCCGAGAGCAGGGCGTGCACGGAGCGCGCGTGGAGAAGTGCCCGCCGGGCAGGCTCTGGTTGGCAGGTCCCGGCGGCCAGCGCGATGTCGAGCGCTGCCGCCGCTTCTCGCTGATGGCCGCCTCCCGCATCGCCTCGAGCAGTTTGCGAGCCTCCTGGTAAGCGATCAGTTTCTCAAAGGGAAGATTTCCAAAGTTCGTCATCGCCGGCTCCTCTCAAAAAGCGCAGCGAGGAGCCGGCGATGACGAACGACGAGAATCCAAAAACGCATCGCGCCAAAGGCGCTAGCCTTTTCTTTCCCCAAAATGCAGGCGCCAGTGACAACGCCGCAGGCGTTGGCGCGCGCCTGCTGGCCCTTTCCCGTTCCCTTTCCCTCCTCCTGCAGGGCCTATCTGACGAGCATTGGGGCTAGATGCCTTCCACGGCGATGCCCGCGCGATCGGCCGCTGCCGCCATCTCCGCGCCGTCGAGAACCAGCGTCGTTCCGGCCTCGATGACCAGCGCGGAGCAGCGAGCCTGCGAGAGCGCCGCGACCGTGAGCACTCCCACCGTCGGATGATCGAAGCGCTCGTCCTGCCCCGGCTTGCGCGCCTTGACGACGACGGCGCCTTTGCCGAACGCACCGCCGCGCGCGATGCAGGCGTCGGTGCCCTCGATGGCCTCGACCGCCAGCACCACGCCCCTGCGAACCACGACCGTCTGGCCGACGTCCGCCTTCCCGAGCATCCGCGAGATCTCGAGCCCCACTTCGCCGTCGGATCTCTCCTGATCGCTCAGACGCTTTCTCCCGAGAGGCCCGCGCCGGGCGACGAGATCGGGGACGAACGGCAGCGGCGAAACGATGCGCACTCCCTCCTGCTCCAGCGCATCCGCGATCGCCCGCAAGGCGACGTCGTCGCCGAAGCTCCGCATCCGCGAGAGCGTCTTCACCGCCAGCCAGTCGGGGCGGACATCGAAGAGCTTCGGCTTGTTGATCCCGCCGCAGAGCACGGCCTCGCTGCATCCCGCCTCGCGAAGCGCCTGCGCGATGCGCCCGAGCTGCCCGACCTTCACCCAGGCGCGCGCCTCGAGGGCCTGGTCGGTCTCGCCTTCATGCGCCACGGCGACGACTTCGCGCCCGGCTCGCGCCGCGGCCTGGGCGAAGAGGAGAGGCAGGCGGCCCGACCCGGCGATGAGCCCGATCGGCGGCGCCATCAGCGCGCGATGCCCCGCTCGCTGTTTTCGAGGAAGGCGACGAGGTGGTCGATCTCTTCGGTGCCGCCGTGCTCGGCGCGCACGTGCGCGATCGCCTCGCGAAAGCCGAGCTTGCTGCGGTAGAGGATCTTGAACGCGTCCTTCACCCGCGACTGCTGCTCGTTGCTGAAGTGGGCGCGCGTCAGCCCGACGGTGTTGATGCCCACCACTTCGGCGCGGTCGCCTTGCACGGTCACGTAGGGCGGCACGTCCTGCGTCACCATCGCGCCGCCGCTGATGAATGCGAGCCGGCCGATGCGGGTGAACTGGTGCACGGCGGAAAGGCCGCCGAAGGTGACCCGGTCCTCGACGGCGACGTGGCCGGCGAGCGCGGCGCTGTTGGCGAGAATGCAGCCGTCGGCCAGCTGAACGTCGTGGGCGACGTGGCTGTTCGCCATCAAGAGGCAATGGTTGCCGACTCGCGTGACGCCGCCGCCGCCGGCGGTGCCGATGTGGACGGTGGCGAATTCGCGGATCTGGTTGGCGTCGCCGATCACCAGCCGCGTCGCCTCGCCCGCATACTTGAGGTCCTGCGGGATCGCTCCGACGGCGGCGAACTGGAAGATGACGTTCCCCTCGCCGATGGTGGTGTCGCCCTCGATCACCGCGTGCGGCCCAACGCGCGTGCGCGCGCCGATCCGCACTTTCGGCCCGATGACCGCGAAGGCGCCGATCTCGACGGTCGGATCCAGCTCGGCATGCCGATCGACGACTGCAGTCGGATGAATGGCCATCAGCCCTTCCTGTCGGCGATCATCGCCATCATCTCCGCCTCACTGGCGGTCTGGCCGTCCACCTTCGCCTCCCCGGCGAGCCGCCAGATGTTCCCCTTCTGCCGCTCGATGCGCACGTGCAGGTCGAGCCGATCGCCGGGCACCACCGGGCGGCGGAACTTCACCTTGTCGAACGACATCAGATAGATGACCTTCTGCTGCGGATCGAAGGGCGCCCCCTCGTAGGCAAGGAGCGCGCCGGCCTGCGCCATCGCCTCGAGCTGGAGCACGCCCGGCATCACCGGCTGGCCGGGGAAGTGGCCCTGGAAGAAGAGCTCGTTGAAGGTGAGGTTCTTGTAGGCGTGGATGCGCTCGCCCTTGATCACCTCGACGACGCGATCGACCAACAAGAAAGGATAGCGGTGCGGGAGCGCCGCGAGGATCTTGGCGATGTCCATCACTTCCGCTCCCTCTCCAGCTCCTCGACGCGCTGGGAGAGCTTGCGCACCTGCCGGATCAGCTCGGGCAGCCGCGGAAGAGCCGCGCTGAGGCGCAGCCAGTCGCGGTGGGGAATGGCCGGCGAGCCCGAGACCGTCTCGCCTCCGTCCAGGTCGCGCGCGACGCCGCTCTGCGCGCCCACCCGCGCTCCATCGCCGAGCTTGAGATGGCCGATCACGCCGACCTGGCCGGCCAGGACCACGCCCTGACCGAGTTCCGTCGATCCGCTGATCCCGCACTGGGCCACGAGCAGCGAGAGCGAACCGACCCTCACGTTGTGCGCCACCTGGACGAGGTTGTCGATCTTGGTGCCGCGGCCGATGATGGTCTCGCCCAGCGTCGCTCGATCGATGCAGGTGCAGGCGCCGACCTCGACGTCGTCCTCGACGCGGGCGATGCCCGCCTGCGGAACCTTGCGGTGCATGGGGCCATGGCCCTCGCCCTCGAGATCGAAGGCGAAACCGAAGCCATCCGAGCCGACCACGCAGTTCGGCTGGAGGATGACCCGATCTCCGACCAGGCAGCGCTCGCGGACGACGGCGCCGGGCCAGAGGATGCAGTCCTGCCCCACCTGGGCGAAGTGGAGAACGCGCGCGCCGGAATGGAGAGTGGTCCGCGCCCCGACGCGGGCGCCCGGCCCGACGTAGGCTCCCGCCAGAACCGCGGCGGTGGGATGCACTTCCGCGCTCGCGTCGACCCAGGCGCCCGGCTGGACCCCGCGCGCGACTTCGAGCTCTCGATGAAAAAGCGCGCTCGCCTTGGCAAAGGCGACGTAGGGCTGCGCCGCGACGAGACGAGCCGCTCCTACAGGCACGCGGGAGGCGTCTTCCTCCGAGACGATCACCGCGCCCGCCGCGCACCTCTGGAGCTCGCTCAGGTATCGCGTGTTGGCGTAGAAGGCGACGTGCTCCGGCGCCGCGCTCGCCAGCGACGCCACTCCGGAGACCCTCCGCGCCCCTTCCCCGCGGAGCTCCGCACCGATGCGGCCCGCCAGTTCCGAAAGCGAGAGGTGCGGCACGGCTACTTCTTCGGCGCCGGGGCGGGTTTCTTTTCCGGCGTCTTTTTCTCCGGCGTCTTTCCCGCCACGCCGCCGCCGAAACGCTCGTTGTAGCGGCGCACCACTTCGTTGGTCACATCGGAAGCGGCCGGCGCGTAGAGGAGCGCGGCCTTGTCGAGCACGAAGGTGAAGCTCTCCCGGTCGCTCACCTCGGCGACGACCTGGAGCAGCCGCTTGGAGATGGTCTGCATCGCCTCCTGCTCCTTGCCCGAAAGCTCCTCCTGCATCTGGTTGGCGTCGTTTTGCGCCTCGATGTACGCCTTCTGCAGCTCCTCCTGCTTCTTCTTCTTCGCGTCTTCGGAAAGGACCGGCGCCTGCTTGTCGTAGTCCGTTTTCATCTTTTCCAAGTTCGCCCGCTTCTGGTCGAGGTCGGCGCGCTTCTTGTCCAGCTCCGCCTTGAGGCGCGAGCGGGCCTGCTTGCCCTCCTCCACCTCCTGCACGGCGCGCTGGACGTCGACATAGCCGATCTTGATCCCCTGCGCGCGCGCAGGGACGGCAAAGAGCAGCGGAAGTGCGAAAAGCAGACGGCGCATCATCGTTCTCCAGTGTCCCCAGGAAAGAGGCGAACAATACCTCAGAAGAAGTTCCCGATGGTGAATTCGAAAAGATACGGATCGTCGATGGCCCTGCGAGTGAGCGGGAAGCCGACCTCGAAGCGCAGGGGGCCGAGAGGCGAGAACCAGCGGATGCCGAAACCCGTGCTGTGGAACAATCCCAGGGGAAGGTTGCCGCCCCGCTGGGCGCTCTGGAAGAGATTCTCCGACTCCGAGAAGGTGTTGCCCGCGTCGTAGAAGAGCACGCCCTTGACGCCGGCCGATTCGATGATGGGGAATTCGATCTCCCAGTTGGTGATCAACTCCTTGTTGCCGCCGACGGCGAACTCGACGATGCCCGCTTCGGGATCGCGGCTGCTGGCGATCTTCTTGGTGGGCGAGAGGCTGCGCAGGGTGTAGCCGCGGATGGAGTTGATGCCGCCGGCGAAGAATTTCTCGCTGATGGCGATCGGGTGATTGAGCGGGTCGGTGGCGCGGATGTAGCCGAGCGAGAGGTTCACCTTGAAGACCAGGCCCCAGAAGATGGGCCGGTAGAAGCGCTCGATCAGCCTGTACCGCTGGAAAAGGTTCTGGCTGTCGAAGGCGGCGGCAGCGAATTCCGCCGACGCCGATTCCAGGTGTCCGTTGGTGGGAAAGAGCCGGTTGTCGCGCCGGTCGTAGTTGAAGGAGACGCGGATGCTGGAGGTCCTGCCCGAGCTGAATTGATTGGCGAGCAGGTCGTTCGAGCCTCCGCTCGCGACCACGTTCACTTTCTCCAGCGTATAGGTGGTGAAGAGGCGGAAGTCCTCGAACACCTCATACCCGGCGGTCAGCGCGAAGCCGTTCGCCTGGCGGTCGAACCCGGAGAAGATCAATTCGCTGCGGTAGAGATCGATCGAGCCGGTCCAGGGAGTGTCGAACAAGTAAGGATCGAGATAGCTGAGCTGGAAGAGCTGCCGGATGCTGGAGATCTGCAGGGCCAGCGAGGCGGTGTGGCCGTACCCGAAGAGATTGTTCTGCGCCAGCTGCGCCTGCCCGAAGAAGCTCTCGCCGCCGGTGAAGCCGAAGCCGATCTGGAAGGTGCCGGTCAGCTTCTCCTTCACCGACACTTCCAGGACCATCTTGTCGTCGCCCGAGCCGCGCCGGTTGTTGATCTCGACGTTGTCGAAGAAGCCCAGCGCGGTGACCCGCTGCTTGGAGAGGCGCACGCCGGTGCCGCTGTAGAGGTCGCCCTCGTTGATGCGCATCTCGCGGCGGATGACCTTGTCGCGCGTCTTGGAGTTGCCCACCACCTCGATCTTCTCGATGGTGACCAGGTTCCCCTTCTGGAAGACGTAGGTGAGGTCGACGCTCTTCTTCTCGGCATCGACCGCGGTGTCGGGCGTGACGTTGGCGTAGGCGTAACCCTTGTCCTTGTAGACGTCGAGCAGCACCTGCATGTCGCGCTGCAGGCGCGACTTGGAGAAGCGCTCGCCGGTGTGGGTGATGACCAGCGAGAGCAGCTTCTCGCGCGGCTCGAGCAAGTCGCCGCTGACGTCGATCTTGCCGACGTCGTAGGGCTCGCCCTCGTCGATGGTCACGGTGATGAAGATGAAGCGGCGGTCGGGCGAGAGCTCGATGGCCGGCTTGCCGAACTTCACGTAGATGTATCCGACGTCGAAATAGAGGCCCTGCAAGACGATCTCGTCGCGCTGGAATGCCTCTTCGCGGTAGGTGCCGGCCCCGGAGAGAAAGCTGAACGGCGTCCCCTCCTGCGTCAGCATGGCCGCCTTCAGCTCCTCGCTGCCGATGGCCTTGTTGCCGACGAAGCGGACCTCCTTGACCGTCACCTTGGCGTGCTCGTTGATCTGGAAGACGACGTCCACTTCGTTGTTGGGCTGCGGGACGATCTTGGGCGTCACCTCCGCGAGGAAGAATCCTTTCTCGACGTACTTCTCCTGGATCTTCTTCGCCGACTTGCGCACCGCCTCCTGGTCGAGGATCTGGTACTGCTTGATCTCGAGGGTGTCCTTGAAGTCGTCCTTGGAGAGCTCTTCGTTTCCCTCGAGGCGGACTTCGCGCACCGCGGGCTTTTCGCTCACCAGCACCGTCAGGGTGAAGCCTTTCAACGGAGGCTGGGCGGGCGAGACGTCGAGCTTGACGTCATTGAAATAGCCCATGCGCCAGACGCTGAGGAGGACGGTCTTCAGCTTGGCGCGGTCGTAGGTGTCGCCCGGCTTGAGCGGAATGACGGCGCGGATGGCGTCGGTCTCGACGCGGCGGTTGCCCTGGACGTTGATCTTGGAGAGCTCGCCGGAATCAGGGGCGGGAATCGCCGCCTGCGCCGGAGTCTCCTCGGTCGGAACGCTCGGCGCTTCGCCGGCCCGGGCAGGCGCCGGCGCCGGAGCAGGTTGCGGCGGCTGCTGCGCGCGCGCTGCAGGGACCAACAGGGCAAACGTGGCGAGAAGGAGAGCCGTCCGCATGGTACAAGGCGGCGGACCCTAACCGAATTCCGCTCGTGCGACAACGCCGATCGTCAGCGGGAAACAGCGCGCAGATTCCCACGTCAACTTTTTTTTGCTCCGGAGAAATTTTTTGCGGTGAGGAACGGCAATGGTAGCGGATTGAGCCATGCCCGTAGTGCAGCTGCGGCGGCCCGCGAGCTCCTTCGTCTCGCGGCCTCTCGACGACGACGCGCCGGAAGCGGCGCCTTTCCTCAAATGGGCGGGCGGCAAGACCTCGCTGCTCCCCGAGCTGCTCAAGCACGTTCCGGCCCGGCTGCGCGGCTATCACGAGCCGTTCGTGGGCGGCGGCGCGCTCTTCTTCGCCGTGCGGCGAATGGCCAGGCGCGCGGTCCTGGCCGACAGCAATGCCGAGCTGATCCACTGCTACCGGCAGGTCCGCGACGACGTCTCGGCGGTGCTCGACGCGCTTGCCCGGCACGTCTATGGGAAGACCCACTTCCAGGAAGTGCGCGCGCTCGATCCGCTGCGCCTTCCACCCGCCGAGCGCGCCGCGCGCTTCGTCTATCTCAACAAGACCTGCTTCAACGGCCTCTGGCGCGTCAACCGCGCCGGCCGCTTCAATGTGCCGATCGGCCGGTACAAGAACCCGCAGTTCAACAATCCCGCTGTGCTCTTCTCCGCGAGCCATGCCCTGCGCGGCGTGGAGCTCCTGCACGCCTCCTTCGAGGAGGCGCTGCAGCGCGCGCGGCCGGGGGACTTCGTCTATCTCGATCCTCCCTACGATCCCGTCTCGGCGACCGCGAGCTTCGCTTCCTACACGCCCGGCGGCTTCAGCTGGGACGACCAGAAGCGGCTCGCCCACGCCTGCATCGCTCTCAATCGCCGCGGGGTGCGCTTCCTCCTCTCCAACTCCGCCACCGATCGCATCCGCGAGCTCTATCGCGGATTCGCGCAGCGGATGGTCCGCGCGCCGCGCTTCATCAATTCGCGCGGCAGCGGCCGCGGCCGCGTCGACGAGCTTCTCGTCTTCAACGCCTGATGGACCCGCTCGCTTTCGTCGAGCAGCACGGCATCGTCCTCGCCTCCGCGCGCGGGCCAGCGCCGTCGCTGGCCGAGCACGTCGCGGGCCAGCCCATCCGCGGCAGCTGGTGGGGCCATCCGCGCGGCCGCGACATCTTCCGCGCCTTTGCCGAGGTCGACGGCTCCGGCCAGGTCCTCATCTGCCGGCTGATCGACGGCAAGCGGACTTTCGTCCACCGGCGGCTGTGGCCGGCGCTGCTGCGGTTGCAACCGGGACCTTTTTCCCCGCTCGATCGCGTCAGCGAGGAGCACACGCCCTCGGGAAAGCACGTCTCGCACACGGCGCCGTGGCCTTCCTGGCTGCCCGCCGAAGCGGTGGCCGAGGCGCAGCGATTGTCGGAAGAACAAGCACGGGCCGCGCTCGGCGAGGGAGCTAGGTACCTGGCCCAGGCGGAGAAGAAATCGCGCCGGAAGAAGTGACTTCGCCCTCTTCCCCGGAGCCCTCGATGACCAGCCCTTCGCTGAGCCGCAGCCGCCGCGGCATGCGCTCCGCCAGCCGCGGATTGTGGGTCACGACGATGGCGGCGATCCCCAGCCGGCGGTTGAGCTCGACGAGCAGCTGGTGGATGCCCTCGCCCGTGGCCTCGTCGAGATTGCCGGTGGGCTCGTCGGCGAGCAGGAGCCGCGGCTTCAAGACCAGCGCGCGCGCCAGCGCCACCCGCTGCTGCTCGCCGCCGGAGAGCTCGCCTGGCTTGTGATCCAGCCGGTGGGCGAGGCCGACCATCTCCAGCACTTGCCGGGCCGCTTCCTCGGCCTTCTCCCGCGAGTAGCGATTGATCAAGCCCGGCATGGCGGTGTTCTGCAAGGCGGTGAATTCCGGCAACAGGTAATGGAATTGAAAGACGAAGCCGATGCTCCTGTTGCGGAAGGCGGCGAGCTCCTCCTCGGGCATGGCATAGGCGTCGCGCCCCTCGAAAAGCACCTGGCCGGCGGTGGGCGGATCGAGCGTGCCGATGACGTGCAAGAAGGTGCTCTTCCCCACGCCGCTCGGCCCGACCAGCGAAACCATCTCGCCGGGCTCGAGGGAAAACGAGGCGCCGCGCAGGACGTGGATCTCTTTCTCGCCCAGCCAGTACGACTTGTGCAAGCCGCGGGCTTCGACGAGAGGAGGCACGCTCAATCCTCCCGCAAGCCGTCGACCGGCGAGAGGCGGCTGGCTTTCGTCGCCGGGTAGAGCGTCGCCAGATAGCTCAGCGCCACCGAGATCAAGGCCACCGCACAGAATTGCCCGACGTCGGCATTCACCGGCAGATTCGAGATGTAATAAACGTCGGGGTCGAGCTGCAAACCATAGCGCTCGATGAACGAACAGGAGGCGAAGCCCAGCAAGAGTCCCATCGCGGTGCCGATGGCGCCGATGGTCAATCCCTCGAGGACGAAGATCTTCATCACCGAGGCGTCGCGCGCGCCCATCGATTTGAGGATGGAGATCTCCTTGGTCTTCTCCAAGACCAGCATGATCAAGGTGCTGAGGATGTTGAAGCAGGCGACGAGAACGATGAAGGTCAAGATGATGGCCATCGCCAGCTTCTCCAGCTTCAAGGCGGAGAAGAGGTTGCGGTTCAGCTCGGCCCAGTCCTTGGTGCGGTAGGGAAATCCGCCCAGCGCAGAGACGACGCGCCGGCCCTCGGCGCGGGCGGCGTCGACGTCGTTGAACTTCAATTCCAGCCCCATGATGTTGTCGCCCATCCGGAAGAACTTCTGGGCCTCGGGAAGATGGATGTAAACGAATTTGGAATCATATTCATACATCCCCGAATAGAGGATGCAGGCGACGCGGAAGGGGCGGCTGCGCGGCACCGGCCCGGTGGGCGTCATCTCGCCGAGCGGCGTGAGCACGCTGATGACGTCTCCCACCCAGGCGCGGATCTGATGCGACATCTCCTTGCCGATGCAGACGCCGGGCAATGCCTTCAATGCCTGCGGATCGAGCTTGTTCTTCTCTTCCTCCGGGTGCTGCTGGCGGCGCTTCAAGGTGTCTTCCAGGTATTGCTGGTATTCGGGGCCCTCGAGCTGCTTCGATGCCTCCGAACGCGGCTCGACCACCGAGGTGGGGATGTCCTGCGGCGACGCCACCCACTTCAGGTCGCCGGCGATCACCTGCCGGGGGAGCTCGCTCACCGTTCCTGCCGTGGCCGGATCGATCCCTTTCAACTCCGCGCCGGTGACCGTCTGCCCGTGGGAAAGAATCACTTCATTGAGAATGAAGGGAGAAACCCCCGTCACGCCCGGCACCGCGGCCACTTTGGGCAAGACCGACTTCCATTCGGAGAAGTCGTTGGAGAACTTGAGCAGATAAGCGTGCGAGTTGGTGCCGAGGATCTTGTGCTTCAGATCGGCCTCGAATCCGCTCATCACCGAGAGGACCACGGTCAGCGCCCAGACGCCGACGGCCACGCCGGCGATGGAGATGGCCGTCATCACCACCGTCGCCGGCCGCTTGCGCCGCTGTCCCGGCTGCAGCCGCGCCAGCGCAGCGCGGGCCTGCACCCAGCGGGCGACGAGCAAGAGTGCAGCCACCACCGCGCCGGCGGCGACGATCACCCCGAGGGCGCTGGTCTCCGCGCCGCGCCGGTATCGCAGCGAAGCCAGAACGCCCGCAGCGAAGAGCAATCCCGGCGGCACCAGCCCGAGCGCGATCAAGGTCAGCGCCGTGCGGCGATTCAATCGCAGGTGCGTCCGCGCGATCCCTGCTTCATATCCGAAGCGAAGGTCGGGAGTGCCCGCGGCACCGAGCAGCACGCCGGCCGAGGCGCCCCACATTCCCAAGAGCCACGCGCCCGCGCCGGTGAGCGCCGCCCAGAGGATCAATTCCTCGGTGGAGGCAAAGAAGCGGTCATAGGAGAAAGAAGGCGGCTTCAATTGCCGCAAAGCGATGAATGCGGCGATGGCCAGCAGCAGCGCCGCCAGCCCCATCTCCCGCGCGCCGAAGCCGCGCGCGAGAAAGCTGACGAAGAATCCGATGAGCAGGAAGGCCAGCGCCTCGCCGCCGAAGGAAATCGCCAGCAGCGCATCGGGCGAGAGCAAGGTCCTGTTCGACAAGAAAGCGCGGAGCACAAGCTGCCCTGCGAAGGCGGCTCCCAGCAGAACCAGCGCAACGAGGAACGCGCGCTTGCGGAACTTCAACGGCCCTCCTCGGCTTCGGGCTTGAGGAGCGGAAAGAGGATCACGTCGCGGATGCTGGCCGAGTCGGTGAAGAGCATCGCCAGCCGATCGATGCCCAGACCTTCGCCGGCGGTGGGCGGCATGCCGTGCTCGAGAGCGCGGATGAAATCGCGGTCGTAGGGCATCGCCTCGACGTCGCCGCGCGCGGCCGCCTCGACCTGCGCGCGAAAACGCGCTTCCTGATCGCGCGGGTCGTTCAATTCGGAAAAGGCGTTGGCGATCTCCATTCCGCCGGCAAAGGCCTCGAAGCGATCCACCAGCCGCGGCTCGGAATCGCGCCGTCTCGCCAGCGGAGACACTTCGATCGGGTAATCGATCACGAAGGAGGGCCGATCGGAGCGCAGCATGGGCTCGATGAACGTCTCGAACGCCCAGGCGATCTTCGCTCCCGTCGAATGCGCGTGGGTAAATTTCTTCCTGGGCTCATCCTTGTCCGCCTTCGCCAGCCAGGCGGCGTCGGGCAGCTTTTCCAGACCGTCGAGACCTGCAACCCCGTAGAGGCGCGCCACTTCGAAGGCCATCGAGACGCGCGGCCAGGGCGGCGTGTAATCGATCAGCGCGCCCTGGTAAGGCACCACCGCCGCGCCGGTGACCTCGAGCGCGAGCCGCGAGACGAGCAGCTCGGTGAGCAGCATCAAGTCTTCATGGGTGGCATAGGCCTGATAGAACTCGACGGTGGTGAATTCCGGATTGTGCCTCCGGTCGATCCCTTCGTTGCGGAAGATGCGGCCCAGCTCGTAGACGCGCTCCAGTCCGCCGACGATCAATCGCTTCAAATGCAATTCAGTCGCGATGCGCAGCTTGAGATCGAGGTCGAGCGCGTTGTGGTGCGTCTGGAAGGGCCGCGCCGCCGCGCCGCCCGCCTCTTCCGGCTTGTGCAGGATGGGCGTCTCGACTTCGAGATAGCCGCGCTCGTCGAGGAAGCGGCGCAGCCCGCTGATGAGCGCGGCGCGGCGACGGAAGGCCTCGCGCACTTCGGGATTCACCGCGAGATCGACGTAGCGCTGCCGGTATCGCGTCTCGACGTCCTGCAGTCCGTGCCATTTTTCCGGCAAGGGCCGGAGCGCTTTGCTCAAGAGCTTGAATTCGACTGCTTCGATCGACAATTCGCCGGTGCGGGTGCGCATGGCGCGGCCGCGGGCGAACGCGATGTCTCCCAGGTCGATCTGCTTCAACAGCTCGTAGGCCGCGTCGCCGACCTTGTCCTTCTTGATGAAGACCTGCAGGTCGCCGTCGCGGTCGCGCAGCGAGGCGAACGTCGCCTTGCCCATCGTGCGCAGCGCCATCACCCGGCCCGCCAGGCCGTAGTCCTCGCTGCGGTTTGCCTCCAGCGCGGCCGCGTCGTCGCTCTCATGCCGCGCGCGCACGATGCCGGTCGTATGCGGAACTGCCACCCCGGTGCCGTACGGATTCACGCCGCGCTCGCGCAGCTGCTCGGCCTTTTGCTCGCGGAGGCGGATCTGGTCCTCGATCGAGCTGGTCGCTCCCGGCTGTGGTATCTCGGCCATGGGGACGGTCTCTTTACCCCTCTGCGCGCACCCCTGTAAACGCGCGCCGGGGAATGAGCGGGCGCTGCCCGGTGTAGCATCGGGGCGTGAATCGCTCCGGGGAGATCCGCTGGCAGCATCTGGCCGGCATGGCCGGCGTCTGCGCCGTGGCGCTTGCCGGCGTGTTCTGGCTCAGCCTGCCTTCGGCGAAGCCCTTGCGCCGATCAAATCCGCCCACCACGGCGATCATCGAAGCGCGCGCTCGCGAGGCGCGCCAGCACGGCAGGGCTGCCCGGCGCATCCAGCATTGGGTGCCGCTGGCGGGCCTGTCGCCTTCGCTCCGGGAAGCGGTGGTCAACAGCGAAGACGCACGGTTCTACGAGCATTCGGGAGTGGATCCCGCCGAGCTGCGCGCGGCGCTCGCCGAAGCGGCCGCCCGCGGCCGCGTGCGCGGCGCCTCGACGCTGAGCCAGCAGCTGGCCAAGAACCTCTGGCTCGGCGAGGACCGGACGCTCTGGCGCAAGCTCAAGGAGGTCATCCTCGCGCGGCGCCTCGAGGCGCTGGGCAAGGACCGCGTCCTCGAGCTCTATCTCAATGTCGCCGAGTGGGGCGAAGGGATCTACGGCGCGGACGCCGCCGCGCGCTTCTGGTTCCACAAGCCTGCCGCCGAGCTGCGGCCCGAAGAAGCGGCGCTGCTCGCCGCCATGCTGCCGGCGCCGCGCAAGCGCAATCCGCGGCGGCCGTCGGCGAGGCTGCGCAAGCGGGCTGGGGAGATTCTCGAGTTGTACGGAATGTACAATCAGCTCTCGCCGGAGGATCTGGACCGCGCCCGCGATCGCCTCCGGGTCATCCTGCAGACTTGAGGAGGCTTGATATTGGGTCTCTACGACGCCACCGCTCACCGCGGGGGCCCCGGCTCGCCCCTGGGCGTCGCCGCGGACGCAGAGTCTCATTGCGCTCGGCGAAGTTTCGTAGAGCGCCTCCTGAAGTGGCTCGCCGAAACCCCCGCGGCTATCGCGTCGGCTATCTGGGGATCGAGTTCCGACCTAGCGAGAATGATAGCCACTGGTCGCGGTACTCGGTCCTCTATAGACGACGCGACAGCCGGCGGGGTTCCGGCGAGCCGTCTTCAGTGAGCGGCTAACGACCGCTCCCGCGGCTGTATGAACGTCGCGCTGCGAACGCCCAGCGGCGAGCCGGGGCCCCGCCGGTGAGCGGCGGCGTCAGGGAGATCCAATATCAAGAGCGACAGCTAGCGGCCGCGCCAGTCGACCTGTTTCTCTGCCGGCGACAGCTCGCTCCACTTCTTCTGGATGAAGGGATGGAGATTCGCCTCGAAGCTGCCGCCGAGATCGATCAGCGCCGCCAGCGCGCTCTCGCGAAAGTAAGGATGCGTCGACGAGGGCACGCAGCTGATCCGGACCCCCTCGCTCCCGACCGTCATCTCCAGATCGGAGTCCTCGCACTCGGCGCACTCGAACGTCCCCGACTCGCGCACTTCGCCGATGTGCGGCCAGCGGTATCCACGCTCGATCGAATCCTTGACCAGATGCGTCCGCAGCCCCATGCGCTGATCGAGCTTCTCCTTGATCGCCAAAAGCCCGGGGCTGCCCTTCTCGAAGACCACGTCGTAGTGGATGATGGCCATTTACGCCTCCGCGTCGCTGCCGGGTCTGTCCTTGCGCCGCACCCCGAGAAGGTATGCGGTGATGAAAGGGTCGAGCTCGCCGTCGAGCACGGCGTCGGTGTTGCCGCTCTCCACTCCCGTGCGCACGTCCTTGACCATGCGGTAGGGCGCGAGAACGTAGTTGCGGATCTGCGAGCCGAAGGAGATGTCGCTCTTGCCGGCCTCGATCTTGTCCCGCTCCGCCTGCTGCTTGCGCAGCTCCATCTCGTAGATGCGGCTCTTCAGCACCTTCCAGGCCATGTCGCGGTTCTTGTGCTGGCTGCGCTCGTTCTGCATGGAAACGACGATGCCGGTCGGCAGGTGGGTCATGCGGATGGCCGAGTCGGTCTTGTTGACCTTCTGCCCGCCCGCCCCGCTGGCGCGGAAGGTGTCGATGCGGACGTCGGCGGGATTGATGTCGACCTCGATGTCTTCATTGACTTCGGGATAGACGAAGACCGAGGCAAACGAAGTATGCCTCCGCGCATTTGAATCAAAAGGAGAGATGCGCACCAGCCGGTGCACGCCGACCTCCGCCTTGAGCCAGCCATAGGCATGATCGCCGCGGGCGATGAAGGAGACGTTCTTCAGTCCGGCCTCCTCGCCGGGCTGGAAGTCGCCCTCCTCCACTTCCCAGCCCTTCCGCTCGCAGTAGCGGCGGTACATCCGGTAGAGCATCTGCGCCCAGTCCTGCGATTCGGTGCCGCCCGCGCCGGCGTTGATCTCGACGATGGCGTTCAAGCGATCCTGCGCTCCGCCCAGCATCTTCGAGAGCTCGAGCCGCTGCGCTCCCTGCAGCGCTTCCGAGAGCGCCTGCCTCGCTTCGGCGCGGGCCGCCTCGTCATTCGCTTCCTCGGCGAGCTGCCAGAAGGCGACCGCATCTTCCAGCTTCTGCTTCTCCCGCTCGAACTGCTGCAGCGCGAGCTCGAGGCTGCTCTTCTCCTTGCTCAGCGCCTGCGCGCGCTTCTGGTCGTCCCAGAAGCCCGGCTGGCCGCTCTCCCGCTCGATCAGCTGGACGCGCGCGCGCTTCTTCTCGATGTCAAAGCGCCCCCCGGAGCGCGTCGAAGCGCTCGGCCAATTGCTGCAGCTCTGGAGACATCGAGGGCATCGAGGCGCACCCTAACCGAGCGCGCCCCGCGGCCGCAACGGATTCGCCAGCGAGAGCCCCACCAGGCCGGCGCGGCCAAGCAACGACCGCTCCGCGCGAGCCATGCGGCGCGCGGAGGCGGGTGTGTCGTGATCGTGCCCGAGGCAGTGGAGGATGCCGTGCGCCAGGAGACGGCGGAGCTCCAGCGAGAGCGGCCAGCCTCCTTCGCGCGCTTGCCGCCGGGCGGTGTCGAGTGAGATGACCACGTCGCCGACGGGCGCCATCGGGAAGGAGAGCACGTCGGTAGCGGCGTCCTTCTTCCGCCACTTCCTGTTCAATGCCCGCATTTCCCGGTCGGTCACGAGCGAGAGCGAGACGCCCGGCGCTCGCAGCTTCCGCAGCTGTTCTCGCGCCGCGGTCCGCAGCACGCGCGCCGCCTGTCCGGCCCGGGGCGCCGCGACACGCAGCGCAACCTGCGGCCCCCTGCGTTCACTTGCTGGCATTCGCTCTCGTCGCTCCCTCGTGCTGAAGACGCCACCGCTCGCCGCAGTGCCAATATTATCGCGCAGTTGAAGAGCCACCAGGCAGGCGGGCGCCCCCTTCCGTTTAGCAGCGCCAGTCGTTAGATCATGTGAACCGGATTTCCCATGCGTCGCTGGCCGTACATCCTCATCGTCGATGATGACCCCGATTTCCGCACGGGCCTCCGCATGGCGCTGGAGATGAAAGGCTATCAGGTCGAGGAGTCAGCCAACGGCCAGGAGGCCCTGGACCGGCTGGTGGAAAAGCCGCCGCTCCTGGTGTTGCTCGACCTGCAGATGCCGGTGATGAACGGCCGCGAGATGCTGCAGCGGATGCGCGCCACGACCGAGCTCAAGGACGTGCCGGTCGTGATCATCTCCGGCTTCGGTTTCGAATGGGAAGCGGAGCTGATGGGCGCGCAGGGCTACATCGGCAAGCCGTTCGAGCCGGAAGAGCTGCAGAAGACGATCGCCAACCTGCTCAAGCCGAAGCTGGTCAGCGTCAAGGCGACCCCGGCGGAAAAGCAGCGGTGAACGCTGTTAACCGGGACGTTCTCTCAGCGCTTTTTCCTCCTCGAAGAGCGCCGCGATGCGGTCGTTCAAGAGATCTGCCGTCCGCTTGTGGTGCGCGAGCCGGGTCTC
>VBLC01000060.1 GCA_005879315.1 Deltaproteobacteria bacterium | reverse complement strand
CAGGTTCCGGTGGAAGCCGAGGGTGCCGGTGGCGCAGAAGGAGCAGGCGAGAGCGCAGCCGACCTGGCTGGAGACGCAGACGATGTATTTCTTCTCCTTGCCTTCGTACGCGCTGGTGTCGGCGCCCGGCGCTTCGCAAGGGATCGGGATGCGCACCGCCTCGACGCCGATGTCGAAGAGATATTTGACGAAGCCGTCCGCGGCGGTCTCGCGCTTTGCGATGCGCAACGGCTCCGCGCTCGTCTCCCGATCGATCTTTTCCAGAATGCCCCGCCGGACTCCGCGCACATTCTGCAGATCTCGTTCGCCTCTGATGGCCGCCGCCAAGACTTTGCGGCCCGCCTCCTCGGGGACTCCGAAGAGGCGGGCCACATCGTCAGGCAAGAGTCCGCAGCGATGAGGCCGCATCAGGGCCAAAGCGCGCGACGGCTCATTGCCAATCCGCTCGGAATTCGATCTCGTCGACGGATGCCGGGGTGGCAAAACCGGTCGTCACGCGGTTGGCTGCCTCGACCAGGACATACATATTGCCGTCAGGTTGGACCAAGGATCCCGCTCCAGAAACGACGCTGCCCGTGGTGAAGTTGAAACCCTGTTCGACCTCGCGCCAGGTCTGGCCATCCCACACGTACACGATGGAACGCAAGAAGTTCGTGCCTGGGAAAAGTGAATAGGACAGCGTCAGGTTGGGATTCAACCCGAGATTCGGCACGCCAGTAGAAAGCACCATCAGCAAACGCGACGCCGATTCGTGCGCCACTTTCCATATGTCGTTGCTGAGTTGGCCGCTCTGGGAGCCGCCGATGAGGAAGGCTGAATAGTTCGAGCCGTCATAGACGAATCCCAGATAGGAGCTACCGACGAAAGCCGCTCCGGTGCGCGCGCCGGGCGACACAGCACCGGCGGCGAGTGAAAGCTGGCGCCAGGTCGGCGTCGCTGCGCCGAGATCGATATCCCAGAGATCCCCTTGAGCGCCGGTGGCATCAGTGCCGCCGAAGATGAGGAGATGGCGGTAATCGCCGCCAAAAGTCATTTGCGCGCCAGAGCGCGGGGATGGCGGGGTGCCGGCCACCGCGAGCTGCGACCAGGTGATCTGCAGTTGCTGGACCGCTCCCGCGGCGCAAGGCGGGCCGCCTGCCGGATTGCATACGGTCGTTACCTGCCCGACCCAGAGGTCGTTCTTCAGGCCGTCGATGCCTCCGGATCCGGAGTTCTGCCGGTTGCCACCGAAGAGATAGAACTTCGTGTTCTCCGACTGGCTGCTCGCGAACGCCTCACCAGTGCGGAACCCGATTCCGGGATTCGCGGCATTCGCCCACTCCGCCGTGGCGCATGACTGAACGCTGAACTGGGGACCCAAACCAGATGGTCCCGTGCCGAAGTTGATGCTATTCACCAATTGGCATCCGGCAGTCGCGTTATTTGACGCAGTGATCCCTTGCCCACCCACCAGCATCGTCACATACGCGAAGTTGTTGGCGCTGGTGGCTGTCGGATTCGGCCAAGGAACATACGAGCTCGCAGATGCCATTCCAGCGTTGGCTACGAGGAGCTTGTTCGCAGTCCCTCCGAACTCCTTCGTTTCGTCGTACCACCCGATGTAGCGCGCACCGTTCCCAGTGTAGAGGCGTTCGCCATACACGAATAGATGGTCGGTAAGCGTGCCGCTGATGTCGGTGCCGCCCGCGATCAGAAGGCTATCGTTGACGGTGTAGCAGGGGGAAGGCGAGCAATTGTAAGTGCCTGGATAACCGATTCCGGCGCCGGCGCGGACCGCCGGCGCGGTCAGGCCGAAGAAGGAGCTGTAGCTGGTTGACGGAAAGGGCGAAGTGTTCGTCGAGGTCGTCACCTGCACGGTGCTCCATCCGTAGCCGCTCACGCTGGGGTCGTAGACCCAGATCGTTCCCGGAGGATCAGCTGGCGCCCCGGATGCATCGAGACCGCCGAACATGGTGATGGCGTAGGACCGTCCCCCCGTGTATTGGCTGTTCACCGATATCGCGCCCGCCGCGAACGATGCGCGCGCTGCGGGCGGCGCGGACGCGAAGTTGAGAGTGGTAGGAACAACGTTGGCGGGCTCGAAACCATACGTGTAGCTGCCATCGGGCTGAGGAGCGAGGCTGCTCTGTGCTGACACGTTGTCCGCGGTGGCGAGGCCCATGTACGAGTTGGAGACGCCATTGGTCACCGGGCTCGAGACAGGCAGCTCCACCGGCGCTCCACCGGTCGGCGACGGTCCCGATGTAATCCAGGTGAGAGGAGGGAACATTGCGTTGGTGTCAGCGCTGACGTCGAATGCCTGCCCGGCGTTGTGCGATCCGGGAACATCCTTCCCGAGAAAGTTCATCACGACGCGCTGGGAGTAGTTGGTCACGACCACGCTCGCCCCGGTGCGGTCCATGAGGTTGAGCGTGACACCCGTGGGAGCGCTGGCCACCTCGAATTGCTCGACAGAACCATCGCCCCCTACTGGCGCACTGCCGAGCGGAATGGCCCCGCTCATCGCCACCAGGGAGACACCCGCGAACGACGGCGTCGAAGTGACGGCGCCGGGTGCGGCCGTGACGATCGTGCGCACGGTTCCATCGGCGTAAGGCGCCCTTACCAGCTGAACCTTGGAGGCGGCGACTCCAATCGTCTTGCGGACGTCGCAGGTGAGCCGGCCCACCGGGCCGGTGCCGGCGTTGCCCGCCGAGTCCTTGAAGGAGAGACTGATGCTGATCGGCGCCGCGTCGGAAGGATTCGCGCCCGATCCGTCGCAGACCGAAGGCGCGGTGAAGGCCATCGTGTACGTGTCCGGCGCGCCCGACGAGACGGCCGTGAAAGTGCCCACGTTCACGTTGTGGATGGCGGTCTCCGGCGCGACCGTCGCCAGCGCCACCGGCTTGGAGGTAGTGAACGTCAAGGTCGCCGTGCCGCTGGGCTGAATCGAGGTCTTGTCCCAGCTCGCGGCAAGCAGCGTGGGCGCGGTGGTGTCAGCGCCCTTCGCGCAGTGCGCGGCCGAGACGTTGCAGTAATAGCCGCTCGGGCACTCGCCGGAGTTGGCGCAGGAGAACTTCGCCGGATCCACCGAGCAGCCGACCGCGAGCGCAGTAACGGCCGCGAGCCACACCTGTCCCATGTTTAATTGCATCTAGGATTGCCCCCGATTCAGAAGTTTCCGCCCACCCCGGCGCCCGAGGAGAGAGGGATGAAGTAGAGGACGCCCGCGCCACCAGCGGCGGCGAGGCCTGCGCCCAGGAGGACGGCGGACATGGTGCTGGCGGAGCTCGCCGTCGATTGCAAGTCGCTGATGGTCGCCGCGGTGTGCGTACGCGCCAGCAGCTCATCGTTGTAGTTCTTCGCCTTCATCGCGAAGACGAGGCCGCCGCCGAGCAGCGCCACCGAAGTGCCCGCCAGCGCGTACGACCAGGTCCGCTGGCTCGACGTGAACGACTTTCCCCTCGGCAGAGGCGTCTGCGTGCCGATAAACGGCTTCTGCGCCGGAGACGTCCCCAACGGAGAGACCGCCACGGCCACTGTCGGGGGCGGCTTCTGCGCGATATCGTTTGCACGCGCAGGCTCGACAGCCGCGCGCTGCGTGGCGATGTCGGAAGTGGCCCCTCCCTCTTTCTGCACCGGGGGCGGCAAAGTCTTGCTCTCTCGTGTGGCCACCGTCTCGGTCGGGCCGGTCGGAGGCATCTCCTTCGTCTTCTTCTCGGCAGCGAGCAGCTGGTCGATCTCCTTCAGCGCCTTCTGGACCGCCAGCTTCATCTTCGGGTCGGGCTTCTCGCGCAGAAAGCTCTTGTAGAACTTCTTCGCCTTCTCGTACTGGCCCGCCTGCCGGTAAGCCTGGGCGACGTTGTAGAGCAGCGCCGGAATCGGCCGCAGGCGGTAGACGATGATGTACTCGTTCGCCGCCTGCTCGAATTCGCCGAGGTCGTAGTGCACCTTGGCTTTGGCCGCGTGCTGGCGCGCCTCATCGAGGGCGTCCTTGCCCCCTTCCTCCGCCCG
This sequence comes from Deltaproteobacteria bacterium, assembly GCA_005879315.1. Classification (GTDB taxonomy): domain Bacteria; phylum Myxococcota; class Myxococcia; order Myxococcales; family 40CM-4-68-19; genus 40CM-4-68-19. The sequence continues at coordinate 58,019 of VBLC01000060.1, read as the reverse complement.
AAGGGGCAGAGCGAGAGCGACCGCACAGAGGAGCGCAGCGAACCGTGACATGAATCCCCCTCCTAGAATTCCACCGGAATGTCGTCTTGCTTGGCGGTGTCCGCGGACTTGGCCTGCTGCGCGCGCCTCGACTCCCGTTTCTTCGACTCGGGCACCGGCCGCGCGGCCACCACCTTCGGCTCCGCCTGCAGAGTCACTTTGACCAGCTGCGCAGCGTCGGCGATGCGCTCCTCGACGTAGGGCAGATAGTCCTTCTTGCTGAAGGCGAAGTGCACCTTGACGTTCTTTGGCACCTCGATCTCGAGCGGCGTGAGGCCCACCTTGGCGCCTTCCTTCCAGGTGGCCTCGCAGAGGGCGCCGAGCGGATCGGAGACCACCGAGAGCGACACCTTGGCGTTCTCCTGCTGCTGCGCCGTCTCCTTTTCTTTCGCTGCGCGGCGCGCCTCTTCGGCCACGCGGTCGGCAGCGCGATGCATCGCCTCGGTGGCGCGGCGGCTCTCCTCCATCGACTGCAGGACGAGGAAGAGGACGCCGCCGACGACCGCCAGCGCCGCCGCGCCCAGGCCAACGAAGAGGCCCGTCCTGGCTCTCGCCGGCAGCGGAGCGGGATGAGTCATGTGCTGCCGCGCCGGCGTCGGCGGCCCTGAGGTCCTCTTCGAGAAGCCAGGCCGCGAGGTCGGCCGGGCGGGCGAAGTCTTGCCGCCCGGGCTCGACTTCGTCCTGGTGCCGCCCGCCGCGGCGATCTCCGCAGGGCTGGCGGCGGGCAGCTCCTTGCTCAGCGCCAGCTGGTCCATCGCGGAGGCGAGCGCGTCGTGCAACTCGCGCATCGACTGGTAGCGATCCTCCTGCTTCTTCTCCAGACACTTGAGGATGATCGCTTCGTACCGCTCGGGGATGGCCGGCTCGTGCCGGCGAGGCGGCGTAGGCGGAATCTGCAGATGGCCGATCAGCACCTCGCCGAAGCTCGTCCCGGGAAAGGGAAGCTTGCCGGTCGCGAGCTGATACATCATGCAACCCAGGGAGTAGATGTCGCTGCGGCCGTCGATCAGGTTGCTCATGCCGCCGGCTTGCTCGGGCGACATGTACGCCGGCGTGCCCATCACCATCCCGGTCTGCGTCTTGCCGGTGCTCTGGCCGGAGTCGTCGGTGAGCTTGGCGATGCCAAAGTCGACCACCTTGACGAAGTTCTTCTTCCCCTTGTGGACGATGAGATAGACGTTGTCGGGCTTGAGGTCGCGGTGGATGATCTTGTTGTCGTGCGCGGCCTGCAGCGCCTCGCAGATCTGCAGGAGGATCGGCCCGGCCACCTCCAGCGCCATCGGCTGGTCGGGCAAGACCAGATCTTGAAGGGCCTTGCCGTGGAGGAACTCCATGACGAAGTAGTGCCGGTTGTCCTCGGTGACGTTGAGGTCGAGGATCTTGAGGATGTTGTCGTGGCCGATGACGTTGACGGCGCGCGCTTCGTTGAAGAAACGGTCGACGATCTTCCGGTCGTTGGAATACTGCGCGTGAAGGAATTTGATGGCGACCCTGGATCCGATGCCGGGGTGCTCGGCCATGTAGACCGAGCCCATGCCGCCCTTGCCCAGCACCTTGCTGATGACGTAGCTGCCGATGCTGCGGCCGATCAGCTCGTCGTCGGGCTCGAGCGCCGACAGGTCACGGCCGTCTTCCGGACAGTGGAGGATCTCGTCCTCGTACTGGCTCTGGCATTCCGGACAAGTCCGCGACACGATCCCCCCGCGAGCAAGCCGTCCCGCCGGACGCCTTCTCGACAGTTGACGCTGCGCGAGCCGGTGCTGTCAAGCATGCAAAAGTGCCGAAACGCCGCTTATTTCAGGGCATCGCCCAGGTCGATCACGCCGTCGTTCGGCAGTTCCTGGGCCCGCTTCTCGCGGTCGGACTTCTTCTTCTTGCCGTTCGCGGAGGAGTCCTTGTTTTCCACTTTTTCCGCGACCGGGGTGGGCTTGAGGACGGCCTTCACCTGCTGCGCCTGATCGGCGATGAGGTCCATGGCGTAGTTGAAGAAGCCGGTCTTGCTGAATTCGAAATGCACTTTGCTGTTCTTCGGCACCTCGAAGGAGAGCGGCGCCTGTCCCTTCTGCTCGCCGCCGCCCCAGGTGGCGACCACGTCGGCCTCGAGGGGCTCGCTGACGACCGAGAGAAAGACCGGTGGCACCTCTTCGGCTTTGCTGGAGGCCTTGGCGCGCGCGGCGTCCTTCGCTGACTGCTGCTCGGCGGCCTTCTCGGCGCTCTGGGCGGCGAGCTTGACGACCCCGTACCCGCCGCCACCCAAGAGTACGATGGCCGCGCCGATGCCGATGAAGAGCCCCGCCTTGCTGCTCGAGGGCGGCTGCGTCGCCATCGTCTGCGGCGGGTTTGAGACACGGAACGGCGGCCGCGAGCCGGCGCGCGCGCCGGCCAGCCCAGGATTGCTGGTGCGCACGGCTGGCTTTGCGCGCGCGTTGGGATTCGAGCGATTCATCCGCGCCGGCAGCGTCGGCCGCCCCGGCGTGCGCAGGCCCGGCGTGGACGGCGGCTTCCCCTCGGCGGGCGGCAATTCCGGATCGGTGTCGTCCGCCGGCGGCAGGTCGCGGCTGATGCCCAGCGCATCGAGGCACTTGCCGGCCGCCTCGCGCAATTCCTTCATCGACTGGTAGCGATCCTCCTGCTTCTTCTCCAGGCACTTGAGGATGATCGCCTCGTACTCCTCGGGCACGCTCGGGCTGATGCTGCGCGGAGGCGGCGGCCTCTGCTGCAGGTGGCCCATCAGCACTTCCCCGAAGTTGGTCCCCGGGAAGGGCAGCTTGCCGGTGGCGAGCTGGTACATCATCACGCCCAGCGAGTAGACGTCGCTGCGCCCGTCGATCCTGCCGGTCTGCCCGCTGCCCTGCTCGGGCGACATGTACGCCGGCGTGCCCATCACCATGCCGGTCTGCGTCTTGCCGGTGGAGACGCCGGCGTCGTCGGTGACGCGGGCGATGCCGAAGTCCACCACCTTGACGAAGTTCTTCTTCCCCTTCATCGAGATGAGGTAGACGTTGTCGGGCTTGAGGTCGCGGTGGATGATCCCCTTGCGGTGCGCGGCCTCGAGCGCGTCGCAGATTTGCAGCAGGATCGGCCCGGCCACCTGCAGCGGCACGGAGACGCCCTGCTTGACCAGCGCCTGCAGCGGCCGGCCGTGGAGGAACTCCATGATGAAGTAGTGCCGGTCGTCCTCGGTGATGTTGAGGTCGAGGATCTTGAGGATGTTGTCGTGGCCGATGACGTTGACGGCCCGCGCCTCGGTGAAGAAGCGGTCGACGATCTTGTCGTCGTGCGCGTACTGAGGGTGGAGGAACTTGATCGCCACCTTGCTGCCGATGACCGGATGCTCGCCCATGTAGACGGCGCCCATGCCGCCCTTGCCGAGCATCCTCACCACCCGGTACGAGCCGATGATGCGGCCGATCAGCTCGTCGGTCGACGGAACGTCGCCCAGCCCGCGGCCGTCCTCCGGACAGTGGAGGACCTCGTCGTCGTAGCTGTTGTGACAGTCGGGGCAGATCCGGGACACGTTGCCGCCAAGTTGAAACGCCCGCGAGAGGTACTGTCAAGCATTCGCGCGCGTTAGACTGCCGTTTGATGCGCTTTGCCAAGCTCCACGGTCTGGGGAACGACTTCCTCCTCCTCGATCTGCGCGCAGGCGGCGAGCCCCTCGCAACCGAGCGGGCCGTCGCGCTCTGCGACCGGCATCGCGGCGTGGGCGGCGACGGGGTCCTCACGCTCCTGCCCGGCGATCGCATGCTCATCCAGAACGCGGACGGCTCCGTCCCGGAGATGTGCGGCAACGGCGCCCGCTGCGCCGCGCTCTGGATGGTGACCCAGGGCTGCACCCGGCCCGGCACGGGGACGGTGCACCTCCTCACCGACGCGGGGAACAAGGCCTGCGCGGTGGCGGCGACCGAAGCGCAGCGCGGGATGGTCGAGGTGGAGATGGGCATCGCCGTCGTCGAGCCCGCGCGCAAGCTCGGGGATTACGACGCCTGGCCCGTCTCGGTCGGCAATCCGCACCGGGTGATGTTCGTCAACGGCAATCCGCTGCAGCTGGCGCAGGAGCTGGGACCTGCGCTCTGCCGCGCCGAAGGGGCGAACATCGAGTTCGTCACCCGCCACGGGCGGCAGGCGTGGCGGGCCGCCGTCTACGAGCGCGGCGCCGGGCTTACCCAGGCGTGCGGCACCGGGGCCTGCGCGGTAGCGGCGGCGGCGGTCGCGCGGGGAGATTCGCTCCGCGACGAAGAGATCCTCGTCGAGCTGCCGGGCGGCGAGCTGGGCATCGTCGTCGACGGCGAGAACAAGGTGCGCATGCGCGGCCCGGCCGAGCTGGTTTTCACCGGCGACCTGCCCTGACCAACGGCCCGATGCGGGTCAATCAGACGTGGTCGTTCTCGTTCTCGTCTTGGTGCTCGATATCGAGCTTGTGCTCGTGCTCCTTTTCGTTCCCGACGTCGAGCTCGTGCCCGTTCTGATTCGGGTGACTCGTTTTGGGTCCGAGGGTGGCTTTTGGGCACTGACTGGATTGGCCTCAGGCCTCGCCGTTCTCGGTTCCAATCACCGCGCCCCGGTCGAGCTACTGCTTGAGTCAGCGCGCTTCTTTGGGCGGCCGCAGCTGCTCCTGGATCCTCTGCAGCTTCTGCGCCTGCTCGGCCGCCTCGGCCGAATGCGCCGCGTGCGCCTGCCGCACCAGGTCCAGCTTGCGCAGCGCCGCATCGATCAGCTGCGCGGCCTGATCGATGTCGGTGCGCGCCTCGTCCCACGCCAGATCGGTCGCGAGAGAGGTCAGCACCGACACCTGGGCCCCGGTGAGGCCGGGCAGCGCGCTGGCGCGCTCGACCAGCGCGGAGGCGGCGCGCGTCTCGCCTTTCTTCGCCAGATTTCGCGCCCAGCCGGAGAGCGCGTCGAAGAGATAGCGGTCGAGCTCGTTCTGGTCGTCGAACTCGCGCTCGGCCGGCGGCTTCTCTCCAGCGGGAACCAGAACGGGGGCGTACATCTTTTCCGGCGCGAGCGTCGTGCCCATGGGGAAGAAGCGGCCTCGCTCGATGACCACGGCGTTGCCGCGCGTCACCACCCGGTAGTGTCGCTCGTTGCGATCGGAGGCGAGCCACCACACCGCCGCGAGCAGGCCGGCGATGAGGAGCCAGAGCACCAGCCGCTGCAGGCCGCCGCCGCCGCGCGCTTTGGCTTCCTCAGCCACGCTTGATCGTGCCGATGAAAGGGACGTTGCGGTACTTCTCCGCGGCGTCGAGCCCGTAACCGACCACGAAGCGATCCTCGATCTCGAAGCCGAGATAATCGAGGGGAATCCTGGTGCGCACCCGCGAGGGCTTGTTGAGCAGCGTGCAGAGCTTGACCGAGGCCGGATGGCGGGTGGCAAGGTTGTCGAGCAGGTAGCGCATGGTCAAGCCGGTATCGACGATGTCCTCGACCACCAGCACGTGCTTGTGTTCGATGGGCCGCGAGAGGTCGCTGGTGATCTTCACCACGCCGCTCGATTCGGTCGCCTCTCCGTAACTGGAGAGCCCGATGAAATCAACCTGCAGCGGCAGATCGATGGCGCGCGACAGGTCGGACATGAAGAGGAACGATCCCTTGAGCACGCCGAGGAGGACCAGCTCCTTGTCGTCATAGTCGCGCTCGATCTTCTCGCCGAGCTGCTTGACGCGCGCGGCGATCTGCTCGGCGCTGAAGAGGACGTCGAGTTCCTTGGATGGCTTCACCGAGGGCTCCTACACATACGCGTTGTTCATGATCTCGCCGAAGCCGCCGCCGCCCGGGACGATGTATTGCCGCTCGTCGAGCCCGCGCTCCTTGTCCCAGTGCGTGCCCGGGACCGTGTCGAAGATCTCCTCGGGGGAGAGCCCGCGGTCGACCCGCAGGGCGTAGATGATGGTGTCGGGGTGCGCGGTCGTCACCCGCTTCAGATATTCCGGCGTGACGATGAGGTGGGCGGCGATGGTCTTGCGCGGCTTGCCCATGACGTTGTCGCGGTAGGCCTCGAGCGCCGTGCTGATGCTGCCGCCGGTGGCGCCCATCGGATCGGGGAAGAGCAGGATGGCGTCGTCGACGTCGCCGCCGATCTTGCTGCCCGAGATGCGCGCCCCCACCACCTTCTCCGCCTCGTCGAGCACCCGCGCCATGACGAAATGGTCCTGCCGGACCAGCCGCGGATCGAGCAGGGTATTGAGGAAGTCGTAGGTGATCTGCGAGGGCAAGGTGCCGGCGCGGGCGATGTTGACCGTCACGGCGCGCACTTCGGGATCGATCGTCTCGCCGTGGAAGACGCCGTGAGGGGTGGAATCGATCATCCGCGTCGAGGTGGCCGTGGCGTGGCGGGGAAATTCGGCGTTGACGATCACGCGCGAGAGATCGCGATAGAGGATGGCGACCAGCCGGTTGATCTCCGGTTGATAGGTTCCCTTCGCGCAGAGCTGGGCGAGCTGCGTGAGCGCGAGCGGGTCGGCGAGGATGTGCACGTTGGCGCCGTAGCGGTGCTCGATCTGCGGCGGCAGGTAAGGGATGTGGTCGTAGACGTGATCGCGCATGCGCTCACTCTCCGTTCCGGAGGAACGGCAACAGCTCTTGCTGCGCCGGGCGGGTGGCGGGCTGCGGCTCGGGCGAGAAGTCCTTGCGGCAGCGCGGCTCGTACGCCTCGTGCGCTCCGACGCGGACGCGCTCGTCGACTGGATGCTCGGCGGTATCGATCAGGCGCTGCGATCGGTTGGCCGGCTCGCCGCAGACGACACAGATGGCAAGCTCCTTGGTGATGTACTCGGCCTCGGCGAGCAAGTCGGGCATCGGCTCGAAGGGCAGCCCGCGATAGTCCTGGTCGAGGCCGGCCACCACCACCCGCAGGCCGCGGTCGGCGAGGTTCTTGACGATCGGCACCACCTCCCGGCCGAGAAACTGCACCTCGTCGATGCCCACCACCTCGACGTCTGGGGCCAGCTTCTCGAGGATGTCGGAGGCCTTCTCCACCACGGTGGAGAGCATCTTCTGTTGCGAATGGCTCACCACCGACTCCGGATCGTAGCGGCTGTCGGCGCGCGGCTTGAACACCTGCACCTTGCGCCGGGCGATGACGGCGCGGCGCAGGCGGCGGATCAGCTCCTCCGTCTTGCCGGAGAACATCGGACCGCAGATGACCTCGATCGTACCGCTCACCTCACGGCTCCATCGTCGCTTCGCATCTGCTGCGCACGCTCGCCATCAGTTGCCTCCGGAGCCGCGGCGGGGGCGGAACCGGACGAAGAGGTCCGCCTCCAGGCCCTCGGGTGTGCCGCGCACCTGGAAGAGAGCGTCGCGCAATCCCGAGGCGCGGTCGGCAAACAGCCGCGCCGCCGCACCGGCCATGCCGCCCTGCTCGGCGGCGGCCTTCTCCACTGACTGGACGGTGCCGGCCAGGTCCACCCAGGCGGCCTGCAGGCCGGCAATGTCGAAGCCGCGAACGCCCTCGCGGCGCAGCTCTTCGCCGAGCGACATGGTGTTGGGCGGCGGCATCAGGACCATGGCGAGCGGGCCTATTTCGTCGGCGGTGCGCTGGCGCTGCGGCTTCGGCGGAGTCTTCTTCCTTCTGCCCCTGACAGGAGGCGGCGGCTCCTCCGGCTCGGGCGGCGCGCCTCCGATGGCGAGATAGAGCAGGCCATCCTTGAGCGCGGCGTGCGCCCCCTCGCCGAGGCGGAAGACCTGGGCAGAGGCGAACTGGAAGCGATCGGCCGGCGAGCGCACGGCCCGCTCGAGAACGGCCTGCACCGCTTCGGGCTTGGACAGCTCGGCGACGGCGAGGAAGACCGAGCGATCGAGCGAGCCGACCTGCTCCCCCATCACCGCCTCCATCAGCGATTGCGCGTCGAGGAAGATGGCCACTCCGGTGTTGCCGGTGAAGTTGGGGAGGAGATCCTTCTCGAGATCGAGACCGGTCGCCTCGGCGATCCGGTCGCGCAGCCGGCCTGCGTCCGTCGCGGAAGCGCGAGACATTTCCCGCCAGAGCGCCTGCGGGGCGGCGGAGAAGCGGAAGTACGCCGCGGCGCCCGAGGGCAGCTTCGCCGCCAGGTCGGGCGGAGGCCGCCCCGGCTTCATGGCCGAGACCAGCTCGTCGCCCGCCAGGTGGCGCAGCTGAGTGAAGAGCCTCATCTGGAGCAGCTCGGGCCGATCGTTCAGCGCGAAGGCCGCGCCGCCCATCTCGCCGGAGAAGCGGTTGCGCTGCTCGGGCTCCTGCCCCTCGGGAGCGCGCGAGTAGAAGATGGCGTCGCCGCTGCCCACGTGGCGCATGGCCGCAAGGTAGCGGCCATCGACGGCGAGGCCTTTGTCGGGCGGCAGGCTGGTGGCGGATTTGAGCGCCGCGAGCGGATCGGTTACGCCGGCGGTGCGCAGGTAGAGATAGCCGTAGCGCTGGAGGACGGCGACCTTCTCGCCACCCTTGCCTTGGCCGACGAGCACTGGCGTTCCGTCGTCGAGCTTCGCGTCGGAGAGCTGGTAAGGCCCGCCCAGCCTGCCCGAGGCGACGCCGTGGGCGAGCATGCGCCGCGCGGCGGCGAGCGACTTGGCGTCGTCGGAAGTGCCGATGGCGATGACCAGCGCCTCGGCGTCCTGCGGGACGGTGTAGAGGGCGAGGCCCTCGTCGGGATCGAAGCCGTTCGCCTGCGCGGCGGCGGGGTCGAGCGCATCGAAGCCGACCGCCTCGCTCACCGAGTGGGCCACCTCGTCGAAGACGGCGCCGAGCGCGAGCTTGCCGGCGACCTCGCGGTGCACCGGGATCCTGCTCCAGGGGGCAGGGAGGATCAGCGCCGCGCGAACATCGGCGGGGATCGCCATCGGCACCAGGCGCCGCAGCACGGTGATGCGGGCCGTCGAGGTGCGGGTCTGGCCGTCCTTGTCGCGCACCGTCTCGGTCACGGTGAACGCGCCGGCGCGGGGAAAGGCGTGGTCGGCGCGCGGTCCTTCGGCTGGCGGCGTGCCGTCGCCGAAGTCCCAGGTGACGCGGGTGCCCTCGGGGAGCTCGCTGTCCGCGCCAAAGGTCAGCGGAACGCCGGACATGGTGGTGCGATCGTCGCCGACGGAAGGGGCGACGCGCTTGACGCAGGCGGCGGCGAGCGCTGCCAGGGCGCAGCAGGCGAGAGGGTGGCGCATGGCGGGTGTCGTTTACCACAGCGCGCTGCGGACCGCGGCCGGAGAAGGGGGCGAGCCTTGACAGCCGCTCCACGGCCCGTTAGTTGTTTCAGAAACTTCTGAAACTTGTAGAGGATAGCGACGTGGCGGCGTTTCATTCCGGAGGGCTGGCTGAGCTTCACGAGTCGGCGACGCAGCCGGCGGCGCGGCCCTTGGCGGCGCAGCTCCTCCCCGGCGCGCAGGCGGCCGAAGGCATCCCCCACTTGGAGAAGATGCTTCTGCAGGCCGCCCTGCGCGGGCCGCGCGAGCTGGCCCCTGCCGCTGCCGACCTCCTGCGCGCCGGAGGGAAGCGGGTCCGGCCGCTCCTCGTGCTGCTCGCCGCCCGCGCCGCCGCACCCAGCCGACGCGCCCGCGGCCGGGTCGCCCTCGCGCTGGTCGCCGAGCTGGTGCACTCCGCCACCCTGCTCCACGACGACGTGGTCGACGACGGTCTCACGCGCCGCGGCCTGCCCGCCCCGCGGGTGACGTACGGCAACGCCGTCTCGGTGCTCTCGGGCGACTGGCTGCTGGCCGCCTCGCTGGAGCTGGCGCTGCGCTCGCGCGCGGCCGGCGCGATCGAGGCGCTCGTGCGCACGCTGCGCCAGCTGGTCGAGGGAGAGGCGCGGCAGCTCGGCCTGCGCGGCTCGACGACCTTCACCTCCGACGATGCGCTGCAGATCGCCCACCTCAAGACCGGCTCGCTCTTCGCCTTCTGCGGCGAGGCGGGCGCGATCGCGGCCGGCGCTCCCGACCCGGTGCGCACGGCGCTGCACGACTTCGGCCTGCGCGCCGGATCGGCTTTCCAGATCGCCGACGACCTGCTCGACTTCGAAGCGGACTCGGCCACGCTGGGGAAGGCGGTGCTCGCCGACGTCGCCGAAGGAAAGCCCTCGCTCCCGCTCGCCATCGCGCTCAAGCGCCTGCCGCCGCTGCGCGAGGAGATGGGCAAACTCTTGCGCGGCGATCTTCCCGAGGAGGAGATGCGGCAGCGGACCAGAGCCTTCGCCGCGCGCCTTGGCCACACCGGCGCGCTCGGCGCCGCCCGGCGCATCGCCGAGAAGGAGCGCGACGCGGCGCTCGCCGCTCTGGAGCGCGTTCCGCCCAGCCCGACCCGCGAGCTCCTGGCGCAGGTGGCGCGCGCGTTGCTCTCGCGGAACCGATGAATCCTGCTATTCAATGGGAGATGATCGCGAAGGAGCGCGAGCTGCTCCACGAGGTCGCCGACGCCGTCGGCGCGCTGATGGAGTTCTGGGGATTCAAGCGGCTGATGGGGCGGGTGTGGACGCTGCTCTATCTGCGCGGCGAGCCGCTCTCGGCCGCCGAGCTCTGCGAACAGCTGGAGATCTCCACCGGCGCCGCCTCGATGACGCTGGCCGAGCTGGAGCACTGGGGCGTGGTGCGCCGCTCGCGCAAGCCGGGCGACCGGCGCGAGTACTTCGAGGCCGAAGGCGACATCTGGCGGATGATCTCGCGCGTCCTGCGCGAGCGGGAGCTGTTGCAGATCGAGCGCGCGCTGGAGGTGTTCGAGCGGGCGCGCACGCAGCTCGACCGGCTCGGCGCGCCGGGGGAGCGCAGCAGGCTGCAGCGGATCATCGAGCGGCTCGACCGGCTCGCCGACCTGGCCCGCCTGGGACGCGCGCTGCTGGTCGCGCTCGTGCAGCAGGGCAAGGCCGACCTTGCCCCGCTGATGCGCTTCGCCAAGCGGCGGTAAGACTGCCGGCTGCAGCGCATCGAGCCGGCTCGCAAGCGCCGGGCCCTCGCTGCAATCACTTCTTCTCGGCAGGCGCCGGCGCGGCGGGGCCGCCGCCGAGCATGGCATCCACTTTGTCGGCGACCTCGTTCGCCCCGACCGGCTTGCGCAAGAGCTGTGTGCGGCCGAGCTTCTTCGTCACCGCCTCGAAGTCGCGCATGCTCTTCCAGAACGAGGTGACGAAGAGGACGGGCGTCTTGCGCCCCTCCCTCCGCTGTTTCTCGATCCAGGCCGCGCCAGTGGTATCGGGAAGAAGACCGTCGACCAGCAGGAGCTCGGGTTCTTCCCTGATCAGCTGCAGGTCCGCCTCCGCCGCCCGCCCCGCCTCCAGCACGCGGTGGCCGCGCTTCGCCAGGGCATCGACGACCAGCCGACGGAACACCCTGTCATCATCGAGAATCAGGATCGTGCTCATCGTTTCATCCCTGTTCAGGCAGATCGCGTCGCCGCGAGCTTGGCGAGCGCCTGCTCGAGCTTGCCCAGTTCTTCCCCGAGCGCTGCGGTTGCCTGGCGCGCCTGGGCCAGATCGCCTTCTTCAGCGAACTGCTCGACGCGCAGAGCCGCCTCGGCAGTCCGCCTCCCGCAGAGGCTCCCTGCCGATCCTTTGAGCGTGTGGGCGGCGCGCTGCAAAGATGGGAGGTCGCCGGCCTCGAGAGCAGTGCGCATCTCCGAGAGGCGGAGCGGGCTGTCTTCGAGGAAGAGGGCGGCCAATTCCTGAAGGAGCTGCACATCGCCGGAAACGAGCGCGACCAGCGCAGCCTCGTCCAGGACCTGGCCGTCCGCTGGCGCCGGTGCCGAAGGCACCTCCGCGCGCCGAGCAACGGAGTCCGGCCGGCTCTGAACCACCTCGTCGATGGTCGCAAAGAGCGCGGCGGGCCGGACCGGTTTGGAAATGTAGCCGTCCATTCCGGCTGCCAGGCAGCGCTCGCGATCGCCCTTCATCGCATGCGCCGTCACGCCCACGATGGGCACATGCGCTCCACTCTTCGACTCCAGCTGGCGGATGGCGGCGGTCGCCGCCAGACCGTCCATCTCCGGCATCTGCACGTCCATGAGGATGACGTCGAAGCGCTCGGCCTGCGCGCGCGCGAGCGCCTCGCGCCCGTTGTGCGCCAGGAGCACGGTATGCCCCTGCTTCTCCAGGAGGGTGCGCGCGAGGCGCTGGTTCACAGGATTGTCCTCGGCGAGGAGGATGTGCAGCCGCAGCCCTCCCCTCCGGACGACGGCACTCTGCGGCTCGACCTGTTCCTGACCCTGGCCAAGAGCGGTCATGATGGCATCGAGCAGCTCGGACTGCTTGATGGGCTTGACCAGCGTCAGCGAGATTCCGGCCTCCTTGGCGCGCGCACTCTGCCCGCTGCCGCCGGCTGAGGAGAGCATGAGGATTGCCCCGCCGCGCAGCCCGGCGTGCGAGCGAATGCGCCCGGCCAGCTCGAACCCGTCCATCACCGGCATCTGCGCGTCGAGGAGCGCCAGCCGGAAAGGGCGCTGCGCGCTCGCGGCCGCATCGAGCTGCGCCAAGGCGTGCGCGGCGTCGACGCAGACCGTGGGCAACATCCCCCAGCTGCGCAGCATCTCCTGGAGGACGGTCCGGTTGGTGGCGTTGTCGTCGACCACCAGCACGGGGAGATCGTTGATGTCCGGCGGAATCCGCGCGGTCGCGCCTGCCTCCTCGGCCTGGACCTTCACCGGCAGGTCGAAGAAGAAGGTGCTGCCCTTTCCCGGCGCGCTCTCGAGGCCGAGGGTCCCGCCCATCATCGCCACCATGCGCGAGGAGATGGTGAGGCCCAGCCCGGTGCCGCCGAACTTGCGGGTGGTCGAGGTGTCGGCCTGGGTGAACGCCTCGAAGATCGCCTGGTGCTTGTCTTTGGGGATACCGATGCCCGTGTCGGTGACTGAGAAGCGCAGCAGCGCCGTCTCTCCTTCCCGCGAGACGAGGGCCACCCGGGCGACGATCTCCCCTTCGGCGGTGAACTTGATGGCGTTGCCGATCAGGTTGACGAGGATCTGTCCGAGGCGGGCGGAGTCGGCGATCAAGGCGTCGGGGACGTCGGGCGCGATCTGCAGCATCAGCTCCAGACTCTTCTCGCCCGAGCGGACCGCCAGCGGCTTGATCAGATCGCCCAGCGCATCGCGCAGATCGAAGGGCGCTGGATCGATCTCCAGCTTGCCGGCTTCGATCTTGGAGAAGTCGAGGATGTCGTTGATCACCCGGAGGAGCGTCTCGGCCGAGGAGAGCACCATGCGGACGTACTCGCGCTGCTCGCGCTGCAGGTCGGTGTCGAGCAAGAGCTCCGCCATCCCGATGATGCCGTTCATCGGCGTGCGGATCTCGTGGCTCATGTTGGCGAGGAACTGGCTCTTGGCGACGTTCGCGTCCTCGGCGGCGGAGCGAGCCACCAGCATTTCGCGCAGTGAGCGAGCCATCCGGTTGAAGCTCTGGGCCAGGTCGCCCAGCTCGTCGTTGCCCGCGTCATCGACGCGTGCGTCGAGATCCCCTCCTCCCACGCGGGCCGAGGCGTCGCGCAGCGCATCGACGCGGCGCGAGAGACCCCCAGCAAAGGCCATCGACAGCAGGCTGGCGAGCAGCACCGACACCAGGATGAGCCCCGCGCTCCAGCGCATCGCGCGCCGCTGCAGCGCCGGGGCGCCGGCGATGGCCTCATCCATGCCTTGGCGGGCCTGAGCACCATCCGCGGCCAGCAGGTCTCGCAGGTCCCGGTAGGCGGCGGTCATGGCCTGAAGCCGCGCGAGCACCTCGTCGCCTCGCTTCTTCTGGATCATCATCCTGCTCGTCGCGAGGCCGAGCGCGTAGTATTCCGAGAAGGCCGTGGCGAGCACGTCGAGGCGGGCCGGGTCGCTTCCCGCGAGCCTCTTCCACTCGATCAGCCGCGCGAAGAATTGGGCGCCCAGCACGTCCGCATGGGTGAGCTGGCCCTCCTCCTCGGAAGCGACCGCGTCCCGCATCGTCTGCTGGAAGTTGCCGAGGATCTCCTGCAGATCGCGGGTCAGCTCGAGCGCCGGCTGATACTCGTTGTGAATGCGCTCCAGCTGCGCCTCGTTGCGCTTGCCCAGCGAATAGGTCACCAGCAAGAGGACCAGAAGCAGGCTGAAGCCGACGCCCGGGCCGAGAAGGACTTTCTGCCGGAAGTTGAGGCGGCGGATCACCTGCGCACCGTCAAAGCCTTCACCCCTGCCATCGAGGACTCCGCCGAGACGTAGCCAATGGCGCCCCGGTTGCGGCGGACGAAGGCGAGCACCGCACCGTCGCTCTCCCTCTCGGGAGGAGGAATGTCGCGTCCGGCGAAGATGCGCTGCTGCCAGTAGGCGCGGACGGCGTTGCTGCTCTTGCGCAGGATCTCGCGGTTGAAATTCTCGCGCACCGCGGTCTCTTCCAGCTGATCGACGGGGAGGACCAGCGTGCCGTCACCCCAGGAGGAAACCTTCTTGAGGAAGAGATCGGCCAGCTCTTCGCGCGAGAGCGAGGTGACGGGATTGGCCTCGTTGACCACCACGCGCAAGCCTGGCTCGGCCCCGCCGGCGGCGTCGGCGAGGAGGAGGGTGGTCAGCAGCAGGAAGAGGCGTGTCATCAGAAGCTGAACTGCACGCCTGCGATGGAGGCGAAGGTGGTGCGCTTGAGGGAGCCGGCGAGAAGAGCGTCGTCGAGCGGCACGGGGAAGGCGAAGCGATTGCCGTCGATGGCGTGGAAGGAGAGCTTCACCACCAGCCCCGGATCGAACCAGTAGTTGAAGGTGGCGGCGAGCTCGCGGTGCTCGAAGAGGGAAGAGTCGATCGGCGCCTGGAACGGGGTGGTGTGGTAGATCTCGGCGCGAGCGCCGACTTGAAATTTCTCGGTGAGGAAGTAGGCCGCCTCGGCGTAAGCGGCATGCGCGCGCTGATATGTCTCGTGGAAGAAGAAGTACTCGAGCCGCGCGCTGAAGGCTTCGCCGGTGTACTGGAGTGAGGGGCCGACGACGACGCGCGGTCCGTTCTCCTCGCGGATCGGCGTGCCGTAGGCAGAGAGGCGCACCTCGAACCCCTCCAGCGGCGTGGACGCGATCAGTCGCCCCCCGAGGACGTACTTGGTCTCCTCGACTCCGATCTCGAGCGTGCCGCCCGGCTGAAGGGTGCCTTGCACCTGCTGGAGGACCTTGGAGATCACCTCCTCCACGTGCAGCTTGAGCGATCCTCCGTACAGGTCGTAGCTGAGCTCCCATCCCTTGCCCGGGTGGATCACGCCGCTGAACGCCAGGCCGTTGACGCCGGAGCCGGAGATCTCCGTCGCTCCGTAGACGCTGCTCGGGATGAGGAAGAAGGGACGCAGCGTGCCGACGTTGATCACCTCGCCGAAGATGCCGAACGGGTGCTTGAGCACTCCGGCGCGCACGCGCAAGAGGTCGGAGAACCGCCATTCTCCGAACGCCCAGTCGAGAGAGAGGCCGGTGCGTTCGGGGAAGAAGTGGAGCTGGGCTGCGGCCACGGCCCGGTCGGAAAGGCGGCTCGTGAGCGCCAGCGCGAAATCGCCCGAGTCGAAGTCGCCGCCGTGTCCGGCGACCAAGTAATCGTTCAGGTTGGTGGCGCCGTAGCCCCAGGATCCGTAGCCGTTGATGGAGAGCTTGCCGTCCTGCAATTCGACCGCCGCCGCGGGCGGCGCGCTCGCCGCCATCAGGACCAGCAGCAGCGCCGTCACTCTTCTCATCGCGGCAGAAGTGCGCATCACCCTCCTGCATCCAAGACCCGGCCGATGCTCGGAGGAGAGCTGGCAGTGGTCAGGTTCAATGAGCGAAACCATTGAGGCATGGAATCCTGAGGCCGCGCAAGATAACGACGTGGCCGCTTCTCCGGTCTGCGCGAGCTTGTCCGGTGATCACCGGAGGTGCTTCGGGTCCATGCCGGATGGCGACAGTCTCCGGGCGCACCCGATCAGGTGCGCTGGTCCGCGCATGGCAGCCGAGCTGGGAACTTCAGAATTCGACGGCGAGCCCGAAGCGCCAGCCCTTGTCGCTCAAGATGAGCGCGCCGCTCTTGCCGAAGTTGTCCAGATGCGTCCAGCCATACTCGGCGAAGAGCGAGGAGCGCTGGATGCCGGTGTCGATATACGCCTCGCGCGCCAGCGACGGATCGATGGCGTTCAAATTGAGCGCCATCCCCAGGGCGGTGGTGTAGCCGTTGGTCCAGCCCGAGCCGCTGCCGCCGGAGACCCGCTCGGGGTGCGAGACCGAGCCCGTGCCGTTGTAGGAGATCCAGAGCGCGCGCGAGAGGCCCGCCTGCGCGTAGGGCACGAAGGGGAAGCGCGGGTAGCGATCGGCCAGCCAGTCGAAGCGCCAGGTCAAGAGCGCGCTGAAGGGGATGATGTCGAGCGTGACGCTGTCTTGCGACTGCACGAACTGGCCGTTGACCGGCTGCAGCTCCACCGCCTTGCCGGCGTTCTGCCAGAAGCCGATCTTGCCGCCGACGAGCAGCGACCCGAAGGGATGGGCCACCTCCCAGTCCACCTCCAGCTGGTAGCGGAGCGGCTTTCTCGAGCCGAAGACGTCGTGGTAGGGCGTGGCGCCGTTCAGCGAAGACTCGCTGTCGACCTGCGGATCGTAGCGGCCGATGTCGAATCCGATCAGCGCCTTGCGCGGCGGCGGATCGGCGGCGCGCAAGGCCGGCGCAAGCAGAGCAAGCGCCAGGAGCGCGCCCTTGCGCTTGCGCCGCGCGAAGAGCAGCGCGACGAGCGCCAGCCCCGCGACCCACGCGCCCGTGCCGCCGCTCGAGCAGCCGCCCAGCGCGCCCCCGCCCACGTCGCGGTAGTGGTTGTAGAAGTCGGCGACGGCATGCGGGCTGCCCAGCGCGGCGGCCGATGGATCGGAGACGTTGCCGTAGACGTCGGTGGCGACCACGGTGACCGAATAGCCTGCGTCGTTCTGCAGTTTCGTGCCGTCGTCGGTGTGGGTGAGGTCGTCGCTGGTCCCGGTCACCGTGTCGGCCGGGCCGCCGTCGGGCGTCTGTCCCGCCGGAACGACGTGCACGTCGTAGGAGCCGATCTTCTCCGCGGCGTCGCCGGGCGACCAGGAGATGCGCAGGTGGAGGTCGCCTCCGGCGACGTCGAGGTTGGTGGGCGGCTGTGGCTTGGCGAGAGCGAAGCTGACGTTGACCGAGCCGGTGTCGACCTGCGTTCCGGTGGTGAGGCTGGGAGGGAATTGATACTGCACGCAGGCGACGGTGGTGAGCGGGTTTGCGGAGGTGCGCGCCGTGACCAGCGGATCGTCGCAGGTGCTCGACACTCCGCCGTCGCTGGTCGAGAGGATGACCATCTGCTGAGCGGAGGTGACGACGAACGCCCCGGCCTGTGCAGCCGGCGGCGACTGCGTGAAAAAAACCTTGTCGGGATCGCTCACGGTCAAGGAAGTGCAGTTGCTCGCGCTGCGCAGCCCCAGGACTTGCACCTTGTCGCCGCCGACCGGCACCTGCGGCAGCGTCCAGGTGATGTTGAGGCCCAGCGTCTTGCAGTTCGCGGCGCCGACCAGCACGTCGGAGGTTCCGCCGTTGACCAGCACTTTGACGGCGGCGCGCGCCGCACAAGGCAGCCCGACCGCGGCAAGCGCGAGAACGGAAGCGAGGCGCATCCCGCTCGTGGCCTTAGCAAGAGAGAGGCCAGCGGAAAGGCTTCCCGCCTGCGGCGCCCGAGAGCCGCTGCTGTCAAAATGTCGGCCCAGGTTCACGCCGGCGGTGACACTTTGTCAGGCGGAAGCGCTTCGCAGCGCGGCGGCGTGATCGCGAACGAGCAGCTCGGCGATCTGCACGGCATTCGTCGCCGCGCCCTTCCGCAGGTTGTCGGAGACGATGAAGAGCGCGAGACCGTTCGGCGCGGTGAGGTCTTTGCGGATGCGGCCGACGAGCGTGTCGTCGTCGCCCGCGCCGAGGACCGGCATGGGATAGACGTGCTCCTTGAGGTCGTCGATCACCTTCACGCCCGGCGCCTTGCGGAGAATCTCGCGCGCCTGATCGGGGCTGAGCGGCTCCTTGAAGAAGAGGTGGGCCGCCTCGGAGTGGCAGTAGAAGACCGGCACGCGCACGCAGGTGGCTGACACGGCCAGCTGCGGGAGCCCGAGGATTTTCCGGCTCTCGTTGACCATCTTCATCTCCTCCTCGGTGTAGCCGTCGTCGCGCGCCCCTCCGATCTCCGGGAGCAGGTTGAAAGCGATGCGATGGGGGAACTTGCTGGGCGCGATCTCGCCCAGGCTGAAGAGCGCGCGCGACTGCGACTCCAGCTCGTCGATCCCTTTCTGGCCGGCGCCGGAGACGGACTGATAAGTCGAGACGATCACCCTCTCCAGGCCAGCGGCGTCGTGGAGCGGCTTCATCACCACCACCAGCTGGATGGTGCTGCAGTTGGGGTTGGCGATGATGCGCCGGCGATTGAGCGCCTGCGCCACCGCGTGGGCATTCACCTCGGGGACCACCAGCGGCACGTCCTGCTCCATGCGGAAGGCGCTGGAGTTGTCGATCACCACCGCTCCCGCGCGAGCCGCGTGGGGCGCGAACTCGCGCGAGACCGACGCGCCGGGCGAGAAGAGCGCGATGTCCACGCCGGCGAAGGAGTCCGGCTTGAGCCGGCGCACGACCACCTCGCGGCCCTGGAACTCGAGCTTCTGCCCTTCGCTCCGCTCGGAGGCGAGGGGTAAGAGCTCGGAGACGGGGAACTCGCGCTCCTCGAGGACCTTGATCATCTCGCGGCCGACAACGCCGGTCGCGCCGGCGATCGCCACCTTGTATTTGCGCATCACCAAGAGACTCTAACGTGATCTGCGCGGGCGGAGCAGCGGAAGAAGAGCGAGCGCCGGCCATAAGGCGTGCGCCGAGGCGCAGCCCTGGGGCCCGCCGCTGATGAGCACTTGCACCGTGGACGGCTCGAGCCCCGGGGAGGCCGCCCGCACGGTGTAAGCGCCGATCAGACCGGCGCGGACGTAGACCTGGCTGCCGGAGGAGCCGGCGGGCAGATCGGCCGAGAGCAGGCGGCGGCTGCGACAGGAAGCGTCGGAGTAGAATTCGACGTAGTCGGCGGGCGAGTAGATCACCGTGAGCGCCCGCGGCGCGGTGACGAGCGCACCGTTGATGTCGTGGAAGACGTAGCTCAATGCCTCGGAACAGGCGCTTTGCTTGATGCTCACCGAGCCGATGCCGAGGAAGGTGAGGCCCATGGCCACGCCCGGGGCGGCAACCACCGTCCAGGATTGCGTGACCGCCGCGTATGGATCGCCGCTGACCGTCAAGGGCAGCGGACCGACGTGCGGATGGAGGAAGTAGAAGCTGGCGTTGCTGCCCCCGCGCGGGATGATCAGCCCGCCGTTCGGGTCGATGATCGGTCCGGTGCAGTCGGCGGCGGAGAAGAACGCGTCCGGCCCGGTCAGGGTCAGCGCAACCGGCGCGGGAGCCATGGCCGTCGCGCCGCCTGCGTCCTCCAGTTCGACGGTCACTTTCGGGGAGCAGACGCCGGTGCCTGTCTGGCCGGGCTGGGTGAGGAAGGCGAGCTGCGTGGGAGCGGCGAGGAGAAAGGCGAAAAGGAGATTCATCGCGGCAGCCCTCCCACGCGGCCTTCTGCCAACGCCACTTCGGCCGTGCTGGGCTGGAGATAATTGGGCGCAAGCGCGAAGCAAGCCTCCGCATCGAAAGAGGCGCCGGCGAGCCTGGGCAGACAGAGTCGCGCGATCTCCGCCGCGCGAGGCGGCGGCTCGGCGACCGCGACCGGTTCGCCCAGCGCGCGCAGCTTCCCCGGCAGGTCGGCAGCGCGAATCACCTGCTCCGGCCACACCTCCGCGCGCTCGCGGTAGAGGGCGATGAACAGCTCGCCTTTGCGGGCCTCGAGAGCCGCGCAGACCAGGCCCGGCCCCGCCATCGCGCGCAGGCTCGAGGCGCCCGCGAGGGGAATCTTCAGCGCATACGCCAGCGACTTGGCGCAGGCGAGCCCGACGCGCAGGCCGGTGAAGGAGCCCGGGCCGATTCCGACGGCGATCCCCTGCACGCCTTCGAAGCTGCCCCCGCAGATGTCGAGCAACGCCTGGGGAAGAAGATCGCCCGCCTTCGCGGGCGGATGATGTTGCGCCTCGGCGAGGATGCGGTCGTCCTCGACCAGGGCGCAAGAGAGAATGGGCGATGAAGTGTCGAGCGCGACGAGCCGCACTACTCGAACCACTTCCAGCGCAGGGCGTCGTTGCGGAAGGCGAAGAGCATCAGCGCGATGAGCATGGCGATGCCGACGAGATTCGCCACCTCGCGGAAGCGCAGCGAGAGCGGCCGCCGCCGCACGCCCTCGATGGCGGCGGAGAGGACATGAAAGCCGTCGAGCACCGGGACCGGCAGCAGGTTCATCAGCCCCAGGACGACGCTGATGGCGCCCATGGTGACGATCAGGTCGCGCCACCCCTGCTCGGCCGCCTTGCGCGCGACGTCAGCGATCATCAGCGGGCCGCCGATGGCCTTGCTGGAGATGCGCCCGGTGACGATGCGCGCGATGCCGAGGGCCTGCGCGCGGACGAAGCCCGCCGTGCCGACGACCGCGCGGCGGGCCGCATCGGCGACCCCGTAGCGGACCCAGATGCGCTCCGCGTCGCCGAAGCTGTTCACGTCGGGGAGCGCGCCGAGGTCGGGGACTTTGACGAGCACGCCGGCATCGTCGTGCTCCTCCCGCAGATGCTGCCGCACGGTGAGGGCGAGCTCGCGGCCTTCGCGGCGGACCACCATCTGCACGGGCGAGGTGCCGGCGGCCTTGAGGGCGGCGTCGACCTCATCGGTCCAGGAGAGGGCGACGACGCCGCCGACCCTGAGCACGCGGTCAGCGCGCTTGAGCCCGGCCTCTTCGGCGGCTGAGCCGGGTTGCACCACGAAAATGGTCAGGTCGCTCGCCTCGAGGCCGTACTCGCCCGGCTGCGGCGGAGCGGGCAGCGAGAATTGCGTCGGCTGGTCCACCCAGAGCGTCGCGCCCGGCGCCGCCACCGGCTTGGGCCGAAGCGCTTCGAGCTGAACCGGGCCGTCGCGCTGCGCGAGCTTGTCGGCGAGCTGCTCCCAGTTGGAGATGGGCTCGCCCTCCAGCCGCACCACTTTGTCGAAGGTCTTCATCCCCGCTCGTCCGGCCGGCGAGTCGGGCGAGACGACGGTCACTTCGGCTGTGCGCGGCACGGCGGAGATGCCGATGCGGCCGTGCCGCACCGTCTCGATGGGATTGGTCTCCTCGTGGACCGCGGGGACGATGCGCAAGGTCTCGGTGCGGCCCGCGCGCAGCACCGTCATCTGCAGCGGCTCGCCCGCCTTGGCGCGGATCTTCTCTTGCAGCGAGCTCCAACCGTCGACCGGCTCGCCGTCGATGGCGACGATCCTGTCGCCGTAGCGCAGGCCCGCCGCTGCGGCAGGCGACTGCGGCTTGACGTAGCCGACCTGCGCGGCCAGCTCCTGGTGGGGCGCAGCGAAGACGATGAAGTAGAGCACCACCGCGAGCACGAAATTCGCGGCGGGCCCGGCGAAAGCGATCAGGCCTTTCTTCCAGGGCGGCTGTTCGAGGAAGGCGCGGCCGCGGTCCTCGGGGGCGACCTCTTCGTAAGGGTTGTCTCCGGCGAACTTGACGTATCCGCCCAGCGGCAGCGCGCTGACGCGATATTCCGTGTCGCCCCAGGTGAAGCCGAAGAGGCGCGGGCCGAAGCCGATGGAAAAGCGGATCGCCTTGACACCCAGCTTCTTGCCGACGAGCAGGTGGCCGAGCTCGTGGAAGAAGACCACCACGGTGATGACCACCGCGAAGGAGACGAGCGTGAACGCGACTGAACCCATGAGCGCGGCAGTCTAAATGCGCACGGCAGCCAGCGCCAGCAGCTTCAGAGGAAGAGGCGTGCACAGAAGAGGACAAAGGGGGCGTTGAAGAGGAGCGAGTCGACGCGGTCGAGAAGGCCGCCGTGGCCGGGCAACAGCCGGCCGCTGTCCTTGCGGCCGAAAGCGCGCTTGAGCATCGATTCCGAGAGATCGCCGAGCGGGCCGAGCACGGCGGCGCCGGCGCCGATCGCTGCAGCGCCCCAAGCGGGAAGGGCCGGGAGCCAGAAGTGTTGCACGACCAGCGCGCCGAGGATGGAACCGGCCGCTCCCCCGATCGCTCCCTCCCAGGTCTTGCTCGGCGAGATGCGGGGAAAGAGCTTGCGCCTGCCGAAAGCGCGGCCGGCGAAGTATGCGCCGGTGTCGTTGAGCCAGGTGACGGTGATGGCGAAGATGATCCACCACTCACCGCGGTCGAGCTGCCGCAGCCGCACCAGCGCAGCGAGGAGCAGGCCGGGATAGATCACGCCGAGCACCGCGAGGCCGACGCGCTGCGGGCTTCGCGCCAGCTGCTCCTCGAAGAAGAGCGAGTCGACGAAGGCGATGATCAGCACCGCCGTGAGGACGGCCTCGCTGGAGACGAAGCCGAGCTCGATCTCGCCGAGCAGCGGGATGAGGAAGGCGCCGCCGACCGAGACGATGCCGGCGCCGGTGATGACCGCGCTCTCCAGCTCGAGCTCCTCGATCTCCTCTACGACGGCGGAGCGCGACTTCTTGGGTCCGTCGAGGGCGACAGGCAGATTCGAGGGGAGGAGGTTGAGCTCGAGCGCGCAGACGGCCGCGGCCACGGAGAGGAGCAGGGCGAACCAGATGCCACCCTGCCAGATCAGCCAGAGCACGAGCGGCAAGAGCACGAGCGAAGTGGCGACACGGACAGCCAGGTTGCGCTTGTCGCCGGTCATCTTTTCAGGAGCGGCGCAGCTGCGCACTGGTCTTGCCGAAGCGACGCTCGCGGCGCTGGAAGTCCTCCAGCGCGAGCAGCAGATCGAGCTCGCCGAAGTCGGGCCAGAGGGTCTCGCTGAGGTGGATCTCGGCGTAGGCGAGCTGCCAGAGAAGGAAGTTGGAGACGCGCACCTCGCCGCTGGTGCGCACGACCAATTCCAGCGGCGGGAGGCCCGCGGTCCAGAGGCGGTCCTCGACGGCCTTGGCGTCGATCTGCTCGGGGCGCAGCTTGTCCTCGGCCACTTTGCGGACCATGGCGATGATCTCCTCGCGGCCGCCGTAACTGAGAGCGAGAGTGAGAATCATTTTCAAGTTGCCGGCGCTGTCGCGGCGGAGCTCGTCGAGGGGCTCGCGGACCCGGGCGGGCAGGCGGTCGAGGTCGCCGATGGCGTGCAGCCGGATGTCGTTGTCCATGATCTCGGCGCGCTCCTTGAAGAGATATTCGCGGAGGAGGTCCATCAGGCCTTCGACCTCGTCGGGCGGGCGCTCCCAGTTCTGCGCGGAGAACGCGTAGAGAGTCAGCGCCGGCAGGCCGAGCCGGCGCGCGGCGCGGGTCACTTCGCTGACCGAGTCGGAGCCTTTGCGGTGGCCCTCGATCCGCGGCAGCCCGCGCTGCGCCGCCCAGCGGCCGTTGCCGTCCATGATGATGCCGACGTGGCGGGGGAGGGGCCGCTGGAGGACTTCGGCCTTGAGGGCCTGGAGGTCTCTCGCGATGCGCGGCACTCCTGCAATGTAGACCAAAAGCCGGGCCCGGGCCCGGGTTCGCCGACGTTCACGGGTACGTGGACGCCGACGGGTGCGGCCGACTCAAGTGCTACGCGGCGGTCCGGACAGGCGGCTGAGCATCTGTTTCACGCGGATGAGCAGCGACCGCGCTCGCTGGTATTCCTCCACCGCGATGGCTTCGCGGCTGCGCATGGCATCGAGAAGGGCCGCGGTTTCGGTCGTGCTGCCACGGCCGATTTCATAGAGGCGTTGTTTGTCTGCTCGGGAAGTTTTGCCAGCGCCTTCCGCAATGTTCGCGACGATGCTCAAGGACGCCCTTTCGAATTGCTCTCGAAGCGAGCGCGACATCTTCCGTCGAAGGAATGGGTACGTCATTTCGAGGAATTCGCGCGCAACCACATAGACCTCGAGTTTTTCATGGTCGAACAGAATCTGTTCCGCGCCCGTTGGCGTCCCCGTTCCCGCGACCGAGTACGAGCCCGGGCCCGGGCCCGGTTTTTGGTTTTCCATCTTGCCATCGTAGACCTGCAGTCTGACATTTCGGCACAGCCCTCCTGCTGGGCTACTGTTGCCCCGATGCGAGGTTGGTTCGGTCCATTTCGACTCGAGCGCCAGGTCGGCCGCGGCGGCCTGGGGGCGGTCTTCCGCGCGCTCGACACCAGGACCGGCGTCACCGTCGCCCTGAAGATGCTCCCTCCGGGCACCGACCCTGCCGCGACCCGCCGCCTGCAGCGCGAGTTCGGCGCCCTCCGCAACCTGCACCATCCCAACATCGTCCGCGTCCTCGATGCCGGCGAGGAGGACGCCATCCCCTGGCTCTCGATGGAATTCGTCGACGGCCTGGCGCTGCGCGAATGGCTGACGGTCGCCGCCGAGCAGCCGCTCGAGCCGGGGCCGGAATCGGACGCGCCCGAGGGCGTCGACCTCGACGTCCTCTTCGCCGAGCCCGACTCCGGCGCGCTGCTCGCCGCGGCCCGGGCGCGCCGGCTCACGCTCGAGACCAGCGTCGACGCCTTGCTCAGCGAAGAGGAGCAGGTCGAGCAGAACCAGCCGCTCCGCCTCGCCGCCCTCTGCGAGGCGCTCGCGCAAGTCTGCGACGGCCTCGCCTTCATCCACGCCCGCGGCCTGCTCCACCGCGACATCAAGCCCTCCAACGTCCTCGTCACTCCCGGTCACCGGGCCATCCTGGTGGACTTCGGGCTCGCCAAGCGCTTCGCCGACGATCGGATCACCGACCACGGCCGCGTGGTCGGAACCTATCGCTTCATGTCCCCCGAGCAGGCGCGCGGCGAGGAGCTCGACCGCCGCAGCGATCTCTACGCCTTGGGCACGACGCTCTACGAGCTGATCGCCGGCCGCCCCGCTTTCGCCCAGGTCAATCAGCTGGAGTTGCTCGAGGCGATCGTCGGCAACGAGCCGCCCGCCCTCCAGCGGATCAATCCCGGAGCGCCTCCTGCCTTGTGCACGTTGACCGAACGGCTCCTGGCGAAGAGTCCCGACGATCGGCCTGCCACGGCCGTGGAGCTGGCGCGCGAGCTGGTGGCGGTGCGGCGGGGACTTCTCCATCTGCCGCCGCACGAGATCGTCGAGATCAGCGCGCGCTGAGCCGCCGCCGCAAGTCCGCGGCGAAGCTGCCGCGCAGCCAGCGGTGCTTCCAGCCTTTCACCGAGAGCCAGGCGGCGGCCAGGAGCGCAAGCGCGAGCAGGTAGGGCCAGCGCGTCCGGTGATCGAGCCCGAGAAGAACGACGGCGATGGCGATCCACGCCGCGGCAGGGTTGTGCTCCTTCTTCAGCGCGCGCTTCCAGTTCCAGGGAGCGGCATGCATCTTCGCAAGGCGCGGCCAGAATCGCGGCACCCCGGCGCGATAGGCTTGGTACTGCTCGCCGAACCGCTCGGCGAGGAACTTCTCTTCCGCAGCGATGATCGCCGCGTACTGGAGCGCGAAGAGCAGCGCCACCGCGGCGAGCAGCCAGAGGTCGTGCGCGATCAGGCAGAGGCCGAGGGTGATGGCGAGATTCCCCAGATAGAGAGGATTGCGCATCAGGGCGTAGGGGCCGGTGGTGTTGAGCCGATCGGCTTCCAGCGTCTCGTTCTGCCCCGAGGTGCCCTCGGGCACGAGCCCGAGCACCCAGGCGCGCAGGGCCTGTCCGGAAAGACAGAGCAAAAGTCCGCCGACGTACCACAGCGCGCTCGCCGTCCCGCGGCTGCGCCAGAGCAAAGGAATGGCAACCGCGAGGAGCGCCAGAGGAGTGAAGCTCCGCCAGCGAAAGAGCGCCCGCCCTGCCGTCTCCAGCATCGCCGCGACGTAGCAGAAAAGTGCTCGTGATAGAAGGCGCCCGTGCAGAGCTATCGGCGCCTGCTCGCCTCGCTGCGGCCGCACCTGGGCCTGCTCGGGGTCGCCATCCTCGCCATGGTGGTGCTCTCGGCGGCGACCGGCGCCTTCGGCTGGCTGGTCGGGCCGATGTTCCAGTTCATCTTCAAAGGCGGCGCTCTCGACGCCGGCACCTTGGCCTCCGCGCTCCCCTTCCTGCGGAACCCGGGCGCGATCTCGCGCGACACCGCGCTCCGCGCCCTGCCGATCTTGATTCTCGCCATCAGCATCGTCCGGGGCGCTGCGTACTTCGGACAGTTCTACTGCATGGGAATGCTCGGCCAGCGCGTGGTGGCCGACCTGCGCCTCGCACTGCACAAGAAGCTCCTCGAATTGCCGCCCGCCTTCTTTGCCCGCAGCGCTTCCGGCGATCTGCTCTCGCGCTTCGCCAACGACGTCGCCGCCGTCGAGTTTGCCGTCACCTACGGAGTCGCCGCCTACCTGCGCGACGGCATGCAGGTGCTGGTCTTGCTCGCGCTCAGCATCGCCCTCGACTGGCGGCTGGCGCTGCTCGCCTTCGTCGCCGTGCCGCTCATCGTCTGGCCCATCTTCCGCTTCGCCCGGCGCCTGAAGAGGATCGCCGACCGCGGCCAGGAGCAGATCGGCGTCCTCTACACCATCCTCCACGAGGCGCTGCAGGGTGTTCGCATCGTCCAGTCTTTCGGCATGGAGCGCTACGAGCGGGAGAAGCTCGCCGCCGAGCAGGAGCGCTTCCTCGGCACCATGAGCAAGAGCTTCTTCGTCCGCGCCATCTTCACGCCAACCCTGGAATGGATGGCGGCCGTCGGGATCGCCGCCACGGTCGTCTTCGCGGCCCGCGCCGTTTCCGCCGGACAGCTCCAGCCGGAGCGGGTCATCTCCTTTCTCGCCACCATCGTGCTCCTCTACCAGCCGCTCAAGAGCCTCGGCGGCACCGGCCAGGGCGTGACACAGGGCCTCTCCGGCGCGCAGCGCCTCTGGGAAATCCTCGACGAGCCGGTCGAGCCCGTCTCCGGCCCGCTGGAATTGCCCCGCTTCGCCGAGGAGGTGCGCTTCGACCGCGTTTCCTACCGCTACCCTGCGCGGGAGAACGGCGGTGGAGGGAGCTTCGCCGCCGACGGATCGAAGGCCAAGGCCTGGGAGGCGGCGCCTTTGGTCCTGCGCAGCGTCGACCTCGTGCTGCGCAAAGGAGAGGTGGTCGCGCTGGTCGGCCCCTCCGGCGGCGGAAAGACGACGCTGCTCAATCTCTTGCCGCGCTTCGCCGATCCCACCGAGGGCCGCATCACCCTCGACGGCCGCGACCTGCGCGAAGCTTCACTCTCCAGCTTGCGCGCGCAGATCGCTCTCGTGGCGCAGGAGACCTTCCTCTTCAACGACACGGTCCGCGCCAACATCGCTTACGGCCAGCCGGCGGTGGCGGAAGAGCGGCTGCAGGCGGCGGCCGAAGCGGCGCGCGCCGACGGTTTCATCCGCGCGCTGCCCGCCGGCTATGACACGATCGTCGGCGAGCGCGGCGCGACGCTCTCGGGCGGACAGCGGCAGCGCATCGCCATCGCCCGCGCGCTGCTCAAAGATGCACCCATCCTCTTGCTCGACGAAGCCACCAGCGCGCTCGACACGGAGAGCGAGCGCGAAGTGCAGCGCGCACTCGACCGGCTGATGGAGCACCGCACCTGCCTGGTGATCGCCCATCGACTCTCCACCATCCGCCACGCGACGCGCATCGCAGTGCTCGCGGCGGGGCGCATCGTGGAACTGGGGACGCACGACGAGCTGCTCGCGCACAGAGGAGAGTACGCTCGCCTGTACGAGCTGC
Source organism: Deltaproteobacteria bacterium (assembly GCA_005879315.1). Lineage (GTDB taxonomy): Bacteria > Myxococcota > Myxococcia > Myxococcales > 40CM-4-68-19 > 40CM-4-68-19. The sequence goes on along the minus strand of VBLC01000060.1, from coordinate 30,410 downwards.
AGTTCGCAGCGCCCGCACACTCGTAGTGAAACCGCTTGCGGGCCGAGGCGGGCAGGAGTAGCGATCGAGGTGATGCGGGTGCCGGACAAGAGGGAGACGCTGCTCTCCTATCTGAAGCGAGGGGTGGCGATGGTCCACCTCGACGCGCGCCGGCCGGGCGTGGTCGTCCCTGCGCAATACATGGGCGACGCCCACCTGCGTCTCAATCTCAGCTACCGCTACTCGGTTCCTGATCTGGTGGTCGACGACCAGCGCATCCAGGCGACGCTCTCGTTTGGCGGCAGGCCTTTCCGCTGCTCTCTCCCCTGGCCCGCGGTCTTCGGCATCACCAGCAACGCCAACGGCGACGGACAGGTGTGGCCGGAGGACCTGCCCGTCGAAGTCGTCGAGACCGCGCAGCAGCGTCCCGCGCGCCGCCCGATGCTCGCCGCGGTCAAGGACGAGCCGCCGCCTGAGCAGGAGCAGTCGGAAAAGAGCGGCGCGGCGCGGCCGCATCTGCGGCTGGTGCGCTGAGCCGCGGCCGCCAGGTCTTGCGCGAGGGCCGGCCCATCTTGCGCAGCTCGCTCTCCAGCGATTCGAAGAGCCAGCCGCACAGGTACCAGAAAGGCGCGTAGTCGATCCGCACGTAGCCGCGCACGTTGATGCCGCGCCGATACCGCCAGGGAACCTCGCCGATCACGCGGCTGAGCAGCGCGGCGCTGCCGAGCTCGATCGAGTAGATGCCTGCCATGTAAGCGAGCGAGCGGCCCCAGCGCGGTACGCTCCGCGCGCGGAGGTGGTGGTGCAGTTGCTCGAGGAGAAGGCCGCCCGCGCCGTAGATGGGCAGCATCCAGAGGTAGGAGTGGCCCTTCAGCCGCCGGTCGCGCAGCGAAACGCCGTCGGTGAGCGCAGTGAAGGAGACCTCCAGCGCCCAGCCGACGAACCCATAGCCGAGGAAGCGGCGCCACATCTGCCCATCTTGGGGAGGGCCTGCTTGGACGGCAACCGTGCGGACCCGTACTCTACAGCTGCGAGGCGGCGGCTTCGTCGCAGACCACTACCACCCGACCGACGGCGTGGCGCAGCCATTGCGCGGGGCAGCCGACCAGATCCTCTGGACCCTCGAGCGCACGGGCCAGCACCGGCGCCTTCTTCTCGCCCGCCACCTGCAAGACCGCCATGCGCGCCGTCAAAAGGAGAAAGGGAATCAGGGTGAGGCGCTCGACGCGAGGCTCGATGTGCTGCGGCGCTTCGACATGCCGGACGAGCTCGTCGTCGCCGCGCTCGGCGCTGCCGGGGACTCCGGCGAAGAGGCTGAGCACATGCCCGTCGGGCCCCAGGCCGAGGAGCATCAGATCGAACCGCGGAGGATCGCCCAGGGTCTCGCGCATCTCGCGCGCTGCGCGGCGGGCTTCCTCGTCGAGGTCGCGCGCCTCGCCGCGCAGCCGATGCACCTGGGCGGACGCGACGCGGCCGCCGAGGACCCCCTGGAAAATTGCAAAATTCGATAATTCGTCGTCCGGTGGAACTGCGCGCTCGTCGGTAAAGAAGATTTGCAAATCGCGCCAGGGGATCTTCTCGATGCCGCGCAGCCGGGCGTAGAGCGGCGCCGCGCTCGAGCCCCCGGTGAGCGCCACCGCCGCCCGTCCCCGCGCCGCGGCGGCTCCGGCGGTCGCCTCGAGGAAGAGCTCGGCGGCGGCGGCGGCCACGTCGGAGACGATGGCGACTTCCGACATCAGCTCTTGCTCTGCGGCAAGAGGCGCGCAGCCGCCTGCAGCGAGGCGGCGTAGAGCTCGTCCACGCCGGATAGCAGCTTCAGCTCCAGGCTGAGCAATCGCCCGGGCGTCTCCTGCGGCAGTCGCACGCGATGGACGCAAGCCCCGTCGTCGTCGCCCTTCACTTCGGCGACGAGAATTCCCTTCTCGCGGCGGAAGGTGAAGGTGGCGGGCGGAGCCACGAACTGGAAGAGCGACACTTGTCCCAAGCCCACCGGCGCGGTGCGCGCGATGCCGGTGAGGTTCGTGTTCTCCTCGCCGGGATCGGGCGCGTCGCCCTCGGCGGTGACCGAGGCCTCGATCCGCTTGCTGCGCGACACCATCCAGCCGGCGAGCAGCAGGCCTTCGGCGCCGATCGCGCCGGCGCAGACGACGCGCGTCTGCTTGATGTTGCCGCGGTGCTCACGCAGGTTGGGCAGGTCGAGCACGTCCGCCGCCAGGGCCTGCCAGGGAAAGATTCGCGCCCAGGCGAGATCGCCGATAGGCGCCCCGCGCGCCACCAGCTGCGCCATCTCCGCCAGATACGTCGGCGGCCGCGCGCCGGAGTCGATGATGATCCGGTCGGCCGACTCGACGGCGCGCTGGAGCAGATCGCCCATCGGCCGGCCGCCCCAGACCACCACCATCGGCAATTCCGGCACGAGCAGGCCGAGCATCGCCGACTCCAGGTGCCGCACCGCCCGCCCCGTGGCGGTGAGCACCACCCGCTCCATCGAGATCGCGCCCAGCTGCCGCACCACCGACACGCGCGCCGTGATCGATTCCGCCGCCACGGCCGTGTCCGCGACCAGCACGACCAGGCGGCAGGGATGCAGCGTGCCCGCCGCTTCGAGCGCCTCGCGCGCCCGCTCGTACTGCGCGGCGGTGAAGTAGATGGCGACGAGATTGAGGGTGCAGACCGTCTCCGGCGACTGCCCACCGCGCTCGCGCGCCGTGGTCAACAATTGCTTGATGCGGGGCAGATCGATGCCCTGCTCGAAGCGGATGACCAGCTCGTCCCGGTCGCGCGGCGCTTGCCCCGCGGGGATCGGCTCGCCGGTGAATGCCTCGCTCATAATCTCCTCCAGGCGCGGCCGTCCTGCGCCATCAGCTGATCGGCGGCCTGCGGGCCCCAGGTGCCGGCCTCGTAGGAATAGGGCGGAGGGAACTCGCCGCTTTCGGTCACCTTCAAGATGTTGCCGACGATCTTCCAGGCCGCCTCGACTTCGTCTTTCCTGGTGAAGAGCGTCTGATCTCCGCGCAGCGCATCGAGCAGGAGGCGCTCGTAGGCCTCGGGGCTGGCCGAGCCGAAGGTCGTGCCGTAGCGGAAATCCATCGAGACGGTGCGCGGCCGGTAACGCTCGCCGGGGACCTTGGCCGAGAAGCGCAGCGCGATCCCCTCCTCCGGTTGCACGCGGATGACGAGCACGTTGGGCTGCGTGCGGCCGTCGCCGAAGAGAGAATGCGGCAAGGGACTGAAGTGGATGGCGACCTCGGTGGCGCGCTTCGGCAACCGCTTCCCCGAGCGCAGATAGAAGGGCACGCCGTCCCAGCGCCAGGAATGGATGTTGAGCTTGAGGGCCACGAAGGTGGGCGTGCGCGAGCCCTTGGCGACGTCCTTCTCCTCCTGGTACCCGGGCACGTCGGTGCCCGCCACGCTGCCCGCGGTGTATTGCCCGAGCACGACGTTGCGCATCACCTCCTCGGGAGTGTCGAAAGTCTCAATGGCGCGCAGAACCTTGATCTTCTCGTCGCGCACGGCGTCTGCGTCGAAGGCGACCGGCGGCTCCATCGCGGTGAGGCAGACCAGCTGCAGCACGTGGTTCTGGATCATGTCGCGGAGGATGCCCGCCTCTTCGTAATACCTGCCGCGGCTCTCGATCCCGAGCTCCTCGCCGGCGGTGATCTCGACGTGGTCGACGTATTTCCGGTTCCAGATCGGCTCGAAGATGGAGTTGCCGAATCTGAAGACCAGAAGATTCTGCACGGTCTCCTTTCCCAGATAGTGATCGATGCGAAAGACCTGCCGCTCGTCGCAGGTCTCGAGCACGAGCCGGTTGAGGGCGCGCGCCGAAGCCAGGTCGCGGCCGAAGGGCTTTTCGATGACGACGCGGGTGAAGGCAGGGTCGCTCGGCGGATTGATCAATCCCGCGCTTTTCAATTGCGTGAGCAGGGTGGGGAAGGTGCTGGGCGGCGTGGCGAAGTAGAAGAGGCGGTTGCCGCGCGTGGCCCGGGCGCGGTCGAGCTCTTCGAGCTTGCCCTTGAGCCGGACGAAGGTCTGCGGATCGTCGAAGGATCCCGGCGAGTAACGCAGGCCGGCGGCGAAGTCCGCCCAGATGTCCTCGTCGATGGGTTTGGTGCGGGAGAACTTCCCCACCGCCTCGCGCATGTCGGCGCGGAATTGATCGTCGCTGTATTCGCTCTTGGCGACGCCGACCACGCCGAACGCCGCCGGCAGGTGCGCGCCCACGGCCAGGTTGTAGAGCGCGGGAATCAGCTTGCGGTGCGCCAGATCGCCGCTGGCGCCGAAGACGACGACGGCGCACGGCTCGGGCGCCGACTCGGCGCGCAGCCCGGGCCGCAGCGGGTTGGGGATCTCGTCGTCTTCGGGGCGGTAGGGCATGTCATCAGGCCTCGGGCATCAGGCTTCGGGCCTCAGGATTTCCTCACCGCATGCCCACCGAATTCGTTGCGCAGCGCCGCTTGCACTTTTGCCGAGAACGATTCCTCTTGCCGCGAGGCGATGCGCATCAGGAGCGAGAGCGTGATCACCGGCGCGGGCACGTTCTGGTCGATGGCCGCCTGCACCGTCCAGCGGCCCTCGCCGCTGTCCTCGACATAGCCGCGGATGCCGTCGAGGCCGGGATCCCTTTGCAGGGCATCGTGCAAGAGCTCGAGCAGCCAGGAGCGCACCACGCTGCCGGAGCGCCAGATGCCGGCGATCTTCGGCAAGTCGAGCGCGCCGAAGGGTGAAGTCTTCAAGATCTCGAATCCCTCGGCGTAGGCGGTCATCAGGCCATACTCGATTCCGTTGTGCACCATCTTGACGAAGTGGCCGCTGCCGGCCGGCCCGGTGTGCATCAGCCCGCCCTCGGGCGCGAGCGTGCGCAGCGCGGGCTCGACGATGGCGTACGCCTCGGGCGCGCCGCCCACCATCAGGCAGTAGCCGACCTTGAGCCCCCAGACGCCGCCGCTCGTGCCGGCGTCGAGGAAGTGGATGCCGCGCTCGGCCAGCTCCTTGGCGCGCCTTTGCGAATCGCGGAAGTTGGCGTTGCCGCCGTCGACGATGACGTCGCCCCGCTGCATGCGGCTGGCCAGCGAGTTGACCAGCTCCTCGGTGATCTTGCCCGCCGGCACCATCGACCAGGCGACCCGCGGCGGCTGCAGCGCAGCGATCACCTCGTCGAGAGTCGTGGCGGGCGCGGCGCCGAGCGCGGCCAGCTCGGTGGCGCGCTTGGAATCGACGTCGTAGGCGATCACCTTGTGCCCGCCCTTGAGCAGCCGCTGCACCATGTTGCCGCCCATCCTGCCCAGCCCCAGCATCGCCAGCTGCATCGCTCCCTCCGGAGTCTATTTGGCCAGGCGCTGCAGGCCCTCGCGCAGCGCGGCCAGCGCCTTGTCGGGCTTGTCGTCCTCGACGTGGACGCGCAAGACGCGCCGGCCATGGGCCTGCAACACCTCCAGATCGCCGCGCGCCTGGGCAGCGAAGAGCGCGCGGAATCCGTAGCTCTCGCCGGGGATCGACAATTCCTCGCCGCCGTCGCTGGTGATCTGCAAGAAGAGGCCGGTGTTGGGTCCGCCTTTGTGCAATTGGCCGGTCGAGTGCAGGTAGCGCGGACCGAAGCCGAAGGTGCAGGCAGCTTTCGTCGCCTCGCGGACTGCGCCCTGCAGCTGATGGAACTCGTTCTCCAACTCGCCCGTGGGCGGCAGATAGGCGAGCAGCGCGACGTAATCGCCCGGCTGGGCGAGCGCGAGATGCGCGGCGATCCATCCGGCCGGCGTGGCCGCGGCCTGCGTACCCGCCCCCTTGCGTAGCACCTGTCCGTGCTCGGGGCTGGCAAAGAGCGCCAGGCCTTGCGCGCGCAGCGACGGCTCCAGCGCCGCCTGCGGTTGTCGGAGGATCGCTTTCGTCTTCTCCTTGGCCTCGGCGACGTTCGGCTCGTCGAACGGATCGATCTCGAGCAGCGCGCCCATCACCGCCGTGGCGATCTCCCAGCGCAAGAACTCCCCGGCCAGATCCAGTGGCGAGGCGAGCTTCCACTGCAAGAGCGGATGTCCGCCCTCGGCGAGATACCCGACGTCCAGCGCGTCGCTGGCGAGCGAGAGCGCGACGAAGAGCCGATCGCTGCCATAGTTCTTTCCCGGCGGCTCGCCGCTCACCGGCACGATGCCGCGGCCTTTCTTGCCGGTGCTCTCGGCGATGAGCTGTTCCACCCAGCCGCCGAAGGGCAAGAGGCCCTTGCTGAGGAGCAAGGTCAGCTTGTCGGCGCCGTTCTTCGCCAGGCCAGAAGCGATCGCGCCCAGACGCAGCGCGAGATTTTCCTGCACCGGCACCTGCGGCTGCGAGGCGAGCGCGACCTCGTCGGCTTTCTTCAGCATCTCGCCTACGTCGAGGCCGAGCAGGGCCGCCGGAACGAGGCCGAACCAGCTCAGAGCGCTGTAGCGGCCGCCGATGTCGGGGGGATTGAGCCAGGCGCGCCAGAACTTCTCCTTCTCGGAGAGCTTGTGCAGCGGCGATCCCGGATCGGTGATGGCCACGAAATGCGAGCCGTCATCGATCTTCGCTCGATAGTGTCGATAAAAGGCCGAGACCTCGGCGGTGGTGCCGCTCTTCGAGCTGACCAGGAAGAGGGTCTTGTCGAGGTCGAATCCCTTCGCCGCATTGCGGACCGCATCGGGCGCGGTGGAATCGAGCACGCGCAGCTCGAGACCGCCTTCGCGCTTGCCGAGGACGCGGGCGAGCACGTCCGGGCAGAGCGAAGAGCCGCCCATCCCCAAGAGGAGGCAATGGCGGAATCGCTCCGCCGCCTGCCGCGCAAAAGCGTTCAAGTCGCCCAGTTGCTCGCGCACGAAACGGGTCGAGTCGAGCCAGCCAAGCCGATCCTTGGCGACGTTTTTCTCTCCCCAAAGCGAGGCGTCGCGGGCCCAGAGTCGCGCCGCCGCTTTCTTCTCCCGCGCGAGCTCGATGCCGCGCGCGGCGTCGTCCTTCCCCTTGCCCAGCCTCTCGCTGAGCTGCATCTGCTTCACGCTCCGCTGCGCGGCGGCGCGCGCCTCGATGGCGTGCAAGAGGCCGTCGAGGGCCTTGGAGAAGAGCTCGAGTCCATCGTCGGTGAGCTTCTTGCAGACCTGCTCGAGATCGATGCCCAGCTCGGCCAGCTTGCGCAGCTGCGCGCGCGCCTCCTCCACTCCCTGCGTGATCGTCTCCGCCACCTTGCCGTGGTCGTTGAAGGCCTGCAGCGTGCCGAGCGGCATGGTGTTGACGGTGTCCTTGCCGATGAGCGGCTCGACGTAGTGCACGTCGCTGTAAGCCTTGTTCTTGGTGCCGGTCGAGGCCCAGAGCGGCCGCTGGCGGGTGGCGCCCTTCGCCTCCAGCGCCTTCCAGCGGGGGGAGGCGATGGTCTTCAGGAAAACCTGGTAAGCCTCCTTTGCATTTGCATTGGCGATCTTGCCCTGCAGATCCTTGACGCCCTTCTGCTCGAGCAGCTTGTCGACCGCGGTATCGACGCGGCTGACGAAGAAGCTGGCCACCGAGTGGATCTGCGAGATCTGCTCGCCGCGCGAGAGGCGTTCTTCCAGGCCGCTCAGGTAGGCGTCGATCACTTGCTGGTAGACGCGGACGCTGAAGATGAGAGTGATGTTGATGCTCAACCCGGCGGCGATCGACTGGCGGATGGCGGGGATCCCCTCAGGGTTGGCGGGGATCTTGATGAAGAGGTTCGGGCGGTCGACCGCCTTCCAGAAGCGCTTCGCCTCCGCCACCGTCGCCTTGGTGTCGCGCGCGATGTAGGGCGAGACCTCGAGCGAGACGAAGCCGTCCGCCCCGCGCAGCTTGTCGAACCAGGGTCGCAGCACGTCGCAGGCGGCGCGCACGTCGGCGATGGCGAGCGTCTCGTAGATCTCCAGGGGAGATTTCCCCTCGGCGATCAATCTCGACAGATCGTCGTCGTACTCGTCCGACTCGACGATGGCCTTCTCGAAAATGGCCGGGTTGGCGGTGACGCCGCGGATCCCGTCCTCCTCGGCCATGCGCTTGAGCTCGCCGGAGCGGATGAGCTTGCGTCCGATCAGATCGAGCCATGCGCTCTGTCCGAAGTCGTTCAGCCTCTCCGCGGGTTTCATCGCTCGCTCCAGTTCTCCAGACCCGACCGCTCCATGCTCACCTGGCATCCGACCCAGCGCCCTGGGAGAGCCATCTGCTGATTCGACCGCCGATCTTCTCCGGCGTGAGGCCGTAGGCTTCGGCCAGCGCCTTCTCCGGCGCGCTGGCGCCGAAGCGATCGATGCCGATGACCAGGCCGTCCCCGACGATGCGATACCAGTCGAGCCCGCCGGCCGCCTCGACAGCAACCAGCTTCGCTTTGCCCTGCGGCACGAGCGCGCGTCGTTTCTCCTCGCTCCACTTGAGGAACCGCTCGGCGCACGGCATGGAGACGAGCCGGACCTTGACGCGCTTGTCGATGAGCTGCAGCGCGGCCTGGCAGGTCGAGACCTCGCTGCCGGTGGCGATGACGACCACGTCGGGATCGGGCACGTCGACGAGCGCGTAGGCGCCCTCGAGCGCGGTGCGCACGCCGATCGCCTTCGCGCGCTGCAGCGGCGCCAATTTCTGCCGGGTGAAGGCCAGCACGGTCGGCGCTTCCTTGCGCTCGAGCGCCGCCGCCCACGAGGCCGCCGTCTCCAGCGCATCGGCCGGCCGCCACACTTCGATGTTGGGGATGGCCCGCAGCGCGGCCAGCTGCTCGATGGGCTGGTGGGTCGGCCCGTCCTCTCCGAGGAAGATCGAGTCGTGGGTGAAGACGAAGATGCTCTGCAGCCGGCTCAGCGCCGCCAGGCGGATGGGCGGGCGCATGTAATCGCTGAAGAGAAGGAACGTGGCGCTGTAAGGACGGAAGAAGCCGTCGTAGGCAAAGCCGTTGACGATCGCGCCCATCGCGTGCTCGCGCACGCCGAAGTGGATGTTGCGGCCGCCATACGAGTCGGGCGCCACGTCACCGCCATCCTTGAGGTAGGTGAACGTCGAGGGATCGAGGTCGGCCGATCCACCCACCAGGCCGGGAGCGAGCTGCGCCGCCTTTTGCAGGACTGCCTGGCCGTGCTTGCGCGTCGCTTCGGGAGCAGTTGCGTTTGCGACGGCGGCCGCGAGCTGCTCGGCCAGGTCGGAAGGAATCCTGCCCTCGGCGAGCTGGTTCCAGAGCTGCGCCTTCGCTGGATTGTCCTTCTGCCATCGGGCGAATTTGCGCTGCCAGTCGTCGTAGCCCTTCTTCACTTCCTCGACGCGGCCTGCCCAGAACCGGCGGACCTCGTCGGGTACGAGGAAAGCGGGCTCGAGCGGCCAGCCCAGGTTCTCCTTGGCCGCCTTGACCTCGTCCTTGCCGAGAGGAGAGCCGTGCGCCTCGTGCGTGTTCGCCTTGTGCGGCGCGCCGTAGCCGAGCACGGTGCGAACCGAGATCAAGGAGGGCCGGGGGTCCGCTTTCGCCTTCTCGATCGCCTGGTCGATCGCCTCGACGTCGTTGCCGTCCTTGACGCGCTGGACGTGCCAGCCGTACGCCTCGAAGCGCTTGTCGCGATCCTCGGTGAAGGTGACGTCGGTGTGGCCGGCGAGCGAGACGAGGTTGTCGTCGTAGAAAAAGATCAGGTTGCCGAGGCGCAAGTGCCCGGCGAGCGAGCAGGCCTCGCTGGCGACGCCCTCCATCAGGTCGCCGTCGGAGCAGATTCCATAGACGAAGTTGTCGATGGGGAAGCCGGACCCGTCGTTCATCCGCGCCGCCAGCATCCGCTGCGAGAGCGCCATGCCGACGGCGTTGGAAATGCCCTGGCCGAGCGGGCCGGTGGTGGCCTCGACTCCGGGCGTGTCGCGGAACTCCGGATGCCCCGGCGTCTTCGACTTGTACTGGCGGAAGGCTTTCAGGTCGTCCATCGTCACGTCGTAGCCGCAGAGGTGGAGCATGGCGTAGATGAACATCGACCCATGCCCCGCGCTGAGCACGAAGCGATCGCGGTTGGCCCAGCGCGGCTCCTTGGGGTTGAACCTCAAGTGCCGTCCCCAGAGGACGTAGCCGATCGGCGCGCAGCCCATCGGCATGCCGGGGTGGCCGCTGTTGGCCTTCTCCACCGCATCGACGGCGAGGAAGCGGATGGTGTTGATGATCCTCTTCTGCAGATCGGGCGTCATCAGGAGCTCGTGGCTGGAGTGTGGCGGGTCTGCGTCTGGACCGCAGCCTTCTGCGCGGCGAGAGCGGCGGCCCCGAGCAGTCCGGCCTCGGTGTCGAGCACCATCTGCACCGGCATCTGCTCGAGCAAAGGGCGCATGCGGCCTTTGTCGAAGAACGCTTCGCGGAAGCGGCCGTCGGTCATGAAGGGGATGATGCGCGGAGCGATGCCGCCCGCAACGTAAACGCCGCCGGTGGCGAGCGTCTTGAGGGCAAGGTTGCCGGCCTCGGCGCCGTACAATTTGCAAAAGAGTTGCAGGACCTGCACGCAGAGGGCGTCGCCGTTCTCCGCCGCTGCGGTGACCTGCGCGGGAGCGTGCGAGCGGTCGTCGTGGATCGCATCGGCCAGCGGACCGGGCATGGGCAGGCCGGTGATCGAAGCGAGCGCCTCCGCGAGGTTGACCAGCCCGTCGCCGGAGAGGATCCGCTCCCAGCTCACGTGCGCGTACCGCTGGGAGAGAAAGCGCAGGACGCCGATCTCCAGCTCGGTGCGCGGGGCGAAGCAGGTGTGGCCGCCCTCGGTCGCCAGCACTTCGCGCTCGCCCGACGCGATGGCTTCGCCCAGCCCGGTGCCGGCGCCGATGACCGCCCACGGCCCCTTCGGGTCCCTCACTCCTTCGTTCAGCGTCAACAAGTCCTTCGACTTCACCGCCTGGATCCCGAGCGTGAGCGCGTGGAAGTCGTTCGCCAGCCGCACCCCGTCGATGCCGAGCGTCTGCGCCAGATCTCGCTCGTCGAGGATCCAGGGCAGGTTCGTCGTGTGGCTACGCCCGTTGGCCACCGGCCCGGCCACGCCGAATCCCGCCCAGCGGGGAATTCCGCGGCCCACCTCTTCGGCAAAGGTGCGGCAAAGCGCGCCGAGGCCGGGGAACTTGCGGCTGTCGTAGCGCCTGCTCGCGAGCACCTCGACCCGGAGGGCGCCGGTCCGTTCGCTGGCTGCGCTCACCTCGCAGATGGCGAGGAGCGTCTTTGTGCCGCCGATGTCGCCGGCGAGGACCTGCATCTTGGGGGCAACGTACTCGACGGCGCGCCAAGATCAAGCGACGGCCGGGCGCTGCCCGAGGCGCTCTGCGGCTGTGCAGTTGCCGCGCGCAGGGCTGGGCTTGCTCCCTGCCGTCCGATAACCAACTTTCCCTGCGAAGGGGCAGCGGAGGAACACATGCATCTCGGGAAGGGACTTCTTGCTGCGAGCGCGCTCGGAGCGCTCCTCGTTTCTGCGCCTGCGCGCGGGCAGCTGGTCGAAACCAGCATCACACCGACCGGCGACATGAACTGGTCGGCGACGGCCGGCCGCACGGTCGGCAGCGACAACAGCGTGATCCAGGTCGAGGCCGGCTGGCCCGGCATCGGCTTCACCTATCTGAAGGGTCTCGACGACCTCAGCGACCTCGGCTTTCATGTCGGCTTCAATTACGGGTTCGAGGGCACGACGAGCAACGTCGTGGGCCTCAACCTCTCCGTGCCCTACCGGCGCACGATCGCGAATCTCTCCAGCGGAAGCGCCATCGCGCTGCGCGCCGATCCGGGCGCTGTCCTCTACGGCAACAACAACAAAGGCGGCGCGATGGTCGGCATCGGCGGGCCCATCGGCATCGTCGCGGGATTCAAGCTCGATCCGCGGCTGACGCTCGACGTCGGGGCGGACGTGCCCGTGCTCATCACCTTCGCCAATCCCACCGGGCTTCTCTTCGGCCCGCAGTTCGGCGCCGGCGGCGAATATCTGATCGACCGCAACCTGGCCGTCACCTTGCGCGCGCGCGTCGGCCCGGAGTTCTCGCTCGCCTCCGGAGGCAGCACTTCGCAGACAGCGTTCACCACGCTGATCGGGCTGGCGTACAACGCGCGTTAGTAGAGAGCGGGCGCGAGATTGTCCCCGAACTAAAACGAGCTCAGGCACGAGCTCGATGTCGGGCACCACATCGAGCACGAGCACGAGCTCGGCTCCCCCTTAGTTCCGCCCGTAAAGCTTCCGCAGCGCCCTCTTGGCGGCGGCGAGCTTCTTTCGCGCCGCAGCGGAGAGGTTCTTCCCGCCGCGGTTCTCGTAGAACGTCAGCATCGACATCGCCGAGCGGAAAGGCGCGCTCTTTCGCCGCTTGCTCCGCTCCGCGCTGCGCTTGAGCGACGAGGCGATGGCCCGCGGGCTCTTCAGCTTGAAGACGCCTTTGCGCAGATCGAGCGCGTCGCTCGTCTCGTTGACCTTCTTCGACCATTTTTTTGTCGCCATGCGGCGAAGGTAGTCACACCAGCTGGATCAAGGCCGTCTGATCGAGCTCGAGGCGCGCTCCGTCGAGCGCGGCCGCGACCGCCTCGTGCAGCTTGGTCTCGGCGGCGAGGACTCTCTCGGCGGCCGGCCCGCGCACCCGGCTCTGCTCCAACCAGCGCACGAGGCGCTTTTGCGCCGAAGCCTTCTCCTCCTCGACCCGCTCCTTGGCCTGCTCGATGAGCCGCATCAGCCGTTTGCGCGCTTCCTCTTCGGCAGTGTGGAGGGCAAGCTCGATCGCCTGCACGAATGTCGCGGGCGGACCGCCCTCGGGCGCAGGGACGTGTTCCACGCCGGCCGAGTCGAGCTGCGCGGCGAGCGCGTCCTCCGCCCGCGCTCCCCCTCGGCCGTCGAGCCGCACCACCACGCGGATGAGCATCTCCTCGAGATGGCGCGCCGCCCGCCGCGAGGGGACGCGCGCGCCCTGCGCCAGATCGGCCGGCTCGGGCAGGGCGACGAGAAAGCGCGCGTCGAGCGCCGCGCCGGTCGCGCCGCGGACCCTGGCGCGTCCGACGGTCGCGCGGCCCAGCTCGCCATCGCGCAGCCATCCGAAGAGCGCCTCCAGCAGAGGATGGCCGGTGGTGAAGGAGTCGTGCTCCTCGTGCTTCACCGCGACCTCGCGCCGGAACGATCCGAGCAGGGTGCGATCCTGCGAGAGATCGAATCCAGCCAGCGCATCGACTTTCAATTCCGGGCCGACGTGAAAGGAGACTTCGCCGGGCAGCACGTCGACCTCGATGTCCACGGCCAGGCCGACGTGCCGCGCCGCCTCGATGGTCACCGTCTCGAGCCGCCGCTCGAGATGCGAGGCGACGGCCTGCAGGGCGGCGGCCGCGTCCGCATCGGCGGCGATCCGCGCCCCGAGACGCCGCGCGCCGCGCTCGGCCAGCGCGCGCACCGCCGCCAGATCGCAGCTGCGCAGATCGAGCAAGGGGTCGTACGCGCGCGCCACTTCCGCCCGCGCAGCCGAGACGCGCGCGGCGATCTCGACCGTGCGCTTCTCCCACTGCGCTGGATCGTCGGTGGAGGCGAGCGCGAGCAGCTCCGCCTCGACGCCCTCCAGCACCGGATCGAGGCCGCCCACCGGCTCGGTGAAGACGCCGATGCCGGCGTCGAGCACATCGAGCACCCGCGCCGCCAACGTCCCTTCGGGGCGAAAAGCATAAATGCGAACCTCGCGGACCTGGCCGATGCGGTCGACGCGGCCGATGCGCTGCTCGATGGCCGCCGGGCTCCAGGCCAGGTCGTAATTCACCAGCACGTGGCAGTGCTGGAAGTTGCGGCCCTCACCGCCCAGCTCGGTGCAGAGGAGGACGCGCGGCCCGTCTTCATCGCGAAAGCGGGCGACGAGCTTGTCGCGGTCGGCGGGCGCGAGGTCGCCGGTGTACGCGAGCGCTTCGATGCGCCTCCTGGCGATCGCCGCTCGCAGGTACTCGATGGTCTCGCGCGCCTCGGCGAAGACCAGCACCTTCTCGCCGGCCAGCTCGTCCTCGAGAAGCGCGAGGAAGGCTTCCAGCTTGGAGTCCTTTCCCTCCAGAGCGGCGGCGCGCGCCGCGAGCTTCTTCAACCCCGCCGCGTTGAGTCCCGCCGCGAGCGCCGGAGGCGAGCTGCCCAGGCGGCGGAAGAGCGACGCCAGCACTGCGCCGGAGGGCAATTTCGCCTCGGCCATCGCCGCCCGCACTTCCTCTTCCAGCGCCTTCTCCGCGGCGGATGGTTTGACCTCCAACTTTCGCAACAGGCGCGGGGTGAAGCCGCCCACCACCGCGCGCCGGTTGCGCAAGAGGCGCGCCGACAGCCCGTAGCTCTCCGCCAGATGCGCGAGCAGCGCATTGCCGCGCAAGGTCTTCAGCTCCGGATCCTCGGGAAAGAGCCTGGCGATGCGTTCAGCCGCGCCGGCGTCGCCGGCCAGAAGCGCGCGCACCTCGGCGGAGAGATCGCCCTGCCGCGCCAGCCGCTCGCGCAGCTCCTGCTCGGTTGCGGCCGGGGCCGGATCGACCAGGCGCAAGAGCGCGTGATACTCGCCCGGATCGAGCTGGAGCGGCGTCGCGGTGAGAAGCAACAGTCCCCAGGTCCTGCGCGCCAGGGCCTGCGCCACCTCGTAGGCGCGCTCGCCGCGCAGGTGGTGGGCCTCGTCGATGATCACCAGGTCCCAGGCAGCCTCCGCGGCGGCTGCGGCTTCCTCCTTGCTGCGCGAGAGCCACTCGAGCGAAGTGATGATCAGCGGATGCCGACCCCAGGGCGATCCCTCCTCCTCGGGCGCCTCCGCATCCGCCGCTTCGCGATCCTCGCGCGCGCGGTCGGGATCCATCAAGGTGAAGAGCAGATTGAACTTGTGGAACAGCTCGGCCAGCCACTGCACCGTCAGGTGGCTGGGCGCGACGACGAGGCAGCGCTTGACCAGGCCGGCGTGCAGGAGCGCCGAGAGCACCAGGCCCGCCTCGATGGTCTTGCCCAACCCGACCTCGTCGGCGAGGACGAATCGCGGCTGGGCCGCGGAGAGCACTTGATGAGCCACCGAAATTTGGTGCGGCTTGACGTAGACGCGGCTGGCGAAGAGGGCGCCGAGCGCATCGGCGCGCCGCTCGAGATCGAGGCGGACCGCTTCGGCGCGCAGGCGGAAGTCGTCGGGATTGCCCCAGCGCCCGGAGACGAGCTGCTCGGCAGGGCCGGCGCGCGGGGCGGGGGCGCGCAGGTCGGCCTCGCTGCGGATGGCCGGCTTCTTTCCCGGCACCTCGACCGTGTAGCGATGCAGGTCGTCGGACGGCCCGGGCAGGGCGCGCAGCACGCGCGCCGCAGCTCCATCGGGCAAGAGCGCCGGCGAGTCAGGGGCAAAGCGAAAGCGGGCCAGCGCCGGATCCCTCGAGGAGAGGATGACCGGACCTCCTGGCCGCCCCGGAAACTGCGCCGAAAGCCGCGGTGGATCGTCGCTCACCGCGATGACGTGCCCCACGCCCCACGAGCTTTGTGCTCGATGGATGATCTTCATGCCCTTGAGGAACTTCACCATCGGCGGAACCTTCTATACTGGATGGGCATGGACGGCCACGCTCCCTCGCTTCCCGCCGCGCTGCCTGCGCGCAGCCGTCCCCGCTCGCTGGGCGAGTACTTCAACGCGTCGCTCTATCTCGGCGCGATCGGATTCGGCGGCGGGCTTTCCGTGCTCGCCTCCATCCGCTCCGTCACGGTGGAGCGCAAGCGCTGGCTCACCGAGAAGGAGTTCGACAACGCCGTGGCCGTTTCCCAGATGCTGCCGGGCGGCGCGGCCGCCAACGCGCTGGCGTACATCGGCCTGCGCTTCGGCGGCGTGCGCGGCGCACTGCTCGGGTACAGCGGATTCGTGCTGCCGGGATTCGCCGCGGTGATGGCGCTGGCCGTGCTCTACACGCATTTCGGCAAGAGTCCCGACGTCGACACCTTGCTGGGCGGATTCAACGGCGCGGTGGTGGGGATCATCGCCGCCATCACCCTGAAGATGGCCAAGACGGCCGTGGCCCGCATCTGGCAGATGGCGCTGGCGGCGGCCGCCCTGCTCTTCAGCGTCATCGGCGACGCGGCGCCCGGCGAGATCGCGCTCGCCAGCATTGCGGTCGGCATCGCGGTCGATCTCGGAACCAAGCGCGCGCGCCTGGCCCACTTGCGGCGCAGGCGCACGGACGTGGAGCCGCCGGTGGTGCTGCCGGAGGAAGGAGCGACGCTGGCCACCAGCGAACCCCAGCCGACGCCTCCGCCTCCTCCGCCCACCGAGGGCACGATGCGCACGGCGGCCTGGACCATCCTGCTCCTCGCCGCGGCGCTGGTGCACGCGAGCGGCATCGACGCCGAGCTCGTCACCATCTTCGTCAGCTTCTTCCGCACCGGATTGGGATCGTACGGCGGCGGCTTCGCCATCGTCCCGCACCTGAAAGCGGTGATGGCGAACCGGGGCTGGCTCACCGATCGGCAGTTCGCCGACGCCGTGGCCATCGGCAAGCTCACGCCCGGCCCGGTGCTCCTGCTCGCCACCTTCATCGGCTATGTCCTGCACGGCTGGCTCGGCGCCGTCGTCGCCACCATCGCCATCTTCAGCGCGCCCTTTGCGCTCGTGGCGCTGGCCGGCAGCTGGCTCGACCGGCTGCGCTCCCGCCGGCCGGTGCGCGCGGCGCTGCGCGGCCTGACGCCGGCGGTTCTCGGGCTGATGGCCGCGGCGATGATCGCCCTCGGCGTCACCCTCAACGGCGAGGCGGAGATCGGCATCGCCGTCGTCGTCGCCCTGACGCTCTCGCGCTTCGACATCAACCCCGCGCTCATGCTCGCCGTCGGAGGCGTGGTGCGGCTGGGGCTCAAGTTCCTCGGACTGTGAGGGCGGATATGGATGCGGCGGAGGCGCAGCGCCGGGCGGCGGGCGAAAAAGCGGCGGCGCTCGTCGAAGACCAGATGGTCATCGGCTACGGCACCGGCCGAGGGGCGGCGGCGGCGCTCGAGGCGCTGGCGCACAGGGGCATCCGGGTGCGCGGCGTACCGACTTCGCAGAAGACCACCGACCTCTGCCGCCGCCTCGGTCTCGCCCTGACCACCCTGGAGGAAACGCCGCAGCTCGACCTCGTGCTCGACGGCGCCGACGAAGTGGACACTGCACGGCAGATGCTCAAGGGCGGCGGCGGCGCGCTCGTGCGCGAGAAGATCGTGGCGCTCGCGGCGCGGCGGCGGGTGATCGTCATCGAGGAGGCGAAGCTCGTGCCTGCCCTCGGCGCCACCCGCGGCCTGCCCATCGAGCTGGTCGCTTTCGGATGGAAATCGACGCTCTTGCGCATCGGCGAGATCCTGCCCGGCGTCGCGCGGCGCGAAGGACCGCTCTCCGACAACGGCGGCGTCATCGTCGATGCGCCGCTGCCGCGCGAGTTGGACGTGCGCGCGCTCGACCGCGCGCTGAAGAGCATCGCCGGCGTCGTCGATCACGGGCTCTTCATCGATCTGTCGCCGACCGTCGTGGTCGGCGGAACGGCCGGCGTGCGCATCCTCGGATGAGCTCGCCTTCCTCGATGCTCGGCCCCTCTTGCAGCACGCATCCGGAGGCCGAGGCCGGCTGGCGCTGCAGCACCTGCGGCTCCGCGCTCTGCCGGCAGTGCGCGGTCTCGCGCGCCGCCGGCTACGGCCGCATCGCCGTCTGCAAGCTGTGCGGCGGCGCGGCGACCGACATCCGCGTGCGGCGGGCGCTGAAGAATCCCTTCACCGTGCAGACATTGAGAGAGGCCGTGCGCTGGCCCTTCCACAAGGAGGGCTTCCTCACCTCGGTCGCCTGCGCCCTGGTGCTCTGGATCATCGGCACGGGCGCGCTGGGCACGCTGCTCGCCGAAGGCCTGGTCCTGGCGACTCTCTTTCACGTCACCACCAGCACGGCGCGCGGCGAGGACACCTTCCACGCGCCCGGGGACTTCCGCGGATTCTTCGAGGACATCCTCGGCCCCGTCATTCGCGCGGCCTTTGCCAGCATCTGGGCCTTCGGGCCGGTGGTGGCCTACGTGGTCTTCCGCCGCGGCAGCTTTTTCCGGAACGGCGATCTGCTGCAGCCCACCGGGCCGGAAGCGGCGGTGGTGCTGCTGCTGCTGCTCGTCGGCACGTTCCTCTTTCCCATGGCGCTCCTCGCGGGAGCGCTGGGCGCGCCGCTGCGCTACCTGCTCAATCCGCTGGTGGTGATCGGCTATGCCCTCAAGCTGGGCCGCGACTATGTCCTGATCGCCGGCTTCGCTCTCGCCATCTCGCTCGGCGAGTCGGCCCTGCTTTCCCTGCTGCTCTTCGTCGATCGCACGGTGGCGATGCCTGGCGTGGTTCAGTACACCATCCTGCTCTATCCGCCGCTGATGCTCTTTCGCGCCCTCGGCCTTCTCGTGCGCGCCCGCGGCGACGAGCTCGGCTACGGCGGCGAAGAACAATATCTCGTGCCGGTCTTGGACGAGCTGCAACCCGAGCCGCAGCAAGAAGCGCAGCCGGAGATGGCCGGGTCGGCTTCCGTCGCGCCTGCGCCCGTTCTAGCGGAGATCGAGTTGCCGCACGAGGCGGAATCGATGCCACCGGCGCTCGCGCTCGCGCGCAGGGTGACTTCGAGCGACGTCGAAGGCGCGGTGGAGGTGCTGCGGAGAGCGGGAAAGGAAGTGCCGCCCGCGGCGCTCTCGGCGCAGGCGTGGATCGAGCTGAGCAAAGCCTGCCTGCAGCGCGGACACGGCCAGCTCGCGATTCTCGCCTTGCGCCGCGCAGTGGAGATCGCGCCCGAAGGCCCGCTCGCGCCGCACGCCTTCTTGCAGACGGCGCGCATCTACGAGGAGAACCTCGGCGACCGGGCAACGTCCGACAAGATCCTCGCCGAGCTGATCGAGCGCCATCCGCAGAGCGCCGAGGCGCGCTTCGCCGCGCGCCGGCTGCAGGTTCACGCCGCGCGCGGGCCGTGACGGAGCGGCGCGAACCAGCCGCGCACTCCCGCGGTCCAGAGCGTGCCGAGCGCGAGGGCGACAAGCACCGCCGCGGCCGCCGCGGCGAGGGGCGAGCCGGCCAGCTGCGCCGTGATCGGTTCGTGCACCTCCGAGAAGGCGCCCTGCCCGGCGCCGGCGAGAAGGCGGGAGAACGAGAGCAGCGAGCCGGCGGCGAGGGCAACGGCGGTGGAGAGCAGCGCCCGCAGCGGCGCGGCTCGCGTGGCCGGCCCGACCGCGAGCAGCGCGACCGCGAAGGCAGGATCGAGCCCTTTGTGGACCAGCACTCCCGCGACGGCCACAGCGCCGGCCTCGTCCAGGCGCGAGCAGAGTCCGAGCGCCGCAAGGAGAAGCCAGCCGGTGGCGGAATGCAGATCGAGCCGGGCCGCAGAAACCTCGAGGCCAGCGGCGACCAGCAAAAGCGCCAGCAACGCCGGCGCGCGATCGCGGATCCCGCCGATCATCGCCGCCGGCGCAGAGGGTCGCGCCCCCGCAGTGGAGCGGCCGCCGCGGAGGAAAATGGCGAGCAGAAGGAGGGCAAGAGCCGCCGCGGGGCCGAGCAGGACGAGGGCGAGCAGGAATGCATCGACCCGCTGCAGCGGCGAGGCCACCCCGCGCGCCGCCAGCAGCGCGCCTCCCGCTGCGCCGAAGAGCAGCGCCGGAGCAGAGGAGAGCGCAATTCCCGCCAGAACGCGGATGAACTCGACCAGCGGCGCTGTTTCGCGGCCGTCGCGCAGATGGAGGAACGCGCCCACGCCCGCCACCAGCAGGCCGACGGCGCAGGCGCCCAGGTCGGCGGCGCGCTCCCAGCGCGAGCCGAATCGCTGCGTGCGGATCTCGTCGGCCACGACGTGCAGCAGCGCGCCGGCGGTGACCGCAGTCGCCTTCTGCAACAAAGCGCCTTCGGCGAGGCCGGGCACGACGCCGCTCAGCGCAGCGCCCAAGAGACCTGCCGCGGCGACCATCAGCGACCGCGCCGCCGCCGAACGAGGTCCCTTCAGATCGAGGAAAGGCAGCACGACCGCCGCGGTGAGCGGCGCGTGGTGGGCCACGAGCGCGATCTCCAGATCGGCCTGCCCTCGCGGCCGCGCCAGGGCGGCGACGAGCGCGAGCCCCTCGACGACGGAATGGAAGAGGAGCGCGGCGAAACCGATCTCGGCCGCCACCCGCAGGCCGGAGAAGCCGCTCCTCTCGAGGAGGCCAGGGCCGACGGCGCGCGCGGCGACTTCGAGAATCCACGGCAGCGCGAATCCTGCGGCCATCCAGAGAAGCGCGACCACACCCTGATCGGGCAGCAACTCGGGGAGCAGATGGAAGGCGACCACTCCCGCCGCCGCGGCGAAGGCGAAGGTGCGGGTCCGCTCCAAGAGAGCCGGATGCCGCCGCGCCGCCAGCGCCAGGCCGCCGCCGAGCAGCGCGGAAAAAGCAGCGAGGCCGGCGGCCCGCAGCATCATCAGCTCCGGCAACTCTCGCAGAGCCCGCGCAATTCGAGGAGATGGCCGCTGATGCGATAGCGGGTGGCGCGCCGCACCTCGCCGAGCGCGCGCTCCAGCGCCAGCGAATGAAACTCGCGAGCGCTGCCGCAGGCGGTGCAGACGACGGCGTGGTGGCAGCGCGCCGGGCGCTCGCCTTCGGCGCAGGGGCGCACGGCGGTGGACCCGAGGACGCGATGGAGCAGGCCCAGCTCGAGCAGCGCGGCGACGTTGCGGTAGACCGAGACGAGATCGACGCGCACGCCAGCGCGCCGCAGCTCGCGGTGCAGCTGGCGAGGAGCGAGCGGACGCGGCGACTTCTCGATCAGCTCGAGCAGCGCCCGCCGCGCGCGCGTCATCCGCCCGCCCCGGCGCCGCAGAGCCGCCTCGGCCTTGCGGGAGAACTTCATGGCCGACCCTCTAGCCGAGAGCCGCCGCAAATGCAACGCAGTTGCATCAAGAGATTTCTCTTGCATGCTCCACGGCTCTTGCGCAGAGAGACGCGATGGACTGGCGCGCCCTCGGCACCAGCTTCTTCCTCATCTTCCTCGCCGAGCTGGTCGACAAGACGGCCTATACGGTGCTCTTGCTCTCCACCCGCAGCGGCCCCCTGCCGGTACTGCTCGGCGCCTGGGCCGCCTTCCTCGCGCAGGGGCTGGTCGCGCTCGCGCTGGGATCGCTCGCGGTCCGGCTGCCGCAGCAGGTCTTGCGCTGGGGCGCTGCGGGAATCCTGCTCTTCTTCGGACTCCTCCTCTTCTTCCGCGAGGAGCACCCCGAGGAGCTGCGGCCCATCGAAGGCAAGGGAGCGGTGGCAGCGGCGTTCGCGCTGGTGTTCGTCGCCGAGATCGGCGATGCCACGCAGCTCGGCACGGTGGCGCTGATGGCGCGCTTCGGCTCGCCCTGGTCGGTCTTCATCGGCGCGACGCTGGCGCTCTGGAGCGTGGCCGTCATTGCGGTCGCGCTGGGAAATGCGCTCGGCACGCGGTTGCCGCGGCGGGTGCTGCGCAAGGCGGCTGGCGCGCTCTTCTGCGTTTTTGCTCTGGTCAGCGCGCTCTATTGACTGCAATGCTGATCAACAGCCGTGGTCGTTCTCGTGCTCGTTTTGGTGCTCGATTTCGAGCTCGTGCTGGTGCTCCTTTTTGTGCCCGACTGTCGAGCTTGTGCTGGTGGTTCTTTTCGTGGCCGATGTCGAGCTCCTGCTCGTGCTGATTCGGGTGATGGCGCGTAACCACGCAGGTCAGCAGCGCATAGTGAGGCCATCGCCCGCGAGCAAGCCCCGAGCACCGAACGGGAACGATACCCGAGCACCAAAACGAGCAGGAGCACGAGCACGGCAGGGCAAATCTGCGCTAATTGATAGCAGGCCTAGCCGAGCGTGCGGGCGAGGATCTGCACTCCGCGTGCGAACTCGGCGGGCTCCGGCAGGAGCGAGACCACCAGATGCGCGCCAGAGCCGGGCGGGAAATCGAAGAAGTAGCCTGGATGCGCAAGCGCGCCCGCCTCGAGTAGCGCGAGCGCCCATTCCTCCTCGCTGCGCGAGCGCGGAACGGAGAGGATCGCGCTCCAGCCGCCTTCACTGCCGAGAACGTCCCAGCTCGCATCCGGCCGGCGCGCACCCTGCAGCGCGGCGCGGTTGGCGGCGAGCCGCGAGCGCAGCGCGCGCTGGAAGGAATGGCGGGTCTCGAGCAGATCGCGCGCCGCCACCTGCACCGGCGTGTTCACCGAGAGGTACGTATCGGCGATCAGCTCGAGCTTGTGCAGCGCCGCTTCCGCGCCCGGTCCGGAGACCGCGCACCAGGCGAGCTTGAGCTGCGGGAGCCCCGCGACCTTGGAGAGACCCGAGAGGGTGAAGGTCAAGACTCGATCGTTGCCGCAGCTGCGCGCCCGGCGCGAGTCGTCGCCAACGGGATAGTCGGCGAACACTTCGTCGCAGATGAGCGGACAGCGCACGAGCTGCGCGAGCTCCGCCTTCTTCAGATACGCGCCCGTCGGATTCCCCGGGCTGACCACGAGCAGGGCGCGCGTCCGGTCGCTCAACCGCAGCGCAGCGGGATCGAGATGCCATTCACCGTCCCAGCGCAACGGGTACGGGACGAGCCGCACCGACTCCAGCGCAGTGAGATAAGCGAAGAGCGGGTAGCTCGGCTCGGGCGCGAGGACTTCGTCTCCGGGCTGGCAGAGCAACTTGAAGAGGAGCGAATAGGCCTCGCTCGTCGACGAGGTCAGCACGATCCTCTCGGGGTCGACGCCGCAGAACTCGGCCACTGCCTCGCGCGCGGAGAGCAGGCCGCGGGGGTGCGGCTGGTAGCGCAGCACCTCGCGCCGCGAGAGCGCACCAAGGATCTTCTCCTCCTCGTACGGCAATCCGGCCGCGGTCGGATTCGACAGCGTCAGATCGATGTACGGCTCGCGCCGCGCGCGCAGCGCCCGCGCGAGAGCGTTCTCCTCCAGCGCGAAAGGAAGCGGGCTCAAGCTTCCGGCATGGAAACTTCCGACTGATGGGGCAGCGGGAGCCGGTCGCTCTCCTTGAGCACGAAGCGCAGCGCCGACCAGATCTCGTCGACGGAGATGATCTTGTTGTCGGTCAGCCCGCCGGCGAGCCCCACGGCACGGACGAGAGCCTCGTCCAGGTCGGTGAAGAATCCGGAGCTCTTGCGCGGCCAGGCGATCCAGAGCGAGCCGCGCGGCGCCAGCACCGGCTTGGCCTTGTGGAAGAGCTCGCCGAGGATGGCTCGCGAGGAGGAGAAGATGATGATCACGTCGGCCACGCTGACGGGCTTGGTGGTTACCCCGACGCCGGGCGGCAGCGGATCGAGGCGGCGGGCGAAGCCGCTGGGAGGATCGAGGAGGAGGACTCGGCGGCCCTCCTTGATCCCGAGCTTCTGGCTGAGCGCGATCTCCCCCATCGGTCCATGGTTTTAGGGAGATGCGCGGCAAGTCGCAAGCCGCGTGTCGGCCCAGGGTATGCGCTGATACACTCGCAGTGTGAAATCCGTGCGCATCGGGCTTTTGGGGGTGGGCACCGTCGGCCAAGCGGTGGCGCGCGCGCTGATCGAGCGGCGCGACGTGCTCTCGCGCGCGGCCGGGGCCAATCTCGTCTTGCAGCGGGCGGCGGTGCGCGATCTCTCGCGGCCGCGGCCGCTCGCCCGCGAGCAGCTGAGCACCGATCCGTTCGCCATCGTCCGCGCCGACGACGTCGATCTGGTCATCGAGCTGCTCGGCGGCGAGGAGCCGGCCCGCGCCCTCATCGCCGCGGCGCTCGAGCGAGGGCGGCCGGTGATCACCGCCAACAAGCGCGTCCTCGCCTGGCACGGACCGCAGCTTCTCGCCATCGCCTCCACCCGCGGAGCCGAGCTGCGCTACGAGGCCGCGGTGGGCGGCGGCATTCCCTTGATCGCGCCGCTCACCGACGATCTCGCCGCCAACCGGGTCACCGAGCTGCACGCCATCATCAACGGCACCTGCAATTACATCCTCACGCGCATGGCGCAGGGCGAGACGCTGGAGGAGGCGCTCGCCAAGGCGCAGGAGGCCGGCTACGCCGAGGCCGATCCGCGCGACGACGTCGAAGGCGTCGATGCGGCCGACAAGCTCTGCGTCCTGGTGCGGCTCGCCTTCAATGCACAGTGCACGCCCGCGCAGATCTTCAAGCAAGGCATCCGCGCGCTCGACCCGCGCGATCTCTCCTACGGCAGGGAGCTGGGCTACGTGCTCAAGCTGCTCGCCATCGCCCGGCGATCTCCCGGCGGCGGAGTGGAGGCGCGCGTTCATCCGGCCTTTCTTCCCGCCGACCATCCGCTCGCGCGCGTCGACGGCGCCCAGAATGCCGTGCACGTCGTCGGCGATCTGTGCGGGCCAGTGATGTTCAGTGGCCTGGGGGCCGGCGGCGATGCAACCGCGAGCGCGGTCCTGGCCGACCTGGTCCACGTCGCGCGCCGCCTCGCCTTGGGAGATCCGGTGCCGCCGCAGCGCGAGAGCGGGCCGGAGGCGCAGGTGACGCCGATGAGCGAAGTGCGCACCCGCTGCTTCTTCCGCCTCGCCGTCGACGACGTCCCCGGCGTCTTCGCGCAGATCACGCGCGTCCTGGCCGATCACCAGATCGGGCTGGCCAGCGTGATCCAGCGCGAGCCCGGCCGACTCGGCTCGGCCGAAGTGGTGCTGCTCACCTACGCCGCCCCGGAGCAGGCGCTGGCCAATGCGGAAGAGGAGCTCGCCAAGCTTCCCAGCACGCGCGCGATCAAGGCGCGCATCCGCGTGGAGGGACAGAAGTGAATCCGTTCGCGGTGATGGTGCCCTGCTCCACTTCGAATCTCGGTTCGGGTTTCGACTGCGTCGGCATCGCGCTGAGCGGTCCGGACCTGATCGTCCGCGTCAAGCCCGGGGGCGAAGGGCTGCGCATCACGCATTTCTCCGGCGAAGGCGAGGATCGCCTGCCGCGGGACGGCAGCAACCGGGTGGTCATCGCGGCGCAGCGCGCGGCAGGCAAGGACGCCGGCAACCTCGCGGCCGAGCTGGAAGTGCACAGCTCCATCCCGCTGAAGCGCGGTCTGGGATCCTCTGCCGCTGCGGCGCTGGCGGGAGCGCTCGTGGCCGATCGTCTTCTCGGCGGCGCAGTCGGCGAAGAGGGCGTGCTGCGCGCGGCGGTGGAGATGGAGGGCCATCCCGACAACGTCGTCCCTTCCTTGCGCGGCGGAGCGCAGGTCTCGGTCCGGGCATCGGACGGTCGCGTGCTCAGCTGTCCCATTCCGCTCAAGCGAACGATGCGCGCGGCGCTCTACATTCCCGATCAGGAGCTGGCCACGAGCGCAGCGCGCGCGGTCTTGCCGCGGCAGGTTTCCTTCGAAGACGCCGTCTTCAATCTCTCCCGCGCGGCCCTCCTGGTGGCCGCGCTGGCCCAGGGCCAGCTCGAGCTGCTCGGCGAAGCGATGGACGATCGCCTCCACCAGCCCGCGCGCGCCGGGCTGCTCCCCTGGTTGCCCGACGTTCTCGCGGCCGCGAAGCAGGCCGGGGCGTATGGCGCCGCTCTTTCCGGCGCCGGCACGACCGTGTGTGCGCTCTGCTCCGCCGAGCTGTCGCGAGAGGTCGTCGCGGCGATGGCCACCGCCGCGTCCGCGCACCGCGTGGCTGGCCGATCGGAAATCGTCGAAGTGGGCGGCCAGGGCGCGCGGGTCGTCTGACTCACTTCTGCTGCTCGAGGATGTGCTCGATGGCCGCGTCGATCTTCTCGCGGAACTCGTCGGTCGCTTCGACGAACTGCACTCCCATGCCTGGCGAAGTGCCGCTCTTGCGCGCCTGTTCCTTGGTCACCCGATGCACCACCCGCCCGCGCGCCTGGACCGGCGCGCTGGTGCCGGGCAGCTGCATCTCCACCTTCACCACCGATTGGAGCGGCGGCGGATCTTCCGTTTCGACGAAGAGGCCGCCGGCGCTGATGTTCGCCGCATACTCGAGCACGAAATCTTGCACGGTGGCGAAGCGCACCGCGAACCGCGCACTGACGCGGGGAAAGGCGCGGCGCGGATCCTCGGCGGGCTGGAGGTTGATGGCGCCGATCGGTTTCGCTTCCGCCGCCCGCTCGCGGCGATCGATCGCCGCGGCGACGTACTCCGCCTCCGCTTCCCCCAGGTCGACGAAATCCGCCCAGAAGCCCGCCTCGCTCCCCGGCCCCGCGACCTCGCGCACCACGGCCTGCGCCGACACGGCCTCCCGCACTCCCGGCAGGTAGAGCTTCATGGAAAGGCGCGCGCCGATTTCGGGCGGCTCGAGGCAGCAGACGAACACGCTGGTGCGGCTGAGCTGGCGCGTCGTGGTTTGCACGGCGCTGGTGCGGGTTGCGAAGCGGATGGGAAGGACCAGAGCGGTCGTCTTCATCGGGCGGGACCTTTACCACGCAGCCGAGAAATGCGGCACTTGCACCGGCTCGTGCCCCTCGGTAGTTTCGCGACCCGTTTTCGCCGGGCGGAGGATTCTTGGCGCTGCGCACACCGCTGTATCAGGCACACCTCGACGCCGGCGCCCGCATGGTGGAGTTCGCCGGCTTCGAGATGCCGGTTCAATACAAGGGCGTGCTCGAGGAGCACGCCGCGGTGCGCGAGCGGGCCGGCGTTTTCGACGTCAGCCACATGGGTGAAGTGACCCTCGAGGGTCCGCGCGCGCTGGAGGCGGCGCAGCGTCTGGTCACCAACGACCTGAGCAAGTGCGCGGACGGCCAGGCGCAATACAACGCTCTCTGCAACGAGCGGGGCGGAGTGATCGACGACATCATCGTCTACCGTTTCTCCGCCGCCCGCCTCTTCGTCTGCGTCAACGCCAGCGGCCGGGAGAAGGACTTCGAGTGGATGAAGTCGCACGGTCTGGAGGGCGCCCGGGTCTCGCAGCGATCGGACGATTGGGCGCAGCTCGCCGTCCAGGGTCCGCGCGCGCCCGAGCTGGTCGATTCTCTCTGCCAGCCGAAAGTGATCGATCTCGGCTACTACCATTTCCGCGAGGCGACGGTTGCGGGCGTGCGGGGCTGCATCGTGGCGCGCACCGGATACACCGGCGAGGACGGCTTCGAGATCTTCTCTCCGCCCGACAAGGCGCGCCCGCTCTGGGACGCGGTGGTCGAAAGAGGCGCGCAGCCTTGCGGCCTCGGGGCGCGCGACTCGCTGCGGCTCGAGGTCGCCTATCGCCTTTACGGCAACGACATGGACGAGGATCATACGCCGCTCGAGGCAGGCCTGGGCTGGATCGTCAAGCTCGACAAGCCGGGCGGATTCATCGGATCGGAAGCGCTCATCCGCCAGAAGAAGGAAGGGCTCAGGCGGAAGCTGGCCGGGTTCATGCTGAGGGGCAAGGGGATCGCGCGGCATGGATATCCGGCGCTCTCCAGCGGAAAGCGCGTGGGAGAAGTGACCAGCGGAACGATGAGCCCCGTCCTCAAGGAGCCGATCGGACTCGCCTACCTCCCCAGCGAGCTGAGCAAGGAAGGCACGCCTTTCGAGGTGGAGATCCGCGGCAAGCCGGTGGCCGCGCAGGTGATCAAGACGCCCTTCGTCAAGAAAACGAACCCGTAGTCGCTCACGCGCAGTAGCTTCCCAAGAGGAGTCGCGATGGCCTCGTATCCGCAATCTCTCAAGTACGCCAAGGAGCACGAGTGGGCGCGCGTGAGCGGCAACACCGCCACCATCGGTATCACCGCCTTCGCCAAGGACCAGCTCGGCGATGTCGTCTACCTGGAGCTGCCCGAGCCGGGAGCGACGGTGAAGAAAGGCGAGCCCTTCGGGGTGGTGGAGAGCACCAAGGCAGTGAGCGAGCTGTTCGCCCCGTTGAGCGGCAAGGTCACCAAGGTGAACAAGCCCCTGATCGACGCGCCCGAGGGGATCAACGCCGACCCGCACGAGAAGGGTTGGATGATCGAGATCGAGATGTCGGCGCCGCAAGAGGCGAACGAGCTGCTCGATGCCAACCAGTACGAGGAGCTGGTCGCCGCGCAGCAGTGACGGCTTTACAATCTGCTGGTGGAGATTCTCGATCTGCGCGGCCTGCTCTGTCCGCTCACCTGGGCGCGGACCAAGTACGCGCTCTCGAAGCTGGCCGCCGGCGGCGAGCTGAAGGTGATCGTCGACCATCGCCCGGCGGTCCCCGACATCAAGCGCAACTGCGAGGAGCTGGGCCACGAGATTCTCTCCACCCGCGAGACCGCGGAGGGCGTTTGGGAAATGGTCCTGCGGCACGGCTGATGCTGCTCATGCTCGTCGCCTGCGCGGCGCCGCGGTCCGAAGATCGACCCGCTCCTGGTCGAGGTCCTTCGGCTGGGCAGTCAACGTCGCCACCGTCGCCCGCGACGAGAAGGACGGCTCGCTCCGGAGGACTTCTACTTCAAGGACGAGCCGCTCGTCTTCGACCCGCAGGCGAAGATGGTGCGGCGGCTGATGGACGCCTACACGCGCGTCACCGGAGAGCGGCCGCCGCCGGCCATCTCCGGCGGCGGCACCTACGCCAAGCGCATTCCCCGCGCCATCGCCTTCGGCATGTGGTTCCCGGGGAAGCCCTACCCCGGCCACGACGTCGACGAACGGATCTCCATCGCCGACCTGGAGCGCGGATACGACGTGCTCCTCGAAGCGGTGCGCGACATCGCCACCGGCCCGCCGCTGCGCGAGCCGTTTGCGCCGTAGTAATCTGCGCGGCCTATGCAGATCGCCCGAAGGCTGCGGGGCTTCACCCAGTCCGACATCCGCCGCATGACGCGCGAGTGCGAGCGCGTCTCGGGCATCAATCTCGGCCAGGGGATCTGCGACCTGCCCACGCCGTCGCTCGTGCGCGACGGAGCCATCGCCGCCATCCGCGAGAACCGCAGCACCTATTCCTTCGCCGAGGGCGCCATCGAGCTGCGCCAGGCCATCGCCCGCAAGCTGGCGCGGGACAACGGCCTCACCGCCGATCCGCTGACGGAGATCTGCGTGACCGTCGGAGCGAGCGGCGCGTTCGCCTGCGCCATCAACGCGCTGCTCGATCCCGGCGACGGCATCCTGCTCTTCGAGCCCTATTACGGATATCACCTCAATGCCGCTCTGGTGGCGGGGCTGACGCCGGAGTTTCTCGCTCTAGAGCCGCCCGACTTCGCGCTGCGCGAGGAGGATCTGGAGAAGGCGATCACTCCGCGCACGCGCGCCATCGTGGTCTGCACCCCCTCGAATCCGAGCGGCAAGATGTACACGCGCGCGGAGTTGGAGGCGCTGGCGCGCGTGGCGAAAAAGCGCGATCTGCTCGTCATCACCGACGAGATCTATGAATACATCCGCTACGACGGCCGCGAGCATATCTCGCCCGCGCTCTTCGCGCGCGACCGCACCATCACCATCATGGGCCTCTCCAAGACCTTCAGCATCACCGGCTGGCGGCTGGGCTACGCAGCCGCGCCGGAGGAAATGATCCACGCCATCACCCTGGTCAACGACCTCTATTACGTCTGCGCGCCGACCCCGCTGCAGCTCGGCGCCGCGGCCGGCTTCTCCGCGCCGCGCAGGTATTTCGACGAGCTGCAATCGGCTTATCAAAGGAAGCGCGACCTGATCTGCTCGGCGCTCGGGGCGGCGCACCTCGAGCCCATCGTCCCCGAGGGCGCCTACTACGTCCTCGCCGACTGCGCTTCCCTGGGCAAAGCCACCTCTCGCGAGGCGGCGATGCTCCTGCTGGAGAAGACGCGGGTCGCGTCCATTCCCGGGAGCGCCTTCTATCGCGGCAAGACCGGCGAGCGGCTGCTGCGCTTTTGCTTCGCCAAGGACGACGACGTCCTGGAAGAGGCCTGCCGGCGGCTGCGCGCGCTATGAGGAGCTCGCCGCTTCTCCCCATCTTCCTCATCGTCGCGGTCGACATCCTCGGCCTCACCATCATGCTGCCTCTGCTCCCCTTCTATGCGGAGCACTACGGGGCGAGCCCCAGCGTGGTCGGCTTGCTGGTCAGCACCTATGCCGTCTGCCAGCTCCTCGCCGGGCCGGCGCTGGGGCAGGTCTCCGATCACGTCGGCCGCAAGCCGGTCCTGCTCGTCAGCCAGGTCGGCACCTTCATCGGCTTCATCGTGCTCGCCTATGCGCCGAACCTCTTCTTCGTCTTTCTCGCGCGCGTCATCGACGGGCTCACCGCCGGCAATCTCTCGATCGCCCAGGCGTACATCGCCGACGTCACGGCGCCGAAGGAACGGGCGCGCGCATTTGCCGTGATCGGAATTGCCTTTGGGATCGGATTTCTCGTCGGACCCGGCGTCTCGGGATATCTATCGGCGCATTTCGGATATCACGTTCCGATCCTTTGCGCGGCGGCGCTCTCCTTCGCCAGCATTCTCGGAACTTCATTTCTCTTGCCCGCGCACCCGCCCCACTTTGCCGAGAGCGGCGGAGAAGAGGCTCCCGTCCCGCCCGGCGGCCTGCGCTTGCGCATTTTTGATTGGGGAAACTATTTCAATTACTTCCGCAAGCCCATCCTGGGCGGGCTGCTCATCGAGTTCTTTCTCTTCACCTTCGCTTTCGCCACTTTCACTGCGGGCTTCGCCCTCTTCGCCGAGAGGCGATTCACCTGGAACGGCGTTCCTTTCG
>VBLC01000059.1 GCA_005879315.1 Deltaproteobacteria bacterium | reverse complement strand
CAGAGTTTCGCCTCGCTCTTTTCCGAAAAGCATCCCAGCCTCGGCGGTCGCACTTACGCTGAGGCGCTCATCGACGAGCTGCGCCGTCGCGCCAGTCCGCGCGTCGTGCTCGAGCTGCATGTCGGCCAGCCGATCTTCGACAAGACTTCGCTCGAGAACCTCGAGAGCGTCAATCTCTTCCTCGGCGATCCGCATCTCCGGCCCGAGAGCGCCGACGCCATCGTCGCGAGCGAGATCGCGCTGCAGCTCGGATTCTCCGAGGGGAAGAACAGCGGCGCGCTCCGGCTCGTCGCCGATGCGGCGGCTGCGCTGCGGCCGGGCGGCGTCCTCGTCATCGCCGACTTCGGCGATCCCAAGGCCGAGGCCACGCCAGGCAGCGTGAAGTTCGCCGACCTGCAGGATGAGGC
>VBLC01000058.1 GCA_005879315.1 Deltaproteobacteria bacterium | reverse complement strand
ATGGAAGTGCTCGGCCTCGACGGCAACGCGCAGGCTCTCTCCACCACCCGCGCATCGTTCCCGGCGCTTCACGCGCTCTTCGCCGCGCACGGTCTCGATCTGCGGCGGCGCGCCTGGTTGCGCAGCGAGATCGAAGCGATGGCCGAGGGCAGGCTCGACCTCAAGACGGTGCATGGCCTGCAGTGGGCGCCGCTCTCCGAGCGGGCGCTCGGCATCGTCCCCAAGCAGTTCTGGGCTCTGGTCGCGCAGAAGCCTCAGCGCGCCCAGGGCGCGTAGTTGGGCCCGCGATCCTGCCGGTACTTCTCCGGCACCGTGAAGAGCGGCGAAGAGATGATGTGGTCGGCCGAGCTGCGGTTGCAGGCGATGGCCACGTCGTAGAGGACGGCCAGGCGCAGGAGCGCCTTCACGTCCACGTCGTGCGGCTGCGGCGTGAGCGGGTCCCAGAAGAAGAAGACCGCGTCGATGCGCCCCTCGGCGATGAGCGAGCCGAGCTGCGCATCGCCGCCGAGCGGGCCGGAAAGAAGAAGCTGGATTCGCGAATCGATCGCCGACTGCAGCGTGAGGCCCGTCGTTCGCGTCGCGAAGATGCTGCAGCGGGAGAGCGTGCCGCGGTTGAAGAGGGCCCATTCGACCATCTCGTCCTTGCGGCGGTCGTGGGCGACGAGGGCGACGACAGGGCGGGGAGCATCGGGATGCGGGAGCAGCGTTACGTTTCCGTCCATCGCTCATGCTTAAACGCACTGCGGCAAAAGTTCAAAGACAAGATTGTCAGGAACCGCGAAGGGCACGGATTGCCTGGGCATAGTTCGGCCGCCCGAAGATCGCGGTGCCGGCCACCAGCACGGTCGCTCCCGCGCTGATCACTCTCGGCGCCGTGTCGGGAGCGATGCCGCCGTCGACTTCGACGCGGGCCTTCAATCCGCGCTTTTCGATCCAGCTCGCCAGCTTCTCGATCTTGGGCAGGCACGCCTCGATGAAGCTCTGGCCGCCGAAGCCAGGGTTGACGGTCATCACCAGGACCAGGTCGAGGCTCTCCAGCACGTACTCGACGTGATCGGGCGGCGTGTGCGGGTTGAGCGCCACGCCCGCCATCGCGCCGGTCGCCTTGATCTCCTGCAGCGTCCGATGCAGATGCGGGCTGGCCTCGACGTGCACGGTGATGTTGGACGCGCCGGCTTTCGCGAAATCCTCGACGTATCTTTCCGGCTCGACGATCATCAGGTGGCAGTCGAGCGGGGTTTTCGCCACGCCCTTCATCGCCGCCACCACCGGCGGGCCCCAGGTGAGGTTGGGGACGAAGCGCCCGTCCATCACGTCGACGTGGATGAGGTCGGCGCCCGCTTTCTCGACCGCGCGGATCTCCTCGCCGATGCGCGACAGGTCGCAGGAGAGCAGGGAGGGAGCGATGAGCACGTCTTTCATGGTGAATCTCCCGAACGAAACCGCGCGGCGTAGAAGCCGTCGGTCCCGGTCCGATGCGGCAGGGTGCGCAGGCGGCCGCGCGAATCGAGGCAATCGGCGTGCGGCCAGCCCGGCGGCGGCCCCTCGAGTTGGAAATGCGAAAAGGATTTCAGGAATCGATCGACTTGCTCGTCGCACTCCTCCGGCGTGAGGGTGCAGACGGCATAGACGAGCAGGCCGCCGCGCTTGACGTAGCGCTGCACGGAAGCGAGCAGCCGCGATTGGAGTTGCGCCAGCTCATCCACTTCGGCCGGCGTGCGCCGCAGTTTTGCCTCCGGATGGCGGCGCAGCGTTCCCAGGCCCGAGCAGGGCGCATCGAGCAGCACCAGATCGAAGCTGTGCGGCTCGACGCCCGGCAGCGGCAGCGCGACGTCGGCCGCCCGCGCCTCGACATTCGACAGTCCGAGCCGCCGCGCCGCCTCGGCGATCTGCTGCGTCTTGCGCGCGTGCCGGTCCACGGCCAGCACGCTGCGCGACATCTCTGCCAGATGGCAAGCCTTGCCGCCCGGCGCGGCGCAAGCGTCGAGCACGTTCGCGCCGGCGGAGGGCGCGGCGTAGATCGACACCAGTTGCGCCGCCTCGTCCTGCGCCTGGAAGAGGCCCTCTTCATGGCCTTCGATGTCGAGCGCGGGCGGAGCACCCGAAAGGACGAGCGCATCCGGAGAATATCTTCCCGGCCGGGGGTCGTAAGGCGCCAGCGCCTGCAGCGCCCGCTCGCGTGCGCCTCGCCTGACGCGCACCGTGGCCGGCGCCTGCTGCTGGTTGGCCTGGCAGAGCTTCTCGGCCTCGTCGGGGCCGAGCCACTTGATGAAGCGCTCGACCATCCAGCGCGGATGCGCGAAGCGCGCGGCGATGTTCCCCACCGGATCGGTCTCGCGCGAAGGCGGCTCCGGCGCAGCCCGCGTCTCGGCCACGCGGCGCAAGACCGCATTGACGAATCCCGCGGCGCGCGAGAGCTTGAGCTCCTTCACCAGCTCGACCGCTTCGTTCACCGCCGCGCGCTCGGGCACGAGCGAGTGATGGAGCAGCTCGTACGCCGCCAGCCGCAGCACGACCCGCGCCGGCGCGTCGAGCGCATCGATGGCCTTGTCGCTGTGCTCGACCAGCGCGCGGTCGAGCTCGATCTGCCAGCGCAAGGTGCCGTACGACAGCTCGGTCGCCAGCGCCGCCTCGCGAGGCTCGAGCACGCCGGCCTGGCGAAGCGCCGCATCGAGCGCCAGGTTGGCGAAAGCGCCGTCCTCTTCGACGCGGAGGAGGACCTCGGCAGCGATGCGGCGCGCGGGCGTGGCCATCGGCGCGGCTTGTATCACTTGATCCTGGCGGGTGTAGCCCGTTACTGTGCGGGTCCATGAAGCCTTTGACCCGGAGTCGGCTTTGGAACGGCAGCCGTAGAGCTGCCCGGTGATCTGCTGACGCCGTTCGGCGTCTTCTGCCTCCTCGATCAAGAGCAAGAGCCCGGCGGCGACGCTTTCCTCTTCGAGGGAGCGCTCGGCCGCTACAGCTACGTGGGCGTGGGCGGGTCGCCGCGCGACGGGCGCCGCGCCTCGGGACTCGCCGCGCCGCGGATCACCGTGCGCCAAGGAGCGCAGCGCGCTCTGCCGGAGTTGCCGGAAAATCCGCTCGAGGCCATTCGAGCGGCGCTTCTGGAAGCGCGCTGTGAACGCGTCGCGGATCTACCTCCGTTCTGCGGCGGCTACGTCGGCTACCTCGGCTGGCCGGCAGCGGCGTGGAGCGAGCGGCTCCCGCAGCGGCTCGGTCCCGATCCGCTCTTTCCCGACGCCGACCTGCTGCGCGTGCGCGAGCTCGTCGCTTTCGATCACCGGCAGGGCCGCACCTGGGCCATCGCCGATTCTCTCGAGGCAGCGCAGTCGCTCGCCGGCCGCGTGCTGCGCGGATTCGCCGAAGGACAATTTCCCGGCGCGCTCCGGCGTCCGGCGGCGCAGTCCTTGGGCGCGCGGCTCTTCGGCGACACGCGCAACGGCGCGATGATCTTGAAAGGCGGACTTCCGGTCGGCGGCGGCGAGCGGCACTTCAAGGCGGCGGTGAAGCGCGCCCTCGAGTACATCCGCGCGGGCGATCTCTTCCAGGTCGTCCTCAGCCAGCGCTTCGAATTGCCCGACTGCGACGGCTTCTCGCTCTACCGCACGCTGCGTGCCGCCAGCCCCGCCCCCTACCATTTCTATCTGCGCCTCGGCGGCCGCGAGCTCTTCGGCGCCTCGCCCGAGCTGCTGGTCGAAGTCGCGGCGGGCAAGATGACGCTGCGGCCCATCGCCGGCACGCGCCGGCGCGGCGCGAACATGGAAGAGGATCTGCGGCTCGAAGCAGAGATGCGCGCCGATCCGAAGGAGTGCGCCGAGCACGTCATGCTCGTCGATCTGGGCCGCAACGACGTCGGCCGCGTCTGCGAGATCGGCTCGGTGCGCGTCGAGCGGCTGATGGAGACCGAGCGCTTCAGCCACGTCATGCACATGACCAGCGAGGTGAGCGGGCAGCTGCGCAAGGGGCTCACCGCGGTCGACGCCTTCGCCGCCGCTTTCCCGGCCGGCACTTTGAGCGGCGCGCCGAAGATCCGCGCGATGGAGATCATCGACGAGCTCGAAGGGGTGCAGCGCGGACCTTATGGCGGCGCGGTCGGCTGGTTCTCCGGCGCCGGCGACGTGCAGCTCGCCATCGCCATCCGCACCTTGTTCCGCTCGCGCGGGCGGCTGTTCGCGCAGGCCGGAGCGGGCATCGTGGCCGACAGCAATCCCGCCGCCGAGTGGCGCGAGTTGCTGGCGAAAGTGCGCGCCTCGGTGGGCGCGGCGTACGGCGCGGCGGCGGGGCGCAAGCCGCAGATCGAGGCGGCCCTGTGAAGCGCCTTCTCGTCGTCGACAACTACGACTCCTTCACCTTCAATCTGGTGCAGCGCCTCGGCGAATTGGGCGCGCGCTCGGAAGTGATCCGCAACGACGCCCTCGGCGCGGAGGAGATTCTCGCTCGCGAGCCGGAGCGTATCGTGCTCTCGCCGGGTCCGTGCACGCCGGACCAGGCCGGCGTCTGCCTGGAATTGATCCGCCTCGCCTGCGGACTGGACGGAAAGCCGGCGCGGCGCATTCCCATCCTTGGCGTCTGCCTCGGCCATCAGAGCATCGGGCAGGCCTTCGGCGGCAAGGTTGTCCGCGCTCCCCAGCCGGTGCACGGCAAGGCCGACGAGATCGTCCACGACGGCTCGACGCTCTTCCGCGGCGCGCCCAAGAAGCTGCGCGCCGGGCGCTATCATTCGCTGGTGGTCGAGGAGCGCTCCCTGCCGCGCGAATTGAAAGTGAGCGCGCGCAACCGCGAGGGCATCGTCATGGCGCTGCGCCATTCGCGGCTGCCGGTGTTCGGCGTGCAGTTCCATCCCGAATCGATCCTCACCCCCGACGGGCAGACGCTTTTGCGGAACTTCCTGAGGATCTGATGCTGATCGATTCGCTCCGGATGGTGGTGGAAGGGAAGGACCTCACCCGCGCGCAGGCGGCGGAGGCGGTGGACGCCATGCTCGAGGGCGGCGCGCCGGTGGCGCAGATCGCCGCCTTGCTCGTCGCGCTGCGCATCAAAGGCGAGACGCCCGACGAGATCGCCGGCGCGGCCCAGGCGATGCGGGCGCGCGCGCGGAAAATCGAAGTGCCGCTCGATCGGCTGATCGACACCTGCGGCACGGGCGGCGACGGCTCCCACAGTTTCAACATCTCCACCGCGTCGGCCTTCGTCGCGGCGGCGGGCGGAGCGCGCGTGGCCAAGCACGGCAACCGTGCCGTCTCTTCCAGGTGCGGCAGCGCGGATGTGCTTGCCGCGCTCGGCGTCGAGGTGGAGCTCGAGCCGCAGGCAGTCGCGGCCTGCATCGACGAGTGCGGCATCGGCTTTCTCTTCGCCCCGCGCCATCACGCGGCCATGCGGCACGTGGCGCCGGTGCGCAAGGAGCTGGGGTTGCGCACGCTCTTCAATCTGCTCGGGCCGCTGGCGAATCCGGCGGGGGCGCGGAGGCAGCTCCTGGGCGTCTATTCGGCGCATCTGGTGCCGATCATGGCGCGCACTCTCGCGGAGCTGGGCTGCGATCGGGCCTTCGTCGTCCACGGCGACGGCGGCCTGGACGAGATCTCCACCAGCGGGCCGACGCGCGTGGCGGAGGTGCGGGGAACGAAAGTGCGCGAGTTCGAGATCCTGCCCGAGCAGGTCGGGGTGAAGCGCGCGCCGCTCGAGGCGCTCAAAGGCGGCGACCCGGCCCAGAACGCAGACATGCTCCGCGGGGTCCTGCGCGGGGAGGACGGCGCGCGCCGCCAGGCCGTCCTGCTCAACGCCGGAGCAGCGCTGGCCGCGGCGGGAGTCTGCGAGGAGGTCGCCGAAGGCGTTTCGCTCGCGGCGAAGAACATCGACAACGGCGCTGCGCTCGATCGGCTGGAGCGGCTGGTGAAGTCTTCGCAGGCGCGCGCGGTGCCGCAGCCGGCGGGCGGAGGCACTGCAAAGCCGTGACCCATCTGCAGAAGCTGGTCGAGCAGGCCGTCGCCGATCTGAAGGAGCGGCGCAAGTCGCCGCTGCCGGAGCCGCTCGACGATGTCCGCCCGTTCAAGACGCGGCTCTTGCAAGCGGCGGGCAATCCGCTCATCGCCGAGGTGAAGCGCGCCAGCCCTTCGCGCGGCGCGATCAATCCGCAGCTCGATCCCGCGCAGCTCGGCAAGGCCTTCGAGCGCGGCGGCGCGGCCTGTCTTTCGGTCCTGACGGACCGCGTTCATTTCGGCGGTTCGCTCGAGGATCTGCGCGCCGCCCGCGCGGCAGTCTCGCTGCCGGTCCTGCGCAAGGACTTCATCGTCAGCATCTTCCAGGTCTACGAGGCGCGCGCTTTTGGCGCCGACGCGGTGCTGCTCATCGCCGCCGCCGCGCCGCCCTCGCTGCTCGAGGAGCTCGCTTCGCTCGCCCGCGAGCTGCAGATGGCGGTGCTCTGCGAAGTTCACCAAGAGAGCGAGCTCCAGACGGCGGCGCTCTGCCAGCCGGATCTGCTGGGCATCAACGCCCGGGATCTGAAGACGCTCGAGGTGCATCCCGACACCTTCGCGCGCCTTGCGCCAGAGGCGCAAAAGATCGCGCCACTCGTCGCCGAGAGCGGCATCAAGTCGGTCGAGGACGTTCGCCGCTTCCGCTCGCAAGGCGCCGCCGCATTGCTCGTCGGGGAGGCGCTTTCCTCCGCCGCCGATCCGGAGAGCGCGACCCGCGCGCTGGTGCAGGCATGAGCGAAGTGCGCATCAAGCTCTGCGGCGTGCGAACCGTGGGCGACGCGCTGCTGTGCGCCGAGGAGGGCGCCGACGAGATCGGCGTCGTCTTCGCTCCGCGCAGCAAGCGACGAGTCAGCATCGCCGAGGCGAAAGCGATCCGCGATGCGCTGCCCTCCGGCCTGCCGCTCGTCGGCGTCTTCCTCGACGCGCCGCTCGCCGAAGTCCTTACGACCGCGAGCGCGGTGGGGCTTGCGGCAGCGCAGCTGCACGGCGCCTGGCCGGCAGAAAGAGCCGACGTGCCGCTCTACGCGGCGCTGCAGATCACCGGCGAGGCCTCGCTCGCGAAGCGGCCGGGCGCGGCGCGACTCCTGCTCGACGGCCCGAGCGGCGGCTCGGGAAAGAGCTTCGACTGGTCGCTCGCGCGCAAGGCTCGCGCGCTGCAAGACGCGCCGGTGTTCATCGGCGGCGGCCTCACTGCCGAGAATGTGGCGCAAGCGATCCGGGAAGCGCAGCCTGCTGGGGTGGACGTCGCCTCCGGCATCGAAGGTCCCGACGGCTACAAGGACGCAGCGAAAGTGCGCGCCTTCGTGAAGGCGGTGAGGTCCGCATGAGAGGGCTCCCGCCTCTTTTCGCCGAAGAGCCTGTCGATCCGCCCGATGCGCGCGGCCGCTTCGGCCAGTACGGCGGACGGTTCGTGCCGGAGACGCTGATCCCCGCGCTGGACGAGCTGGAGGCCGCGTGGACGGAGGCGCGCCGCGATCCGGCATATCGCGAGGAGTTGTCCTCGCTGCTGGTGAACTACGCCGGCCGGCCGACGCCGCTCTTTCGCGCCGATCGACTGGCGCGCGCGCTCGGACTTTCCGGCCGCATCTACCTGAAGCGCGAGGACCTCCTCCACACCGGCGCGCACAAGCTCAACAACACCTTGGGCCAGGCGCTCCTGGCGCGGCGGATGGGCAAGAAGCGCGTCATCGCCGAGACCGGTGCGGGCCAACACGGCGTCGCGACCGCCACCGTCTGCGCGCTGCTCGGCCTCGATTGCGTCGTCTACATGGGCTCGCTCGATGTGGCGCGGCAGAGCCCCAACGTCTCGCGGATGAAGCTGCTCGGCGCCGAGGTGCGCAGCGTCGTGGCCGGCTCGCGCACCTTGAAGGACGCGATGAACGAGGCCATCCGCGACTGGGTCACCAACGTCCGCACCACCTACTACTGCATCGGCAGCGCCGCCGGCCCGCATCCGTATCCCTTCCTGGTTCGCGAGCTGCAGAAGGTGATCGGCGAGGAGATCGCCGCGCAGGTCCTCGCCGCCGAGGGCCGCCTGCCGGACGCGGTGGTCGCTTGCGTGGGCGGAGGATCGAACGCCATCGGCGCGCTGCACCGCTTCGTGCGCGAGCCGGCCGTCGCGCTCTACGGAGTCGAAGCAGCGGGGCACGGCCTTACGAGCGGCAAGCACGGCGCGTCGCTCAGCCGCGGCCGGCCTGGCGTGCTGCACGGCGCGCGCTCCTATCTCTTGCAGAACGACGAAGGGCAGGTGAGCGAGGCGCATTCGATCAGCGCCGGGCTCGACTATCCCGGCGTCGGTCCCGAGCTGTCGCACCTGCGCGACCAGGGGCGGCTCAAGGTGCTCACTGCCACCGACCAGGAAGCGCTGGAGGCCTTTCAGCAGCTCGCCCGCGCCGAGGGAATCCTTTGCGCGCTCGAATCGGCGCACGCCATCGCGGCGCTGCGCGAGATTCCGCCTTCGCCCTTGGTCGTGGCGAACCTCTCGGGCCGCGGCGACAAGGACCTCGACACCATTCTCGGAGCGCTCAAGTGAGCCGCCTCTCCGACGCCTTCGTGAAGGGGCGCACCGCGCTGGTCTGCTACGCGATGGGCGGCGACGGCGACACCGCGGCGCTCTTGCAAGCCATCGACGAGGCGGGCGCGGACGTCATCGAGCTGGGCCTGCCCTTCTCCGATCCCATCGCCGACGGGCCAGTGCTGCAGGAAGCCGCCACGCGCGCTCTGGGTGCCGGAGCGACGCTGCGCGGGCTCCTCGATCTTGCCAGAGGTCTGCGGCTGCGCGCGCCGATGGTCGCCATGGGATACGTGAATCCGATCGAGTCGATGGGAGCGCAGTCGTTCGCCCGCGCGCTGCGCGAGGCCGGGCTGTGCGGAGCGATCGTTCCCGACCTGCCCTTCGAAGAAGCGGGACCGCTGCGCGATGCGCTTGCGGCCGAGCGGCTCGATCTGGTTCCCTTGGTTGCGCCCACCACTCCGGCGGCGCGCGCGGCAACCATCGCCCGGAGCGCGCGCGGGTTCGTCTATTACGTCAGCGTCACCGGCGTCACCGGTTCGCGAGCGGCGCTGCCGGAGGATTTGCAAAACCGGCTTGGCGAATTGCGCGCCGTCTCTCCCGTTCCGGTCGCGGTTGGGTTTGGAATTTCCCGGCCCGAGCAGGCCGCGGCGCTCAAGGGCAAGGCGGACGGAGTCGTCGTCGGAACGGCGCTGGTCGCGACCCATCACGAGAAGGGTCTTCAGGCGGCCGCCGATCTGGTCCGCTCACTGCGCGCCGTGCTGCAGTAGCCACTCCAGCGCCTCGACATATCCCGCGGCGCCTTTGCCCATGATGCGGTGGGCGGCCACCTCCGCGATGACGCTCTGTTGCCGCCACGGTTCGCGCTTGGAGAGATCGGAGAGATGCACCTCGACGACGCGCAGCCGCGTCGAGGCGATGGCGTCGCGCAGCGCGTACGAATAGTGCGTGAAGGCGCCGGGATTGAAGATCACGCCCTGCGCCCAGAAGCGCGCCTGGTGGAGCTCGTCGATCAGCGCGCCTTCATGGTTGGACTGGAAGGCGCGCACGCTCGCGCCCAACGAGCGCGCGCGCGCCTGGACCATCTGCTCGATCTGCGCCAGCGTGGTCGTCCCGTAGATCTCGGGCTCGCGCTCGCCGAGCAGGTTCAGGTTCGGTCCGTTGAGCAGGAGAACATTCACGAAAGGGCCTCCGCCAGGGCGCGCGCGCATTCGGCTGGCGAGACTTCCGTCAGTCGAGGCGCGCCGAGCGCATCCAAGACCACGAAGCGGATGCGCCCCGCGCGGGCCTTCTTGTCGCGCGACATCGCTTGCAGCGCGGCTTCGCGCCGGTCGGCGTCGAGCGA
The DNA here is from genome assembly GCA_005879315.1 of Deltaproteobacteria bacterium. Classification (GTDB taxonomy): domain Bacteria; phylum Myxococcota; class Myxococcia; order Myxococcales; family 40CM-4-68-19; genus 40CM-4-68-19. The sequence goes on along the minus strand of VBLC01000058.1, from coordinate 36,086 downwards.
ACGAGAGGCGGCGACACGCAGCCGCTCCACCAGCCGCAGCGCGCGCTCCTTCTCGGCCAGCGGCGAAAGCGCCAGCGCGCCTTTGAGCCCCAGCGCCACGGCCTCGCCGTGGGTGAAATGCGTGTACTCCGTCGCGGCCTCGAGGGCATGTCCCACGGTATGGCCGAAATTGAGGAAGGCGCGGACTCCCCCTTCGCGCTCGTCGGCCGAAACGATTCGCGCCTTGACGCGCACCGCGCCTTCGACGAGCGGCGCCAGGGCCGCCGGATCGCCGGCCGCGGCCTTCTCGAGATCGCGCTCGCAGCGGTCGAGCAGATCGCCCGGCGCGATCAGCGCGCACTTGACCACTTCGGCGAGACCGCTCCAGCGCTCGCGCTCGGGCAGCGTCGTCAGCAAGAGCGGATCGCAGACCACCAGCCGCGGCTGATGGAAGGCGCCGATCAAGTTTTTTGCGGCGCGCAGGTTGGCGCCCGTCTTTCCGCCGAAGCCGGCGTCGACCTGCGCCAGCAAGGTCGATGGAACGCTCGCCCAAGGGACGCCGCGCAGGTAGATCGCCGCCGCGAAGCCGGCCAGATCGGTGAGCACTCCGCCGCCGATCGCGACGACGAATCCGTCGCGCTGCACGCCGCGCGCCGAGAGCGTCTCGCAGATCGCCTCGACCTCGGCCAGCGTCTTGCGCGCCTCGCTCACCGGCCGCGCCAGCGGATCGCCGAAGGCCGGCCGCAGCGCGAGGAGCGCCTCGCGATGGAGCTGCATGAGCCTGGCGTCACAGACGAGCCCCGCGGTGCCTTTGAGCCCGGCCTGTGCGCAGAGCTGCGGCAGCCGCGAGAGGGCGCCGGGCTCGATCACGCAGGTGGTCCGCGCGCCAGAGGCGAATTCGACCTCAAGCATGGGCACGCTGTGCCTCCAGCGCCGCCACCGCCGCAGCGGCCTGGGCCGCGAGCGGCTCGGGCGCGAGGCCCGGCACCACCTCGAGCACGGCGTCGGCCAGCCGCGCGTAGAGCGGCTCGCGCGCCGTGGCGAGAGCGCGCATTTTCGCGGCGGGGTCGCCGGCGAGCAGCGGCCTTCCCGTCCCGGCGCGCTCGATGCACAGCTCGACGGGCGCGCGCAGCCAGAGCAGATGGCCGCTCCTCCGCACGAAGTGCCGCACGGCGCGCGTGGTGATCGCTCCGCCGCCGAGGGAAATCACGCAGCGCGGAGCGCGCACCGCCGCTCGGAGCGCTTCCGCTTCCCGGTGGCGAAAACCCTCCTCGCCTTCCGTAGAAAAGATCTCCGCCACGCGCTTTCCAGCGGCGCGCTCGATCTCGTCGTCCAGCTCCACGCAGGGCAGCCCCAGCTTGCGGGCGAGGATCGGCGCGAGAGTCGTCTTGCCTGCTCCCGGCAATCCGCAGAGGAAGACGTGTCCGGCGAGCGGCCGCGCCCGCCGCCAGGCGAGGCGATGCGCAGCGAGCAGCTCGTCCATCGAGTCGCCTCCCAGCTTGGTCAAGAGCGCGTCGGCGATCGCGAGCGCGATCACCGCTTCGCCGATCACCGCTGCCGCCGGCACGGCGCAGGTGTCGCTGCGCTCGACGTGCGCCGCGTCGGGCAGCCCACTCGCGAGGTCGACGCTGCGCAACGCTGCCGGCACGGTGGCGAGCGGCTTCATCGCCGCGCGCACGATCAGCGGCTCGCCGTTGCTGACGCCGCCCTCGAGTCCGCCGGCGCGATTCGTCTCGCGCGTGATCCCGCCGCCCGCGCGCCCCATCGCGTCGTGCACCTGCGAGCCGAAGAGCGCGGCATTTCGCCAGCCGTCGCCCAGCTCGACGGCCTTGATGGCGGGAATGCTGGCGAGCGCGCGGGCGAGGAGGCCGTCGAGACGCAGGTCGTGCTGCGTGTAGCTGCCCAGCCCGGCGACGAGGCCGGTGACGCGCACTTCGAAGATGCCGCCTACCGTGTCGCGGCGGGCCTGCGCTTCTTCGATGGCCACCTTGAAAGCTTCCTCTGCTTGCGCATCGAGGGCGCGCACCGGCGAGGCATCGGCGCGCAGCGCCAGCGCTTCGGCGTCTTCGCTGGCCTCGACGAGATCGATGTCGCGCGCGTGGGCGGCGCCGATTGCGGTGACCCAGGAGCCGACGCGCACGTCCAGCTCGTCGAGAAGCCTGCGCACGGCGGCGCCGAGCGCGACGCGCATCGCGGTCTCGCGCGCGCTGGCCCGCTCCAGGGAATTTCGCAGATCTTCATGCCCGAACTTGATCGACCCGGTCAGGTCGGCATGCCCTGGCCGAGGCAGCGTCACGAGCTTGCCCGGATCGGCGACAGGCTCGACCGCCATGCGCTCGGCCCAGGCTTTGGGATGATCGGCGTTCTCGATCAGGACCGCGAGCGGCGAGCCCAAGGTGCGGCCGTGGCGCACGCCGGCGAGGATGCGCGGCTTCTCCGGCTCGATGGCCATCCGCCCGCCGCGGCCGTAGCCGAGCTTGCGCCGCTGCAGGTCGCGCTCGAGATGCGAGGCCAACAGCTCCAGCCCCGCCGGCAGGCCGTCGAGAATGCCCACCAGGGCCGGTCCGTGCGACTCGCCGGCTGTGAGAAAGCGCAGCCGGCTCATGCCAGCGCCGCCTGCCGCAGATCGCGCGCGAGAAAGCCGAGATCGGGCCGCTGCAGCCAGATCTCCAGCGAGGCGATGGCTTGATGGACGAGCACGGTCAGCCCGTCGACGACGCGAAGGCCGCGCTCGCGCGCGCTTCGGACCAGCGCCGTCTCGCCGCTCGGGCCGGCGTAGACGAGATCGACGAGGGTGGTGTCATCGCGGAGGCGCTCGACCTCGACGGGCATCTCCGCACCATCCATGCCGACCGGAGTGCAGTTGACGACGAGCCTTGCGCGATAGGCGGCGTCCTTCCCGGCCAGCGGCACCCGCAGCCGCTCGGCGCGCGCACGGTTGCGGCTGACGACGCTGACCTCCGGCCCGATGGCGTCGAGGACCGCGCGTGCTGCCCCTCCCGCGCCGAGCACGACGGCTGGCCGGGGAAGGTCCTCGCCGACCGCGCGGAGAAAACCTTCGCGATCGGTGTTGTGGCCGTGCAGCGCGCCGCCGAGGTTCGAAATGCAGTTCACCGCGCCGATGCGACGGGCCGTCTCGTCGAGCTGGTCGAGGTGCGCGGCGACGGCCTCCTTGTGCGGCACGGTCACGTTCGCGCCAGCCACCGAGAGCGCGCGCAGCCCGCGGATGGCGGCCGGGACATCGGTCACCCTGCAGGGCGCGTAGACGGCGTCGATCCCGAGCAGCGCAAAGGCCCGGGCGTGGATGGCGGGCGAGCGCGAGTGGGCAACGGGATCGCCGAGGAGGAGATAGATCGCGCGCATCAGGCGAGGATCTCCACCTCGGCGCCGAGCCTTTGCAAGAGCGCGAAGAAGCCGGGGAAGGAAACGTCGGCCCACTCGGCGCCAGCGATGGTGGTCGGCTTCTCGGCGGCGAGCGCGGCCACGGAGAAGGCGAGAGCGATGCGATGGTCCATTGCCGAGTCGATCTGCACGCCGCCGGGAAGGCTGCCGGCGCCTTCGATGCGCAGACCGTCGGGCAGCTCTTCGACTTTGGCGCCCATCGCCCGCAAGCCAGCGGCCATCTGCGCCAGGCGGTCCGATTCCTTGATGCGCAGCTCGGCGGCGCCGCGGATGACGGTCTCGCCCTCGGCAAGCGCGCCGAGCACGGCGAGGATGGGGACTTCGTCGATCGATCGCAGGATCAGCTCGCCGTCGAGGTGCGCGCCCTTCAGCTTCTGCCCCGATGCCGTCAGCCGCGCCGTCGGTTCGGCCGCCTTCGATTGTCCGCCCAATTCAAGCTTCAGACGCGCGCCGAAGAGCGCAAGCGCGTCGAGAAAGCCAGTGCGGGTCGGATTGACCCCGACGTGCTCGATCTGCAGCGACCCGCCCTCCGGGGCGACCAGCGCCGCCGCAATCAGGAAGGCAGCGGAGCTGAGGTCACCAGGAACTTCGAGCGCAAAACCGGGAAGCTCGGCCGGCCCGCGCAGGGTCACCGTACTCCCCTGCACACGCAGATCGGCGCCCAGCGTGCGGAGCATCCGCTCGGTGTGATCGCGGCTGCGCGCCGGCTCGGAAAAAATCGTCTCGCCATCGATGAACATGCCGGCGAGCAGCACGGCGCTCTTCACCTGCGCCGAGGCCACCTTCGTCTCGATGCGCGCGGGGTGCAGAGGATGGCCGCGCCGCACGGTCACCGGCGGCCGCCCGTTCGAGGCGGTCTCGACCACCGCGCCCATCTCGCGCAGGGGCGCGGCGACGCGCTCCATCGGGCGCCGCGAGAGGGATTCGTCGCCCATCAAGGTCGCCTCGAGGCCGGCGCCGGCGCAGATTCCGGTGAGGAGGCGGAGGGACGTTCCCGAGTTGCCGCAGTCGAGCGGGCCGTTCGGCTCGCGCAGGCCGCGCCGACCCTGACCGACGACGATGGCGTCATCGGGACCCATCCCTGGGTCGCCCTCGCCCCGCGCCAGCTTCACTCCCAACTTCGAAAGACAGCGCGCGGTGGAGCGCACATCATTTCCCGGCGCGAGCCCGCCGATGCGGCTCTCGCCCTTCGCCAGCGCGGCGAGCATCAGCGCGCGGTGCGAGATGCTCTTGTCGCCGGGCACGCGCACTCCCGCGGCGTCGATCCTGCGGCGCAGCGGTGAGATGCGCGCCTTCACGCCCTGGCCACCCGATGCAAGCCGCGCCCCAACGCGGCGGCAATCTTCTCCACTTCGCGCATCAGCTTTTCGAACATGGCAAGGTTGAGCGACTGCATTCCGTCGCTCAGCGCGCGGTCGGGATCGGGATGCACCTCGATGATCAGGCCATCCGCTCCTGCCGCGGCCGCGGCGCGCGCCATGGGCAGGACGGCGCTGCGGATGCCGATCCCGTGCGAAGGATCGACCACCACCGGCAGGTGCGATTCGCGCTTGAGCATCGGCACGGCGTTCAGGTCGAGCGTGTTGCGCGTCATCGTCTCGAAGGTGCGGATGCCCCGCTCGCAGAGGATCACCTGCTTGTTGCCGCGCGAGACGATGTACTCGGCGGCCATGAGCAGCTCCTTCAAGGTGCTGGACATGCCCCGCTTGAGCAGCACCGGCTTGCGCAGATCCCCGACGGCCTCCAGGAGCGAGAAGTTCTGCATGTTGCGGGCGCCGATCTGTAGCAAGTCCGCGGTCTCGGCGACCGCGGGGAGCGTCTCGGTGTCCTTCACTTCGGTGACGATCTTGAGGCCCGTCTCGCTGCGCGCCTTGGCGAGGAGCTCGAGGCCTTTCTGCTTCAGCCCCTGGAAGTCGTAGGGGCTGGTGCGCGGCTTGAAGGCGCCGCCGCGCAGGAGAGATGCGCCGGATGCGGCCACGCCGCGCGCCGCGCTGAGAATCTGGTTCTCGTTCTCGACGGCGCAGGGCCCGGCCATGACGACCAGATCGCGGCCGCCCACCGGCACGCCGGCGACGTCGACGACCGTGTCCTCGTGCTTCACCTCGCGGCTGACCAGCTTGTAGGGCGCGGTGACGGGGATGCAGTCGGCGACGCCCTCCATCTCGCGGAAGGGGCCGGGATCGATGGCGCCTCTGTTGCCGGTGATGCCGATGGCGGTGCGGCCGGCGCCGCTGATCGGGTGCGGCGTGAAGCCCAGCTCGCGGACGCGGCCCTCGATGGCCGCCTGTGCCTCGGCCGAGACGTCGGGGTGGAGCACGATCAGCATGGGGCCGAATATCTCATGTTCCGAGGCGAAAACCCGCCTCTGGCCGCAGGCCGGCGAGGAAGGGCCCGGCAGAAAGGCGCTTCTTGCCCTCGAGCTGCACTTCGAGAAGGCGCCAGATGGTGTTCTCGCCGCAGGCGACGTCGAGAGCGGCGAGGACTTCGCCAGGGGTGCGGCCGTGCGCTGTTTGCAGGGGCTGCGCGAGGTGGATCTTCAGCGTCTGACCCGAAAGCGTTGTCCACGCGCCCGGCCAGGGAGTGAAGCCGCGCCGGCGCGCGTCCAGCTCGAAGGCGCTCTTGCTGAAGTCCGCGCGGCCGTCCTCGCGGCTGAGCAGCGGCGCCAGCGTCGCGCGGGAGTGGTCCTGCGGGATTCGCGGCAACTCTTGCAGGCGCGGCAGCGCTTCGAGCAGCGCCTCGGCGCCGAGAGGAGCGAGCTTCGCCAGGAGCGACTCGCCGGTCTCGTCGGGAGCGATCGCCAGCTTCTTCTGTAGAATGATGTCGCCGGTGTCGAGCCCCTCGTCCATCTGCATGAGGGTCACGCCCGTCTCGCGATATTGCCGCGCCACCGCCCATTGCGCCGGAGCCGCGCCGCGCAGCTCGGGGAGCAGCGAGGCGTGCACGTTGATGCATCCCTGAGCCGGTACGCGCAGCGCATCGGGGGGGAGGATGCGGCCGTACGCCGCCACCACCGCCACGTCGGGTCGGTGTTCGGCGAGCAGCGCCGCCAGCCGCCCCTGCTTGACCTTCTCCGGCTGCAACACCGGGATTCCCTGCTGCTGCGCCCAGATCTTCGCGGGTGGCGCCTTCAGCTTCGCGTGCCTGCCGGCGGGGCGATCGGGCTGCGCAATCACCGCCACGAGGTCGCCGGCGCGCGCGCAGGCCTCGAGCAGCGGCAGCGTGAACTCCGGCGTGCCCAGAAAGACGATGCGCATCCCGCCGCGAATGTAGCGCATCCGCTTCCTCGATCCGCGCAACGAGCCGTGATAGGCGAGGGTGCGTGCGCCATCCCGCTCTTTGTCTGGCCCTCCTCTTGTGCGCGTGCAAGGGAGGGGACCCGAAGGATCCGCAGACCTGGATCAAGCAGCTGCAGGACGGAGATCCCAAAGCGCGCGTCAAAGCGGTGCAGGAGCTGCGCAAGCTGAAGGCGAAGCAGGCCGCGCCGCAGATCGCTGCGCTCTTGAAGGACCCGCTGGTGAAAGAGGACGCCGCGCTCGCGCTGGAGGATCTGGGCGGCCCCGGCGAAGTGCAGCCGCTCGTCGAGGCGGTCGACACCACCGTGGGGGCCGGCAGCGATCAGGCCGCGCGCGCGGCCAACCGCACCAACGCCAGGATCGCCGAGGCATTGGGCAACATCGGCGACTCGCGCGCGGAACCCACGCTGCTGCGGCTCGCCCGAGCGAGAGACGATCTCGTCCGCCTCGCCGCGGTCCAGGCGCTAGGACAAGTGCACGCTCGCGAGGCCGTCCCGGAGCTGGCGCACATCGTCGACGACCCGGCAGCTCCGCCTCTCTTGGTGAAGAAGGCCATCATCTCGCTGGGCCAGATCGGTGATCCGGCCGCGATCCCCGCGCTCGAACACGGCCTCGTCCTCGAGCGGCAGGGAGTGAGCTTCCTGCCCGAGAGCTCTTTCGCGCTCTTCCTCATCGGCGCGCCGGCGGTCGAGCCTTTGCTGAAGATCGCCCAGGACCAGGACGCGGCGTATCTTGCCTGGGCGAAGGAGAACAATCGCGCGCCGGCCGGCACTTATGCGAAGGCGGCGCTGGTTCTGGGAGATCTCGGCGACGCGCGCGCCATCCCGGTGCTGCTCGCCAAGCTCAAGTATACGGACCCCGATCCGGTTCCTTCGACGGCGCGCCTGCTCTCCAATCTGGTGCGGCAGTTCGCCGCCAACGCGCTGGGAAGGTTGCGCGCCAAGGAGGCCGCGGCGCCCATCCAGACGCTGGTCACGACCCGCGATGCGCAGGACGAGGATCTGACCACGTTCTCGGCGGAGGCGCTGGTCTGGATCGGCGACCGCTCCCAGGCGCGCGAGCTGATGAAGAAGGCACAAGGAGGAATCCTCAAGCTGCGCCTCATCGTCGCCCAGGCGGCAGCGCTCTTCGGCGAGCCGGCGCTGGGCAAGGACGTGCTCGCCATCGCCAGCAGGGAATCGCGCGGGAGCAACTCCACCTGCCTGAAGCAGCTGATCGAGCTGACCATGCCGGTGGACGATCCGCGCACCGCCTGCGATCTGCTGGCGACGCAGTTCGGCGAGCTGTCGCAGCCTCTCGAGGCGGCGCGGGTTTGCGCGCAAGATGCCCCTTGCTGGCTGCCCAAGCTGGCGGACAAGGACATCGTCGTCCGTGCCCGCGCTGCGTACGAGCTGGGCCGGCTCGGCGCTCCGGAGGCGGTCGGGCCGCTGGTGAAGGCCCTCTCCGAAGAGCAACTCCTGGTGCGCGAGGCGGCGACGCGGGCGCTCGATTGGCTGGCGGAAAATCCGGCGGCCAGGGGCGTGCTCAAGTCGTCCTCGGCGCAGATCGCCTCCCAGCTGGCCTCGGAGCAGGGAAAAATGCAGTACGTAAAGGTGAATGAAGAGCTTCGCCGGCTGCAAGTGAAGCTCTCCCGGCTGTGATAGATCTCAGGGGGCCTTGGCGAAGCTGACCGGCATCCCCGCCTCTCCCGGCGTCGCGATCGGGCGAGTGTTCCCTGTCGACCGCCGGCGCGCGCGCGTCCCGCGCTACCACATCCAGCCCGACCAGATCGAATCGGAGATCGCGCGCCTGGATGAGGCGGTGCAGGAGGCGGTGAAGCAGCTGGCGCAGATCAAGCAGAGCCTGGGGGAGGGCGAGCAGGAGGAAATCCTCGACGCGCACGGGATGATGGCGAACGACCCGACAATGCTGGAAGGCGCCAAGCAGCTCATTCGGGAGGAGCTCCTCAACGCCGAGTGGGCCACGCGCCGCGTCGTCCGCGAGATGAGCGAAAAGATGGGCGCCGACGGCTATCTGGCCGAACGCCGCGCCGACCTCGACGAGGTCTGTGACCGCATCGTCCACAACCTCATCGGGGAGAAGCCGATGAGCGCCGTCCTTCCCGCCGAACCGTCGGTCATCGTCGCCTACGACCTCGCCACCGCCGACGCAGCCGTGCTGCTCGCCTCGGGGAAGGCCCTCGGGCTGGTCACCGACTTCGGCTCGAAGACTTCCCATACCGCCATCCTCGCCCGCGCGATGGAAGTTCCCTGCGTCGTCGGGGCGGGTCAGGCGAGCGAGATCGCCAAGGCCGGCGACCTCATCGCCGTCGACGGCGGGACCGGCGAGGTGCTGGTCTCGCCCGACAAGGACGAGGTGCTGCGCTTCGAGATGGCGCGCGCCGAAGCCGAATTCCGCGAGGCCTCGCTGCTCGAGGACCGGGACCTGCCGGCGGTGACGCTCGATGGGCGCCGGGTATGCCTCTACGCCAACATCGAATTTCCCGAGGAGGTCCCCTCCGTCCTGGCCCATGGCGGCGAAGGAGTCGGCCTCTATCGGACCGAGTTCCTCTACCTGAACCGCGAGGAGCTGCCCACCGAGGAAGAGCACTACACGGCCTACGCGGCGATCCTCGAGCGGATGGAAAAAAAGCCGGTGGTCATCCGCACCGTCGACCTCGGCGGCGACAAGCTCCCGGTCGGCCACCGCTCGCACGAGCCGAACCCCGCGCTCGGGCTGCGCGCGGTCCGCTTCACGCTGCGCCATCCGCAGCTCTTCCGCACGCAGCTGCGCGCGCTCTTGCGCGCCTCGACGCACGGCGACCTGCGGATCATGCTGCCGATGATCGCGGCGGTCGGGGAATTGCGCGAGGCCAAGGCGCAGATCGAGTCGGCGCGGCAGGAGCTCCTGCGCGAGGGCAAGAAGATCGCGGAGCGGATTCCGGTCGGCATCATGCTCGAGACGCCTGCCGCGTGCCTGGCCGCCGATCGGCTCGCGCGGGAGTGCGACTTCTTCTCCGTCGGCACCAACGACCTCATCCAGTACGCGCTCGCCATCGACCGCGGCAACCGGGAGGTGGCCTATCTCTACCGCCCGCTGCACCTCGGGGTGCTACGGCTCATCCAGAGCTCGGTGGACGGAGCGAAGAAAGCCGGCATCGAGATCTCCATGTGCGGCGAGATGGCGGGCGATCCCGCCTATGCGCTGGTCCTGCTCGCGCTGGGGCTCGACACGCTCTCGATGAATCCCGCCGACATCCCGGCGGTCAAGCGCGTCCTGCGCTCGGCCCGCGTCGCCGATGCCCGGCAGCTCCTCGACGAGGCGATGAGCTTCAGCTCGGTGGACGAGATCGAGGGTTACGTGCTGGCGCAGATGCAGAAGCGCTTCCCCCAGCTGGTGACGCCGGCGGGCCGCGCTGCGAGCGAGCGGGGCGCGGCGGAGACCTATTGACAACCGCCGCCAAACGACGAGATTCTCCGCGCCTTTTCCAAGACGAGGCTTTCTGAATGCAGCTGCGCGATGCGCTCTTCAGCTCCGAATCGGTCACCGAAGGCCATCCGGACAAGATCTGCGATCAGGTCTCCGACGCGGTGCTCGACGACTGCCTGCGCCAGGACAAGCAGAGCCGAGTGGCGCTGGAGACGGCGGTCAAGACCGGCCTCGTCCTCCTCATCGGCGAGATCACCACCCGCGCCAACCTCAAGTACGCCGAGATCGTCCGCCGCACCGTGGAGCGCATCGGCTTCAACGACGGCTCGATGGGGTTCGACGCGCGCAGCTGCGCGGTGATGGTCGCGGTCGAGCAGCAGTCGCCCGAGATCGCCATGGGAGTCGACTCCTCCGCTTCCAAGGAGCAGGGGGCGGGCGACCAGGGGATGATGTTCGGCTACGCCTGCGACGAGACGCCGGAGCTGATGCCGCTGCCCATCGCGCTAGCGCACCGGCTGACGCGCAGGCTGGCGCAGTGCCGCCGCGGCGAGCTGAAGTTCCTCCGCCCCGACGGAAAGAGCCAGGTGACCGTCGAGTACCGCGGCGGGCGGCCGCACAAGGTGCAGGCGGTGGTGATCGCGGCGCAGCACGAGGATTCGGTCTCCACCGAGCAGCTGCGCGAGGCGGTGAGCGCGGAAGTGATCGACAAGGTGGTGCCGGCGGAGCTGCGCGCGCCGGAGATGAAGCGGATGATCAACGCCACCGGCCGCTTCATCATCGGCGGGCCGATGGGCGACTCGGGCGTGACGGGCCGCAAGATCATCGTCGACACCTACGGCGGCATGGGCCACCACGGCGGCGGCGCTTTTTCCGGGAAGGATCCCTCGAAGGTCGATCGGTCGGCGGCCTACGCGGCGCGCTGGGTGGCGAAGAACGTCGTCGCGGCCGGCCTCGCGCGGCGCTGCGAAGTGCAGGTTGCCTATGCCATCGGCGTGGCCGAGCCGGTTTCGATCATGGTCGAGGCTTTCGGGACGCACCGGGTGCCGGAGGAGCAGATCGAACGGGCGGTGCGCGCGACGTTCTCCTTGAAGCCCGCCTCGATCATCCGCGAGCTCGATCTGCTCCGGCCCATCTACGAGAAGACGGCGGCATACGGCCATTTCGGCAGGAGCGAGCCGGAGTTCACCTGGGAGCGGACCGACCGGGCCGAGGCGCTCCGGCAGGCGGCGGGGCTCAAGGGCGCGGCGTAGGTCGGGACTCCTCTAAGAGCGAAGGTTCGAGTTCTCGTTCTCGGGTTCTCGTTCTCGGGCTGTCGTTCTCGGGTTCTCGTTCTCGGGCTGTCGTTCTCAGCTTCTCGTTCTCGGTTTGGCAGCCTCGCGCCAGCGCCTGCGGCGCTGTCACTGCGGCTGCAGCTTTCTCGCTGGCTCTTCCTTCTAGCTCGCTGCGCTCGCGCGGACTTGGGATCGTCGTCCGTTCGCCATTCGTCGGCCTCCTCGCTGCGCGTTTGTGAAGGAGGCCGACGAATGGCGAACTGGACGGCTTTGCCTCACCAAAATCTCATCGCGTATCAGGTCGCTCGCGAACTGGTGGTTCTCGTGCGCGCAGCGAAGATCGCCGACTCCAAGCTGCGGGACCAGGCGATGCGCGCTGCGATGAGCGTGTGCCTCAACATCGCAGAGGCGGTTGGCCGCGTCAGCAACGCGGATAAAGCCCGCGTCTACGGGATAGCGCGCGGTGAAGCCTGCGAGGCTGCGGCGGCAATCGATGTCGCGGCCGCAGCAGGATATTGCAGTCCGGAGTCCGCAAGCGGCATTTCGTCTGTCGGACTTCGGCTCTATGCGCTGCTCACTGCGCTGAGCCGCAAATCATGTTGACGCGGTGGTTCAGCGGCCCTGCGCGCGCTTTTCCGAGCGGACCGGCCAGACGGGGGCGCCCTCGTCGAAGGAAAGGGTGCGGCGCATTCCTGCCGGCGAGACCAGCTCGATGTGATCGGCCGCGATCACGGCCAGCGTCTCCTCGCCGATGCGCTCGCCCTCCGCGTAGGCATGGCCGTTGACGATGGCCACCTTGCGGCGGCCGTCGCTCGGCACCACCAGCGCTTCGACGCGCAGCGCTGCGCGGACTGCCTTGGGAGGCTCGGGCACTCTCGTCAGCGCCGCCTCTTCCGCGGGAGTGAGGAAGGGATCGCGCAGGAGCTTGGGCAGCATCCTCGCGGGCCGCGGGGCCGGCGCGGCGGCCGGCGGGGGCAACTGGCGGGGCCGCTGCGGGCGAGGCCGGTCGACCGCGAACCGCAGCGCGGTCACCAGGATCGCTCCCCCGAGGAGCAGCCAAAGGAGCCGCTTGTTCACCAGTGGGCCGCTTTCAGGGTGAGCCTCCAGGAGACGCGGGGCGGCCGGCGCTCGAGCGAGACCGACTCGAGCGAATGCAGTCCCGGCTCGTGCGCCAGGCGATCGAGGAAGGCGAGGAATTCGCCGTAGTGGCATTCGCCCGCCATCGTCATCACGGCGGTGTGCAGCTGGGCGGGCTCGCGGGTGAAGAGCGTCGCGCTCTCGAGCCGCTGCCGCGGGGGCGCGACGCGAGCGCCGCCCTCGGCTGCGACCTCGACGTTGAGCGCCCCGGCGTTGCGGGCGGCGGCGCGCAGGCGATCGAGCACTTCGAGGTCGCGGCGCTCGGCCGGCACCGCAGCTTCCAGCTGCCGGAGCTGCGCCTCGACGTCCGCTTGCGCGGGCAGGAGGGAACCGGGATCGTCGGAGCGAAGCCTTTGCTCGATCTCGGCGGCGCGCTCGAGGGCGCGCGAGTTGCGCCAGAGGGCAGGACCCACCAGCGCCGCCGCGCCGAGCAGCGCGGCGAGCAGCGCCGTGCCAAACGCCTGGACCGCGAAGTTGCGCAGCGCCTCGGGCATGGCTTCACCTTCCCCGGCCGGCGGGCGAGAGCGCGCTCTCCGCCAGCGGGGAGGGGTTGTCGAGCTCGAACTCGATGCGCGGCCCGGCTCGCCCGCGCAGACCGGCGATGATCACTTGTTTGACGTGGGGCAGCCCGCCCACCTGGCCGGCGAAATCGCGCACGCTGGTCTCGTCGGCGGAGCGCAGATCGACCGCAACCGTCCAGCTCTCTCCGCGGCGCACCGCCTCCAGCCGATCGAAGACGACGGCCGGCGGGGCTGCGTTGGCCAGGCCCACCGCCATCTGCGCCCAGCGATCATGGCTCTCGGCGAATCGGTCGAAGACTCCGCGCCAGCGCGTGGCCCAGCCGAGGTTCCGCTCCACCGCCTGCGCCGAGGAGATCTGCTCCAGCCGCGATCGCCGCAGCACTTCCAGCTCTGCGACCTTCTTCTCGGCGGACCGGGCGGCGACGAGAGCTTGCGGCCGCGACTGCCAGGCCGCGGCCAGTGCGGCGAGCGCCAGCGCGATCGCGGCCGCGGTGATCGATCGCCGCTCGCGCCGGAAGCGCAGCCTCGGCGGGAGCAGGTTGGGCACTCGCGGCCCGCGATCTCCCAGGGAGAGCCCGAGGGACACCGCGTAGCGGTTCGCCGCGGTCGGCAGGATCTCGGAGAGCTGCTTCACGGGGCAGGCGATGGCGTGGCGCAGGGGAGCGAGGCTGCGGTCGATGAGCTCCTGCTCTCCGGCGAGCACCGCGCGGCCCACCGGCTGCGACTGCGCGAAGTGGCGCACCGTGCGGGCGATCTCCTGCGCCAGCGCGTCTCCCGTCTCTCCGAGGAGGGCCGGGTCGAACTCGCGCACCAGGCGGACGCGGCCGTTCTCGACGACCACCACCGTCGCGCGGTCCCTGAAGAGCAGGGCGAGGGCCGTGGCGAGGGCCTGCTTCGGCAGGAGCGCCTCGACGCGAGCGAGGCCGAGCGGAATGCTGGTCGCGAGCCGGAGCTGGACCGGCAGCGACCTGGCGAAGCGCAAGATCTCGGCGAGTTGAGCGGGCGCGAGGCTGACGGCGAGCAACTCGACCCCCGCATGTTCGCCGATGCGCGCGGGCCCCAGCTCCTCCAGCTCCGCGTCGTCCGGCAAGAGAGCGCGCCGCTTCAGATAGCCGACCTGCTCCACTCTGCCGAGCGCTGGCGCGGTGAGTATCTGATGGAAGGCGCCCTCGCCCCAGGCGAGGAAGCAGTCCTGCCGCGCGGCGCCCATCTCGCGCAGCGCCCCGGGCAGCGCCTCGAGCCGCACCGAGCGCATCGCCCGCACCGCGCCGCGTTCCCTCACAGCGATGCGCGCCTCGCCGCCGCGGATCTCCAGGCCCACCGTCATCGCTGCACGCCCGTGGCGCTGGCGTAGACGGGAAGCAGGATGCCCAGCCCCATGAAGAGGATGAGGCTCCCGAGGATCAGCACCATCACCGGATAGAGCGAGGCGAAGATCCGTTGCACCTTGCCCGGCAGCTCGCGGTCGTAATAGTCGGCCACCCGGCCGAGCATCTCGGGCTGGTTGCCCGTCTTCTCCCCCACCGCGATGGCTCGGAGGAGGAGGCGGGGAAGCTGCTCGCTGCGGCCGAGAGCGGCCGAGAGCTGGTCGCCGCGCAGCACCGACTCGCGCGCCTGCACCACCAGCCTGGCCAGGGTGCTGCTGCCCATCAGGCCCTCGCAGAGCTGCAGCGAGGTGACCAGGTCGATGCCGGTGGCCAGCATCAGCGCCAGCGAGTGCGCCAGCCGCGAGGCGTTGAGCTGCACGATGATGGGTCCGGCAACCGGCAGGCGGAGGAGCCTTTTGTCGAGCCAGGGCCGCGTGCGCGGGTAGCGCCAGGCGAGAAGGAGCGCGGCGAGAGCCAGACCGGCGACGAGGGCGGCGAGGGCGGGAAGGGGCCCGTTCATCCTCGCTCCGAAGGCGATGAGGATGCGCGTCGGCAGCGGCGGCTGGACGTCGAGAGACTTGAGGAAGGGCGCGAGCCGCGGCAGCACGAAGCCGACGATGAGGCAGAAGAGCCCCAGCGTCGCCGCGATCACCACCGCCGGGTAGATGCTCGCGCCGAGGAGGAGCTTGGCCACCGAATCGCGCCAGCGCAGGTGCCGGTAGAGCTCGTCACAGACCCTGTCCAGCCGGCCGGTGCGCTCGCCCACCTCGATGAGCGCGGCGAAGTAGGAGGGAAACGCGCGCGGGAGCTTGCGCATCCCCTCGGCGAGCGTGGTCCCCGTCCGTACGCTGCGCGAAAGCGAGGCGGAGGCGTCGCGCAGCGCTGCCGGGTATTCGCGGGCCGCGGCGACGTCGTCGAGCGCGGTGAGCAGCGGTACGCCGGCGCTCTGGGCCACGCCCAGCTCGCTGAAAAACTCGGCGAGGACGGCCGTGCCGATCCGTCCCTCGGCCGGCGCGCGACGCCGGAAGAGCGGCTTTCGCTCCTCGCAGGTGACGAGCAAGAGGCCGCGGGCCGAGAGCGCCGACTCGAGCCCGTCGGCCGAGCCCGCCTCGAGAAGGCCGCTCTGGCGGCCCCCTTCGCGCGTCTGGGCGAGATACTGGAAGGTCGGCATGGCGTCCTAGGAGCGGTCGACCAGCTCCGGCTCCAGCGTACGCTCCAGCTCCGCCAAGCTGGTGAGGCCGTGCAGCGCCTTGGCGAGGCCGTCCTCGAAGAGGGTGGGGCGGCCGAGCGCGCGATGCTCGCTCATCAGCGCGGGACCGAGCTCGCCCTCGAGGAGCTGGGCGCGCTGCTCGGCACCCATCTCGACCAGCTCGAAGACGCCGATGCGCCCGTGATATCCCGTCTGCCGGCAGGCCGCGCAGCCGCGCGCCCTCCACACCGAGATCTCCTCCCGGCCCAGGCGGCGGGCGACCTCGAGCAGGCGCGGCATCAGCTCGACCGGCGGCGCTTCCTCCTCGCGGCAATCCTCGCAGAGCCGGCGGCAGAGCCGTTGCGCCAGGACCGCCTGCAGCGTGGAGCTGAGCAGCGCCGGCGTGAGGCCGAGATCGACGAGCCGTGGAATCGCTCCCACCGAGCTGTGCGTGTGGAGCGTGGAGAAGACCAGGTGCCCGGTCAGTGAAGCGCGCATCACCAGCTGGGCGGTCTCCGCGTCGCGGATCTCGCCGACCAGGATGATGTCAGGATCCTGGCGGAGGATGGCCCGCAGCCCGGCCGCGTAGGTGATGCCCGCTTTGCTGTTCACCTGCGATTGGCGCACGAGCTGCAGCTCGTACTCGATGGGCTCCTCCACGGTCATGATGTTGACCTCGATGGAGTTGAGCCGGTTGAGCGCGGCGTAAAGGGTGGTGGTCTTGCCGGCGCCGCTCGGGCCGGTCACCAGCACCACGCCGCTGGGCCGGCGGAGGATGGTGCCCAGCCGATCGAGGTCTTCCGGCGAGATCCCCAGCGCCTCGAGCGAGAGGGCTTGCGCCGTCCGGTCGAGGACCCGGAGCACGACGTTTTCGCCGTGCTGGGTGAGGAACGTCGAGACGCGCAGATCGACGGCCCGGTTCTTCAGCTGGAAGCGGATGCGCCCGTCCTGCGGCAGGCGGCTCTCGGAGACGTCGAGGCCGGCCATCACCTTGATGCGGGCGGCGACCTGCGGCGCGAGCTTGCGCGGCACGACCGGCCCGGCTTGGAGAAGGCCGTCGATGCGCAGGCGGATGCGGAGCAGGTTCTCCTCCGGCTGCAGGTGGATGTCGGTCGCCCGCTCTTCGACGGCGCGGGTGACGATCTGATCGACCAGCTCGACGATGGGATCGCCGCTCGTCCCTGGCGACCAGGCCGCGGAGATGGCGCGCTCGAAGACCGCCTCGAGAGCTTCCTTGCGGCGGTAGCTGCGCTCGATGCAGGCCTCGATGGCGCTTTGGGGCGCGACCACGCGGTCGAGGACCAGGCCGGTGGCGGCGCGGACGGCGTCGAGCGCGGCGAAGTCGCCGGGCTGCGCCATCGCCAGCAGCAGCGTGTTGCCGCGTTTCCCCAACGGCACCAGGCGATGCTCGCGCGCCAGCGGCTCGGGCACGAGCGAGAGCACCTCGGGATCGAGCGGCTCCCGCGGCAGCGCCGAGAATGGGACGCCTTCCTGGATCGCGAGGTGGGCCGCGACCGTCGCCTCATCGGCGAAGTTGAGGCCCACCAGCACGGCCCCGAGTGGCGCCTGGGTCCGCTTCTGCTCGGCGAGAGCGCGCGCCAGCTGGTCTTCGCTGAGCACGCCGGCCTCGACCAACAGCTGGCCGAGCGGAACATGGCGCGGCCGCGCGGCGAGCTTCGGCTTCGGCTGGGTCAGAGGCGCGCTGGCCATCGCAGTCAAGTATCCCCGACGCAACCGCGTAGAGTCCACGTCAGGGGTCGTGACCGACGTGGATGCGCAGGCAATCGCGGACCAGCCGCGCGCCGCCGGTGGCGAGATCGCCGTCGTCGTAGGCACGGTCCACCTTGGCCATCAGCTCCATCTCCGGAGCGTTGCGGTGGCAGACGGCGACGCCCCACGAGGGAGAGCCGTCGAACCAGGTCTGGCGCTCGTAGCTCCAGATCGCGGCGCGGTCCCAGGCGGCGCCGGCGGGCCAGCGATCGAGATAGGGGCCTTTCCAGCGGGGGGCGTCGGCCGGCTGGGTGGTCAGGTCCTCGACGGCGGCGGGGAAGAGGCCGACGTCGATCTGGTACTGGCGAAGCGCGTTCACCACCACCCGCACGTCCGATGCGGTCCGCGAGATGCGCGCGCGCTCCAGCACCGCCTCGCTGCCGGTGACCGCGACGGTGGTGAGGACGGCGACGACGCCCAGCACGGTGAGCACCTCCACCATGGTGAAGCCTCGCCTCATCGCGCCGCATCCAGGGCGATCCGCGCCGCGGCGGAACCTCCGCGCGGAACCACGGCCGCGCTGAACCCGCTCAAGCCCGCGCCGCTGGCCATGACCAACCTCTTGCCGGCGGGCGCCGCGGCAAAGAAGAACGCGCAGTCGGGCCGCGAGCTCGCCGCGACCCAGGCCGGACTGCCCGAGAAGTCGGGGGAGAAAATCTGCACCGAGGCCTCCCCCGCCGTCAGGGCGCGCTTTCCCAGCAGCACCTCGACGCAGAGCGAGCCGAGATTTCCCCGTGGCAAGGGCGGCGCGGCGGGCGCGACCAGATCGTCCTCGTCGTCGAAGATGCCGTTCGCTCCCGCGCTGCGCAGGCGGCCGTCCGGGTCGAGCCGCAGCGGCCGGCTCCATCCGTCGGTGGGGAGCGACTCGAGGTAGGGGCCCGACCATCCCGCCGCGATCCCTTGCGCTCGCTGTGCGGCCGGGAGATCTCCGCGGCCGACCAGCTCTTCGAGCGCGGGAAGCCGGCCTACGTCGCCGAGGAAGCCGCCCGCGCCGGACCCATTGCCATAGATGGCCTCGAGGGTGCGCCGGAGCGCGACCCGGGTCTCGACCTCGGTTCCGGCCTGCGAGGGAAGCTGGGCCGCGAGTGTGGCGGCGGTCGCGCCCATCAGTCCGAGCACGACCAGGAGCTCGAGGAGCGTGAACCCCCGCGGCCGCATCAGTTCACTCGCGGAGGAAAGGGAAAAGCGAGGCTGGCGCTGTTCACTGCGCGCGTCACCGCGACGTTGCGCCAGAAGAGCGAGCCGCCGTCGAGCTGGACGCTGACCGCATGCGTGCCGAGCGGAATCTGGCAGTCGGCGCCGGAGCAGAGGAAGGAGACGAAATTCCCCGCGGCCGTGCCGGCGAATGACAGCTCCTCTCCGTCGAGTGCGGAGTAGAGCGTCACCGCCAGATTCCCGCCGGGAGCGGCGAGTGCGCCGCCAGCGTCGCGCAGGATCTCAAGGCGCAGCGTCCCGGTGGAGGGGAAACAGCCCTGCGGCGGAACGACCAGATCGTCGTCGGTGCTCTTCGAGCCGTCGGGGCCGAGCGATCGGAGTCGCCAGCTGCCCGGAGCGCTGCAGGGATCGAGGAGGTAGGAGCGCCCCCAGCCATCGCGGAGCGGATCGGGACTGCCGCTCGAGAGGTAGGGCCCTACCCAGCCGACGGGCAATCCGCCCAGGCCGGCGCGTCCTTGCTGCGGCGATGCGAGCAGCTCGTCGAGCGAGCGCGGCAGCCTGCCCATGCTGGCGATGAAGCCGGCGGAGTCGGGCGTTCCGGCGATCGACTCCTTGAGCGCGAGCATCCCCGCGATCGACTCCTGCTCGCGGGCGCGATTGCTGGTGCGGCCGAGGAGCGGCACGAGGCCGGCGAGGAGAATCGACGTGACGGCGAGCGCCACGATCGTCTCGAGCAGCGTGAACCCGCGCCGCTTGGACATCCCCCCTCCCGGGCGCGATCAGTAGAGCCGATGGAGGGCAGGGTCAAGGGGGGGCTTGACACGAGCCCCGTCCGCGACGAGGCTGGCCGTCGTTGTAAGACGTACAGCTCCACTGTAGGGGGGAAAATGAAAAGCGCAGCGCGGGGCTTCACCCTGCTCGAGCTCATGGTGGTGATCGCCATCGTGGGCATCCTTTCGGCCGTCTCCATTCCGACCTTCCTCAAGTTCCAGGCCCGGGCGAAGCAGTCGGAGGCCAAGTCGAACCTCAAGGCGCTCTACACGTCCGAGAAGGCCTACTTCCAGGAGAAGGACACCTTCTCCTCGAGCGTGGCGAAGATCGGATTCTCGCCCGAGCGCGGCAACCGCTACCAGTACAACCTCAACGGCACTGGTTCGGCGAACACGGATAGTCGCACAGGCACGTTGGCCAGCACGGCCGTGGGGGCCGACGCGATCATGATCGACACCTTCAAGTTCCCCAACGCGTACACCGACGCTACGCTCGCGAACCTCAAGTGCGGGATGAGCGCAAACGTAGTGATCGGCAGCCAGGGCAGCTTCCTCGGCTCCGCGCAAGGGAACGTCGACTCCGACGCCACGCCCGACCAGTGGACCATCTCCAGCTACAGCCGCACCACCACGGGCTGCGACGCGGACGCCAACGTGGTGTCGGGCGAGCCCGCCAACGATCTCGACGACGTCCTCGAGTAAGCCGTCTTCCGGGTGGGAGCGATGCGGGTGCCGAAGGGCTTCACCATGCTGGAGCTGATGGTGTCCATCTCCATCGTCGCGCTGCTCTGCGCGGTCTCGGCTCCGGGATTTTCCCGGCTGCAGGGCAGGGCCCGCCAGTCGGAAGCCAAGACCAACCTGCGCGCGCTCTGGGCGTCCGAGCAGGGATATTTCTACGCCTTCGGCGCCTACAGCGCGTCGGTCTCGAAGATCGGCTTCGAGCCTCTGGCCGGCAACCGCTACCAGTACAATCTCAACGGCACTTCCTCGCAGAACGCCGACAACCGCACCGGCACCACCCCGACTACCACCGCGGGCGCCGACGCGATCATGATCGACCTCTTCAAGTTCCCCACCGCGTACCGCGACGCTCCGCTGGCGCCGATGAAGTGCGGCCTCGCGCCGGCGGTGAAGACGGGGACGGTGGACGGGTCGTTCGTCGCCGGCGCCCAGGGGAACATCGACGAGGACAGGCCCGTCGACCAGTGGTCGATCGCCAGTTTCGGGCGGACCACTTCGGGCTGCGACGCCCCGCCCCATGTGCCCGCGGGCGAGCCCGCCAACGATCAGAACGACATCAACGCAATCGAACCGAACCCAGAACGAGAGCCACCGGAGGATTAGATGATGCGGAAGATCATGAAAGGCTTCACCATGCTGGAGCTGATGGTGTGCATCGCCATCATCGCCATCCTCAGCTCGATGTCGATCCCCAGCTTCATGAAGCTGCAGGCCCGCGCCAAGCAGGCCGAGGCGATGACCAACCTGCGCTCGCTCTACAGCATGCAGAAGGCTTATCTGCAGGAGTTCAGCGTTTACAGCACGAACGTGTCCAATGTGGGCTTCTCGCCTGAGCGAGGGAACCGGTACCGCTACTATCTGTCTACCGCAGGGAGCCTGGAAGACCGCTCCGATACGCAGGCGACCAACACGCTCGGCGCCGTCGGGATCGACGTCGACACCTTCAGATTCGGCGCCCAAGCGACGGTCGGTGTCACCCAGGGGAATACCAGCTGCAGCACTGTCTCTCTCACTCCCGGGCCATCGGGCGCATCGTTCCTCTCCGCCGCCCAGGGCAACATCGACGACGACCCGACCATCGACACATGGACGATCGCCAGCTTCAGCCGCAGGATGGGTAGCTGCGTAGACGTCGGGGCGAACATCGTCTCCGGAGTTCCGGCGAACGACGTCAACGACACGGTCGAGTAGCCCGGCTTTCCCGCTCGCCCGACGAGCAGCGCTCCGAGCGTCGCCAGGAGCCGCGCTCGCGGTCGGTGCTGGCCTTGCTGCCCAAGGCGTGCGCCGTCAGGCGCGCGCCCTGAGGTGAACGATCGCCAGCCGCCAGACGAGCAGCGCCCCGAGAGTCGCCAGGAGCGCGGCGACACCGGGGAGAAGTCCGCGCGGGACGAAGCGCAGCCGCACGGCGCTCTCGCCGCGCGGCACGGGCACTCCCAGCACGGTGAGGTCTGCGCGCACGACAGGCGCAGCCTTGCCATCGACGGTGGCCGACCAGCCTTCGTCGAAGTGCTCGGAGACGACCAGCAGCGCCGGCCGGGACGCATTCACCTTCGCCAGGAGCAGATCGCTCGAGGCTCGACGCAGGGCTGCCTGGCCTTCCACTGGCGCATCTGAGATCAGCTCCGCAGTGACCGCGGTTGCCTCGCGAGGCACGCTGCAGACGCGGCCGAGATCGAAGTCCGGCCTCTCGAGGAGAAGCAGGGCATCCGCGTCTTGGACTGGGTCTGCCCGGCCGACCAGCCACGCCCGCGGACGCTGGGGGAACTCGGCCAGCAAATAACCCAGCGGCAGCGGAGTGAGGTTCTTCGTTCGCGCCAGGGGGCGGTCGACGTCAAAGGAGTGCAAGAGCGCGAATCGGATCCCGAGGACGGCGAACATCGCCTTGGGCGCGGAGAGCAGCGCCCTCACGTAGCGGCCGTCGCCGACGGTGAAATACTGGCTGGCGCTCTCGATGCGCTCGATGACGTCGAATTGCGGCAAGAGCGACCGGCGCACGCCGACGAATCCCGCGGCGCGCTCACCCAGCTGGTCGCGCCAGGGCGTGGCGGTGAGATCGGTATTGGTGAATAGCCGCCAACGCCCCGGGCTGGGACCGCCGCGCTGGAAAAGCTCGGCCGCGAGGGGCGCGCGTTCGCGGATGGCTTCGAGCGGCAAGGTCTGCAGATGGGCCGGTACCGTCTGGACCGCGCTGGCCGCGCAGACCATCGCTGCCAGAAAGCGCGCGCGCTGCAGACGGACGCGGAGGAAAGCGGCCAGCGTCAAGGCGCCGAAGACGCCCAGCGAAAAGCGCAGCCCGAGCCGCAGCGAGAGGACGAATGCCTCGGCAGCGGCGGGCGAATGGGTCGCGCCGTGATCGATCAGCCAGGGCGTGAGCGACGAGGCGGGCAAGAGCGCGAGCAAAAAGCAGAGCACCGCCAGCGCGGCGGAAGAGACCAGGAGCAAGAGAGCAGCGCGGCGCGTTCCGCCAAGAGCCACGTCGATGCCTAGCGCCGCCGCCACGGCGAGAGCGAGCGAGGTCGGCCCGGCAAACTTCTCCGCGTAGCGGAAGATGCGCAACACCGGCAGCGCGGTGGTCAAGAGCTTGTTCATGCCCAAGGCATCGCCGGTGGAGGCGAGCGCCAGCACCGCGGCGCCGAGAAGAAGCAGCCTGCCCTTGCGTCCAGCCCCAAGAGAGAAGAGCGCGAGCAGCGCGGCGGCAGGCCCGATGGTGATGGAGTCGCTGAAGGCAGACAGGGTTTGCCAGGAGAGATACTCGCGGTAGGGGCTCTTCCAGTCGGACGGAGCGCCCGGCGGCGGCAGCGAAGGGTCGTCGAAAGCCTCGGGCACGACGTAGCCGAGAAGTCGCGCCGGGGCGACCGAGAACATCGCCTGCTCGGAAGCGCTGACCCCCGAGGCGCGGCTCGATTGCGCGAAGCGCAGAGCCGCCGGAAACGACGCCGGCGCAGAGAGCAGGAGCGCGCAGGCTCCCCAGCAGGCGACCAGGGCGAGCGCCCGCGGCGCGCGGCGTTGTACCGATCCCTCGAGCACGAGCCAGGTGCCGCCGAGGAGCCCGGCGAAGAGCATTGACTGCGGCTCGCCGGCGTACGCGCAAAGAGCGAGCGAGCCGCCCGCGAGCAGCAGCGTCCTGGGCGCTGGCGCGCGGACGAAGGCGATGCCGCGCTCGATGGCGATCGGCACCGTCGCCGCCCCCAGCGCGAAGGGCAGGTTGGTAGCGGCCATCGAGGCGAGGTATCCGCAACCGCCATAGAGGATGCCGCCCGCCGCTGCCGCCCAGGGCGTGGCGCCCACCCGGCGGCAAAGGAGGAAGGCGCCCAGCGCCGCGAGCGGCAGCGCGAAGAGATGGTTCAACTTGAAAGCCAGCTCGAAAGGCAGCGCCGCGTAGAGCAGCGTGAAGGGATGGAGGAGGCCAGGCGTCACCTGCCCGAGGAGCGAGGTGCCCGACTCGCTCCAGGGGTACCAGAAGGGCAGCCGGCCCGCGGAGATCTCCTCGGCGATGAAGCGCTTCACCGGATAATAGAGGCGGCTCGTGTCCCGGTAGAAGAGCTGGACGTCGGGCGAGAGTGTCGGGACGAGCAAAAGGGCGAAGAAGAGAAGCACCGCCAGGAGCGGAAGCGCCGGACGGAGCCGCTCCATACGGTGTTACTTGCCCGCCGCGCGGTCGAGGTACTCGGTGGCCAGATGACTGCCTTGGGTGCGCGGCGTGAGCAGGACGATCAGCTCGGTCTTCTCCGTCACCGTCTCGGTGCGGCGGAAGAGCACGCCGAGCAGCGGCAGGTACATGAGCCCGGGGATGCCGGTGATCCGATCGGTGGTCCGCTCGGAAAAGAGCCCGCCGATGGCGATGGTCTCGTCGCTGCGAACGCGGACGGTGGTCTCGATCTCGCGCCGCTCCACCTCGGGCTGGCTGCCCTGGTTCTGCGGGGCCTGCTTCTCGTTGATGATCTGCGAGAAGCTGGGGTGGATGTCCATGGTGATCATCCCGTCCTCGGCAACGTGGGGAATGACGTCCACCAGCACGCCCTCGGGGACCACCACCGGAACGAACTGCACAGCGCCCGGCACGGTGGTGCCGGAGAGGATGACCGTCCCTTGCACCTGGGCAGCGTAGTAGACGCGGTCGCGGACCACCTTGACCATGGCCTTCTGGTTGGAGAGCGCCGAGATGCGCGGCGAGGAGATCATCTTGACGTCGCCGATGCCGCGCAGGGCGGAGACGATCACTTGCCAGTCGGGACCGCCAGGTCCAAAAGATATGGTCCCGGCCGGCGCCGTCGCGCCCATGGCGGCGTTGAACACCGGCGGGGGCGGCGCCGGCTTGATGCCCAGGTTGGCGGCCGCCGATTTGGTGAGGAGCGGGAGGTTGGAGAAGTCGACTCCGAAGCGGAAGTCGTCGGAGAGCGTGACCTCGAGGATGCGCGCCTCGATCACCACCTGCCGCTGGATTCCGTCCTGCAGTGCGCGGACGTATCGCTCGACGTCCTCGAGCGTCCCGGGGAGCGCCCGCACCAGCACCGTGCCGGCGGTGGGGTTGACGATCAGCGTGCGCCCTTCCTTGTCCACGTTGGAGCTGCCGCCGCCCGCGTCGGCGGAAGCGGGCTTTTCCGTGCTGTGGCCGAAGACCAGCGCGGAGAGCCCGTCGTGGAGCGTGGACCAGAAGTTCGCCTGCCAGGTGACGGAGAGCTCGCTGCTGCTCTCCTGATACTGCCCTGCTCCCGACATTCCCGACTGACCGCCGTAGGACACCGCGGGCTGCGCCGACCCGCCCGTGCCGAAGGAGTTGAACTGAAAGCCGCCCAGGTTGGCGCCCAGGGTGCGGTCGCTGGAAGTGGCGCGGGTGACGCCGCGCCGCTGCGAGCTGAGATAGTCGACGTGGAAGATGTGCGTCTCCAGGTCCTGCTTGAAGACGTGAACGACGTCGTCGCTCACCTTGTAGCCGTAGCCGAGCGGCCGGAGCAGCTGGGTGAGGGCGGTCGAGACGGGGACGTTGTTGAAGTTGGCCGAGACGGTGCCGCGCACGTCGCTGGCGACGTTCATGTTGAGGCCG
Organism: Deltaproteobacteria bacterium; assembly: GCA_005879315.1. GTDB lineage: Bacteria > Myxococcota > Myxococcia > Myxococcales > 40CM-4-68-19 > 40CM-4-68-19. The sequence continues at coordinate 11,039 of VBLC01000058.1, read as the reverse complement.
GTCTGGCGGGAGAGACCGAGCAAGAGCGAGCGCAGGTCGGTGGAGTCGGAGCGGAGCGTCACCGGGGTGCGCAGACGCGGATCGTCGGGAGCGGCTCGGGCCTTCTCGGTCGGCGCGGGCCGCGGGGACGGAGGTCGGGTCTCGAGCAGCGCCGCAGATTTCCACGGATCGGCCGCCGGCACCGACGGGCGCAAAGAAGCGCAGCCGACCAAGACAAGTGCAGCGCCCCATCTCGCCGAGCGAATGTTGGTCACGCGGGCCCCCCCCCCGGATGTAGAACAACACATTCCCCGAGGAGAGGTCCACGGCCTCGGGCAAGTCGCCCTCTTGCTGGGAGGCAAAGGACGGCGCCGCGGACCGCAATAGCGGGGCTGGCGCTTCGGCTGCAGTTGCGTTAAAGGGGCGCGCTCGCTCCGCAACTTCGGGAAGGGACGGATGATGGCCGTGGCCCGCAAAGAGATGAAGACCGCGCACCACGTCAAGGACCCGAACCTCGCCGCGAAGGGGCACGGCCGCATCGAATGGGCCGGCCGTTCGATGCCGGTCCTGGCCGACATCCGCGAGCGTTTCGGCAAGGAGAAGCCGCTCAAAGGGCAGCGCATCTCCGCCTGCCTGCACGTCACCACCGAGACCGCGCATCTGATGCAGACCCTGCACGCCGGCGGCGCCGAGCTGGTCCTCTGCGCCTCCAATCCGCTGAGCACGCAGGACGACGTCGCCGCGGCGCTGGTCGACCAGGGCATCTCCGTCTACGCCATCAAGGGCGAAGACCGCGACACCTACTTCAAGCACATCAAGGCCGCGCTCGATCACGCCCCGAACCTCACCATGGACGACGGCTGCGACCTCGTCTCCAGCATGATCAGCGACCGGCGCGAGCTCCTCGCCAACATGATCGGCGGAACGGAAGAGACCACCACCGGCGTGCAGCGGCTGCGCGCCATGCAGCGCAAAGGCGCTCTCGTCTTTCCGGTCATCTCCGTCAACGACGCATCGACCAAGCACATGTTCGACAACCGCTACGGCACGGGCCAGTCGACCATCGACGGCATCGTCCGGGCCACCAATCGTCTGCTGGCGGGCTCGGTCTTCGTCGTGCTCGGCTACGGCTGGTGCGGCCGCGGCCTCGCCCTGCGCGCCAAGGGGATGGGCGCCGACGTCGTCATCACCGAGATCGAGCCGTTGAAAGCCCTCGAAGCCACCATGGACGGCTACCGCGTCATGCCCGCGCTCGAGGCCGCCCCGCTCGGCGACTTCTTCTGCACCGTCACCGGAAACACACAGGTGATCGCCCGCGAGCACTTCGAGAAGATGAAGGACGGCGCCATCGTCGCCAACAGCGGCCACTTCAACGTCGAGCTGGACATCGGCTGGCTGGAGAAGAACGCGAAGAAGCGCACCGTGCGCGAGTTCGTCGACGAATACACCTTGAAGAGCGGCCGCCGCATCGCTGTGCTCGGCGAGGGCCGGCTGATCAACCTCGCCAGCGCCGAGGGACATCCCTCGAGCGTGATGGACATGAGCTTCGCCAACCAGGCGCTCAGCGCCGAGTATCTGGTGAAGAACGGCAAGAAGCTCGCGCCCGAGGTCCATCCCGTGCCGGAGGGGATCGACCGCGAGATCGCCCGGCTCAAGCTCAAGAGCATGGGCGTGCGCATCGACAAGCTGACGACGGCGCAGGAGCGCTATCTGGCGAGCTGGGAAGAAGGAACCTGAGCGCGGTGTCGATCTTCCAGGCCGTCATTCTCGGCATCGTCCAGGGGCTGGCGGAGTTCTTGCCCATCTCCAGCAGCGGCCATCTCGCGCTCGTGCCCTGGCTCCTCGACTGGGACGATCCGGGCCTCGCCTTCGACGTGGCGCTCCACTGGGGAACGCTGGTCGCGGTGCTGATGATCTTCTGGCGCGAATGGGTCCGGCTGATCGGCGCCGCCCTCTTCGGCCGCGGCAGCGCGTCCGACCGGCGCATCTTCTGGGGCCTGGTGGTCTCGGCGATCCCCGCCGGCATCGCCGGCAAGATCCTCGAGAAATTCGTCGAGGAGCACCTGCGCGCGCCGCTGCTCATCGCCGCCGCGCTGGCCTTGCTCGGCATCGTTCTCTACATCGCCGATCGGGTCGGGCCGAAGGTGCGCACGCTCGAGGAGATCACCCTTCCGCGCGCGTTCCTCATCGGGCTGTCGCAGGTGGCGGCGCTCGTGCCCGGCGTCTCGCGCAGCGGCGCCACCATGACCACCGGCCTCTTCATGGGATTCACCCGCGAGGAGATCGCCCGCTTCAGCTTCCTCATGTCGACGCCGGTCATCTTCGGCGCCGGCCTGCTCAAGTTTCCCGAGATGGTGCGCGAGATGCGCAGCGGCGAGAGCAGCCTGACCTGGGGCGCCTTGGCGGCCGGCTTCTTCGCCTCGGCCATCGTCGGCGCCGCGGTCATCCGCTGGATGCTCGATTATCTCCGCCGCCGGACATACGCGGCCTTCTCCATCTACCGCCTGCTCGCGGCGCTTGCGATTGTCGTGGTGTGGATGGCAGGAAAGAGGTGATCGCGCCGACCCTGGCGCAGATCCGCCGCGCGCTCGCGCGCCACAAGCCGCAGTTGTGGCCCGAATTGGGCAAGGCCGCGGCGGTGCTGGTGCCGCTTCTGCCCCGGCCGGAAGGGCTGCACCTGCTCTTCACCGAGCGCAGCAAGGAGCTGCGCGCGCACGCCGGCCAGGTGAGCTTTCCCGGCGGCTCGGTCGATCCCGGCGACGCCGACGTGGTCAGCGCCGCGCTGCGGGAGGCGCGCGAGGAAGTGGGGCTGCGCAAGGAGGACGTCGAGATCATCGGCCTGCTCGACGACTGCCCCACCTTCGTCACCGGCTTCGTCATCTCGCCGGTGGTCGGCGTCATCGACCCGCTCGCCTTCACCGCCGCCGGGCGCTATCCCTGGACGCCGAGCGAAGCCGAGATCGCCGCGCTCCACGAGCTGCCGCTCGCCGGCTTCTGCGACCCCGCCAATCTGCGCGTGGAATTGCGCGAGCGCGAGGGGACGCCTTTCCCCCTTTACTGGTACACGGTGCGGGGCACCATCGTGTGGGGCGCCACGGCGCGCATCGTGCACCAGCTGATCCAGCTGGCCACCAAGGAGGAATGAGTGGGCTTGCACGCAGTCATTCTCGCCGGCGGCAGCGGCACGCGCTTCTGGCCGCTCTCGCGGGCGAAGAAACCGAAGCAGTTCCTCCCGCTGGTGAGCGAGCGCGCGCTCATCGCCGAGACCTTCCAGCGCGTCGAGCCGCTCTGCCCGGCGGAGCGCATCTGGGTTGTGTGCGGGCAGGACCATGCCGGGGCGGTGCGGCAGCTCTTGCCGCGGCTGCTCGAGAAGCATCTTCTGATCGAGCCGGCGGCGCGCAACACCGCGCCCGCCATCGGGCTCGCCGCGCTCCATGTGCAGAAGGAAGATCCCGACGCCACCATCGTGGTGCTGCCGAGCGACCAGCACGTCGTCGACAGCGAGCGCTTTCGCGAGGCGCTGCAGCTCGCCGCTCGCGCCTGTCAGAAGGGCGACCTGCTCACTCTCGGCATCCGCCCGACGCGCGCCGAGACCGGCTACGGATATCTGCTCCGCGGGGCCGCTCGCGAGGATGGCTCGTACGCCGTCGAGGCCTTCGTCGAGAAGCCTGACGCCGCCACTGCCGCGCGCTACCTGCAAGACAAATCGTATTCGTGGAACGCGGGGATCTTCGTCTTCCGCGCCGATGCGATGCTGGAGGCGATCGCGCGGCATCTACCCAAGGTGCGCGAAGGCCTCTCGCGCATCGGCCTGGCGCTGGCCCGCGGCCCCGACGCCGCCCGCGCCGCGGCGCAAGAGCATTTCCCGCGGCTGCAGTCGATCAGCATCGACTACGGCGTGATGGAGCCGGAGTCGCGCGGCACTCGCCGCATCGCGCTCGTCTCCGGCGACTTCGGCTGGAGCGACGTCGGCTCCTTCGCGGCGCTGCCCGAAGTGCGGCCGCTCGACACGCGCGGCAACACCATTTCGGGCGACGCGCTCACGCTGGACTGCGACGACTGCGTGGTGCTTTCGTCGGGCGGGCGGCTGGTGACTGCGATCGGAACGCGCGGCCTTTGCATCGTCGACGCCGGCGACGCGCTTCTGGTCGTCCCGCGCGAACGCGCCCAGGAGGTGCGGGCGATCGTCGATGCGCTCCGCGCGCAGGGCCGCAACGACAAGTTGTGAGAGAGGAGGGAGCGATGCGCTTTGCCATCTTCGCGCTGCTCTTGGCGCAACCCGCGGTCAAGACGATGGCGATGAAGCCGGTCATCTGCCGGCCCATCGAGGAGGCGAAAGGAAAGTCGGGAGCAGAGCTCGCCCAGGCGATCGAGGGCGTCGCTCTGCAGCTCGCGCGCAGCAACTACGCGCTCTCGGCCCTCCTGCCCGGCGATCCGCCCATCGCCTGCTTCCGCTCGCTGGTCGATCCGTCCAAGCTGCCGATCGGAGCGCGCTGATCCATCCGGCGCGGACCATCGAGTGTCGGACAAGCCGAGGCCATGGTGCGGCGGCAGCGCTGCGCGGCGAGGGAAAGCGCGCTATGGTCCGCGGTCCCTATGGCGGTCCCGCTGCACGTCTTTCGCGAATACGACATCCGCGGCCTGGTTTCGAGCGAGCTGACGCCGGCCTTCGCCGAGCAGCTCGGCCGCGGATTCGGGCACTATCTGTTGCAGCGAGATCCCGCCGCGCAGAGCATCGTGCTCGGCCGCGACCACCGCACTTCCAGCGAGCCACTCGCGGCCGCTTTCTCGCGCGGGGTGCGCTCGCACGGCGTGGAGGTCATCTCCATCGGCGTGGTTCCGACGCCGGTGACCTACTTCTCGGCGCACACCCTGCCGGTCGACGGGTTCTGCATGATCACCGGCTCGCACAACCCGCCCGAGTACAACGGATTCAAGCTCGGCATCGGCAAGACCACCTTCGCCGGTCCCGAAGTGCAGGAGCTGAAGAAGCACGTGCTCGACGCTCGCGACGGCGGCCGCCAGGCGCGCGAGGTCGAGCACGACGCCGTCATCCCGTACATCCACTTCATCGTGCAGTCGCTCGGCATGACCGAGCGGCCGCTGCGCGTCGTCTGCGACGCCGGCAACGGCACGGGCGGGATGGTCGGCCCGCGCCTCTTGCGCGCGCTCGGCCATCACGTCATCGAGCTGTTCTGCCAGCTCGACGGGACCTTCCCCAATCACCATCCCGACCCGACCGTCGAGGCGAACCTGCGCGATCTCATCGCCAAGGTGGCCGAGTGCAAGGCCGACCTCGGCGTGGCGTGGGACGGCGACGCCGACCGCATCGGCGCCATCGACGAGAACGGCCGCATCCTCTGGGGCGACCAGCTGATGATCCTCTTCTCTCGCGACGTCCTGCGCGAGCGGCCGGGTGCCACCATCGTCAGCGAAGTGAAGTGCTCGCAGACCTTGTACGACGACATCGAGAAGCACGGCGGCCGCGCCATCATGTGGAAGGCGGGCCACTCGCTGATCAAGGCGAAGATGGCCGAAGAGCACGCGCTTCTGGCCGGCGAGATGAGCGGCCATCTCTTCTTCAAGCACCGCTATTACGGCTTCGACGACGGCATCTATTCCGCCGCCCGCCTGCTCGAGCTGATGGCGCGCGACGAGCGGCCGCTCTCGAAGATGCTCGACGGCGTGCCGAAGACCTTCAGCTCGCCGGAGATCCGCTTCGACTTTCCCGAGGAGAAGAAGTTCAAGGCAGTCGAGCGCGCCAAGGAAAGGCTGCGCAAGAAGGGCCGCACCATCGAGGTCGACGGCGTGCGCGTGATCCTCGAGGGAGGCTGGGGCCTGGTGCGCGCCTCCAACACGCAGCCGCTCCTCGTCTTGCGCTACGAAGCGAACAGCGAAGCGCGGCTGCGCGAGATCGAGCGGCTCATCCAGGGCACGGTGGAGGAGATCCGGCGCGAGTTGGCCTGAGGGCCTTTGCGGCTGCTAAGATCGAGCCGGCATGAGGCCCAAGGAGGAGCTGTACCTCGGCATCGATCTAGGCGGCACCAACGTGCGCGCCGCGGTGATCGATGGCGGCGGCCACGTGCTCGGCCAGGAGAAACATCGCCTCTTGTCGCGCGAGCCGCCGCAGGTCGCCGAGGCGGTGGTGCGCGCGGCCAAGACGGCGTGCGGCGCGGCCGGGCTCCCCTTTGCCGAGATGAGAGGCATGGGCATCGGCGTCGCCGGCATGGTGCAGAAGGGCACGGGGGTCGTGCTCGCGGCGCCCAACCTCGGCTGGAAGGAAGTGCCTTTCGTCAAGCTGATGCAGGCGCGCGCGCCGCGCATTCCTCTCTGGTTGGCGAACGACCTCTCGATGGCGGCCTGGGGAGAGCGCGAGGCCGGCGCTGGCCGCGGCGTGGATGATCTCATCGTCGTCCTGGTCGGCAGCGGAGTCGGCGCCGGCATCATCATGGGCGGCAAGCTGCGCGAGGGGGCGAGCGGCGTGGCGGGCGAGCTCGGCCACATCCAGGTGCAGCCCGGCGGGCGGCAGTGCACCTGCGGCCAGCGCGGCTGTCTCGAAGCCTATGCGGGCGGACATCACCTGGCGGGCTGGGCGCGCGACGATCTGCGCATCGCGCTGGCGGCGGCCCGGACGGCAGGCAAGCACCATCCCGAGGTGGGCGGCAAATTGCTCGAGCTCGTCGGCGAGCCCGAGAAGGTGACGGCGGCGGCGATGGAACGCGCGGCGCACGAGGGCGATGCGCTCTCGATCCGCTTGCTCGAGGAGGCGGGACGACTTCTCGGCATCGCGCTCGCGAATCTGGTGACGACGCTGAACCCCTCGCGGCTCCTGCTCGGCGGCGGCGTTCTCTCCGGCTCGCCGCGGATGATGCGGGTGGCCATCGCCGAGATCGACGCGCACGCCTCCAAGCAGTCCCGCGCCGTGCTGCAGATCTCCACGCCGGAGCTGGGCGACCAGGCCGGCGTCGTCGGCGCCGCGCTCCTCGCCCGCGCCTTCCTCGCCGAAGCTGCCTGAGCTGGTCTTTCAGTCCATCGTGAAGTGCACGGTGAAGGGCACCGTGGTCGCGCAAGGAACGCCGTTGACCTTCGGCGAGCTGAAGCGCAGCTCGCGCACGGCTTGCGCCGCGGCGGGACCGAGGCCTTCGCCGGGATCGCTGATGACGTCCACTTTCGCCACCGTCCCGTCGGCGTCGATGAGCAGCCTCAGCACCACGTCGCCCTCGAACTCGTTCTTCCGCGCCTGCGGCGGATAGTACTTGCGCAGGTTGAGCGAATCTCGATTGAGCGGCGACGGCATCTCCGTCACCTGCGCCACCGGCGCGTACCGCTCCGCCTTGTAAGGCTTGACCGCGGCAGGATCGACGGCCGTGCGCCCCGGATCGCCGTAGAGCGTGTTTCCCACGCCGACGACAAACGAGCCTCCCTGCGAAGTGCTCTCCAGCGTGATTCCGGTGACGATCACCGCCTTGCTCATCTCCTTCGCCTCCTGCGACGGCGGCGGCGGCGCTTCGGTGCGCGGCGGAACGATCGTCGGCGGCGGCAGGTCCTGCTTGGGGGCGCGAGCGATCTTCATCGGCACCACCTTGCGGATCGGCTTGGGCGGCTGCACCTCGGGCGGGGGAGGCGGCGGCTTCTCGACCACCGCAACTTGCAGCGCGATCTGCGGGTGCGCCTGCCGCTGCGACGACAGCCGCGACATGCCGGCGGCGATGGTCGCGTGGACCACCAGCGATGCGCTCAGGGCAAGGAGAAGCTTGTCCACCGCCGCAAGAGTAACGCGATCACTGCAGCTTCTCGATCTGGATTGCGAACTTGACGACCCCCGCGCCTTTGAGGACGTCGAGCAGGTGGGTCACCGACCCGTGTGTCGCATTCTTGTCGGCGCCGACGATGGCCTGCACTTCCTCGCCTTTGGCGCGCGCCGCACGCACCGCGCTCTCCAGCCCGGCATCGTCGACCGGGACGCCGTTGAGGAAGGTCTGCCCGTCTTTGGTGACCAGGATCGCGAAGGTCTTCTGCAGGGTCTCGCCGCCGTGCGCCGCCCGCGGCAGCTCCACCTCGATGGTCTCGCGGACGATGTACGAGGCCGTGACCATGAAGATGATCAGGAGCACCAGGGTGATGTCGACCAGGGGCGTGACGTTGATGGCGTTGATCCCCTCGTCTTCCGGATCGACGGGAGCGGTGGCCATCAGTTCCCCTTGCCGTTGGTGCGCGCGACGTGCAGGCCGGCCGCGATGGCGTTGCCGAGCGCGGTGGAGCGGCCCACCACCCGCTTGAGCAGGCGCTGGAAGATGTTGAAGGCGAGAACGGCGGGGATGGCGACGAAGAGCCCCACGGCCGTCGCGACCAGCGCCTCGGAGACGCCGGCCATCACGCTCGCCGCGGTGTTGGCGCCGCCGCCGCGGGCGGTCGCGGCGAGATCGGCGAAGGCGCGGATGATGCCGAGCACGGTGCCGAAGAGGCCGATGAAGGGCGCGTTGTTGCCCAAGGTGCCGAGGATGAAGAGCCACTGCTCATACTCGAGGCGGCGGCGATCGATGGTCGACTGCACCGCCTTCTCCACGGCCTCGTCGCCGCTCCCGGCCACGCCGGCGGCGATGCGGACCACTTCGTCTTCCATGGCATCGGAGAGAGCCATCGCGGCGGCGCCCTGCAGATCGCCTCGCTGGCATTTGCGCAACAGCTCGGGGAACGCATTCGACATGCGCCTGCGTCCAAAGTAGAGCGCCCGCTCGATCATCACCGCCACCGAGAGCACCGAAAGCGCGAGCAGGAGCCAGAGCACCCAGCCCGCGCCCAGGAGCGTGAAAGCGAGGAGCTTGTCGGCGATCACTTCCCGCCTCCCTCGAGATCGAAGGCGCCGACGGCTTTGGCCACTCGCAGCGCGGCGAGCTCCACCGAGAGGCGCTGCTGCAGCGCATTCGATTCGCTCTGGAAGAGCGCGGCCTCCGCGTCGGAGACTTCCACCTGCGATGCCGTTCCCGCGTCGAACTGGGCCCGCACCAGCCGCTCGTTCTCGCGCGAGACGGCGAGAGTCTGTTCCGTTTCGTCGCGCAGGGTCCGCGCCGAGTCGAGATCGAGCTGGGCCCGGCGCAGCTCGTCCTCGATGCGCGCCGCCTGCCCGCGGGTCTGCGCGCGCGCCTGGCGGATCTGGCTGTCGGCGTCCTTGAGGGCCACGTAACGGAAGCCTCCGTCGTAGAGCGGCAGCGTGAGGGCGAGCGCGACCGCCCACGTCGTCTTGTCGCCGGTGAACGTCGTCGCCGGGTTGTTGTAGCGGCCGGTGCCCGTCAACGCCAGCGTCGGCGCGAACTGCTCCCAGGCATCGGTCTTGAGGCGCGCGGCGATCTCCTCGTTGGCGCGCGCGGCGGCCATCTCCGGCCGCTCGCGCAGCGCTTTTTCCATCAGCTCGCGGAAGGCACCGCGCACTTCCTCCGGCGCCCGCTCGGGAGCGGCGAGCTCGAAAGCGGTGTCGTGGCGGTCGAAGAGCGCTGCCAGCTGGCTCTTCGCCGAGGCGTAGGAGAAAAGCGCGCGCTGCGTCTCCTGGTCGGCGCGCAGCGCGTCGATGCGCGCGCGCAGCGCAGCCGAGCGCTGCACCAGGCCGGCCTCGAAGCGCGCCAGCGCGTCGCGCGCGTGGTCGTGCGTGGCCCGGGCCTGCTGGAAGGCGACGCCGGCCAGCTCGCGCAGCGCGACTCCCGAGTAGTAGGTCGAGGCGACCGCGAGAAGGAGCTCGCGACGCTGCTGCGCCTCGGTGAGGGCGGCGACGTCGACCAGCTGTTTGGCGCTGGTCAGCGCCGGGAAGGCGCGCAGGTTGAAGAGGTTCCAGGCGAAGACGAGCGTGCCTGCCTCGGTGTTCTTGCTGCCCTCTTTCGTCCCGAAACCCTGCACCGGATCGAAGGTGAAGATCAGCGCCGGCAGCGAATTGTGGGTGTACGTGCCCGTCGCCGTCAGCGTCGGCTGCAGCGTCGCCCAGGCTCGCTGGACGTTGTTGCGGGCCTGCTCGACGCGCTCGCGCGCGACGGCGAGATCGGGAGCCTGTTCGCGCGCCAGCCGCAGCGCCTCGGCGAGCGGCAACACTGGCCCCTCGGGGGGCGGAGGCCGGGGCAGCTCGGGCAGCGGCGCGCGCAGCGCAGAATCCTGCGGCACCGGGACGGGCTGCACGGCCTGCGCGATGAAGAGCAGAGCGAGCATCACGAAGGCGCGGAAGCTATCACGCCGGCGAGCCGCAGAGACTTGCGCGCCAAGGAGGAGAGTCCGAGCTTTCCCAACTCGCCGGGCATGACCCAGCGAAGGCGCTTGCTGCGCGGCGCGCCCGAGGCGCGACCCACGCGGATCGCGACGAACAGCTGCCGATGGGTCAGGGTCTGCTCCACCATGCCGCGGCGGCGCAGCGGGCCTTGCACGCGCACGCCGGCGAGCGGAACCGTCGCGGGCAGATCCCAGAGTCCGCCGAAGAGGTCGCGCTCGGGCCGGCGCGCGAGGAGGACCGCGCCATCCGCGCGCCGCAGAGCTACCGCCTGCAGATGCAAGAGGGGCCGCGCCGCGCGCTTTTTCGCTGCGGGGAAGGCCTCGGGCCTGTCGCGGCCCGCGCATTGATCCCGGATGGGACAGACCGTGCAGCGCGGCTGGCGCGGCGTGCAGACGGTCGCGCCCAGCTCCATCAGCGCTTCGTTGAATTCGCCGGCGCGGCCCCGCGGCAAGAGGCGGGCAGCGATGGGCCACGCCTGCGCTCGCGCATCGCCGCGCAGCCGGAAGACCCGGGCGAGCACACGCGCGACGTTGCCGTCCACCAACGGCACGTCTTCGCCGAAGGCGAGCGATGCGACCGCCGCTGCGGTGTACGGCCCGAAGCCGGGCAGCTTGAGCAGCTCGGCGCAACTGCGCGGCAAGCTCTTGCCCGCCGCCCGCGCGGCGCGGTGGAGATTGCGCGCCCGCGCGTAGTAGCCGAGGCCGCTCCAGAGCGCGAGGACGTCGTCGAGCGGCGCGGCGGCGAGCTTCGAGAGGGTCGGAAAGCGCCGCAAGAAGCGCCGGTAGTAGGGAACCACCACCAGGCCGCGCGT
>VBLC01000057.1 GCA_005879315.1 Deltaproteobacteria bacterium | reverse complement strand
GCCGGTTCCTGGCGAACCACTCGAGCAGCGGCTCTGTGCTATTCATCCGCGCCCATGAAGCGCATCCGCGTGCACAGCGTCGAGCAATACGTCAAGGAGATCGGCCCGCTGATCCAGCAGGGCCTTTCCATGTATCGCGCCGACCTCCCCGAGGAGGGGTTGCTCGGCGTGGGGTTCGTCGGGGCAGACACCGAGGTGCTCATCTCCATCGCGGAATTCAAGCA
>VBLC01000116.1 GCA_005879315.1 Deltaproteobacteria bacterium | reverse complement strand
GCGGGATGAGCAATGACGATTTCTCCTTCGACGTGCCCATGCCCGGCGAGACTTTTCTCGCCCCGCCCGGCAAGATCCGCGGCTTTCTGACTCGCGCTGGGGTCGGCCGGCTGGCGGGGCTGCGCGAAGGCTCGGTGGGTTCGAGCGGCGGCGGCGGCACGATGGCGCAGGCGCCGCGCTAGCTCCAATCTGCGCTCGAAGTATTGACCAGCACGCCCGGTAGTCGTCTTCCCCAAAACATACCGTCATGATTTCGTCCACAGCTGATCGATAGCATTCCATTAACAGGTGTGGATAGCGTGGCAATGTCGCCGCGATTGCAGTGCAAAGAACCGTTGCCTCCTGTGACCAAACTGTGGTGAGTCCGGTAGATTTTCTCTTGTATTGACGGGGTCTTAGCTGGATGCTAGCAACCCCCCGGTCGTCAGGTTGGTCAGACCGTTAAGCGAGGATACCGGGGATGTGAAGGCCACAGAATACATCCAAATTCTCACGCGAGAACTACGCGCGCGATGCGATCCGAGGTTTCGACTCTCATCGGTTGAAGCGGCACTCGTTCGATCGTGGCAGGCAGCCGGGGTCCCCCTGGATCGTATGCTCGTCGAGGCCCGGCGACTGTATGCGGACTATCGGCATGTCGGAACCGTTCCGCGCGACCTACACCGCGCGCTTTCTATCAAGGCGCTTGAGTTCATCGTTGTTAACGGGGAAACGAAATCCGGCCTCACATCGCGCGCGGACTGGGATTCGTACTTCATGCAGATCGCACAGGTGGTCGCTTCGCGCGCGACCTGCGATCGCAAACACGTCGGGGCGTTGCTCGTGCGCGACCGCATCATCCTCTCCACCGGCTACAACGGCAGCATCCGCGGCATGCCCCACTGCGACGAGGTGGGCCACATGATGGAGAACGGCCACTGCGTCGCGACCATCCACGCCGAGGCCAACGCCGTCCTGCAGGCGGCACGCAACGGCGTGCGCATCGAAGGCGCCGACCTCTACACCACCGCCAGCCCCTGCTGGCCCTGCTTCAAGATGATCGCCAACGCCGGCATCAAGCGCATCGTCTACGGCGAGTTCTATCGCGACGAGCGGATCTTCGAAGTGGCGCGCAAGATCGGAATCCTCCTCGTCGACCTCTCGCCGCTGCCCGCTGACGCCAAGCACACTGCTTGACAACACCCCCCGGCCGAGCGGGATGCTGCGCCGCGAACGAACGACGGGCCAGCGGCTGGCGACGGCCCGCCGGAGGGGGGCACAAGATGCGTTCGATTGCAGTGGCGCTGTTTTTATGTGCGGCGCCGGCCCTGGCCGATGCGCAGGAGCACGTCCAGGCCGCCAAGCGCGCGGAGCAGAAGCGCGAGTGGTCGAAGGCGCTGCAGGAGTGGAAGGCGGCGTACAGCGCCGATCCCAATGCCGAGTACCTGATCGGAATCGGCGACGCGAACGTCAAGTTGGGCAACAAGGAAGAGGCGAAGAAGAATTACCAGGCGTATCTCGCCGACCCGCTGGCGCTGCCCGACAACCTCGCGAAGGTGAAGGGGAAGCTCAATGAACTGAATGCGGCGCTCGCTTCCTCCAGCTTGTCGCTGCCGGACCTGGAGTTGCCCAGAGCCGCGCCTCCGCCCAAGAAAGTGGCGGCGGCCTCTGCGCTCGAGCTGCCGGCCGCGAAGAAGGAAGTCGCCGTTCTCGACCTGCCCGGAGCTGCGCCTGCGAAGAAAGAGGCGGCGAAAGAGACCAAGCCGCCCGCGCAGATCGCGATGGCGACGCCCTCCAAGCCTCCCGCGCAAATCGCGATGGCGACGCCGTCCAAGCCTCCCGAGCGGAAGATCGTGCCCGACGCCGTCATCGCCGAGCCGCCCACGCCGCGGCCGGCAGCTTCCTCGGGAACGACGCGCATCGTGGCGTACGCGACTGCGGGCGTGGCGGTGATCGCGCTGGGAGGCGGCGCGCTGGCGATGACCAAAGCGAGCCAGGCCCACAGCGATCTGGTGGGCAAGGTGCACGACGGCGCGACGGCCCAGCAGCTTCTCGAGACCGAGCAACGCAACAAGACGGTGAGCTTCCTCTCGTTCGCGGGCGGCCTGGTCGCCGCGGGCATCGCCACGGCGCTCTTTGCTTTCTGATTCTTCCACGCACTTTTCCAGACTGGATGGCCGAACCCCTTGGGGGGCTGCCCGGCCAAGGGAACTGTTCATGACTCCGATGAAATTGTTTCTCACGGCTGCGGCGCTCTTGGCAGCGGGCTGCAGCGTCACCGCCGGCGGTCAGATTCCTTGCGCTGACGATTCTTCCTGCCCGTCGGATTATCCGGTCTGCCAGAGCGGCAAATGCGTGGCGGGCACCTCGACGAGCGCGCTGACCGTCGCGATCATCGGCGTCGACGGCAAATCGGCCGGCGCTCCCCTGAAGGGTACGGTCACGGTGAAGGCGTCGGCCCATGCCAAGGCAGGGGTGAAGAGCGTGACGCTGTCGGCGGGCGGAACTTCGCAGAATCCGACCGGCAACGTGGCCGAAGTCTACTCGTTCAGCCTCGACACCACGAAGCTCGCCGACGGAAGCGTCTCGCTCAGCGCGATCGTGACGGCGGGAGACGACCAGACCGCGACCTCAGCGACGTTCAGCATCACGGTGGACAACACTCCGCCCACCATCACGGCGCCGTCGGGAAGCGGTGCTCCCGTCTTGAGCCAAGCGTTTGCGAGCGCTGGCACGGTCGTGAATATCGACCTCAGTGTCAACGAGCCGGCGACGCTCGTCGCTACGGCCACCGACGGCACGCACACGTTTCCATTGCTCGAGGTCGATTCCGGCGCCGCGGGAGTGCGACGGCTCTCGTTCAACGCCACGGCTTCCGTTCCTGCCGGCAGCTACAAGGTCACCATCATCGCCACGGACACCGCGGGGAACTCGAGCAGCATCACGGACTCGACCAATACGCCGCTCAGGTTCACGGTGGTCGCGCTGCCGTCGCAGCCCACCATCACACCGGGTGCGTCGCCGGTGACTGTGAGCGCAACCGACCTCACTGCGTCGGTGGTCCAGCATTCCGGCTACACGTACGCATGGAAGCTGAGCAGCGGGGTCATCACCGCAGGCCAGGGCTCGAATTTCATCACCTTCACCGCGCCGTCTGCGGTGGGAACCATCCTGCTCAGCTGCGACGAGGTCGACGCAGCAGGTACGCATAGTCCGACCGCGACGACCCAGGTGGCGGTGATCGCCGCAGCGTCGCAGCCGACGATCACGACCGTGGTCAACGGCGTGAACGCAGATTCCGTCGTCGCGAGCTCCACTGGCAACCAGGCTTCGGTCACTCCCCACGCGAACATGACGTACACCTGGTCAGTGAATGGCAGCCTGACGGGCTTTACCGGGCAGGGCTCGGCAATCATTACCTACTTGGCTCCCCCAAGCGGCACCGTCGCGCTCTCAGTCACCGAGGTGAACCTGGCCGCGGTAGCAAGCGCTGCCGGAACCAAGACGATGACGGTCGTCGCGAGCTCGCTCAACCCCATCAGCATCACTACGCCCGCCAACGTCACTTCTGGCACTGCGGGAAATGCCGCGAACGTGACGAATCAGACGGGCGTGACGTTCAACTGGACCATCAGCAGCAACGGCGTCATCACTGCCGGAGGCGGTACGAACAGCATCCAATTCAACGCTGGAGTGACGGGCACCGACGTTACGCTCAACGTCACTGCGGTCCAGACCAATCCTGCAACGGGCGCCGTCTCCACGACGGCTCCAGCGATCGTCCACGTGGTCGCGGCGCCAGTGATCAACAGCTTCAGCGCCGCAAGGACGACGGTCACTTCGAATACCTCGACTACGTTGTCAGCGATGATCACCAGCGATGGCTGTGGGACTTCCGGGAACTGCAAGGTCACGATCAACTCCGCGGGAGGAACGCAGCTGGGTAGCGATCTGAACAATGGATCGAACGGCCCGATCCCCACAGCCAACCTATCCGCAGCGTCGACGATTTTCTTTCTCACCGTGAAAAACTCAGCCGGTTCGTCCGCCCAAGCGACCGTCGTTGTCACGACCGTGGCGTTGCCCAGCTTTACATCGGGAACGTTTACGGTGACTCCGAATCCGACAGTTTTCGGTGCCAATAGCAACCTGACGTTCCAGTCGCCTACCTACTCGGCCTCAGTCGTAGGACCTGGCACGATCGTCGATTCAACGGGCGCCTCCATCGCTACCATTCCGAGCAATTCGACCATCACGACGCCGAGCACGATTGTCCAGCCCAATGTCTCGACGACTTACTTTCTGGTCGTGCAGAACGCCGGTGGCAGCAGCGCCACGGCGTCTGCTTTCCTCGAAGTGCGCGATACGTTCTCCATCGGGCATACGCCGCCGGCGGCGTTTCTCGGAGCGACGGCCACGCTGTTGCCGAACGGGAAGGTGTTCATCGCGGGGGGCGCTAGCGATACGAGCTGTACGACTCCGAGTAACGCCGCGTTCCTCTACGACGAGCATAACGACTCGTACACCTCCGTTGGCCCGATGAACCGCGCCCGCTGCCAGCATACTGCGACGCTTCTGCCCGACGGAACAGTGCTCCTGATCGGTGGAACGACGGACACGCATACCGAAATCTACAAGCCGGACTCCGCCAGCGGGACGTTCGTAGCAGATGTTTCGCTGCCCACGACGACGGCGGTCACACGGCGACAGCATACGGCAACGCTAGTGACCTGTAGCAACGTCGTCCTGGTTGCCGGCGGGATCGATCTTAGCAACGGCAACACGGTACAAAACACTACCGAAAAGCTGGCTCTTACCACCGCCGGGTCTCCGACCGGTAACTTTAGTTCCACAAACACTGTCACGCTGAAGGACAACCGCAGCCAGCACACCGCGACCTTCTTCCCGAGTGGATCGACGCTCAGCTGCAAGATTCTGATCGCGGGCGGCAGCGCCGGTGGCACCGGGAAGACGGCGGAGATTTACACCGCAAATGACAGCGCGACTGCTGATACCAGCGCGGCCACGAAGAACGGCGGCAATGGCTCCGATATGGTGGTGGCAGGCCGCACCCAGCACACTGCGACCTTGCTGACGAGTGGCAAGGTACTCCTGGCGGGTGGAATCGCCTTGCCCTCGACGACGGCAATTGCGACGGCCGAGCTGTTCGATCCCACTCAGCTTGGTGCTGGACAGACCTCCTTCGCGGCCACCTCTTCTCTGGTCAACCCCCGCACGCTGCACTCAGCCACGAAACTCTCGAACGGCAAAGTGCTGATCGCTGGTGGCAATGGAAGCACGAGCGGTTCGGCAGAGCTTTACTCTGCAACGGGGACGTCGCCTGTGGTGGTCGGCAACATGAACGCGGCGCGCTCGCTACACACCACGACGCCCATCTTCTCCGGACTATTCCTCGTCCTTGGGGGAAACAGCACGGCATCAGCCGAGCTGTTCGACCCCGAGTAGCCGCGACCCTGCGCCCGCAAAAAACTCAGTAGCCTTTCCAACATCCGGAAAAAGGTCCTGCATCGGAAAGTCGCACTCTTGCGCCGTTGCGGCCATCGGTAGTCGCACCGACTCTGCGGATTGATGGCGCAGCAACCTGAGCGGATCGTCCGGCGCGGTGGCGAGGCCGAGCAGCGCGAAGCGGATCGCGCGCGGCTGCTCGAGCGCGTCGCGGTCGGGCTGGCGCACGAGGCCAAGAACCCGCTGCACAACATGGTGCTGCATATCCAGCTCATCGCCGAGAAGGTCGGCGGCGTGCAGGGCAAGACCACGGCCATCGACAAGCACCTGACGGCGCTGCGCGACGGCATCGGCCGCGTCGATGCGCTGCTCAAGAGTTTCGGCGAGTTCGCCGCGCCGGAGCATCTACCGCCCGACCTCCCTGCGGCGGTGGCGCGCGCCACGCAGCTCTTCACCTACGAGGCCCGCCGCGCGGGCGTGCAGCTCGTCACCAAGGGTCCGGCCACGCTGCTGGTCTCCTCCGAGCCGCGGCCGCTCGGCGACATCGTCGCGCACGCGCTCGTCGCCGCCGTCGAGCTCTCGCGGGAAGGCGGCACGGTCGAGCTCGACATCCAGCCGCGCGGCGCGGCCGCAGCGCTGCAAGTGCGCGGCGAAGGCGGCTTCGCCCTCCGCGATCAGGCCGAACCGCACCTCGCAGCGCTCCACCGCCTGGCCGCTGAGGCGCAGTGCGAGCTCTCGATCGAGACCCCTCCGGCAGGAGGCGCCCGGCTCTCACTCACCTTCCTCCTCCCACGTTAAGCAGAGGCACCATGACGAAGGCTCGCATCCTGATTGTCGACGACGAGGAATCCACCCGCGAGGTGTTCGCCGAGCTCCTCCAGCGATGGGATTACGAGGTCGACCAGACCGCGGACGGCCACGGCGCGCTCAAGCTTGCTGCCGAGACGCGCCCGGACGTGATCATCAGCGACCTGGTGATGCCCAAGCTCGACGGGCTCGCGCTGGTGCGCGCGCTGCGCGAGGAGCAGCCCGACACGCCGGTCGTGATCATCACCGGCAAGGGGACCATCGACGCCGCGGTCGAGGCGGTGCGCGAGGGCGTCTTCGACTTCGTCGAGAAGCCGCTCGACCCCGCGCGGCTCAAGGTCATCCTCCAGCGCGCGCTGGAGAAGAAGGAGACGCTGCACGAGATGCACGTGCTGCGCCGCCGGCTGGGCCAGGTCGACGCGGGCGTCGGGCTGATCGGCAATTCGCCCCCGATGCGCAAGGCGATGGAGCTGGTGGAGAAGGTCGCGCCCTCCAAGGCGAGCGTGGTCATCACCGGCCAGAGCGGCACCGGCAAGGAGATGGTGGCGCGCGCCATCCACCAGCTCAGCCCGCGCCGCGACAAGCCGTTCATCGCCATCAACTGCAGCGCCATCCCCGCCAGCCTGATGGAGAGCGAGATGTTCGGCCACGAGCGCGGCGCGTTCACCGGCGCCGACCAGCGGCGGTTGGGCTGCTGGGAGCTGGCCGACGGCGGCACGCTCTTTCTCGACGAGGTGGCGGAGATTCCCATCGAGCTGCAGTCCAAGTTCCTCCGCGTTCTCGAGGAGGAGCGGCTGCGCCGGCTGGGAGGGAAGAGCGAGATCACCGTCGATGTGCGGGTGATCAGCGCCACCAACAAGGACCTGAAGGAGGAGATCAAGTCCGCCCATTTCCGCGAGGATCTCTATTTCCGTCTCAACGTCTTCCACATCCCCCTCTCGCCGCTGAAGGAGAGGCGCGAGGACATCCCGGTGCTCGTGCAGCATTTCATCGATCGCTTCTCGCGCGACGCGGGCAAGAAGCTGCAGGGCGTCACGCCCGAGGCGTTGAGGCTGCTCACCGACTACGCCTGGCCGGGGAACATCCGCGAGCTGCGCAACACCCTCGAGCGCGCGGTCATCCTCTGCAACGGCGGCAGCATCGAACGCGAGCACCTTCCCAGCGAGCTGGCCACCGGCGGCGGCGAGAGCGCTTATCTCAAGCTGCCGCACGGGCTCCCGCTGCGGGAGATCGAGAAGGAATACATCCTCGCCAGCCTCGCGCGCCTGCAGAACAACAAGGCGCGCACGGCGCAGGCGCTGGGGATCAGCGAGAAGACTCTCTACAACAAGCTGTATCGTTATTCCGGCCGCGGGCCGCGACACCCCGAAGACGATCTCGATGAAGAGGCCCCGCCGCGTCCGGCCGCCGCGAAGGGGATCGGCTGACCGCCTCGCTTCTCAGTGCGGAACGTGCGCGACCTCGACGCGGTCGCGCCCCGATCGCTTGGCGGCATAGAGCGCCTCGTCGGCGCGGCGGAGCAGATCCTCGGCGGCTTCGGGCGTGTCGAGCTCGTCCGCGCTGACGGCGGCGACGCCGATCGATCCGCGCACCGGCAGCCCCGCGTCCTCGCTCACTTCCAGCAGCCGGCGGCGCAAGCGCTCGGCAAAGAGCATCGCCTGCTGCTCGTTGGTCTGCGGCAGGAGCACGACGAACTCATCGCCCCCGTAGCGGGCGGCAAAGTCGGTGTCGCGCAGCTCTTCGCGCACGGCGTCGGCGAGGGCGAGAATGGCGCGGTTGCCCGCAGCGTGGCCGAGCTTGTCGTTGATCTGCTTGAGCCCGTCGAGGTCGACCATGGCGCAGGCGAGAGGGTGCCCGTAGCGGTGGGCGCGGGCCACTTCCTCCTCGAGCCGCGCATGGAAGGAGCGGAAGTTGGGCAGGCCAGTGAGGCCGTCGGTCTGCGCCAGCGCGCGGTAGTGCTCCTTCTGGGCAGCGAGCTTCAAGGTGCGGTCGACCCGCGCCATCAGCTCCTGCTCGCTGAACGGCTTGGCCAGATAGTCGGCCGCGCCGAGCGAGAGGCCCTGGCTCTTCGTCTCGGCATCGCCTTGCGCGGAGAGAAAGATGACCGGCGTGTCGGCGGTGCGGGGATTGCGGCGCATCCCCGACAGCGCGCTGAAGCCGTCCATTCCGGGAAGGAAGAGATCGAGCAGGATCAGATCGGGTTTCACCTGCGCCGCCCGCTGCAGCGCGGTCTCGCCATCGCCGACCGCCTCCACCTGGTAGTGCGGCCGGAGCAGCTCGGCGAGGACGGTGCGCGCGTCCTCGTCGTCCTCGACTACCATGACCAGCGGCTTCGTCCGCTTGCCCGTCGCCTGCATCGTCTCGGAGGCTGGCTCCTCGGTCTCCTTGCGGGCGGCGCGCGGCATCTTCAGCCGGGCGGCCACCCGGCGGGCAACCTCTTCCGGCGTGCCGCCGGCGTCGTCGGCGCCGCCCTCGATGGCCGCGGCGGGGTCATCGGTGAGAGCGACGATCGGTCCGATCGCCTGGGCGAGCTCGCGCATGGCGATTGCCCTGGGAAGGTCATCGGCGCCGCAGACGAAAGCGTTGGGCGTGCCGGGCCGCTCGGCCAGGCCTGCCCTGGCGAGCGCCACACGAAGTGCATCCGCGGATTCCCCCGCGCCGACAACCCGGACGTTCAATCTCCCCCCGCCGCCGCCCTTCCCGAGGAAGAAGGTAGCGATTCACTCTGGGCGAAGCCAAGATGTAGGAGTCGGTCGCCTGCCTGGTCAGCGGCGGAAGCCGCCCCGGCCGAATCTCTGTCGGCCAGTGAACGCAAAGCCGCCCCCCGGGCCGGTCATCTGGGGCGGCGTCTCCAGCCAGAACTGCCACCAGAGCTCCCCCCAGGAGTCGAGCTTGAGGCGCTTGTCGTTCTGCGCCCGCTGCAAGAGGGTCTTGAGCTTTTCGTCGGAGGGGTTCTCCTGGACGCCCTTCTGGAGGATCTCGATGGCCCTCTTCTTCTCGCCGCGCTGGTTCTCGCACCAGGCGTAGACGGCGTAGAGGAGCGTCTCGTTCTTGTTGCCGCGCAGCGCCGCGTCGAAGATCTTCGCCATCTCGTCGAACTGCTTCTTGCGGAACATCTGCGCGGCCAGCATCGCCTGCGCCTGCCAGAGCTTGAGCAGCGTGCTGCGGCTCTTGCGCAGGTGCGGCTCGGACTCGTCGAATTTCTTCTGCACGTAGAGGAGAACGCCGATGTTGGCGTGCAGGCTGGAAGCGACGCCGAACTGCCAGCGCGCCAGCGAGAAGGCTTGCTCCAGTGCGGCCACGGCCTTGTCGGGCTTGCGCGCCATCATTTCCTTCTGCGCGGTGGCCATGACCGCTTCGAGCTGTTTGCCGGTGCGGCGGGCGAGAAGGATGTACGCGCCGACGGCCGCCGCCACTCCCGGCAGCACCGAGCCCCAGGCGTGGACGATGCCGGTGAGGAAGAAAAGAAGAAAGCCGGCCAGCCCGGCGGCGATCGACAAGAGCAGGTTGATCACTCGGAATCCTTCACCTGAAGCGCCTGAGGCCCGAAGCCTCGGGAGCGTGGCCGTCCCCGGAATCGAACCGGGATGACCTTGCGGTCGGTGGATTTTGAGTCCACTGCGTCTGCCAGTTCCGCCAGACGGCCTTTCGCTTCTTATAGCAGTTCACCGCCGCCGCGGCGGCGGCAGATCGGTGACGAACCCTGCCGCGAGCTCGGCGCCCAGGCCGATGCTCTCGCTCAGCGTCGGATGCGGATGGATGGTGTGGCCCACGTCCTCGACGTCGGCGCCCATCTCGATGGCGAGGCAGATCTCCGCGATCAGCTCGCCGGCGTTCTGCCCCACGATGCCGCCGCCGATGATGCGCAAGTTGGATTTGTCGTAGAGGAGCTTGGTGAAACCCTCCTCGCGGCCGTTGGCGAGCGCGCGGCCGCTCGCCGCCCAGGGGAAGACGGCCTTGCCATACTCGCGAGAGGCGCCCTTGAGCGTCTCTTCGGTCTCGCCCGTCCAGGCGATCTCCGGATCGGTGTAGGCCACCGAGGGGATGCAGCGCGCGTCGAAGAAGGACTTCTGCCCCGCCGCCGCTTCGGCCGCGACGTGTCCTTCGTGGGAAGCCTTGTGCGCCAGCATCGGCGGGCCGGCGATGTCGCCGATGGCGAAGATGTGGGCGACGTTGGTGCGCATCTGCTTGTCGGTCGTGACGAAGCCGCGCTCGTCGACCACCACGCCCGCCGCCTCCGCGCCGATCCTCTTGCCGTTCGGCGTCCGGCCCACCGACACGAGCACCAGATCGTAGATGGCCGGTCCGGCGCCGTCGAACTCGACATGGATTCCGTCGTCGCGGGCGCTGGCCGCGGTGGTCCTGGTCTTGAGCATCACCCGGTCGAAGCGCGGCGCGTTCTTTTTCTGCCAGGCCTGGACGAGGTCGCGGTCGGTGCCGGGCATCAGCCCCTCGAGCATCTCGACCACGTCGACTCGCGTCCCCAGCGTCGAGTAGACGGTGGCCATCTCCATGCCGATGATTCCTCCGCCGATCACCAGCATGCGGCGGGGAATGGAATCGAGCTCGAGCGCGCCGGTGGAATCGACGATGCGCGGGTCCTGCGGCAAGAAGGGCAGCTTCCCTGCCTGGCTGCCGGCGGCGATGATCGCCTTGTCGAAACGGATGCGCCGCTCGCCGACCTGGAGGGTGTGGGGATCGACGAACTTGCCGGAGCCGGTCACCACTTCGACCTTGCGCCCTTTGGCCATCGAGGCGACCCCGCCGGTCAGCCTGCCGACGACTTTGTTCTTCCAGGTGCGCAGGCTTTCGAGATCGATCTTCGGTTCGGCGTAAGAGACGCCGTGCGCGCCCATCGCGCGCGCCTCGTCCATCACCGCCGCGACGTGCAACAATGCCTTCGAGGGGATGCAGCCGACGTTCAGGCAGACGCCGCCCAAGGCGGGATAGCGTTCGACCAGGATCGTCTTCTGGCCCAGATCGGCCGCGCGGAAAGCCGCTGAATATCCGCCAGGGCCCGATCCCAAGACCAATACATCGCAATCATAGGAGCTCGATGGTTTGACTTCGGAGCCCGATTGTCTGGCCTGGCCCTTTGCTGCCGGAGGCGGTTCTTTGACCTCGCGCTCCTCGGGCGCTGGAGGAGGCTCTTTCTCGGCGGTATCGAGAATCAAGAGAAGCGATCCTTCCGCTACCTTGTCGCCGACCTTGACCTTGACTTCCCGCACCGTCCCCGCCGCCGGCGCGGGAACATCGACCGTCGCCTTTTCCGACTCGAGAGTGACCAGCGCATGCTCTTTCTCGATGCGGTCGCCCGCCTTGACGAGCACGGCGATGATCGGCACGTCGGTGAAATCGCCGATGTCGGGAACGCGAACTTCCATCAGAGCAGGATCCTTCGCGCGTCGCCCAGGACGGCCGCCAGGTGCGCGTTGAAGCGCCCCGCGCCGGCGCCGTCGACGACGCGGTGATCCCAGGAGAGCGAGAGGGGCAGGACGAGCCGCGGCGCGAAGGCCGAACCGTTCCACACCGGCCGCAGTTGCGCCCGGCAGACGCCGAGGATGGCCACCTCCGGCAGATTGATGATGGGCGTGAAGTACGTTCCGCCGATCCCACCCAAGGACGAGATGGTGAAGGTGGCGCCCTGCATGTCCCCTGGCGCGAGCTTTCCTTCGCGCGCCTTGGCCGCCAGCGCCCCGCTCTCGCTGGCGATCTGCAGCACGCCCTTCTTGTCGGCCTCCTTGATCACCGGCACCAGGAGCCCCTGCGGCGTGTCGGCGGCGAAGGCGATGTTCCAATACTTCTTGATGACCAGGTGATCGCCTTCCAATGAGCTGTTGAAGTTGGGGAACTTCTGCAGAGCGGAAACGCAGGCCTTGACGAGAAAGGCGAGCAGGGTGACCTTCACTTCCTGCTCTTTGTTGAGCTGCACGCGAAATGCTTCGAGCTCGGTGATGTCCGCGTCTTCGCAACTGGTGACGTGGGGAATGGTCACCCAATTGCGATGCAGCGCCGGCCCGGCAATCTTCTGGATGCGCGTGAGCGGCTTCTCTTCGACCGCACCGAACTTGGCATGATCGACCTTGGGGGGCGGCGCGATGGCGATGCCCGCGACGGCGGCCGGCGCCGGCGCGCTCATGCCGGTCATCACCGATTTGACGAAGGCCTGCACGTCCGCGGGCACGATGCGACCCTTCGGACCGCTTCCTTTCACTCGCACCAGATCGACGCCCAGCTCTCGCGCCAACCGGCGAACCCCGGGCCCCGCGTGCGCGTGATGAAAGCCGGCTTCGTCGATGGCCGGCGGCGGAATGGTCGGGGTCGGGCCGCCGTGCTCGCGCGGCGGAGTGGCAGCGTAGAGCGCCTGCGGATCGACGGCCTCGATCGGCTTCGCCGGCTTTTGCGCGGCCGGTTCCTCTCGATAAGCCTTCTCAGGCTCCCTTTGCTCGACGGCGGTCGCTTTTCCGCCGGCGGCGGGCGTCTCCGGCGGAGCGGGCTCTTTGGAAGCCGCGCCGGCCGTCTCCATCCGGGCGATCAGCGTTCCTTGGGAAACCTTGTCGCCCGCCTTGACGGCGATCTCCTTGATGGTTCCCGCCGCCGGGGAGGGGACGTCCATCGTCGCCTTGTCCGACTCGAGCGTGACGAGCGGCGCCTCCGCCTCGACGCGGTCGCCTGGCTTGACCAGCACGTCGATGACGGGCACGTCCTTGAAGTCGCCGATGTCCGGAACCCGCACTTCCTCGATTGCCATGGCAGGCTCCTAGACGGTCGCGGGGTTCGGCTTCTCGGCGTCCAGCTGGTACTTCTTGATCGCCTCCGCAACCTTGGCGGCGGGAATCTCGCCGTCGTCAGCGAGCGCCTTCAATGCGTGCACGGCAACCCAGTATCGATTGACCTCGAAGAAATGGCGGAGGCGGGCGCGGAAATCGCTGCGCCCGAAGCCGTCGGTGCCGAGCACGCGGTAGCGCGCGGGCAGGAAGGCGCGAATGGAATCGGCGTGCAGCTTGACGTAATCGGTCGCCGCGACGACGGGGCCCTTTCGCCCGGCCATCGACTGCTCGACGTGGCTCTTGCGCGGCGCCTCGGTGGGATGGAGCGCATTCCATCGATCGACGGCGAGCCCGTCGCGGCGCAGCTGGGAAAAGCTCGTCACGCTCCAGAGATTCGCTCCGATGCCGAAATCCTTTTCCAGCAGATCGGCGGCGGCGATCACTTCGCGCAGGATGGTTCCCGAGCCGAGCAGCTGGACGCGCGCCTTCGGGTTCTCGCGGAAGAGATACATGCCTTTGAGAATGCCGCTCTCGACCCCCTTGGGCATCTCGGGATGGGCATAGTTCTCATTCATGACCGTCAAATAGTAATAGATGTCTTCCTGCTCCTGCACCATCCGGCGCAATCCATCCTGCACAATGACCGCCAGCTCGTACTGGAACGCCGGATCATAGGCGACGCAATTCGGGATGGTCGAGGCCACCACGTGGCTGTGCCCGTCTTCGTGCTGCAATCCCTCGCCATTCAAGGTGGTGCGTCCCGAAGTGCCGCCGATGAGAAAGCCGCGGGCCCGCATGTCGCCCGCCGCCCACGCCAGATCGCCGATGCGCTGGAAGCCGAACATCGAATAGAACAAAAAGACGGGAATCATCTGCACGCCGTTGGAGCTATAGGAGGTTCCCGCCGCAATCCACGAGCACAAGGCGCCGGCTTCGCAGATCCCTTCCTGCAGGATCTGTCCGTTCTGCGCTTCTTTATAGAACATCAATTGGTCGGCATCCTGCGGCCGATAGAGCTGGCCGACATGCGAATAGATTCCGAACTGGCGGAACATTCCCTCCATGCCAAAGGTGCGCGCTTCGTCGGCGACGATGGGCACGACGTGCTTGCCGATGTTCTTGTCGCGCAACATGGTGGTGAGGATGCGGACGAACGCCATCGTGGTCGACAGCTCGCGGTCGGCCGAGCTCTTCAATTGCGCCTCGAAGGCGCTCAAGGGCGGGGCCTGCAGCGGGTCGGCCTTGCGCCGCCGGCGCGGCAGTCCTCCGCCCAGCGCCTGCATCCGCTCGGCCAGCCATTTCATCTCCGGGCTCTCGGCGGCCGGCTTGTAGAAGGGAATCTTCTCCAGCTCCTCGTCGCGGATGGGAATGTTGAAGCGGTCGCGGAAGGAGCGGATGTGCTCGCCTTTCATCTTCTTCGCCTGGTGGGCGATGTTCTGTCCTTCCATCGCTTCGCCCATGCCGAAGCCTTTCACGGTCTTGGCGAGGATGACGGACGGTTGGCCCCGGTGATCCATCGCCGCCTTGTAAGCGGTGTAGACTTTCATGGGGTCGTGGCCGCCGCGGGTCAGCGCCCAGATCTCGTCGTCGGTCCAATCGGCCACCATCGCCGCCGTCTCGGGATAGCGGCCGAAGAAGTTCTTGCGGACGAAGGCGCCGTCATTCGATTTGAACGCCTGATAGTCGCCGTCGACGCATTCCTCCATCAATTGCAAGAGGCGGCCGGTATGGTCGCGGGCCAGCAATGGATCCCAGTTGGAGCCCCAGATCACCTTGATGACGTTCCAGCCCGAGCCGCGGAAGTTCGCTTCCAGCTCCTGGATGATCTTGCCGTTGCCGCGCACCGGGCCGTCGAGCCGTTGCAGGTTGCAGTTGACGACGAAGACGAGGTTGTCGAGCTTCTCGCGGCTCGCCAGGGAGATGGCGCCGAGCGACTCCGGCTCGTCGGTTTCGCCGTCGCCGACGAAGCACCAGACCTTGCGTCCTTCGGTCTGCGCCATCCCGCGGTCCTGCAGGTAGCGGAGGAAGCGGGCCTGATAGATGGCCATGATCGGCCCGAGCCCCATGCTCACGGTGGGGAATTGCCAGAATTCGGGCATCAGCCAGGGATGCGGATAGCTGGAGAGTCCCTTGCCGTCGACCTCCTGGCGGAAGTGGATCAGCTGCTCTTCGCTGATGCGCCCTTCGAGAAATGCCCGGGCATAGAAGCCGGGCGAGGAATGCCCCTGCAAGTAAACGAGATCGCCTCCGTGGTCCTTTGCAGGGGCGTGCCAGAAATGATTGAATCCGATATCGTAGAGCGTCGCCGCCGAGGCATAGCTCGCGACGTGGCCGCCGAGCTCGCTCGACTCCTTGTTCGCGCGCACGACGATGGCCATCGCGTTCCAGCGGGTGAACGAGGAGATGCGACCCTCGATGTTGAAGTCACCCGGGCGCGGCGGCTGTTTGTGCAGCGGGATGGTATTGACATAGGGAGTATTGGCATTGAAGGGAAGGTCGCCGCCCGCCTTGCGCACCTGGCCCATCAATCGCTCGAGCAGGAACTGCGCGCGATCGACTCCCTCGTTGGCGATCACGCTTTCTATCGAATCGAGCCATTCGCGCGTCTCGACCGGATCGAGATCGGTGAACTTGGAAAGCTCTGTCCTCGGGTCTCTTGGAGCGGAAGCCATGGCCGCCGGGTCGTAGCGCAACGAGAGCGGCGCTTCAACTGTAGCTGGGGAAATATGGGTCAATGGGGATTTCCTCCCCAGCCCCATGGCAAGGCCGCTCCCTGTGGATTCGCTAGGTTGTCCCCGACCGAACAGCGGGCACGGCCCTTGCTCTGCAGGGGGGCGGACTGGCGCGCCCTCAAGCCGCCCCCAAACCTGGAGCTCTGATGATCCGCTCGATCGCTGCTGCCCTCGCTGCATTCGCACTGCTCGCCTTCGCTGCCAAGGCCGAAGAAGCGAAGAAGACCGAGGCCAAGGAAGAGAAGACCGAGAAGAAGGAGAAGAAGGCGGACAAGAAGGCCGAAAAGGCCGAGAAGAAGGCCGAGAAGACCGAGAAGAAGGTCGAGAAGTCCGAGAAGTAAAGATCCGGGCGCCGACCGGCGAGCGGATCAAGGAGTCGTGCCTCTGCCTTCGAGCCGAGGCACATTGGCCCCTGTCCAGGCGGGCGGGGGCCTCTCCATTTTTGTGGGGCAAATCTCCCCGGATTTTACGGCACGCGGCTTGCTCTACGCATCAATGGCTTCCCGGGGTAGGCCCGGGGCACAAACATCAGGAGTCGCAGATGATCCGCATGATCGCCGCCGGCCTCTTTGCCCTCGCGCTGCTCGCAACCTCCGCCCGCGCGGAAGAGCCCAAGACCGACACCACCAAGGCCGACAAGAAGGCGAAGAAGATGAAGAAGCACAAGAAGGCGAAGAAGGCCGACGCCACCAAGCCGGCCGATACCAGCACCACGCCCCCTCCCGCCAAGTAAGCTCGCCGGCGATCTTGCGCTTCAAGGAAGCCCTCGCGCGCGAGCGCGGGGGCTTCTCTCTTTGTATGCTGCGCGCGTGCCGCGGCGACCCGACAGGTTCCACCGACGAGCGAAGGAGGAGGGCCTGCGCGCTCGCTCTGCTTTCAAGCTGGACGAGATCCAGCGCCGCTTCCACTTGCTCAGGTCGGGTGGCCGCGTGCTCGATCTCGGAGCTGCGCCCGGCGGGTTCTGTCAGATTGCGGCGCGCGCAGTCGGGGCGCGGGGGTTCGTGCTCGGCATCGATCTCGAGCGCCTCGCTCCGCTGCCGCCGCCGATCGAGACCTGGGTCGCCGACGCCTTTGCGCCGGAGCTGCTGGAGCGGCTGCGCGCGGTCGGGCCCTTCGACGCGGTGCTGAGCGACCTGGCGCCGAAGACTTCGGGCATCCGAGCGGCCGACGAGGCCCGCTCGCTCGAGCTCGCCAACCGGGCGCTCACTCTCTCGCTGCAGGTGCTCAAGCCGGCGGGCGCGCTGGTGGTGAAGGTCTTCATGGGCGGAGACTTCGAGGTCTTCCTCCAGGCTTGCAAGCGCGCCTTCGGGGAGACGCGCGTGGTGCGGCCCGAGGCGAGCGTCGCGCGCCGCAGCAAGGAGGTCTATCTCGTCTGTCGCGAGCCGCGCCGAATCCTGGAATTGCCGCCGGAATCTGCTCGTTTCACTCCGGCCGGCACGGAGACTTGACAGGTTTTCACGCTGGTGCTACATGAGCCGCCCCCTTGAAGCAGAGGGGACTTGGAAAGAGGGCAGTAACCAAGCGAGCCTCCGCTGCGGCGGGGGCAGGGCAGCAGTTGGTCGTCTGTTGGTGGAAGTCGATCGCTCGGTCTTTGAAAACCGGATAGCAAGTCCATGAAAGATTGCGGACACCGCAATGCTTTTGAGTCAGCATTTGTAGTACCAGGATTAATTGGAGAGTTTGATCCTGGCTCAGAACGAACGCTGGCGGCGTGCCTAACACATGCAAGTCGAGGGAGAAAGCCCGCAAGGGTTAGTAAACCGGCGAACGGGTGCGTAACACGTGGATAATCTACCTCGGTGACTGGGATAACTGGCCGAAAGGCTTGCTAATACCAGATAAGCCCACGGGGTCTTTGGACCCTGAGGGAAAAGGTGGCCTCTGCATGCAAGCTATCACATCGAGATGAGTCCGCGGCCCATCAGCTAGTTGGCGGGGTAAAGGCCCACCAAGGCTACGACGGGTAGCTGGTCTGAGAGGATGATCAGCCACACTGGAACTGAGACACGGTCCAGACTCCTACGGGAGGCAGCAGTGGGGAATCTTGCGCAATGGGCGAAAGCCTGACGCAGCAACGCCGCGTGTGTGATGAAGGTCTTCGGATCGTAAAGCACTGTCGCGAGGGAAGATACGCCCATGGCCAACATCCATGGGCTGAGACGGTACCTCGAGAGGAAGCACCGGCTAACTCTGTGCCAGCAGCCGCGGTAATACAGAGGGTGCGAGCGTTGTTCGGAATTATTGGGCGTAAAGCGCTTGTAGGCGGCCTGTTAAGTCGCGTGTGAAATCCCCTGGCTTAACCAGGGAAGTGCGCGCGAAACTGGCGGGCTTGAGTGCCGGAGAGGGTCGCGGAATT
>VBLC01000017.1 GCA_005879315.1 Deltaproteobacteria bacterium | reverse complement strand
CGCGCGGCCATGCCCGAGCGCATCGGCCTCTATCCGATCTCGCTTCCCGAAGGCGCGGATCAAATCACGCTCGCCGAGGCGCGCACGCGAGCTGCCAAGATTCTCGTCGCCGCCGGAGCTGGGCTGCTCGCCGCGGCTGCCGGCGCGGAGCTGTACACTCACCTGGGGTCGCAGACGATCGCCGGCGGCTCTCGCAGCGGTGCGCTGACGCAGACGAACAGCGGCGCCCGGCGGACCGGGATTCTCGCCACCGCGCTCGCCTTCACCGGCGCAGGAGCGATCGCGGCTGGCGGGCTGGTGTTCGCGCTCACTCCGTCGGGCGCGGCGCTGCAAGGGCGCTTCTGAGCGGTGCCCGAGAAGCTGCCCGAGGAGTTCGCACCCACAGGACCGAAGCTGTCGAAGCTGCCGGTGCGGCCGCCGCCGCCGCTACGGCCGGCGCTCTTTCCCGACGAGGCCCGCTTCGCGCTTCGGCTCGCGCTCCTCGCGGGAGGGACGGAGCTCGCCGCCTGGGCCTGGATCGGCGCCACCGCCGGCCGACGCGCGGTCGTTGCGCTCGCGGCGCTGCGGCTCTTGCGCCCGCTCTGGGCTTGGGCGGGCACGCGGCTGTCCCGGCCGGCCCTCGCCTTCGCGCTGCTCTTCGTCCCGCTGCTCGCCATCGGGGCGAACCTCGCTACCTTCGGCGCCCTGACGGCGGTCGCTCTGGTCGCGGCGGGCCTTCCCGCGCTGGGCGATCTCTGCGCGAGCTGTATCGCCGACAAGATCACCATCGAGCGGCGCGCCTCGGCCTTCGCCTGGCTCGACATGGGACAGGGGCTGGGCGGCGCCGCCGGCCTCGCGCTGGGAGCGGCGTTCGCCGGCTGGACGCAACTCGCCGCCGCCGCGGCGCTGCTCGTCGCATCGGTCGGGGTGATGGATCTGCGCGACCGCGGAACGCCTCGCTCGACCTGGCCGCTCGCTGTCTATCTGCGCGTCCTGCGCTCGCCGCTGGGCTGGCAACTGGCGCTGAGCGCCGCGCTCACTTCGACCCTGGCGCTGGGGAGGCGAGAAGCAGGATGGATGTCGCTCCTCGCTCCGCTTCTGGGAATGGCGGTCGCGGCGCGCGCCGAGTCCCGCGCCCCGAATGCGATGACGCTGCCGCGTTTCGCGGTCCTCATCGCTCTCGCCGGGCGCCTCTTGCATTCGCCTCCTCTCGCTCTGGTCGGGCTCGGCGCGATGTTCAGCGCCATCCCCGCCGCGACGGCGCGCGGGGCAGGCGAGATGGAGCGGCCGCTGGCCTCGTCGCTCGCGTGGTCAGCCCTGATCGCGGGCGCGGCGCTCTCCGCCATGATATGAATGAGCGCTCATTCAGTGAGGTGCGCATGGCCATCGAGGCGCCATTCACCCCCGAGCACGACCTCTTCCGCCGCACCCTGCGCGACTACGTCACCCGCGAGCTGGCTCCCCACGCGCTGGAGTGGGACGAGGCGGGCATCTTCCCCCGCGAGGTCTTCACGGGCATGGCCGCCATCGGCGCGCTCGGCGTGAATTATCCCGAGGAGGTGGGCGGCTCGGGCGGCGACTTCTGGCACGCCGTGGTGCTCGCCGAGGAGCTGGTGCACAGCCGCAACTCCGGCGTGAACATGGGGCTGCTCGTGCAATCGCAGATTGCCACGCCGATCCTCAACGAGATTGGCACCGAGGAGCAGAAGCGCGAGTTCCTCAGGCCCGCGCTGGCCGGCGAGAAGATCGCGGCGCTGGGGATCTCCGAGCCGGACGCCGGATCCGACGTGGCCCGCATCAAGACCAGCGCGCGCCGGGTGGGCGACGACTACGTCGTCAACGGCGCCAAGATGTGGATCACCAACGGCACCCGCGCCGACTTCATCACTCTCGCCGTGCGGACCGGCGGGCCGGGGCACGGCGGCATCTCCTTGCTCGTCTTTCCCACCGACGTGAAGGGATTTTCCGTCAGCAAGAACCTGGCGAAAGTCGGGAACCTCTCCAGCGACACCGCCCTGTTGTTTTTCGAAGATTGCAAGGTCCCCGCGCGCTACCTGCTCGGCGAGGAGAACGAAGGCTTCTATCAGGTAATGACCAACTTCCAGGGCGAACGGCTCATCGCGGCCATCGGCGCGGTGTCCGGCATGCAGCAGCTGGTCGACGAATCGATCCGCTACGGGAACGAGCGCAGCGCCTTCGACAAGCCGCTGATCAAGTTCCAGACCTGGCGCCACAAGTTCGTCGAGCACCTCACCGGCATCGAGGCGGCCCGCTGGCTCACCTACCGCGCCTGCGATCTCTTCAACCGGCGGGAGCCGGCGGTGAAGGAGATCAGCATGGCCAAGCTCTTCGCCACCGACCTGATGCAGCGGGTGGTCTATGACTGCCAGCAGTTCCACGGCGGCATGGGCTACGTCGTCGAGACGCCGGTGGCGCGCGCCTTCCGCGACGTGCGGCTGCTCACCATCGGCGGGGGCACCAGCGAGATCATGAAGGAGATCATCGCCAAGCTGGTCCCTGGATTCTAAGGTCTGCGGAGGCGCGGAGCCCAGGCGGCGCCGTCGAGGGCTTCGTTGACCAGCCGGCGGACGTCGCCCCTGTCGAGCGGATCGCCGCCGCGCACGGTCTTGCTCCAGAGCAGCTTGCCGGTGTCGCGGTCGAGCAGGTCTACTTCCAGCACCGAATCGTCGCCAGAAAAGAAGCCGCGCTCGGAGAGGTCGAAGTCGGGCGGCGGCGGCACCTCCAGCGGAGGCGGCTCGGGTGGCGGCGAGTTCTCTGCGGTGTCGTCGGGCGGCGGCGGAGCGTCGAGCGGGTCGGCCGGGCGCAGCACCATCGGCTGCGGCGCCACCTGGAAATTCAAGCCGAACCAAAGCCAGGGGTGCCCGTAGCCGTAGGGGTAAGGCCAGGGAGCGGGAAGATGCGACGCCGATGCCACCTTGGGCGGAGGAGGCGGCGCGATCGGATGCGCGTGCGGCCTCGGAACCGGCGTGGCGCGTGCCACCGGCGCGGATGCCTTTGCAGGAGCAGCGGGCGCTTTCGCCGGCACCGACTTCGACGACGAGCCCTTGCCGCTCGCGGCCAGCGCGACGATCACGGCCACCACGACGACGATGCCGACCACCATTCCGACGGTGGCCGCCACTTGATCGCGCCGGCGCGAGGCGGTGCGCGAGACCCCGCGCTCGCGCACCAGCAGCACCGGATCGGTCGCGCCGAGCGGCGAGGGGGTGATGGCGCGCGAGCGCAGCGCTTCTTCCAGCGCCTGCCGCGCCTCCTCGCGGGCGTTGGCGACCCTGGCTTCGCTGAGCTTCTCGCCGCTCTCCAGCCACAGCTCGATCTGCGGCTCGGCGACGGCGCCCTGCAGCGGAACGGCGCCCTCCTCGATCGATCCCGCCGGCACGCGCACGGTGGCGCAACCAAAAGAAAGGAGCACTGCGAGGGCGATACCCTGGCGCACGGCGATAGTATGACGGCTCGACCGGCCTTGCGGCCACGCCGCAGTTTTCGCGCGCGCGACTGCAGACCATCGTAAGAGACTCCAGGAATGGCCGACCCGCCCTTCGACGTCCTGCGCCCCTTCGAGCGGTTCGCCTTTCGCGTCATGCGCTGGCTCAACCTCTCCTGGCCCGGCGCGCTCTGGCAGCGATTCTTCGTCACGCCCTTCGTGGGGCTCCTGGTGGGGCGGCGGCTGCGGCTGGTGGGCCTCGAGCGCCTCGACGTCATCGAGGCCGGCGCGCCCATCCTGCTGGTGGCGAACCACCGCACCTTCTTCGACCTGTTCGTCCTCGGCAGTGTCCTGGTCACCCATCCGCGCCTGCGGGGCCGCGTCACCTTCCCGGTGCGCGCCAACTTCTTCTACGAAGGACCGCTCGGCCTCGCCGTCTGCGTGTTCATGTCGGGCGGCTCGATGTTCCCGCCCTTCTTCCGCAGCGCCGACAAGATGCCCTTCAACAGATATTCGCTCTCGCTGGTGATCGAGCGGATGAAGGAGCGCAACTGGATCGTCGGCTTCC
This sequence comes from Deltaproteobacteria bacterium, assembly GCA_005879315.1. Lineage (GTDB taxonomy): Bacteria > Myxococcota > Myxococcia > Myxococcales > 40CM-4-68-19 > 40CM-4-68-19. The sequence goes on along the minus strand of VBLC01000017.1, from coordinate 1,054 downwards.
ACCCCGAAGGGACGCGCAACAAGACCGACGATCCCTACAAGCTGCTCCCGGCGCAGCCCGGCGTGGGGGAGGTGGCGCTCAAGGCGCGGCCGGTGGTCCTGCCGGCCTTCATCCACGGGCTGACCAACAGCGTCTGGCAGGAGCTGAAGTTGATGCTGCGCCGGGACCTGCCCATCAACGCGGTCTTCGGCGCGCCCATCGACCTCTCCGGATTTCCCAAGGACACGCGCCTCAGCCACCACAAACGATGCGCGGACCTCTTCGCCGAGCGGATCGCTGAGCTCGGTCAGGAAGAGAAAAAGCTCAGTGCGACTTCTCCGGCTGCGCCGCCTTGACCGTCACCAGTTTCGGCCGCAACAGATTGGCGATGGTCCGCTCCAGCTCCTGCGGCTCGAACGGCTTGCCGATGTACCCCTGCGCGCCCATCAGCTCCGCCTCCCACTCGAAACCGAAGCCGGAGATGATCACCACGGGAAGGTCGAGCAGACCCGGCTGCGCGCGCATCCGCTGCAGCATCTCGCGGCCGTTCATCACCGGCATTTGCAGGTCGAGCAACACCAGGAGCGGCGGCTTTTCCACCAGCCGGTCCAGGGCCTCCTGGCCGTTGGCCGACTCTTCGACCTGGTAGCCTTTCATCTCCAGCGCCATGCGGAGGCCCGTGCGGAAATCGGGGTCATCATCGACGATGAGGATGTACGGCCAGCGACGCATGGGAAATCCGGTTCACATGATCTAACGACTGGCGCTGCTAAACGGAAGGGGGCGCCCGCCTGCCTGGTGGCTCTACAACTGCGCGATAATATTGGCACTGCGGCGAGCGGTGGCGTCTTCAGCACGAGGGAGCGACGGGAGCGAATGCCAGCAAGTGAACGCAGGTGGCCGCAGGTTGCGCTGCGCGTCGCGGCGCCCCGGGCCGGACAGGCGGCGCGCGTGCTGCGAACCGCGGCGCGGGAACAGCTGCGCAAGCTGCGAGCGCCGGGCGTCTCGCTCTCGCTCGTGACCGACCGCGAAATGCGGGCATTGAACAGGAAGTGGCGGAAGAAGGACGCCGCTA
>VBLC01000115.1 GCA_005879315.1 Deltaproteobacteria bacterium | reverse complement strand
GCCTGCTCCTTCTGCGCCACCGGCACCCTCGGCTTCCACCGGAACCTGGAGGCGCACGAGATCGTCGGCCAGGTGCTCGCCATCAAGCGCGAAGCCGATCGCCCCATCCGCGGCGTCGTCTTCATGGGCATGGGCGAGCCCTTCCTCAACTACGACCAGGTCATCCACGCCGCCCGCGTCTTGAGCCACCCTTGCGGCGGGCAGATCGACGCGCGCGCCATCACCATCTCGACCGCGGGCATCGTCCCGGCCCTGAGAAGGTTCACCGCCGAGGGGCACAAGTTCCGCCTCGCGGTCTCGCTCACCCACGCCGTGGCGCGCAAACGGCTCGAGCTCATGCCCATCGAGCGCGTCCACTCGACAAGAGAGCTGGTCGAGGCCCTGCACGATCACGCCCGAGCGCGCCGCACGCGCGTCCTCGTCGAGTACGTCCTCCTCGGCGGAGTCAACGACTCTCCGGGCGACGCGCGCGCTCTCGCGGCGCTGCTCGACAGAAGCCTGGTCAAGATCGACCTCATCGACGTCAACGGAACCACCGGCGGCTTCCGCCGTTCGTCGCAAGAAGCGCGCTCGGCCTTTCTCGATGTCCTGGCCGAAGCAAAAATCCCCTTCGCCATCCGCTATTCGGGCGGCCAGGACGTGGCGGCCGGCTGCGGGCAGCTGGCGGCGGGCGTCGGCGGCGGCGCCCGGCTATCATGAAATTCGTGGCCGCCGCGAGTGGCCGCCTTCATGAATGCGTGGCCGCGCCGAGCGGTCCAAGGGTCTGGCAGCTGATGAAACACCTTCCCCGAGCCATCGCCTTCGCCCTGGCGCTCTGCCTCGCCCTCCCCAGGGCGGCGCAAGCCCACGACGATACGGCGCTGGTGCTCTTCGACGTCTTCCTCAACCTGCTCGCCATCGGCGTGCAGGCGGCCGCGGTGGAGGAGCAGCATGCGCGCCCGCCTTCCCAGCCGCCCGAAGACAGCTTCCTCCAGCAGCGCTACCCGGACGACGAGTGGCCGCCGCCGCGCTGGTCGTCGCGCCCCACCCGTCCGCGGCACGACGCGCGCCAGGGGCTGCTCATGTCCTTCGGCATCGGCGGGGGATCGCTCTTCCTCTCCCAGTCGGACGGAGGCCGCACCGGCGCCTTCGATCTCGACTTCCGCCTCGGCTATGGCTTCAGCGATCGCTTCCAGCTCTTCGGCGACGTCAGCGTCGACGCGGCCACCTACCCGAGCGGCGCAGACATCGCCTCCTGGACCGCGACCATGCGCGGCCAGACGGTGTTGATCGGCGACCGGCAGGGGAATGGCCTCAACCTCAATGCCGGCGTCGGGCTGGGCGGAATTTCCAAATCGTACAATCGCTGCTGCCAGAGCTCTTCACCGACGGGGCTGGCGCTGGTGGGAGGCGTCTCCTACGACGCGCGCCTCAGTCCCCTCTTCTCGCTCAGCCCCGAGTTCTTCGTCACCTGGCACGCGGTGCCCAACCCGGCGCCCTTCCCGCAGGACATCGCCACCTCCTACGGGCTCCGTCTCAACTTCCTCTGGTACATCTACTGAAAACGAAACCGCCCGGCCGAGGCGACCAGGCGGTTCCGTGGTGTATTGCGGAATCTGATCCTAGACCTTCCGGACGTTGGCCGCCTGCGGGCCTTTGGGGCCCTCGGTGACTTCGTACTCCACCTTCTGACCTTCTGCGAGGCTGCGGAACCCCTCCATCTGGATAGCGGTGTGGTGGACGAACACGTCCTTGCCGCCTCCGTCCGGGGTGATGAAGCCGTAGCCCTTCGCGTCGTTGAACCACTTCACGGTACCTGTCGCCATTCCAGTTCTGCCTTTCGCAAGCGGCGTCCTCCGGGGCGCCTCGAAACGCCCCCTCGATTCGAGGGGGCTAAGGCGAGGATAGGGACACGGCCCTCGCCGATTCAAGGGGGCGGATACCTACTTTCCCGCCTGGGGAGTTCAATCTTCGACTAAGCCTTCTCTGCCGCGCTCGCCTGGCCGGCGGGGGCAGGCTCGCCCAGCGCCCAGGCGCCGGCTGGATGGCGGGCGAGCAGGGCGACTTCTTCGCGGTTCAAAGTTGCAGTACGAACCAGCGCGAGCGCGGGATGGGCGAGGACCAGCTGCACGCCGCCGTCCGGCAGCGCGCGCAAGCGGGGCCGCTCGCCGCGCGCTCTCAGCAGTTCGAGGTCGTTTTCCAGGTCGCGCAGGTGGCGGTCGATGCGCAGCACGCCGCGCGACTCGCCGGAGAAAGCGTGGAAGTGCTTGTTGCGCGACAGCGGCCGGGCCTTGCTGTGCAGGCGCTCGAGCAGCCGGTGGAGGAAGTCGCGCATCGAGGAAAAATCTAGCATGCGATCCGCTGCGAATCCGCCTTGACTTTCACCGGACGGATCGGGCAGTGCGCGCCACTTGCTCGTAGATGCGCTCCCCGGCTGCGCCGCGGCAGACATCCGCGCCGCACCACATCTCCACCACCAGCTCGCCGCCGCCGTCGGAGGCGGCCAGGCGGGTGACCTCGCCTTTGTTGCCGGGCCCGCGCTGCCGCAGCCAGGTGCGGTCCGCGATCCGGACGGCATCCTCGCCTGGCTCGATCTGCAGCGGATTGTCGATGCGGCTGATCTCCAGCAGCACTTCGCCGGGGATGCCCGCGAGGCCGGGCTGCAGCGGCACGAGCATTCCCGGCACCTGCGCCTCGACGCCCGCGCCGCGCAGCGTTCGCGGCCTGGGGTGCACGGCCCAGGCGACTGCCGCGCCCTCCATCGCGGCGAGCGCGAGAGCGCCGGCGATGAGCACCGCTTGCGCCACCGTGTGCCAGGGCCTGCGCTCGAGCATCGGCAGCGGGGCAATCAGCCCGAGCAAGAGGCCCGAGATCGCGCCGCCCGCGTGCGCTGCGTTGTCGACCGGCGCGGCGTAGGCGATGGCGAAGATGAGCAGCACATTGAGCCCGATGGCCCGGACGATGCGCCGCTGCACATCCTGCGGCAGGCGATGGCGCATCCGCCAGTAGAGCGCGGCCGTGGCGCCGAAGAGGCCGAGCACGCCGCCCGACGCGCCCGCTGCGAGCACGGCCGTGCCCTGATGCAAGCTCCAGAAAGCGCTGCCGGCCCCGCCCGCGACCGCGGTCGCCGCGAAGAGGCCGAGAGTGAGATTCGAGCCGAAGGTCAGCTCCAGCTGCGGCGCCAGCACCCAGAGCGACCAGCTGTTGGCGAGGATGTGCGCCCAGCCGATGTGGAGGAAGGCGTAGGAGCCGAGCCGCCACCAGTCGCCGTCTCGCAGCGCGGGGGCGTAGAGCGCCCCGAGCCGGATCAGTGCGGCGCCACTCTCGACCGAAGCGTCCTTGCCGATGATCCCCTCCGCGGCGAAGAACGCGGCGAAGACGAGGAGCAAGGCATATGTGCTCGGAGTTCGCCGGCGCGGCGGGGTTGGCCGCGGCTCCTCCCGTGGCGGAGGCGCCGGCTCGAGCCCGCCGAGCGGGTCGCTCACAGCCCGCCTTCCACGGCGGCGCGCAGCTTTTTTTCCACCGAGCCCACGGGGCCGACCGCGACCGCGACGAGCGCATCGCGGCGAAAGGTGTTCGCCGCCACCCGGCGCACGTCCTCGGCGGTGACGGCTTCGATGCGGCCGATCCAGGTTTCGAAGCTCTCGGCCGGCGGATGGAGCAATTCGCCTCCGCCGAACCAGCCGATCATCTCCGCGGGCGAGTCGAGCGAGAACTCCAGCCAGATGCGCGTCTTGCGCTTGGCGCGCGAGAGCTCGTCCTCCGGCACGTCTTCGTCGCGCAGCTCGCCGAGGATGCGGAGGATCTCCTGCAGCGCGGAGGAAGCCTTGCGCGGGGCGCAGGCGCAGCCGGCCTCGAAGACGGAGCAGTCGGAAAACCCGTCCATCCCGGCGCCCACCGAATATGCGAGCGCCTTGCGCTCGACGAGATTGAGCTGCAGGCGCGAGGCGAGGCCGTCATCGAGGATGCGCTTGATGACCCGCAGCGCGGGGAAGTCCTTGTGCTCCTCGGGCGGGCCGCGGAAGGAGACCTGCAGCTCGACCTGCGACTCGACGTGCTCGACCGCGACCAGCTGCGGCCCTCCGCCCGCGAGCCCGTCGAGGGGAGTGTCGTGCAGCGGCGCTCCCGGGGCGAGCCTGGCGAAGCTCTTCTCCGCAAATCGCAGGACCTCGGCGTGCTTGATCGGCCCGGCGCAGCAGAGGACGAGATTGCGGGCCCCGTAGGCGCGGGCGTGATGGCGGCGCAGGTCTTCCTCGCGCAGGCCCTGCACCGTCTCGGCCGAGCCGGCGATCTTCATCGCCAACGGATGCGCGCCGAAGAGCGCGCGCTTGGAGAGATTGTCGACGTCGATGTCGCGGCCCTTCTCGTCGACCTCGTCGAGGATCTCCTCGAGGATCACCTCGCGCTCGAGCTCGATCTCCTTGAAGAGCGGCCGGGCGAGCATGTCCCCAAGCACCGCGAAGGGCACCTCCAGCTTCCGGGGATGCACCGGCGAGAAGTAGTAGCCGTGGTCGCGGGTGGTGACGCCGTTGAGCGAGCCGCCGCAGTCCTCGACCAGCGCATTCATCGACCGGCCGTCGGGAAAGCCCTCGCTGCCGCGGAAGAAGAGATGCTCGAGAAAATGCGAGACGCCGTTGCGGGCGGGGTCCTCGTGGCGCGAACCGGCCCGCACGTAGGCCGCGATCATCGCCGTGTGCAGGTGCGGCAGCTCCACCGTGACGACCCGCAGGCCGTTGTCGAGCACGCTTTTGTGGACCGGGTCCATCGACAGGGCCGCCGAGGATAAGGGCGCGTTCATGCCTGCGCAACGGCGCTCAGCTCGGCCTGTTCGAGCGGGGCCGAGGGCAGCCGCAGAGTGAACACCGTCGAGCCCGGCACGCTCTCGCAGGTGAGCTGGCCGCCGTGCTCCTGGGCGATCTCCTGCGCCATGGCCAGCCCGAGACCGGTGCCGCGCTCCTTGGTGGTGAAGAAGGGATCGAAGATGCGCTGCAGCCGCTCGGCGGGAATGCCGGGCCCGGCGTCGCGCACCTCGATCTCCACCGCGCCATCGTAGCCGCGGGTCGCGACCCGCAGATGTCCGCCGCCGGGCATCGCCTCGCGCGCGTTGCGGACGAGGTTGAGGAGGAGCTGGCGCAACTGCCCGACGTCCGCCATCACCGCGGGCAATTCCGGCGAGAGGGAAAGCTCCAGCTGCACGCCGCCTGCGTCCAGCTCGGGCCGGACGAAGTCGAGCAGGTCGCGGACGGCTTCGTTGACGTCGGCGGCGCGCACTTGCGGCTTGGGGAGCCGCGCGAAGCGCAGGTACTCCTCGGTGATGGAAGTGAGCCGGTCGACTTCGCGGACGATGGCCTCGCACAGCTCGCGCGCCTGGGGGGCGCGCTCCCCCAGCTCCTCGGCGTTGAGGGAAATGCTGGAGAGGGGATTGCGGATCTCGTGCGTGATCTGCGCGGCGATGCGCCCGATCGCCGCCAGCCGCTCGGAGCGCACCAGCGCTTCTCCCTGGGCGCGCAGCTCCCGCTCGCGCGCCGCCAGCCGCTGCGCCATGGCGTTGAACTCGCGCGCCAGCGCGGCGAGCTCGTCGCCGCCCTTCTCGGGGACGGCGACGGACTCGGGACTGCCGCGGCCCAGCCGCTGCGCCGCCTCGGTCAGCTCGCGGATGGGCCGCAGCGCGCGCTGCGACATCCAGGTGACGAAGAGGCCCACCGCCAGCGCCAGCGCCGAGAGGCCCAGCACCGCCCAGCGGGTGGCGCGCTCCTGCTTCTCCGCCTCCTCGACGCCGAGGTTCATCTGGTCCTGCAGGACCTGACCGAGCGTCTTCAGCTCGTGATCGACGCGCCGCTCGGCCGTCTTCAGGCGGGCGATGAGGTCCTGCAGCTCGGGCACGTCCGCCGCGGCGCGCTGGGGCGCAGCGCTCTGCAGCTTGGCGTTGAGCGCGGCGGCGGCCTTCTCCTCCTCGTCGATGCGCGCCGCGACCGCGGAGAGGCGCGCGCCGATGCGTTCGAGATCCGGCCCCGTCGCAGAGGCGACCAGCTGCTGGGCGAAGTCGAGCCGCTCCTTCACCACCCGCGCGAAGTAGGTCCGATCGAGCGAGATCAAGCTGCGCCGCGCCGCCGGATCCTGCTCCTCCAGCAGCCGGTCGGTGCTCCGCTCGCGCTCCTTCTGGAAGGCCTCGAGCGTGGAGACCGCGCGCGTCAGCGGCATGTAGGGCCGGGCCAAGAGCGAGAGGCCGCGCCCGATGCGTTGCAAGCGCACGATTCCGTACAAAGAGACGGAGGCGCTGCAAATCAACACGGCGACGAATCCGACGAAGACTTTAGTGGCGATGGACAGCCGCATCGATCTACATTCTATCTCTCATGCGCCTGCGCACGCCCTTTCTTGCTGCTCTGTTGGCCGCAGCCTGTGGCGGGGCGGCGGCGTCCGACCGCGTCTCGGTGATGGGCGTGGATCGCCTCTCGGGCGCGCTCTCGGCGCAGGAAGTGGAGTTGCCGGCGACGGATCTGTCGGCGGTGCGCGGGCCGGCCGGAATGTTCACCGTCAACGGCGCCTCGCCCGACTGCTCGGTGCGGCGGAAAGTGAACGGCGCCTTGGTGGCGCGGACCGTCCGCTGTGTGACGCTGCTCGGGCAGTACGCGGCGATGGAGCGGGCGCGCCAGTTCTTGCTCTCCGCCGGCGCCGAGGCGCTCTTGCCGGCGCCGGTCCTGGCCGACGAAGGCGCCGCGGCGGGCCTCCACTACCTTCCCGCCGCCGACGCCTTCGCGCTCGGCGAGGGTCCAGAAGGCGCCCGGGTTCCGGCTGGCCTCAATCCCGGCGGCGTGGCGCGTGAGATGGCGCGCCGCCAGCTGCGCGGCGTGGCCTCGGAAGAAGCGGAAGGGATTGCGCTCTTCCTCGGCGCGGCCGCGGCGGCTGACCCGGGCTATCTGGCGAGCTCCGAGCCGGGAGGCGATCCGGTCGGCCATCTCGATCTGTCGCGGCCGCTGCCCGCTGGCGCGCCCGCTTCGGCAGTGCTCGCCGGCGCACTGTGGGCCTGGGCCGACGCGAGCGGCGATCTCGTCGGTGCTTCGCGCGCGGCGCTCGCTGCCGCGCGGGCCCTCTCCGGCGCAGCCGATCCGGCAGCGGTGCTTTCGCTCGTGGCCGATCAGTTGGTAGGCGCCGAGCGCGACCAGGCCTGCGCTGTCTTCCGCGCCCGCCTGCGCGCGACCGGCATTTCCGCCTGCCCCTGATGGAGATGCCCCCAAATCTGGTGCAGTTCCTTCTCGGGGGCCAGACCTGCGTGCTCGCGACAGTCGATGCGCAGGGTGCGCCGCAGACCAACATCATGACCTGGGCGGTGGCCCGCAATCCGCAGATCATCGCGCTCGCGGTCGATCACCGCAGCCGCGCCCTGCGGAACATCCGCCACGAGGGCCGCGTCGCCCTCGAGGTCCTGGGCGACGACCTCTGCTACGGCCTGCGCGGCAAGGCGGTGGTGGAGAAGGAGACGATGACCTCGACCCCCTTCCCCTGCGCGCTGGTCGCGGTGCGGGTCGAAGAAACGCGCAACCACGGCGCGGCAGGAGTGAAGTACGTCGGTCCGAGCTACAGCTTCCACTCCGGCAAGGAGCACCGCAAAGGCGTGGAGGAGGCGGTCTTCACCGAGCTGAAGGGCCCCGCCCCGACCATCTAGTCCGGCAAATTGTACAAATTGCGCAAGCCCGCGAGCGGACAGGCGCTCGGCTTCCGCTCGATCTGCGCCGTCGATTCGGCTACTCTTCGCGGCCCTCGCGGAGAAGCACATGCTCGGATTCGCTTTCCTGGCGGCGGTGGTGGGGCTGGTCCTCGCCGTCGCTTTCTGGTTCCAGTGGCAATCGGCGGCGCGGGCGGTTCTCGCCCTGCGCGCAGAGGCCGATGCGGCGCGCAAAGAGGCCGAGGCGGCTCGATCGGAGCAGAGGAAGGCGGCCGAAGAGCTGAAAGCGCAGAAGGTGCTCGTGCAGGAGACGCGCGAGAAGCTCAACGAGTCGCGCAAGAAGGCCCAGGAAGGCAAGACTGGAAAGGCGCAGTCGCGCGGGGCGCGCGAGGCCGAGCTGGAGGAGGACCTGGCCCACGCCCGCAGGCTGCTCGAGGAGGCGCACGCGGCGGAGCAGGAGGCGCGCACGCAGCTGCAGGCGGCGAAGAGCGCCGAAGCGCAGGCGCGGTCGGATCTCGAGCGCACGCAGGCGAAGTTGCGCGAGCTGCCCGCCCCGCCGCCGCCCGTCGCGGCGGCGCCGGAATTCGAGGCCCAGCGCAAGCAGCTCGAGGCGGCCCGCACCGAGCTGGAGCGGCAGGTGCAGCAGGCCGAGCGGAACACGCGCGAAGGGAAGCGGCACGAGCAAGAGCTGCGCGAAGAGGTGAAGAAGCAGAAGGGCCGCGCCGAGACGAACAACCGCGTCTATCTCGTCACCAAGGGCGAGCTGGAGCTGGTCAAGGAACGGCTGGCGCAGGCGGAGCACAAGCTCTGGCAAGCTGGCACTCCGCTGGCGCCGCCGACTCCCAAGGATCGGCCCAAGGCGACCGGCCCGGCCGCGGCCGATCGGCCGCAGGAAGCGGCGGCCGCTCCGACTCCGAACGGCGCCGAGAAAATCTAGGGCAGCATCTTCTCCAGGAGCGAGAGCAATTGCGGGGCCTCGAAGGGCTTGCGCAAGTAACCCGCCGCGCCGGTCCGCGATGCGATCGCCTCCAACTCCTCCTTTGCGGAGATGAGCACCACCGGCACCTTGCTGCTCGCCGGCAGTCCGGCGAGACCGCGCATGAACGCCTCGCCGTCGAGGTTGGGCATGTGGAGGTCGAGGAGGATCAGCTCCGGCCGGAAGCCGGGCAGGACGCGCACGGCCTCGACCGCGTCCTTGGCGACGTGGACGGAGTAACCCTCCATCCCGAGCAGATCGGCGAGCCCCTCGCGGAAGCCCTCTTCGTCATCGACGACGAGAATGCGATGGGGGTCGGCCTTTAGATTGCGCTTCATCGGACCCCTGAGATGTATGCTGCTATCTCACCACTATGGAAGCGGTCGTGTCCATTCCGGACTTCTTGACTTTCGCGAGACGCCCCCGCTAGATCCGCGACGCGCCGGGCCGAAGTGGTGGAATTGGCAGACACGCCAGATTCAGGGTCTGGTGGGGGCAACCCCGTGGAGGTTCGAGTCCTCTCTTCGGCACCACCGACGCCCCGGCTGCGGACCCCTGAGCGCTCCGTTTCGCGCCCGCCGCTGGACAGCGAGGCCCCGGCCCAACGGCCGGGGCCTTGTCGTTCATGATCCCACTGGAAAATGCGCTCGCCGAAGTGCGGGCGCGCTGCCGGCCGCTGCCCGCCGAGGAGGTACCGCTGCTGCAGGCGCACGGCCGGACGCTGGCCGCGGCGGTGCGAGCGGCGCGCGACCAACCGGCGCAGGACATCTCGATGATGGACGGCTATGCGCTGTGCGCCTCGGAGCGGACCGCGCGCATCGTCGGCGAGATCGCAGCTGGCGATGCTCCCTGGGAGCGAACGCTCCAGGCCGGCGAGGCGGCGCGCATCTTCACCGGAGCGCCGGTGCCGCCCGGGGCGGATTGCGTGGTGATGCAAGAGCACTGCGAGCGGAAAGGTGATTCGCTTCGGGTCAACGAAGCGCCGAAACCGGGCCAGCACATCCGCCGGCGAGGCGAGGAGCTGCGCGCAGGTTCCGAGGCGCTGTCGGTGGGCACGGCGCTAGGGCCTGCCGAGCTTTCCCTGGCCGCAGCCTGCGGCGCAGCGAAGGTCTCGGTCCATCGCCGGCCGCGCGTGGCCATTCTCGTGACGGGGGAGGAGCTGGTCCCGCTCGGCACCGAGCCGCCGCCTGGAAAGCTGATCGAGACCAACAGCGTCGCGCTCGCCGCCCTCGCGCGCGACGCGGGCGGAGAGCCGGCGCTGCTCGGCATCGCCCGCGACGATCCCGCGCTGATCGCCTCCAGGCTGGACGATGCGACCGCGGACATCCTCGTCACCACCGGCGGTGCCAGCGTGGGCGATCACGACCACGCGCAGAGCGCGCTGGAGCGCATCTCCGGCAAGCTCGTCTTCCACACCGTGGCCATCCGGCCGGGAAAGCCGATTCTCTTCGGGACCTCGCGCGAGCGCCTGGTGTTCGGGCTGCCGGGAAATCCCGCCGCGGCGATGCTCGGGTTCGAGCTGTTCGTGCGGCTGGCGGTCAGGATTCTCTCGGGCGACCCTCAGCCCGAGCGGCCGCGCGTGCGGGCGCGCCTGCGCGGCTCGCTTCAGCGCGTCAAGGGGCTGACGTACTTTCCCCGCGGGCGGCTCACGACGGACCTGGTCTTCGAGGCGGGCGGGCAGCAGAGCAGCATGCAGATCGCATCCTGGTCGGGCGTTAATGCCGTGGCCGTGGTTCCGCCCGGCGAGGGACCTCTCGAGGACGGCGCTGAGGTCGCGGTGCTGCAGCTCGGGCCACTCCTGCCGGCGCGATGACCTTCACTCGCGCTCGTCGAGCCAGGCCATCTGGATGGCCTCGAGGATCTTCTCGCCGCTCTTGTTGGGGTCGTCGGCGAAGCCGGGCAGCTCGCGGATCCACTTGTGCAGGTCGGTGAAGCGGACCGAGAGCGGATCGGTGTCGGGAAACTTTTCGTGCAACGCGATGGCGATGTCCTGCACGTCGGTCCATTTCATGAAGGCCTCATTTGGGCGGCCACAATCCCTTGGCCTCCGCCTCGTGGCGCTCCTTGGGATGCTCGTCGTACCAGGTGTTCTCCGACTCCTCGGTGATCTGCACGACGACGTCCTGGTGATCGAGGTGCGCCTGGCAGCCCAGGCGCGAGCTGGGTTTCACGTCGTAGGCGCGGTCGAGGATGTCGGCCTCGCAGTCGCCCATCTCGTCGAGCGACTCGAAACCCTTCTTCACCCAGCAGTGGCAAGTGGAGCAGGCGCAGACGCCGCCGCAGGCCGATCCGTGGTGGGCGCCGAGCTGGGCCGAAGCCTCGAGCAGGCTGCTCCCCTCCGGGACCTCGCCCTCGGCCTCCAGCTCGCCGCGCGGATTGTAGATGGTCACCTTCGGCATCAGCCGCGCTCCGCGTTGCTCGGCTCAGGCTTCTCTTTCTCCTGCAGCGCTTCGTAGGCCTTCTTGGCGTGCGGCGACATCTCGCCGCGGTCGAACTCGGCCACCGCATGACCCTTGAGGGCACGCTCGATGCCGCGGTCCATCAGCCGCTTGGCGAAGTCGGCGCTGACGTGGTCGAGGCGCTCGATGCGCTCGTGGATGGCGTGATGGTCGCTGCCCGCGGCAGCGTCTCGCAGCTCCTGCATCGATGCTTCGATCTGCGCGCGCTCTTCGGCAGAGAGGAGGTCGCCGTTCGACTCCAGCTGCTTCTCGGCCGCCTTGAGGATGCGCTGCGCCTCGACGCGGTTGTCGATGAGCAGACGCGCCTGCACGTCCTCTTCGGCGTGCTCGATGCTGGAGAGGAGCATCCGCTCGATCTCTTCGTCGCTCAGGCCGTGCGAGGGCTTGACGGTGATGGCCTGCGAGACGCCGGTGAGCTGCTCGCGAGCCGTGACGGAGAGAATGCCGTCGGCGTCGACCTGGAAGGTGACCGCCACGCGCGCCAGTCCCGACGGCAGCGGCGGGATGCCGCCCAAGGTGAACTTCGCCAGCGAGCGGCAGTCCTGCACCAGCTCGCGCTCGCCCTGGAGGACGTGGATGTCCATGCCCGTCTGGGCGTCGGCGAAGGTGGTGAATTCCTGGGTGGCGCGCGCGGGGATGGTGGTGTTGCGGACGATGAGCTTCTCGACCAGGCCACCCATGGTTTCGAGGCCCAGCGAGAGCGGGGTGACGTCGAGGAGGAGCACGTCGTGCTGCGGGCTCTCGGCGGTGAGCAAGTCGGCCTGCACGGCAGCGCCGAGAGCGACGACCTCGTCGGGATCGATGTCGGCCAGCGGCTCCATCCCGAACAGTTTCCGCACCACCGTTCGCACCAGAGGAACGCGCGTCGAGCCGCCGACGAGGATGACTCCGTCCAGGCCCTTGCCCTCAGGCACACCGGCGTCGCGCAGCGCTCTCTTCGAAGGAGCCGCGGTCTTCTCGACCAAGGGCAGGATCACCTGCTCGAGCTGAGCGCGCGTGATCTCGCGCCGCCCGCCATGAAAGAGCACCACCGTCCGGTCGTTTTTCGTCAGCTCTTCCTTGGCTGCCTTGGCGGCGTCAATGGCCTCGCGCACGAGGCGCGGCGTGCGCTCCTTGCCCTCGAGGAGGATCTCCGCGAGCGCCCGATCGAAATCATCGCCCCCGAGCGCCGAGTCGCCCCCGACCGCCTTCACCTCGAACACGCCTTCGACGAGCTTGAGGATGGAGATGTCGAACGTCCCTCCGCCCAGGTCGTAGACGGCAAAGGTGCCTTGCGATCTCTTGTCGAGCCCGTACGCGAGAGCCGCCGCAGTCGGCTCGTTCAGGAGCCGGAGCACTTCCAACCCCGCCAGCCGCCCCGCCTCCTTGGTCGCCTGCCGCTGCGCATCGTCGAAATAGGCCGGCACGGTGATGACCGCCTGCTTGACGGGAATCCCTAGCCGCTCCTCGGCCCGCGAACGGAGCGCGCGGAGGATCTCCGCCGACACCTCGACGGGATTCACCAGGCGCCCTTCGCCCACCACGAAGCGCACCACGCCGCTCTGGCCGTCGGCGAAGCGGTACGGGCTGAGTCGCCGCGTCTCCGGATCCGCCGAAGACCGCCCCATGAACCGCTTGACGCTGACGATGGTGTCGCGGGGAAAATCCGCCGCCAGACGGCGCGCGGCGGCGCCCACGATGACCGATCCCGGCCCGCCCCCCGGCCGGTAATGAACCACGCTCGGCAACAGGGTCGATCCTTCATCGACCGCGAGCGCCTGGGGCTTGCCGTCGCCCAGCACGATCGCCACCAGCGAATTGGTGGTGCCGAGATCGATGCCCACCGCGCCGGTGGCGCATGCTTCCTTGCTGCGCGTCTCCCCCGGCTCGCTGATCTGGAAGATCGCGGGCATCTAAATCTCCGCCGTGCGCCCCTCGACCTCGTCGAGGTAGCGGGCGTAATAGCGCATGCGGGCGAGCAGCTCGGCGGCCTGCGCCAGGTCGCCGCCGCGGGCCACCAGCGCGCGCACTTCGGCGAGCGTGCTGTCGCGCTTCTCGCGCACGCCGCGCGCCAGCTCCTCGACGCCGTTGCCCGACATCTTCGCCTCGAGCAGCTTCTCGCGGTCCTCCATCGTCTCCTCGAGAAACTGCGGCGACATCTTCGGATCGCCGCGCACGCCGCGCAGCGACAAGAGATGTTCGGCGCGCCGGACCGGATCCTTCAGCGTCTTGTATGCGTCGTTGAGCAGCGTGGTCTGCTCCAGCGAGTAGCGCCGCTCCTGCGCCGGGGCGCGGACGAAGCGGTCGGGATGCAGCTTGCGCGAGAGGGTGCGGAACTTGTCGTCCACCGCTTCCGGCTCGTCGAAGGAAGGCGCAAAGCCCAGCAGGGCGAACTTGTCCAGGGCCGTTTCCGCCGGCGGGGGCGGCTGCACCTTGCCGCAGGCGGGGCAAATCACTTCCGCCGCCGCGTGCTCGTGTCCGCAGCTCCAGCACTTCCGCGCGCTCATAGAGAACTCAGACCGTGAAGGACTCGCCGCACCCGCACTCGCTCTTCACCTGCGGGTTGACGAACTTGAAGCCCTTCTGCTGAAAGGAGTCGACATAATCGAAGGTGGTGCCGCTCAAGTAGACGAGGCTCTTGGGATCGACGTAAACCTTCGCGCCCTCGACCTCGAAGAGCTTGTCGCGCGGCCGGGGCTGGTCGCAGTACTCGATGACGTAGCTCATCCCCGAGCAGCCGCCGCCCTTCACGCCCAGCCGCACACCGCTCTCGGGCCGCGTCTGCGCGCGGCGGGCCAGCTGCGCCTTGATCTGCTGCGCCGCGCGGGGCGTGACGTTGACGGCCAGCTCAGCCATCGACCCTCTTCTCCTTTGGAGCGGCAGCCGCCGGCTGCTCCGTCAGGCCCTTCTTCTTCTTCCAGTCGGCGATGGCCGCCTTGATGGCGTCCTCCGCCAGGACGGAGCAGTGGATCTTCACCGGCGGGAGCGCCAGCTCCTTGGCGATCTGCGTGTTCTTGATGGTCAGCGCCTCGTCGACGTTCTTGCCCTTGACCCACTCGGTCACCAGCGAGCTGGAGGCGATGGCTGATCCGCAGCCGAAGGTCTTGAACTTGGCGTCTTCGATCTTGCCGTCGTCGCTGATCTTCACTTGCAGGCGCATGACGTCGCCGCACGCTGGCGCCCCGACCAGGCCGGTGCCCACGTTCGGATCGTTCTTGTCCATCGTCCCGACGTTGCGCGGGTTCTCGTAGTGATCCAGGACCTTGTCGCCGTACGCCATGTCGTCACCTCTTCAGCAAATTGGATGCATCAAGTCCAGATTCGTAGCGGCGGTCAATGGGCCGCCCACTCGATCTTCGAGAGGTCGATCCCTTCCTTGGCCATCTCGTAGAGGGGCGACATCTCCCTCAGGCGCTTGACCTGATCGACCACGTACTTCTTGACGAAGTCGACTTCGTCCTCGGTGTTGAAGCGGCCGATGCCGAAGCGGATGGAGGTGTGCGCCAGATCCTCGGAAACGCCGCAGGCCCGCAGCACGTAGCTCGGCTCCAGCGAGGCGGAAGTGCAGGCCGATCCGGAGGAGACGGCGACGTTCTTGATCGCCATCATCAGCGCCTCGCCCTCGACGTAGGCGAAGCTGACGTTGAGGTTGCCCGGCAGGCGATGCTCCGGGTGCCCGTTCAGCTCCAGATGATCGAGGTGCGAGAAGAGATAATCTTGCAGGCGCCGGCGCAGCGTATAGGTCCGGTGCGACTCTTCGGGCAAGAGCTGCTGGCACAGCTCGGCCGCCTTGCCGAAGCCGGCGATGCCGGGAACGTTCAGGGTCCCCGAGCGCATGCCGCGCTCGTGCCCGCCGCCGTCGATGATCGGAGCGATGCGCACGCGCGGTTTGCGGCGCACGTAGAGCGCGCCGATGCCCTTGGGCCCGTAGATCTTGTGCCCCGAGAGGGAGGCCAGATCGACCTTGTCCTTCTCGACGTCGAAGGCCACCTTGCCGACGCCTTGCACGGCGTCACAGTGGAACAGCACCCCCTTCTCGCGGCAGACCGCGCCGAGCTCGCCGATGGGCTGGACGGAGCCGATCTCGTTGTTCGCCAGCATCACCGAGACGAGGATGGTCTTGTCGGTGATGGCCGCGCGCAGCTGCTCGGCGCTGATCAGGCCGAACTTGTCGGTGTCGAGATACGTCACCTCGCAGCCCTGCCGCTCGAGCCGCTTGGCGGTGTCGAGCGTGGCCTTGTGCTCGGTGCGCACGGTGATGACGTGGTTGCCCTTGTCCTTGTAGAACTCGGCGACGCCCTTGAGGGCGAGGTTGATCGACTCGGTCGCGCCCGAGGTGAAGACGATCTCCTTCTCGGAGGCGCCGATCAGCGCGCCGATCTGTTCGCGGGCCTTGTCGACCGCTTCCTCGGCCTTCCAGCCAAAAGGATGGCTGCGGGAGGCGGCGTTGCCGAACTCCGTGGTCAGGTACGGCATCATTGCCTCCAGCACCCGCGGATCGAGGGGCGTGGTGGCGTTGTTGTCCATGTAGATGGGGAGCTTGGGTGTCATGCCTGACCTGTTTTTAATGTGGACTAGACTGGTCTATTATAACCGCCGGTGCAGCAGGTCAAGGTCCGTTACGATGGGCGCACCATGAGCAAGCGGTTCGTCGGGCGACTTGCGCTCGCCCTCGCATTTGGCCTCGCCGTTCCCTTTCTGCCATTCCTTCTGACGCAGAGCGTCGGGGCTGGCGCAGACCTCTCGGGCAAGCTGGGGCTCGCCGGCGGAGTCTCGGCAGGCACCTTTGCGATCCTCTTTCTCGCCGGAGTGCTGACGAGCCTCACCCCCTGCGTCTATCCGCTCATCCCCATCACCGTCAGCGTCTTCGGCGCGCGGCAGCCAGAGCACCGGGCGCGCTCGGTGGCGCTCTCGGCGATCTACGTCGCGGGCATCGCGGCGATGTTTTCCGCTCTCGGCCTCGCGGCTGCGCTCTCGGGAAAAGCCTTCGGGTCCTTCCTCTCCTCGCCTTGGGTCGTCGCCTTTCTCGCGCTCTTTCTCCTGGCGCTTTCGGCGAGCATGTTCGGGGCCTTCGAGATCGGGCTGCCTTCGAGCTGGCAGGCGCGGCTCGAGTCGGTCAAGGGAGTCGGGTTCGCCCACGCCTTCGGGATGGGCCTCGGCGCGGGGATCATCGCGGCGCCTTGCACCGGGCCGGTTCTCGCCGGAGTGCTGACCTATGTCGCCGCGCACCGCTCGCCGGTGCTCGGCTTCTGGATGCTCTTCAGTTACGCCATCGGCCTCGGCGTCCTCTTCTTCCTCCTCGGCACGACCAGCTTGCGCCTGCCGCGGTCCGGGGCGTGGATGGAGACGGTGAAGAGCATCCTCGGCGTGGCGCTCATCGCGGCCGCCGCGGGCCTGCTCCTGCCGTTCCTCCCCAAGACAGCTCTTCTCTCCTGGCCGAGCAAGACCGTCGCGGCCGTGGCGGGCGTGGTCGCTTTCGCCGCCGTCCTCGCCGGGGCGCTCAGCCTCTCCTTCCACGGCGCTGCCAGGGAAAAGGCGTTCAAGGCCGGCGCTCTGGTCGTGCTGCTCGGCGCTCTCGGCTTGCGCCTTGGATGGCTTGGCGCGCCCTCCGACGCGGCGGCGGCCAACATCGACT
>VBLC01000114.1 GCA_005879315.1 Deltaproteobacteria bacterium | reverse complement strand
TGTGCCGGCGACAGGATGGCCGAGCGCGTCGGCGGCCGCGGCGGTGAAGTCCTGCGTGCTGTTCTGCGACACCGTGACCTGCGAGGGCGTGACGACGACGACGGTGACCTGCTGCGTTTCGGGCTGGCTTTTTCCGCCGCAGCCGAGCGCGATCAGCGCGGCGGACACGAGGGTGCGATTGCGCATGAAAAGATTCTCCCTTTGCGCCAAGCTCCATCCCCGATGCCGGAGAGTATGACCGAAGCCGCGCCAGGATTCACGCCGGGCCCCGACTGGGCCGCGCCGGGCGCGCTCTTTCCTGCAAAGGGCGACGTCGTGCTCATCGCCGCGCCGCTCGACGTTCCGCCGGAGCGGCTTTCGCGCCTGGTGGATCTGCTCTCGCCGCAGGAGCGCGCCCGCTACCAGAGCTTCGCGCACGAGCAGCACCGCGCCCGCTGGGGAGCCGCGCGCGGGACGCTGCGCGAAGTGCTCGGCCGCGCCACCGTCCGCGCGCCCCGGGACATCGCTTTCCTCTACGCCGCGCACGGCAAGCCGCGCATCGAGGGGCTGCGCTTCAATCTCAGCCACTCCGGGGGGCTGGCCCTGATCGCGCTCGGGCAGATCGAAGTCGGCGTCGACGTGGAGCTGCCGCGCCGGCGGCGCTCCGATGCCATCGCGCGCCGCTTCTTCGCTCCGGGCGAGCAGCGGCGGCTGTTCGCCCTCGGCGAAGCGGAGCGCTACCGGGAGTTCTTCCGGCTCTGGACCTGCAAGGAGGCCTTCCTCAAGGCCACCGGCGAGGGCCTCTCCCGCTCGCTCCGGTCCTACGAGATCGAGCTCGCGGACGCCGGAGCGCGGCTCTTGTGGGCGAAGGGGATCCCGGACGCGGCCGATCGCTATTCGATCCATCCGCTCGAGACGGGCACCGCCTGCCGCGCGGCGCTGGTCGCCGAGGGACGCGTCTCGCTGCGCAAGTACCGCTGGCCTTAGCGCGGCGTTTCTCACTCCTGCCCGGCAAAGACTTCGGCGTAGGTCTTGCCGTAAGGATAGAACCGCGCCTTGTCGCCCTTCTCCCAGGCGGCCCTCAGCTCGGGCTTGCTGATGTCCCAGTCGGCCCGGCAGCGCTGCAGCACCGCCCGCAGGTCCTGCCGCAGCTCCTCGACAGTGGGCCGGCCGAAGAACCAGTAGCCCATGTAGATCTTGTAGACGCGCAACTCCGGCTCGAGCACCAGCGTGTGCGGGACCATCGGGTTGTGCTGCGGGTCTGTGTACTCGGCGATGTCGAGGTCCTTCTGCATTTTGCGGCCTGCATCGGAGAGGAACGGCCAGTGCGCGCCCACTCCGCTGCGGAATTCGTTGGTCTCGATCAGGTTGTCGGTGCTGATGGTGACCAGGCGGCAGTAGCCGACCTCCATCTCGCGGTGGAGCTGGACCAGGCCTTCCATCTGGCGCCGGTCCTTGGGACAGAAGGCGCCGCGGCTGAGGACGAGAATGAGCGGGTCGAGCCCCTGCAGCTGCGAAAGCTTGCGCCGCTTGCCGCGATGGTCGGTCAATTCATAGTCGGGGAACGTCGCTCCGGGGACGATGTCGGCTCGCATCGCCCCCGCATACTCCGCCTCGCCGCCGAACGCCATCCTGGGCGCGCTAGACTCAGATCGCCTCGAGAAACTCGGCGTTGCTGCGGTACTCGGCGAGCGACTTGAGCAGCCGCTCCATCGCCTCGATGGGCTTGAGCGCGAAGAGAGCGCCGCGCAGCTTCTTCACCTTCTCGTACTCGTGCTGGCTGAAGAGCTTCTCCTCCTTGCGCGTGCCGGAGGTCTGGATGTTGATGGCCGGGAAGATGCGCTTTTCCGCCAGCTGCCGGTCGAGGTTGATCTCGCTGTTGCCAGTGCCTTTGAACTCCTCGAAGATCACCTCGTCCATCCGCGAGCCGGTGTCGATCAAGGCCGTCGCGATGATGGTGAGCGACCCGCCTTCCTCGGCATTGCGGGCCGCACCGAAGAGCCGCTTGGGCCGCTCCAGCGCGCGCGAGTCCACGCCGCCGGACAAGGTCCGCCCGCTCGACTCCACTTCCTTGTTGTAGGCGCGCGACAGGCGCGTGATCGAGTCGAGCAGGATGACCACGTCCTTGCCGCCCTCGACCAGCCGCTTGGAGCGCTCGAGGACCATCTCGGCGACATGCAGATGTTCGTCGGTGGGCCGGTCTGCGCTCGAGGCAAAGACGTCCGCCTTGACGGTGCGGCGGAAGTCGGTGACCTCCTCGGGCCGCTCGTCGACCAGCAGCACCATCTGGATCACCTCGGGCCGGTTGGCGGTGATGGCGTGCGAGATGCGCTGCAGGATGATGGTCTTTCCCGCCTTGGGCGGCGAGACGATCAGCATGCGCTGCCCCAGCCCGATGGGCGAGACGATGTCGATCACCCGCGTGAGCAGCTCCTTGGAAGTGGTCTCCAGCACCACGCGGTCATCGGGATCGATCACGGTCAGGTTCTGGAAGGCGGTGCGCTTCGCCGCCTCCTGCGGCGTGACGCCCTCGACCGACTCGGTCTTGATCAGCTGCAGCCGGCCGTTTCGCCGCACCGCCTGGCCGCCGAGGTGCACGCCGGGCCGCAGGCGATCGCGCTCGATCATGTGCCGGGGCACATCGGGGTCGTCCTGCTGGGGAAGGAAGTTCAACTTGGCCGTGCGCAGGCGGCCGTTGCCGCGGTGGTCGATGTCGAGCACGCCCTCGATCGGCACCGCCGGCTCCTGGCGCTGCTGCTGATGGCGCTGCTGCTGCCCTTGCGGCGGTCGCTGCTGGGGCGCGGGCTGCCCTTCGGGAGCCGGCGCGCCGTCGGCGGGAGGCGGGGCTGACTGCTGCTGCTCCGGAGCCTGGGCGGTTTCGGGAGCGCCCTGGCCCTGCTCGGAGCCGTCGTTCTCGACGTCGACAACGCGCCCCTGCGCATCGAGCGGCGGCTGCCCGTGCTGTCCGTGCTGCCCGCCTCCGCCCTTGCCGCGCCGGCCGCGGCCGCCGCGGCGCTGCCGCCGGAACCGGCGACGCCCACCGCCCTGGCCTTGCTGATCCTGTCCTGGGCCTGGCTGCTGGGCGCCATTGGGGCCGGGCTGCGGGTAGCGCGCATTGCCCGGCTCGGGTGCATCGGCGCTGCCGGTCTGGCCCTCCGGCGGGGTGGGGGGACGCTGTCCTTCTTCGTTCATCGATGTCTCCGCTTACTTCTTCAGCAGGCGGCTGAGAAAGCCGCCTTTCGCCTGCTCGGCAGGCTTGTTCTTGAGTCGCCGGTATTCGCTCTTCGCCTCGGCGAAATCGGGGTCCTTCTCGTACGCGCGCCTCAGGACGTTCTTGGCCTTCTCCAGATCACCGGTTGCCTCGAGCATCTGCACGGCGAAGAGCGTCCCGCTCTTCAGGCGCGGATCGAGCTCGAGCGACTTCTCGACGTGGGGCAGGCCCGACTCCGCCTGTCCCGTGCGCCGATAGATGGCCATGCCGAGGTAGGCGTGGAACTCCGCCTCGGTATGATTGAGCGAGATGGCATCGCGGAACGCCTGCTCGGCATCTTCCCAGCGGCCCGACTTGAAGAGAACCTCGCCCTTCTGGAACGCGCCTTCGGCGCGCAAAATTGCACCGACGTCGGTGGGCAGCCCCTTGGCCTTGCGGTCGACGAAGACGTCGTACTCGGCGCGCTTTCCCTTGTCGGAAAGCACCGAATAGGCCTCGTTCACCTTGGCGAAGAGGGCCTCGCCGACCTTCCGCGCCGAGGCCAGCTCCATGCCGCTGAAGGCGTCGGAGTGGAATTTCTTTGCGGCGAGGAAATACGCCTGCTTGATGTCGTCGACGCTTGCGCCGTGGGAGACGCCGAGCACGTCGTAGTGCGACGCTTCCTTGAGCCGGTCGCGCTCGGAGAAGAGCAGGCGGCGCGCTTCCGCTTCCTTGAGACTGAAGGTCTTGCCCCGGTCGAGCTCGTCGGAGTCCTGCTGCGAGAGAAGCTGCTGCCCCGCGACGCTCTTCGGGCCGCCCGAAACCAGGAGCAAGCCGCTCAGGCAGAGGGAGTGGAGCAGCGGCAGCTCCTTCTCCTTCACCCGCGCCAGCATCTCAGCGAGGCTGCGGTTGGGAGTCGCCAGAGGCGTGACGCTCTCGCCCGGCCAGCTGTTCTTGAGGGCGAACATCTCCCGCTCCAGCTCGGGGCTGCGGTTGACCCGCTCCTGCGCGTGGACTTCGAGGAAGCGGCGCGCGCTGGCCGGATCGCCGTGCTTGGCCGCCTCGAGCACCAGCGCGACCGGGCTCATCCGCGTGTCGGGCAGCGCGGCGGCTGCCTCGGGCGACTTCTGCTCGAAGCGATAGGTCCCGCTCTCCCAGGCGAGCCCGCCCAGGCAGACGTCGGTCGTCTGCTGCTTCAAGGCCACCTTGAGCTGCTCCGGAGTGAGGACGCGCGCGGAGGCGAGCGCTTCGTGCAGCGCGGTGCCCTGCTGCTTGGCGAGGGCGACTGCGCGGTCGAAGGAAGTCTGCTTCACCGCTCCCGAGGCCACCAGCGGCGCGCCCACCGCCTCGGATTTGAGATTCGAGAGAGCGAAGCGGACCATCCCCTGCTGGAAGGTGATCACGCGCTTGGTCGAATCCTGCGTCAGCGTGAGCGTGCCGCTCGATTTGCTCCGCAAGAGCTCGACGAAGAGGTGCATGGCCGGCTTGTCTTCGAGGCTTCCCTCCTGCGCGTTGCCGCCGCCGCCGCCGCCGAATTTCGACAGTGCGTCGCGCAGGCTGGCCGGCTCGAAGGGCTTGGCGAAGAAGCCCGCGGGCTTGATCCTGGCGGCAAAGTCCGGCGGCAGCGTCTTGTAGACACCGCTCACCACCACGATGGGGAGCTCGGCGCCCCACGGCGCCGCGCGCGCTGCGGCGGCGAACTGAAAGCCGTCCAGCTCGGCCAGCACCAGGTCGAGCACTACCGCCGCGAACGGCGAGCCGGTCTGCGCCGCCTGCGCGCACAGCTCCTGCGCCTCCTTGGCCGAGCGGGTGGTGCGCGCCGAGAGCCCCGCCTCCTGGGCGATCGAGGACAAGAGCCGCGAGGCGCTCTGCTCGTCTTCGACGATGAGGACGGTCGGCAGCACTCAGCGCACCTCGAGATCGTAGGGGAGAACGGCGCGGAGGGTCCCGGGATCGCCGAGCAGATTGAGCGCTCGCAGAGCGCGGGCCGCGATCGCGGGGGCTGCGAAGTCTTGCAAATCCACCTCCGGCTCGAGCTCGTCGTCCAGCTCGACGCGATTCTCTTCGCTCAGGCCGGCCCTCTTCTTTGCCGAAGCGATCGCATCCGCCAGCCCGCCGATTCGATCGACCAGGCCGCGCTCGAGCGCCTGCGCCCCGGTCCAGACCCGGCCGCGCGCGATGGCGTCGACCTGCTCCTTGCTCATCCGCCGCGCCTCCGCCACCCGGCCGACGAACTGGTCGTAGAAGTTGTCCACCCAGAGCTGGAGGGTCTTGCGCTCGCGGTCGTTCAGCTCGCGCGCGGTGGAAAAGATGTCGGCGCTCTCGCCGCGCTTCATCGTCACCAGATTGAGCCCCAATTTCCCGTACAGCTCCTGCGCATCGAAGTGGCCGACGAAGACGCCGATCGAGCCGGTGATGGTGGACGGCTCGGCGAAAATCTCCTCTGCGCCAGCCGCCACGTAATAGCCGCCCGAGGCGGCCAGATCGCCCATGCTGGCGACGACGGCTTTCTTCTTCTCCTTCGCCGCCCGCCGCAGCTCGCGCCAGATCAGATCGGAGGCGGTGCCGTCTCCGCCCGGCGAGTCGATGCGCACCACGATGGCCCGCACCGACGCATCGTCGGCCGCCTTCCGGATGCGCCGCGCGATCGGATCCGATGCCGCGGTGCGCACGGCGCCGAAGGGGTCGCGCTTGCCCTCGCCGCGCAGGATGGTCCCCTCGACGCGCACCACGACGACGCGCGGCTTCGGACCCCACTGCGTCTCGCGCAGAGCGGGCGGCTCGGTGCCGATCTTCTCCAGCGATACCTTTCCGCCGAGGAGCTTGCCCACCTCCTCCTCGAGCTGGTCGGGATAGACCAGCCCGTCGACGAGCCCGGCCGCGACCGCCTCTTGCGGCTTCAAGATTCCCTTGTCGAGGAGCGCCTTCAGCTTTCCTCCGTCGAGGTGTCGCTTCTCGCTGATCCCCTGGACGTAGCGTCCGTAGAGATCATCGAGCAGCGCGTTCTCCACCTCGCGTTGCTCGCCCGACATCCCGCTGCGGGTGAAGACGTCGGGCGCGTTCTTGTAGGCGCCGACGCGGAAGAATTCCGCCTTCACTCCCAGCTTGTCGAGGCCCGCGGCGGCGAACAATGCCGTCGCGGAAAAACCATTCACCGTCAGGACGGCCTGCGGAGCAGCGTAAATCCTGTCGGCTGAATACGCTAGACTATATTCGAGATCGCCGGCCGATTCCAGATAGAAAACGACTTTCTTGCCGCTGGCCTGCAGGCTCTCGATAGCAGCGCGGAGTTCTTCGGCTTTCCCGAGGCCCAGCGGAAGGTCGGCGGCCCGGAGCACGACCGCCCGAACGCTTCCGTCATCGCGCAGACGTCGCAGGGTTGCCACCGTGCGCGCCATGGGGTCGTACCTCGGCTGCGGAAAGAGCAGGTTCCAGACGCTCGGCTTGGGGCGTTCCAGGGCCTTGTCGAGATCGAGGAAGGCCGCGCGGCGGAGCGGCAACCGGATCGCCGGCCAGCGCTCCGACGAGATACGGATCCGGGTCAGCCCCTGCCCGTCCACATCGCCGAAGCGCGGCGCGAAGGTCACGCCCAGGTGCGGCAGATCGAGCTGGAGCCCGACGAGGCCGCTCTTGAGACTGCCTTTGTCGAGCAGACCGAGCTGGCCGATGAGCCGCACGCCGCGGAGGATCCGGGCGCCGAGAGTGAAGAGCAGGTCGTAGCGATCGATGCCGCAGGGAGGCGCCGAGTTGGTGCATTCGCGCCAGCGGAGATCGGCCGCCAGATCGAGGAATTCACGCAGCGGGCGAAGGCCGACGGCGAGCCGGTAGCGGCGCGGACCGTCGGAATCGAGTTCGAGCGCGGCGGCGCCGGCCGAGAGCCACGCCGTCGGCCTCCACAGCGCGCCGACATCCCAGGAACCGCGCGCGTTGGAGAAGCCGCGGTGCACTCCGCCGACCGAGAGCGCGCCGCCCCTCAGCGCCCCGCCGATGCTGAAGCGCCGCTGGAAGGGCGAGAGACAGGTGAACCCGCCCGGAACGAAGCCGCAGAGCGTGTCGGCTCGCAGCCAATCGATACCGATCCCGAGGGCCACCGGACCGCCACCGGCCGCCAGGTGAAGCCCGTCGCTATGGCCGCGGCCGCAGGGCTGCAGGCTGGTCGCGCAGCTTTCGCTGAACCATCCGTTGTGAAGGAAGTCGGCCTCGAATCCCCCGACGAAGCCGAGCCCGCCCGGGTTGCCGGCGAGCGAGGCGCCGTCGTCTTCCAGCGCGAACGATTGGCCGGGCGGCTCGGCTGGCGTGGGGATCGGTTGCCCCGCTGCGGCAAATGAAACCAGCGCCGCCGCTGCCGCTGCCAAACCACTCTGGGTTGGAGTAAGGTCCGCGCTTCCACCGCCGGGAGACATTCGCATGCTCGACCCCAAGACCATCCGCAACGTCGCCATCATCGCTCACGACGGGGCCGGGAAGACGGCCCTCACCGAGGCGCTGCTGCGCCACGAGGCTCCCACGCGCGCCAGCAAGGACGGGTCGACCAGCCACCTCGACGTCGACCCGGAGGAAACCAAGCGCAACTTCACCGTGGCCACCCACATCACTTTCGCCGAGCACGAAGGCGTGCTCGTCAACCTTCTCGACGCTCCCGGCTTCTCGGACTTCCTCAGCGACGCCGACCGCTCGATGGCCGTCTGCGAAGGCGGGCTCCTTCTCGTCAGCGCCGTGTCCGGCGTCAAGCACCAGACCGAAGCTCACTGGGACATGGCGACGGAGCGCAGCCTGCCCTTGCTCGCCTGCGTGAACAAGCTCGACAAGGAGCGGGCCAGCTTCTTGCGTGCGCTGGACGACATCGAGAAGACGCTCAAGGCCAAGCCGGTCGCGCTCCAGCTGCCGGTCGGGCTGGCCGAGTCGTTCGGCGGCGTGGTCGACCTGGTCAAGATGCGAGCTCACTTCTACGCTCCCAAGGGCAACGGCAAGTTCGGCGGCTACGTCGAGGAGGAGATCCCCGAGCAGCTGATGGCCGAGGCGAAGCGCCTGCGCACGCGGCTCGTCGAAGCGGTGGCCGAGACCGACGACCTGATGCTGGAGAAATATCTCGACGGCGCCGAGCCGACCGAGGCGCAGCTGATCGAAGGCATCGCCCAGGGAGTCCTCGGGCGGCGCTTCCTGCCGGTGCTCGCCTGCGCGGCGCGGCCGGGCATCGGCGTGGACGACGTGGCGGCGGCCATCGTGCGCTACCTGCCGCCGCCGACCGTGCGCCGCGAGATCAAGGGGAAGGACCACAAAGGCAACGAGGTGGCGCGGCCGGCGATGCGCGATGCGCCCGCGACCCTCCTGGCCTTCCGCAACACCGTGGATCACTTCGTCGGCCGGCTGACGGCCTGCCGCATCTTCAGCGGCGCGGTGAAGCCCGGCTCGGTGCTCACCAACGCGCGCACCGGAAACAGCGAGACGCTGCAGCATGTCTACCGCATCGACGGCAACCACACGACCGAGGTGGCCGAGGCGGGCGCCGGCGACATCGTCGGCCTGATGAAGCTCAAGGACGTGCGCGTGGGCGACACGCTCTGCCAGACAGACTCGCCGTCGATCAAGCTCGACCTCATCCAGCCGCCCAAGCGTGTCATCGCCTACGCTCTCAAGATCGATCGCGAGCATGAAGAGAAGGTCGGCGTCGCCCTGCACCGCCTGCTCGAGGAGGACCCTTCGCTGGAGATGGTGCGCGACCCGGAGACCAACGAGACCTTGCTCAAGGGCATGGGCCAGGTGCACATCGAGGTCGCGGTCGAGAAGCTGAAGCGCAAGTTCGAAGTGGACGTGCACCTCGAGCTGCCCCATCCGGCGTATCACGAGACCATCACCGGCAAGGCCAAGGCGCAGGGCAAGTACAAGCGGCAGAGCGGCGGACGAGGTCAGTACGGAGACTGCCACATCGAGCTCGAGCCTCTGCCGCGCGGCTCGGGGGTCGAGTTCGAGGACGGCATCGTCGGCGGCGTCATTCCCCGCAACTTCATCCCCTCGGTGGAGCACGGCATCCGCGATGCGGCCAAGCAGGGACCGCTGGGCGGATTTCCGCTGGTCGACTTCCGCGCGCGGCTGGTCGACGGCTCCTTCCACACGGTCGACTCCTCCGACATGGCCTTCCGCATCGCCGGCTCGATGGCGCTGAAGAATGCGCTCGCCTCGGCCAAGCCGGTCCTGCTCGAGCCGATGATGCGGCTCGAGGTGGTGGTACCCGACGAGATGCTCGGCGAGGTCATCGCCGATCTCACCTCGCGGCGGGGGAAGATCTTCGGCATGGAGCCGACCTCGAAGGGGACCTTGATCCATGCCCAGGCGCCGCACGCCGAGCTGCGCATGTACGCCCCGGAGCTGCGCTCGCTGACCAAGGGCCTCGGCTACTTCACCATGGAGATGATGGGATACGAAGAAGTGCCTTCGCACGAGTCGCAGAAGGTGCTGCAGCTGCGGGCGGCGGAGCTGGGCAAGGAGGAGATCAAGCCCAACCAGCCCGGCAAGGGTCGCGCTTGATCGATGCGGGCATGCGCATATAACCATATGCGCATAAGTACATTCGTTCTTCTCGCGCTGCTCGGCTGTCCGCGGGCCGCCCCGATGCCGCCTCCGCCGGCCTCGCTGGCCGGCACGGCAGCTCTCGAGCTGGTGGAGTCGGAGCCGATCGAGACGCCACTCGATCGGCCGGACCTGCGCGACGCCTGGGAGGTGTGGCCGCAGATGATCGCCGCGGCCCGCGAGCGCATCGACGCCGCCGAGTTCTACGCCTCGAGCGAGCCGGGCAGCCGCCTCGAGCCGATCATCGAGGAGCTGCAGGCCGCGGCGGCGCGGGGCGTCCAGGTGCGCTGGCTGGCCGACGCGCACTTCGCCTCCGTCTACCCCGAGGTGCTGGAGCGGCTCTCTTCGCGCGGCGTGCAGGTGCGCAAGATGGAGTCGCTCCACGCCAAGTATTTCGTCGTCGACGGCCGCGAGGCGTTCGTCGGCTCGCAGAATTTCGACTGGCGGAGCCTGACGCACATCCAGGAGTTGGGCCTGCGATTCCGCTCGGCCGAGGCGGTGCGCGCGCTGCTCGACATTTTCCAGACGGACTGGGCAGGGAAGGTCTCGCCGCCGTCGCGCGGCTACACCTTCGCTTCCGGCGAGCCGCGGCTGGTCGCGAGCCCGCGGGATTCGCTGCCCGCCGCGCAGCTCTGGGATCTGCCCGCGCTCGTCCAGCTGATCGACTCGGCGCGGAGCTCGGTGCAGGTGCAGCTGCTCACCTACGGAGAGGTGCCCGAGCTGGAGCAGGCGCTGATCCGCGCGACCTCGCGCGGCGTCCAGGTGCAGCTCTTGCTCTCCGACTGGGAGCTGCGGCCGAAGACGCTCGCTCGACTTCGCGGGCTCGACCGGCGCGTCGAAGTGCGCATCTTCACCATCCCGCAGTGGTCGCGCGGATTCATTCCCTTCGCCCGCGTGGCGCACGCCAAGTATTGCGCGGTGGACGCCGTCCGCGGCTGGGTGGGCACCAGCAACTGGGAGCCTGACTACTTCTACAGGAGCCGCAACGTCGGCCTGCTGCTCGAGGGCGGCCCGATTCCGGCGCGGCTCGACGCCTTCTTTCGCGAGAACTGGAGCTCGCCCTATGCCGCGCCGTTCGATCCCGCGCGCGAGTACACGCCACCCAGGATCAGCGCCGCTGCTCCGGCGCGCTGATTCCGATCGCGCGGTCAGTCCTCCGGCCAGCCCTCGGTGCCGGTCTTGCCCCGCAGGCCCTTCTTCTTTTTCTTCGCCGCCGGCTGCTTCGATTCCGTCGCCGGGGCGGGCTCGGCCACGGCCTGGGGCTCTTTGTTCGCCAGCGCCGGCTTCTCCGCGCGGGCGGCGGGCGCTTCCTCCGACGGCGAGGAATCCTGCTGCACCAGACTGCGCGTGGCGTTCTGCGCGTCGGTCTCGATCTGATCGGCATCCGTGCCGTCGGCGAGCAGCAGGAGTCGCTGGCTAGCCACGATTTTGCGCGTGGAGGGATCGACCAGCGCGAGCAACACCGCCACCTTCTCGTCCTGCGAGCGCACCGATCCGATCAAGACCCGCTCGAGAGAAAACTTCTCGGCCAGCGCGCCCACGCTCTTGCCGACGGTGCCGCGGCCAGACTCCTCCGCGGCTGCGGCGATCGCCTGGTTCAGGCTCGCTGCAGCCGGCGTGACCGAGAGGGTGATGCTCCGCTCCACGGTCTTGCGCGGCGGAATCTCGACCAGCTCGGCGTGCGGATAGAATCCGGCGCGCTCGATGCGCAGCAGATGCTTGCCGCTCGGCAGCTCGGCGTGGATGGGGGAATTGCCCTTCGCCTCGCCGTCGACGATCACGCGCGTTCCGGCCGGCCGCGAGTCGACGTCGAGCGCGCCGTGCGGCGCCGCCTCCGCCTCGGCCCGCGCCGCTCGCAGCAGCGGGGCCATTCCCGGCTCGATGCGCTGGACGTCGAGCTTCTGCTGGGGATCCAGCCGCGCCGCCGCCTGCAGCATCGATTTCGCCGTCTTCTCCTCGCCCGAGATCCACCGGGCTACGCCGAGCCGCAGGAGCGCGTCGGCATACTCGGCCGGCCCCACTGCCGGCAGTCCCTTCTCGAGCGCCTGCAGCGCCTTCGCGTACAGGCCGGCCGCCTCGCGCCAGCCCTTGCTCACCGCAGCGAGGTTGGCTTCCGAGACGAGCTTGCGCCCCTCGTCCGCGCGGGAGGCTTGCTCGGAGGTGGACTCGACCGAGAGGATGCGCCCGAGATCGACGACTTCGTACATCGGCGTGCGGGCGAGGACGCCCTCGATGGCCTGCGCCACGCGCGCCGTGGGAGCGCGCGCCTTTTCGTCCATCGGGATGAGAAAGGCCTGCGCGCGCCTTCGCGGTCCCTCGTACTTGTGCAGGCGCACCGCTTCGGGGCTGTCCAAGCCGGGATGCTCGCTGGGCGCAACCTCGCCTTCCTCGTCGGAGGTTTCCTCCTGCGCGAAAGCGGCCGGCGCGAGCAGCAGCAGAGAAAGAAGAAGGCGCATGGGAAGAATCCTAGACGCGCGGCCGGATCGAACGCCATCCTCGCACCGGCGGAGGGCGGAATGATTCTTCCCGATCGACACCGGCGCGCAGTTCCTGCATTCTGGAAGCGATGCCTGAACAGATGAGCATGTTCGAAGGAGGCGGAGGGAAGCGCAAGAAGCGGCGATCAGGCAACGGCGCGCCGCCTCCGGGCGGGGAGGTGCCGGCCTTCCTCCACGAAGAGGCGCGCCGCCGCTATCTCAACTACGCGCTCAGCGTCATCACTTCGCGCGCGCTGCCCGACGTTCGCGACGGGCTCAAGCCAGTGCAGCGGCGCATCGTCTACGGGATGTTCCACGACCACCGCCTGACGCACGAGGCGAAGTATCAGAAGTGCGCCAAGGTCGTGGGCACCATCATGGGGCAGTACCACCCGCACGGCGACGTCGCCATCTACGACGCGCTGGTGCGGATGGCGCAGGATTTCTCCCTCCGCTACCCGCTGGTCGACGGGCACGGCAATTTCGGCTCGCTCGACGGCGATGCAGCCGCGGCGATGCGCTACACCGAGTGCCGCCTCGCTGCGCTCACCGCCGAGCTGGTCCAGGAGCTGGCCAAGCGCACCATCGATTACCGGCCCAACTACGACGGCTCGCAGTCCGAGCCCATCGTCATCCCCGCGCGGCTGCCGCAGTTGCTCATGAACGGCACGACCGGCATCGCGGTGGGAATGGCGACCAACATCCCGCCGCACAATCTCGACGAGCTCTGCGAAGCCCTTCTCGAATTGTCGAAGCACAAAGATCTGCAGACGAAGGATCTATTGAAATTCATCAAGGGACCGGACTTCCCCACCGGGGGACAGATCCTCAATTCGAAGGCCGAGCTGCGTCAGATCTACGAGACCGGCCAGGGCGGCATCCGGGTGCGCGGCGAGTATCGGCTCGAGGATCTACCGCGGGGCGGGAAGCAGATCGTCATCACCTCCATCCCCTACGCCGTGAACAAGAGCTCCCTGGTGATGAAGTTTGGCGACCTTGTGCGCGAGCGAAAGCTCACGCCGCTGGTCGACGTGCGCGACGAAAGCACCAAGGAAGTGCGCGTCGTGCTCGAGATCAAGCGCGACGCCGACCCAGAGCTGGTGATGGCGTATCTCTACAAGCACACGCCGCTGCAGACGAACTTCGGCGTCAACCTCACCTGCCTGGTGCCGACCGACAATCCCGAAGTCGGCGCGCCCAAGCGGCTCGACCTCAAGACCATCCTCCGTTACTTCCTCGACTTCCGCTTCGAGGTCGTCACCCGCCGCTTCCAGTTCGACCTCGAGGAAGTGCAGAAGCGGCTGCATATCCTCGAAGGCTTCGAGAAGGTCTACGACGCGCTCGACGAGATGCTGCGCATCATCCGCAAGAGCGAGGGCAAGGACGACGCGGCGAAGAAATTGATCAAGAGGTTCTCGCTCAGCGGCGAGCAGGCCGACGCGATTCTCGAGATGAAGCTCTATCGCCTGGCCAAGCTGGAGATCGTGGTCATCGAGAAGGAGGCGCGCGAGAAGCGCGCCGAGCGGAAGCGGCTCAAGGAATTGCTCGGCAGCGACCGGGCCCGCTGGGCGGTGGTGCGCGAGGAGATCCAGGAGATCCGCAAGCAGTACGCCGACGCCCGCCGCACCCGCATCGGCGGCGCGCGCACCGAGGAGGTCGAGTACAGCGAAGAAGCCTTCATCGCCGACGAGGACGCGCACGTCGTCCTCAGCCGCGACGGCTGGATCAAGCGGGTGCGCGAGATCAAGGACCCGAGCCAGACGCGCACGCGCGAGGGAGACGAAGTGGCCTTCGTGCTGGCGGGCTCCTTGAAGAGCAACCTCGTCCTCTTCAGCAACTTCGGGACGGCGTATGTGACGCGCTTCAACGACGTGCCGCCCTCGACCGGGTACGGCGATCCCGTGCAGAAGCTCTTCAAGTTCGACGACCGCGAGCGCGTCGTCGGCGCCTTGAGCCTGGATGCGCGCCTGCCCCAGCCGGAGAAGATGATCGCCGTCTCGCGGCGCGGCTACGGCCTGCGCTTCGCTATCGCCCCGCACAGCGAGCTGTCGACGCGAGCGGGGCGGCGCTTTTCCAAGCCGGCCAAGGACGACGAGATCCTCGGCGTCGTCCCCGTCGGCGACCGCGACCGGCTGGCGGTCGTCACCGAGAAGAGCCATTGGCTGGTGATCAAGGCGAATGAGCTGAAGGAGCTGGCCGGCCCGGGCCGCGGCGTCACGGTGATCAAGGTCGCCTCCGACGACCAGGTGGTCGCCTTCCTCAGCACCGCCGCGACCAAGGCCGCTGTGCCGCTCGAGAGCAGCAAGGGCCGCAAGCTCGAGCTGGCGCCGTTCGGCCACGATCTGGGCAAGCGCGGCGGCCATGGACGGCAGATGGTCAAGCGCGAGAAGGTGAAGCCGGTGGGCATGGGGCCGGTGGTGGTGCAGCTGCCGCCGGCTGCCGAGGAGAAGAAATAGAATGGCCGTCCGCAAGACGAGCTACAGCGCGGCCGACATCCAGGTGCTCGAGGGTCTCGAGCCCGTGCGCAAGCGGCCCGCCATGTACATCGGCGGGGTCGACGCCAGCGGCTACCACCATCTCCTCTGGGAAATCCTCGACAACTCGGTCGACGAGGTGATCAACGGCTTCGCCGCGCGCATCGAGATCACCCTGCACAAGGACGGCAAGACCGTCACCGTCACCGACGACGGGCGCGGCATCCCCGTCGACGTCATGCCGAAATTCAAGAAGCCCGCCATCGAGGTGATCCTCACCACCCTCCATTCGGGCGGGAAGTTCGAGCAGGGGAATTACATCCACTCCGGCGGCCTGCACGGCGTGGGGTCGAGCGTGGTCAACGCGCTCTCCGAGTCGCTGATCGCGCGGGTCAAGCGCGACGGCAAGCACCACGTGCAGCGCTACGCGAAGGGGCGCGCCACAACGAAACTCAAGATCGAAGGCAAGGCGAGGGGTACGGGCACGAGCATCACCTTCACTCCCGACGTCGACGTGTTCGGCCTCAAGGCGCGCTTCGACGCGGCCCTCATCCGCGACCGGCTGGAGGCGAAGAGCTACCTGCACCGCGGCATGACGGTCGTCTTCCGCGACGAGACGCAAAGCCCGGCGCGCGAGGATTCCTACCAGCACGACGGCGGCATCGCCGAATACCTGGCGAAGGTCGTCGCGCAGCGAGGCAAGAACACGGTGCCCGCCGCGCCGAGGGCGCCCCCGCCGGCGCAGGTTGCGCCCATGGTCAGCACCGAGGAAGGCGTGCCGGAGGAATCGACCGCGCAAGGCGGAGAGATTCCCTCCGTCCCGGCGGTGGCGCCTTTGCAGATCCCGCCGGGCGCGCTCTTCTACAAGGAGAGCGAGGGCGAGACGCGCCTCGAGGTCGCGCTGGTCTGGACCGAGGCCACCGACGAACACATTCGCAGCTACGTGAACGGCATCCCGACCGCCAGCGGCGGCACGCACGAGGGCGGCTTGCGCTCCGGCATCGTCAAAGCCGTGCGCAACTTCATCGAGGTGCACGGGCTCTCGCCCAAAGGCGTTTCACTGACCGCCGAGGACATCCGCGAGGGCATCGTCGCGGTGCTCTCTTCCTACGTGGTCGAGCCACAGTTCCAGGGGCAGACCAAGGGGCGGCTCAACAATCCCGAGGTGGCCGGGCAGGTGGAGGGCGTGGTGCGGCCCGCACTGGAGAAGTGGCTCAACGAGAACAAGACGGTCGCGGAGCCGGTGGTGGCGCGCATCATTCTCGCCGCGCGGGCGCGCGAGGCGTCGCGAGCCGCGGCGCAGCAGGTCACGCGCAAGACCGCCGTCTCGCATCGCTTGAACCTTCCCGGCAAGCTGGCCGATTGCGCCTCGACGGTTCCGGCCGAGAGCGAGCTCTTCATCGTCGAGGGCGATTCCGCAGGCGGCTCGGCCAAGCAGGGCCGCGACCGGCGCACGCAAGCGATCCTCCCTCTTCGCGGCAAGGTGCTCAACGCGGAACAGGCCTCGAGCGAGAAGGTGGGCCAGAACAAGGAGCTACAGGACATCGTCTCGGCGCTCGGCTGCGGCATCGGCGCCGACCTCGACCTGAGCAAGCTGCGCTACGGCCGCATCTTCCTCTTGATGGACGCCGACTCCGACGGGCACCACATCTCGACCTTGCTCCTGACCTTCTTCTACCGGCACATGCGCGACCTGATCCGCAACGGCTGCATCTATCTGGCCCAGCCACCGCTCTACAAGATCGAGATCGGCAAGGACACCTACTGGGCGCTCGACGACAAAGACCGCGACCGGATCATCAAGGAGAACGGCAAGGGCAACGCCAAACCCAACGTCATGCGCTTCAAGGGGCTGGGCGAGATGACCGCCGACGAGCTGAAGGGAACCACGCTCGATCCCCGACGGCGGACGGCGCTGAAGGTGGCCATCGCGAACGACCTCGAGACCGATCGGGTCATCAACGACCTCCTCGGCAAGGACGTCTCGGCGCGGTTCAAGTTCATCATGGAGCGCGCGGGCGACGTCCGCGAGCTCGACGTC
>VBLC01000113.1 GCA_005879315.1 Deltaproteobacteria bacterium | reverse complement strand
TCCATGCGCGGGCAGTCCACGCTTTGTTGTCGGGTCTCATCCGCAGATTCCAAACCGCCGGATGAGCCCCGAGAGCAGGGCGTGCACGGCGCGCGCGTGCGTCCCTTTCCCTTCCCCTGCTGGCGTTAACTTGGCATTGCCCCTAGCCCGGCGCTCCCTGGATCGTTCCCTTGGCGCGGAGCTGCTGACCGATGCGACGGATCTCCGTCTCGCCAAGGCGCAGTGCCTCGGGGCTGGTGTGCACCGAGTAGTTGCCGAGGGCGAGCTCGTGCGGATGCTTCGCCGCGGAGCCGAGCACGAACCCAGTCTGGCCTTCGGCGACGAAGTCGATCGGCGCCTCCGACGGCTCGAAGACGGCGATCTCCCCGCTGGGAATCGGGAATGGCGTCCGGAGCACGCCGTCGTGCACGGCCACCCACGCCACGGTGTGGCCCTTCGGCGGCCGGTAGGTCCAGCGCTCTCCATGCTTCAAGCTGACATGGAGGTAGGTCATCGGCGGCGCCTCGATGGGACTCCTCGCGTCGCCGTACGCGCCGAGAATGACCCGCACGGGCCCCTCGACCGGGACGTCTTTGGGCATGACGTAGTGACTGGCGAAGGGCGCGTTCTCCAACTCCGGGGGCAGGGCGACCCACAGCTGGACCGCCCGCACGCGGCCCTCTTCCGGCTGGCCCGTGTGCCAGACGCCGTTGCTCGCGCGCATCCACTCGACGGCGCCCGCCGGCAGGACGCCTTCCCTGCCGGTCGTCTCCGCGAAGCGGACGGCCCCCTCGACCATCACCGTCACCGTCGCGATGCCGGAATGAGGGTGCCAGCCGAAGCCCATCGGCATAGGCGAATATCGGCCGTCGAAAGCGGCAAGGTCCAGGAACACGAAGGGCTTGATGAGCTGGCCCAGGTCGGAAGGACTCATCAGCCGGGTGATTGATCCCTGGGTGTGTCCTCGCGTGCGATGGACGATTTCACGGCCGCAATTCTGACTCTGACTCGACGACATGACTTGTTTCTCCAACGTTCGTGTTTCTCTCGGCGGTATATCTTAATGTCAAGATACTTCATGTCAAGGGATCCAGCGGGAACCTTTCGGGCCCCTTTAGCGCACCGGAAGCCCAGGTGCGGAATCGAAACGAACGTGGACCACGTACAGGCAGCCTTGGCCGGTCACGGCACCTGGGTCGTGCTCGGTCTCGTCTTGGCCAGCGGCGCCGGCCTGCCGCTGCCCGCTCCTCCCGTCCTGCTTGCCGCCGGCGTTCTCGCAGGTGCGGGGCGGCTCTCGCTTGCCGCGGTCCTCGCCGGCTCTTTGCTCGCACTCCTTGCGACCGATCTGCTCTGGTACCAGCTCGGCCGCTGGCGGGGGCGCAGCATCCTGGGCCTGTTGTGCCGGATTTCGCTCGAGCCCGACTCGTGCGTCCAGCGGACGGAGGACCTCTTCTCGCGCTACCGCGGCGGCGCGCTGCTCGTCTCCAAGTTCCTGCCTGGACTGAAGACCGCCGCGCCGCCGCTGGCGGGATTGATCGAGATGCCGCTCGGCGAGTTCGCGCTCTACGGCGGCGCCGGCTCGCTCCTCTGGGTCGCCGCGTTCGTCCTCCCCGGCTATCTGTTCAGCGAGCGCATCGCGCGCGCCGCTCCCCTCGGCGAGTGGGTGGCCGCGGCCGGCTCGCTCGCTTTCGCGGCCTGGCTGGGATGGAAGGTCCTCGAGCGGCGGCGAACCTTGCAGGTCGGCCGCGTCACGCCCGACGAGTTGTACGCACAGCAGGAGTCGGGGCGCGATGTGCTCGTCGTGGATCTGCGGCACCGGAACGCCATCGACAGCAAGGTGCGCGGCGCGCTGCAGATGACGCCCGAAGAGCTGCGCCTGCGCGAGGCCGAGCTCCCCCACGAGCGCGACGTCGTCCTCTACTGCGGGTGCCCCAACGAAGGGAGCGCGGCGCAGATGGCCCGTCTGCTCCGAGCGCGCGGGTTCAGGAGCGCGCGGCCGCTCCTGGGGGGCATCGACGCCTGGCGAGCGCGCGGTTATCCGGTCGATCCGCCGTCGGGAATCGCCCTCGAGAAGAGCGCTACGCCGTCATTCTGATGGGCCGCTACCAGACCGGGCCCAGATAGCGATCCAGCCAGGCGAGCGACTCGCGCACCTCGATCTCCCTGGGCGGGAAATGCCCGCTCTCGGAGAGGACGTGGCGCTTGTCCTGCTCGGCTGTGCCCAGGGCGCGGAAGAGCGGGAACTGGGTCGTCTCCGGGGGTCTGATCCAATCGAGCCGGCCGTTGATCATCAGGACTGGCTGGTGGACGCGCGGAGCAAAATTGAAAGGATCGACTTCGGGCGGAGACCGCTCCAGCGAGAGTCCTCCGCCCAGCCAGATGGCAGTCTTGATCCGGCGCTCGACCGCCACGAGCAAAGGCCCCATCCTGGCTCCAAAGCTCGACCCGACGTAGGCGATCCTCGAGCCGTCGATGTCCGTCCGCGACTGAAGGTAATCGATCGATCGCCCAAGGTCGTTGGACCAGGCGATGACGTGGGCGCGATAGGCGGGCGCGGACCTGGGGATGCTGTCGAAGTCGTCATAGCGCTGGTACATGCCCTTGGAGACGGGGAAGAAGACAGCCCGGCCGCTCTTGACGAAGGAATCGAAGAACCTCACTTGCGCCATGACGTCGGCGTTCCGCTGGGTGGCGCTTCCGGTGGGAAAATAGATGACCACCTGCCACGGCGGCTTGCTGGTGCGCGGCGTGAACAGATAGCCCGTTACCCGCTCCTTGCCGTAGGCGGCGGCGAAGTTGACGGTCTCCTTCCGCCAGCGCGGGTCGGAGTCGTCTACCGCATCGACCGATGCGTCGAGCGCCGCCGGATCATACTCGTACAACTTTCGATACCGATCGAAGACGTCCGCTGCGACCGGCCGCTCCTTTCGATAATCCGGTTCGTCGCGCAGGAGCGGCAATTCGGCCTTGCTCGCCGGAGGCGAGATCATCAGGCGGAAGCCATGGGTCGGGGCCCGGTCCATCGGCGGCTGCGCGTCCGCCTCGTTGAAGGAATAGTCGGCCTCGTTCCAGGCGCCGCCCATGATGTAACGCCGGTCGCCCATCGCGTTCCAGCACCACTCCTTGGCGTTGCCCGCCATGTCGAAGGCCCCAAAAGGACTGAAGCCGCGCTCCGGCCCCGCCGGCAACAGGCCCACTCCGGAAAAGTTGCTCGTGGGAGCGATGGCCTCTGCTGCCCAGAGGCCCGCCGCATGGGTCCAGTGGTAGAGGGTCGGCAAACGCTTGCCGGTGAAGGCCGCGTAGGCCGCGGCCTCGTACCAGCTCACGCCGGTGACGGGAAGATCTCCCTGGCCGTCTGGGTAGCTGCCCGATTCCCAGGTGGAAGGCCCCGGTCGCCCCGTGCGATCGACGAAGGGCGCGATGGCTCCTTCCCAGGGCTGGCCCGAGGGTCCGGCCTCCCAGAGCTCCCGCCGCCGGTACCCGCCGCCGTCGACGAAGCTCTTGAAGTCGCGGTTGGTGACCTCGCTGCGATCGATCAGATAGTCGGGCAACTCCACAGGCGGCAGGTGGTCGAGGCCCGTCACTCCCGCTGAAACGCGGCCACCGCGCACGCGCACCATGCCCTTCGGTACGGAGCCCGCCTTGTCGAGGGCGAAGCGGAGGGTGCCGATGCGCTTGGCGCTGAGAGGGCCCGGAATCACTGGCCAGCCCTCGAGGGCCGACGAGGCCCGCTCCAGCGGTTCGAAGCCCTCCTTGATCACCCGCCAGCGGAGAAAAGCGAGCGGCAGCCGCGTCTGCGCCAGAGGAGTCTTGCCCAGGTGCTGGAAGGCTGCGCCCGCAGCGCTGTACTCGCGCACGTAGACATCGGCGCCCGGCGGGTCGGTCTCCACTGCGATGAGCTGCGACATCTCCGGCCAGAGCCGCAGGAGAACCGGGTCGGTGGGGACAACCTTCTCCACCTTGGCACCGAGGGCATAGGCCGCGGAAAAATCTCCTTTCTCGACCAGCTCGACGACCCGCGGAATGGCTGCTTGCGCCCAGCGCATTCGGGCTGCGCGCTGCCAGAGCCAAACGGCGATCGCGGCCGCGAGCACGCTGACGACGATGAGCGCGCGCCAGCGGTGGCGCCCCCTGCGCTCCGCCGGAGCCTCGAGCGCCTGCGCCAGCGCCGCTGCCGACTCGAATCTGCGCGCCGGATCCTTCTCGAGACACCGCTGCACGACAGCTTGCAAGGCGGCGGGAATGCCGGCGACCATCGGCGCCGGCTCGCCGGTGACTGCTGCAATCCCACCGATCAGCGGCGAGCCATCGTCGGGGAACGGGAGCCTGCCGCAGAGCATCTCGTAGAGGATGACCCCGCAGCCGAAGATGTCCGAGCGCGTGTTCGCTGGCAGCCCGCGCAGCTGCTCGGGCGACATGTAGCCGAGCGTGCCGAGCAAGACTCCTTTGCCCGTTTCGAGCGTGGCCGGGCGCTGGCCTCCCGCCGTGAGCTTGGCGATGCCGAAATCGAGGATCTTGGCGCGGCCGTCCCTGGTGAGAAATACGTTCTCGGGCTTGAGATCGCGATGCACGATCCCCTTCTCGTGCGCCACCGCAAGGCCGCGCGCGATCTGCAACGCGATGGAAGCGGCCTGCGCTGCGGGAAAGGGGCCTTCGGCGAGTCGTGAGCGGAGCGTGCCGCCCTCGAGGAGCTCGGTCACCATGAAAGGGGCGCCTTCGTGGACGCCGACGTCGAAGACGGTGAGGATGTTGGGGTGGTTCAGGGCGCCGGCGGCACGAGCCTCCCGCTCGAAGCGAAGCAGTTCCTCCGCGGTATGAGGACCGGGGTTGAGCAGCTTGACCGCTACCGGCCGCTCGAGCTTCTCATCGACCGCCGCGAAGACCTGGCCCATCCCGCCACGACCTAGCTCATGCTTGATCGCGTACCGGCCCACCAGCGTGCTCAGGGCCGGCGGCGTCTGATGCAGCGTCGGACCTTCCGGGATTGTTTCGCGAGGTGGGATGCTCGCCATGCGGATCCAAGGCTACGTCGCCCACCCGGGAACCGGCAAATGGTGCACGCCGCGAGACGCGCGCCAGACGTTGACAGCCCATTCGTGCAGCTTCAGCATTCGCGCCCCATGACGACTCGCTCGAGTGCCGCGTTGCTCACTCTCCTCTGTTTCCTCCCTCCATTGGTGCCCGAGGCCGCCGCTGCCGTCACGCACGTAGACGTCACAGCGCGCGGAGATCTCCTCGGCGGCAAGCCGTTCGGCTCCGTCGGCAGCTACGAGAAGATCGTCGCCAGGGTCCACTTCGCCCTCGATCCCGCCAACCCGCACAATCGCGTCATCGTGGATTTGGACCGCGCGCCTCGCAACGACAAAGGCGCGGTGGAGCTTTGGGCCGATGTCGTGGTGCTGAGACCGAAAGAGCGCGGCCGAGGAAACGGCACGCTCCTGGTCGACGTTCCCAACCGCGGTGGACCGCTCTCCTGGCGCGGCACCATCGCCAACGAGAGTGAAATCGACACCTGGTATCTGCGCCAGGGCTACACGCTCGCCTCGGTCGGGTGGCAGTTCGATGTTCGGGAGGCGGCCGGTCTCCTGCGGCTCGCCGCGCCTGTCGCCCGCGGGATCACCGGCCGCGTGCGCTCCGACTTCGTCGTCACCGAACGATCGACCGAGCACTCCGTGGCCCACATCATCCAGGACGCGGTCGGCGGCACCGGATACCCCGTGGCCGACCTCGCCGCTCACGACGCCATCCTGACCGAACGCGACGCGCAGCTCAGCGCCCGCCGCACCATCCCCCGCCAGCAGTGGCGGTTCACAGACGGGCGCACGCTGCACTTCGACGACGCATTCGTGCCCGGCAGGATCTACGAGGTCATCTATACGGCGTCGGATCCCGCCGTGGTCGGAACCGGTCTGGCCGCCGTGCGCGACTTCACGGACTACTGCAAGCGTGATGCGAACGCCATCGCCCCCGCGAGCCGCGCTTACGGCTTCGGCATCTCGCAGACCGGCCGCTTCCTCCGCCACCTCGTCTACCAGGGCTTCAACGCGTCCGAGTCCGGCGCGAGGGTCTTCGATGGACTTCTCGTCTACGTCGCCGGCGCGGGGCGGGGCAGCTTCAACCACCGCTTTGCTCAACCCTCTCGCGACAGCCAGACCCTCTCTCCGCTCTTCTATCCCAACGATCTCTTCCCCTTCACCGACTTGCCGGCGACCGATCCAGTGACCGGCAAGCGCGAGGGGCTGCTCGATCGCGCTCGCGTGGAGGGAGTCGTTCCGAAGATCTTCTACGTCAACACCGCGTACGAGTATTGGTCGCGCGGGGGTTCGCTCATCCACACCACGCCGGACGCGACCGCCGAAGTCGAGTTGCCCGACGAAGTCCGCG
Organism: Deltaproteobacteria bacterium; assembly: GCA_005879315.1. Taxonomy (GTDB): domain Bacteria; phylum Myxococcota; class Myxococcia; order Myxococcales; family 40CM-4-68-19; genus 40CM-4-68-19. The sequence continues at coordinate 9,775 of VBLC01000113.1, read as the reverse complement.
TCTACTTCATCGCTGGAGTGGGGCACGTGCCAGGTCCCTTTCCACCGGGGCACCGGCCGATCCGCGAGATCGTCGGCCAGCAGCCGGAGAATCCGAGCTCCTACTTCTTGTTCCGGCGCGCTCTGTTGGCCGCGATGGATTCGTGGGTGCGCGGCGAGGAGCCGCCACCGCCGAGCCGCTACCCGCGTCTTGCCGACCACACGCTCGTGCCCGTGGCCGATCTCGCGGTGAAGAAGGTGAACGGCATCGAGTTCCCGCGAGAGGCATACCAGCCGTACAGGATCGAGCCGGGTCCCGAGTGGCCAAAGGGGATCACCGCGGAGCCGCCGGCCGTCGCCGGTACCTACCCGGCCCTGGTGCCGCAGGTCCGCGAGGACGGCAACGACATCGCTGGTGTTCATCGACCGGAGATCGACGCGCCCTTGGCGACGTACACCGGATGGAACCTGCGGGATGCGAAGACCGGATTCGGCGGCGCCAGGGCGAGCTTCATCGGCTCGTACATCGCATTGCCGCGCGACCAGGTGCTCTCGCGTTACCGCACTGCCGACGAATACGCGGGAGCCTATGCAGCCGCGGCCGTCGCTCTCGTCCGGCAGCGGTTCCTGGTGGCGGACGATCTCCCCGCCCTCCTCGAGGGCGCGGTCAAGCAGTGGCAGTTTGCCGCCGTCGCTCCGTGAACCGGGGTGTGATACGGCAGCTCCCATGAAGCCGCGACTTCTGCACCGCGGTGGCATGCCGACACCAGGGCTCGTGCTGGCCCAAAACGTCGGACCCCTCGCCAAGGGACTGGTGCTTTCCCAGGAACAGATCGAGCAGTTGCGCGAGCTGGCCTGGAGCGAGCTGCATCTGGTCGAGTTGGAGCCCGGCGATCTGCACGAGGACGTGGCCGGGGAAAGGCTCGCAGCGGCATCAGCTGGCGACGGAGTCGGCGTGCAGCCGCTCGCGTCGGGCTCCTGGCCGCTCGCTGCGCAACGCCGCGGTCTGTTGGAAATCGAAGCGGCGCAATTGGCACGCGTCAACCAGATCGACGACCTGGTTGTGGTCACGCTGCCGCAGGGACAGGTCGTCGTCGATAGGGAAGTCGTCGGCCGCGCGAAGATCGTGCCCTTCGTCGCGCGCGAGGAGAATGTGCGCCGCGCCGAAGCCATCGCCACGGAGTCTTCGGGCCTGTTGCGCGTGCGGCCTTTCGTCCTCACGCGCGTCGCCGCGGTCGTACAGGAGAATGTCGACGACGCCGGGCTCAAATCGCTCGGCGAGAAGCTGGCATTCTTCGGTGCCGCCCTCGTCTCGGTCACACGCATCGGCACAGGCGAGATGCGGCTCGAAGGTGCGCAGCTGGTGATCATGGCGGGGAGCAAGGTGATGGATCCGCTCGATCCCGCGATTCAGGCGCTCACCCGGGCCGGCGCGCGCGTGGAGAAGCTCGGGGTTCCGCTCCACCCCGGCATTCTCCTTTGGCTCGCCTATCTCGATCAGGTTCCGGTGATCGGCGCGCCGAGCTGCGCGATCTTCTCCCGCCCCACCGCCTTTGATCTGCTCCTGCCACGACTGCTCGCCGGCCGGCGGCCTTCGCGCGCCGAGCTGGCCGAGCTGGGAGCAGGCGGGCTACTGACAAAAGAGATGGCGTTCCGCTTCCCGCCCTATCGTCCGGGCGGCGTGCGCGGCGAGATTTAGATGACCGCTGACCGCGTCGCGGGCGTGCTCCTCGCTGCCGGCACCTCCAGCCGCATGGGAAAGAACAAGCTCTTCCTCACGCTGGGAGGCTCGACCGTCCTCCGCCGCTCGGTGGAAACCGCGCTTGCTGCGGGGCTGGAGCCCGTACTGGTGGTGCTCGGTCACGAGAGCGAGCGCGCGCGGGCCGAGTTGGAAGGCCTTGCTTGCAGACCGGTCCTCAACGCCGGCTACGCGCGCGGAATGAACACTTCGCTGAGCGCAGGAATCGCGGCGGTGCCCGCGGATGCGTCGGCGGCGGTGGTGCTGCTCGCCGACATGCCGCTGGTGACGGCCGAGATGATCCGCGAGCTGCTCGATCGCTGGCGCGGCAGCCAGGCGCCGCTCGGCATCTCGCTCTACGGAGAGGTCGTCGCTCCGCCCATCCTTTATGGCCGCGCGCTCTTCCCCGAGCTTCGCGCTCTCGATGGCGAAGCGGGTGGCAAGAGCGTGATCGAGCGGCACCGCGGAGAAGCGTTCGAGCTGAAGCGGCCGGCGGCAGCGCTCGGCGATCTCGACGTGCCCGCCGATTTCGAGCGCGCCCGCGCCGTGCTGGAAGAAGCGTAGCGACGCATCGAGTTCTCGCTGCCTGGAGGCTCTCGTGGCGTTCGAGATCGCCAAGACCTTCGTCGTCAAGGCTCCGCCGGCTTCGGTCTGGGAATTCCTCATCGATCCACAGCGCGTCGCCCGCTGCCTTCCCGGCGCGGCGGTCAACGACAAGATCGACGACAAGACCTGGTCCGGCACCATGACCGTCAAGGTCGGCCCTGTCTCCTCCAGCTACAAGGGCAAGGTCGTCTTCGAAAAGCTCGACGCGGTCGCGCGCCGCGCCGAGATCGTCGCCACCGGCCAGGACGTCCGCGGCAAGGGCGGCGCCGATCTGCGCCTGCTGAGCAGTCTCAAGGAGCTGGCGCCGGGAGAGACCGAGGTCTCCACTCTCTCTCGGGTGAGCGTCACCGGCATCCTGGCACAGATGGGCCGCGGGATGATCCAGGACGTGAGCGAGCAGATGTTCCAGGTCTTCTCCGACCGGATGCGCACCGAGCTGGAGTCCGCCGCGCGTGCGCAGCCGTCAGGTGAAGAAGCACTCCAGCCTCCTCCGCCGGTGCGGCCGGAGGCGCTCGACCTCGGCTCCATCGGCGCGCGCGCGGCCGTGCGCAGGCCCGGCTTCTGGATCGCCGCGGCCGGAGTCGCCGCTCTGCTCGGCTACCTGCTCTTGCGTTGATTTTCTTCTGACTAGAAGAGCCAGCCGACGCGCAAGTTCACGGCCGGCAGCGGGATGCTCGACGCAGCGTCGACCAGATTGTTCACGCTCTTCTGCTGGCTCGGAAGCTTGCGGAGGCAGCACGACGGTCTTGCTGCTGGCGACGTCAAGTTGGACGCCGAGGTCGAAGCCGAAGCCCGGGTCCCAGCGCCAGAGCCAGCCGAGGTGCGGCGTCGCGAACCGGTGGCGGGAGGGGGAGAAACCCTTATAGCGCAAGCTCGCTGTCGCTGTTTCGGTGCCCAAGACCAGCCAGGCCGCAACGAATATCGGATGTCGCGTAGCTGTTCGCTTCGAGAATGCGACACCCGCCGAAGGAGTTGTCCTTGTCTCGTCGCTCGCTCCGCCGCTCATCTGCCGAGCGTGCGCTCACCGCCGTTCTTGCCTGCGCGGCTGTCTCCTGTGGCGGGCGATCGGATCCGTCGAGTCCGGCATCGCCATCCGCAGCGGCCCTGACTGCTCCGCCGGCGGGCGCAGTCGTGTCGGGCGCGGTCGAGATCTCGGCCTCCGCTGCCGAGTCCACCGCTCGCGTAGAGTTCAACGTCGACGGCACACTGGTCGCGAGCAGCGAATCCGCGCCTTTCACCGCCACCTGGGACAGCTTTTCCAGCACCAACGGCGATCACAGGATCGAGGCCCGCGCCATCGACCGCGCCGGAGGCAGCAGCGCCGCGGCACCCATCAACGTCACGGTCAGCAATCACATCCGGCACGCGTTCGTCATCATGATGGAGAACCACGACTGGTCAGCGATCAGCGGAAGCTCTTCCGCGCCGTATCTCAACGGCACTTTGCTCGCCAAAGGATCGCACGCCGAGAACTACCGCAATGTGCCCGGCCTCCATCCAAGCTTGCCCAATTACCTCTGGCTCGAGGCAGGCAGCAACCTGGGGATCTGGGACGACGACGATCCCGCCGTCCACCTGCAATCCACCTCCCAGCACCTGGTCGCGCTGCTCGACAAAGCGGGGATCAGCTGGAAGTCCTACCAGGAAGGCATCGACGGCAGCTCGTGCCCGCTCACCGGCTCGGGCCGCTACGCGCCCAAACACAATCCGATGATCTACTTCGGCGACGTCACCGCCTCGAACGACGCCGGTTCGGCCCGCTGCATCGCGCACGTCCGTCCTTACGCGGAGCTGGCGCGTGATCTGGAGACAGGCGCCACCACCCCGGGCTACAGCTTCATCACGCCCGATCTATGCGATGACATGCACGACTCTTCGGGCTGCGCGAGCGGCGATTCGATCGCGAACGGCGATGCCTGGCTCTCCCGCGAAGTGCCGAAGATTCTCGGCTCGCGCGCGTATCGGGACGGCGGCGCGCTCTTCATCACCTGGGACGAGAGCGAAAGTGGCGACGTGCCCATCGGCATGATCGTCTTCTCGCCGTTGGCGAAGGCGGGCGGCTACTCGAACAAGATTTCCTACAACCACAGCTCGACGTTGCGATCCTTGCAGGAGATCTTCGGGGTGACGCCGTTCCTGCGCGCCGCAGCTGACGCCAACGACCTGGGTGACCTTTTTCGCAGCTTCCCCTGAGCGGTCAGTGTATTGCTAGCGGATTGCCCGGGAGCCCTTCATGAAGAAAGGTTTGTTCATCCTGTTCGTCGTCCTGTCGCTGCCAGCCGCCGCTCAAACTGCAACGAAGCAATCCAATCCGAAAGCCGCCAAGGCCATCCATTCCGATGCAGCTCCACCCGCAAAGGGACCCTACTCGCAGGGAGTCGAGGCGCACGGATCGAGAATGTTCTTCCTTTCTGGTCAGACTGCGCGCGATCCGAAAACCGGCGAGCTCGTGACGGGAGATATCGCAGCACAGACGGAGCGGGTGATGGAGAACTTGAAGGCGGTGCTCAGCGCAGCCGGCCTCGATTTCTCGCATGTCGTCCGGTGCACGCTCTTCCTCACCGACATGGTCGACTTTGCCAAAGTCAATGAAGTATATGGTCGGTATTTCACCGGCATTCCTCCCGCGCGAACGACCGTCCAGATCGCCGCTACCCCGACCAAGGGAGCCAAGGTGGAGATCGACGCCATCGCAGTGAGCGAGTGAGCGGAACGCAAGCGTCCCGGCGAAATCGAAACGCCCAACCAGGGGTCCTTCATGTTGCTTGCGTTGCTCTTCGTCGCACCTTTCACTCATCCAAATCCGCAGCCGCCCCCCGAGCTGCCGGTCGCGATCTACAAGGAGCGGCGCGAGAGGGTGATGCGCGAATTGGGCGGCTGTGCCGCGGCCATCGCCGCGCAAGGCGAGCCGGTCGGAGTAGTGCCGCAGTTCCGCCAGGACGACGACTTCTTCTGGCTCACCGGCGTGAACGAGCCGGGCGCCTGGCTCGTGCTCTCGCCCAAGGCGAAATACACCCGCACCGCCGTCTATCTGCGGCCGCGCGATCCGGAGGCGGAGCGCTGGACCGGTCCGCGCGATCCGCTCAGCCCCGCCTTGAAAGAGAAGTACGGAGTCGACCTCGTCCGAAGGGGCACTGGTGGCCCGGCGCTTCTCGCGACTGCGCCGCTGCACGACTGTCTCGCCATCCTCGCTCCGGTGAAGGATCTCAAGGACGAGCGCTCCGACGTGCAGGCCATCAAGCAGGCCGCCTCCGCCCTGGGCGTGAAGGTCGTCCACAAGCGCGACCTGCTCGCGCGGCTGCGATCCGCGCACGGACCCGAGGAGATCGCGCTCCTCGAACGGGCCGTCGCCATCACTCGCTTGGGGCACGAGGCGGCCGCGCGCGCCACGGTGGCAGGCGTGAGCGAGCGCGACGTGCAGACGCAGCTGGAGTACGCCTTCTTCGCCAACGGCGCGACCGGGCTTCCCTACGGCTCGATCGTCGGCAGCGGCGAGAACGGCGCGGTGCTGCATTGGGGCAAGACCTCGCGCACGCTGCGCGACGGCGACCTGGTGGTGGTCGACGCCGCCGCCGAGTACGGGCGCTACGCCGCCGACGTGACCCGCACTTTTCCGGTGAGCGGAAAGTTCGCCGAGGAGCAGGCGAAGGTCTACCGCGCCGTCTACCAGGTGCAGGAGGACATCTTCGCCGCCATCAAACCCGGCGTCTCGATGAACGACCTGCAAAAGGTGGCCGAGGAGTCGATGCGGAAGCTGGGATACCTCGACAAGTTCATCCACGGCTTCGGCCATTTCGTCGGGCTCGACGTCCACGACGCCGGCTCGAACGAGGCGCCTCTGCCGGCGGGCGCGGTGATCACGGTCGAGCCGGGCATCTATCTGCCCGAGAAGGCCTTCGGCGTGCGCATCGAGGACGAGGTCCTCATCCTGCCGGGCGGCAAGTGGCGCCTGCTCACGGCTGACTTTCCTCGCAAGCTGGAGGAGGTCGAAGACTGGGTGGCGCGCGCCCGCCGCTGATTCAGCGTTTCCTGCGCTCTTCGGTCCATTCGCTCCTGGCGACGGTGGCGAGCGGCACCTCGGCGCCGAGCCCTTCCACGAATGCCAGACCCTGATCGGGATAGAGCGCGACTTCATGGTTGAAGCGATTGCCGAAGGCCCAGATCACGGCATCCTTTGCTCCGGTGTTCTCGAACGTATGGGCTTCGGAATCCTCCGGCAGGTAACAGATGCAGTCGCCCGGACCAACGGGGATCCGCTCGTCGCCGTGATGCAGGAGGCCCTCGCCGGACATCACGATCAGGATCTCCTCTTGGAAGACGTGCTTGTGGCGTCGCGCGGAAAAATGGCCGGGCGCTATGGTCTGGATGTTGAGACCGATGGTCTTCGAGCCCACGGTTCGTCCCACGTCCGCCATGGTTCCGCCGATCCCATCGCCAAACGAATAAGAGAAGGGCGCGACGTTCGAGAGTTTGATCTTGCGAAGGGCCATGGTGTCTCCAGTCGGTCCGGGTATGAGGTCAAGAGTACAGCGAGCGGCCGCGGCGAGTCAGCCACAGCCCTGCCGGCAGCGCGGTGAAGTCGGCGGCGAGCGCGAGCGCAAAGGCCGCACCGGTGATCAGTCCGAACTGGCGCAGCGGAGGAAAGCTGGAGAACGACAGGGCGAGAAAGCCCGCCGCGTTGATCGCGGTCGCGAAGACGATGGCGCCGCCCGAGACCCGCAGCGCGTGCGCGAGCGCGTCGCCCAGCGGAGCTTCGTCGCGCTCGTGGAGGTGGTGGAAGAAGTGCACCTGGTCGGTCTCGGTCGTGCCCAAAACCGTCGTCGCGATCAGGATGGTCGCCACGTTCAGGGAGACGCCGAGGAGGCGCATGCCCAGGAACGTCGCAAGGATGGCGAACAGCGAAGGGATCATCGCGAGCAGCCGCGCGCTGGCGCTCCGGAAAACGAAGAGGAAAACGACGAAGATGAGCGCGGCGGTGATGGCGAAGCTCTCCGCGAGCGTGGGCACGAGGCTCGCGCCGACCTTGGTGGCGAGGAGCGACTGGCCCACCAGCCGCACCTGAGCGCCGGAAAGGGATGCGCCCTCGCGCGCGATCGCCGCCGCGAGCGCGGAGTATCCCGCGGCGTCGCCGTGACGGAAGAGGACCGTCAGGTTGACGTCCCGAAGTCCATTCACATCGACGTAGCCGCGCAAGGAAGGTTCGGTGAGCAGCAGCTGCTCCAGGTCGGCCGTGGCGCGGGCGAACTGCGCCGGGTCGCGCGGGATGTCCTCTCCCTGCCCCGCGAAATAGCGGCGCAGCCGCAAGAAGGTCGTCGGGCCGATCGCCTCGATCACGGCGGGCAGCGATTCGATGCGGTGCTGCAGATCGTCCAGCGAGCGCAGCGTCTCGGGACTCGTCGCGGTCGGACCCGGCAGGTGGATCCAGACGTGAGCGACGTTGAGATCGGCGACGTTCTCGCGAAACCAGAGGATGTCGCTGCGCACCGGCAGCGTCGGATCGAGGTAGAAGACCGTGTCGACGCCGACGGACATGGGCGCGAGGCGGCCGGGAATGCCGAAGAGCGCGACGGCTCCCGCGGCGCACACCGCCAGGGCCGCTCCGACCAGCACATGGCGGCGTCTGCGCGCGAAAGAAAGCAGCGCCGGGATCAAGCGCTGCCAGCGCTCGCCGGACCGCTCCGCGGAGCGAGTGGGAGTGCGCAAGGCGAGTTGCAGCGCGGGAAACAGTGTGAAGGCGACGATCCAGGAGATGAGAAGACCCAGCGCCGTCCAGATCCCCATTTCGCGAATGGGCCGCAGCGCGGACACCGAGAGCGAGGCGAATCCGAGCACCGCCGCCGCCATCGAGGCCGTCACGGGCAAGAGCTTGTTGCGCAGCGCCGCAAGCTGGTGCGCCCCGAGCTCGAGGCCGGCCGGCCTGTCGACGAAGCGCGAGTGCAGGTAGACGAGCGTCGCCAGCGTCGTGACCAGGACGGTGAGCGGCACCAGCACCGAGATGATGCTGAAGGCAAAGCCGAGCCATCCGCCCGCCGCGACCGCGAGCGCGACCGCGGAGGCGAGCGAGAGAAGGAAAGCGAGCAAGGTCCGCAGAGAGCGGTAGAGCAGCAGCGTCGCCGCCACCACCAGTGCGCCGAAGAACGGGAAGTAGTGCGCGGAAGCTGCGCCCGACTGTTTCTCGATCCACGACTCGACGTAGGGCGCTCCCACGTGCCGCACCGGCCCTGCCTGCGCGGTCTCGAGGGCAGCGTCGATGGCGGCGAGCGTCGCATCGCGCTCGGCGCCGGAATGCACGTCGAGATCGGCGACCACCGTGAGAAAGCCGGGTCCGACCAGTCCCTGTCTGGAGAAAAAACCCGTGCCCGTGGCCAGGCGGCGCAGCTCGTCTGGAGTCGCGCCCGGACGCGCCCGGCGAAGGACATCGAGGACGGAGAAGGCGCTGACGCGCGGCACCTTCCGCAGCTCACCGACCGCCGCGCCGACGCGCTCGAGATTCGGCGGCGCGAACGGGTCGGCAGACTCGAAGACGATCAGCACGGACGGTTTGTCCGGGAAGATCTGCTGGAAAGCGCGCGTCGCGAGGTAGTCCGGGTCGTCCGCGCGCACGAGCCGGTCGATGCCGCCCTCGGATCGTATTCGCGCCGCGCGCAAGGCCGCGAACGGCACCAGCACCGCGTAGAAGACGAGGATGGGCCGGCGCAGGGCGAGGATGCGCGAAAGCAGCCAGGATGCGCGATCGGGAACAGCCGGCATCGCGACGTTGTACCCGGTTTCAAGTCCGGAAGAAGCGAGCTACAAGGCGCGCATGCTCGTGCTCGCGATCACGCTGGTGGTGTGTGCTCCCGGTTATCCCGGCAGCTCCGCGGAGGCGCAGCCTGCGATGGATGCGCTCGCGCGCGCTCTCGGCAAGGCGGCCGGAGCGCCGGTGCAAGCCGTTTACGAAGAGACCGCCGAGGGCGGAATGCGCAAACTCGCGAGCGCGGATGCGGCTTTGCTGCTCGCGCCGCTGCCGTTCTTCCTCGATCACGAAGCGGATCTGGCGCTGGTTGCGCGTGCGATGGCGACGCCGAAGGACGGAGCTCCTTTGCAGCGCTGGACGCTGGTGGCCCGAAAGGATCATCCCGCGCAGATGACGGGGTACGCGGTGCAGTCGGCCGCCGGCTTCTCGCCGCGGTTCGTCCGCGCCATGTCGCAGGTGCTGGCCAAAGCGCAGATCATCGATTCGACCGCGGTGCTCTCGGGGCTGCGCCGCGCCGCCAACGGAGAGAAGCTTGCCGTGCTGCTCGACGGAGCGCAGACGCAGGCCTTCTCGACCCTGCCGTTCGCAGCCGAGCTCGCGCCGCTGGCTTCCTCCGCGCCGGTGCCGGTCGCGATCGTCGCGACGGTGGGGAAGCGGCTCGATGCGCGCCGTTGGAAGGCGCTGCAGGCGGCGTTCCTTTCGCTCGGACACGATGTG
>VBLC01000112.1 GCA_005879315.1 Deltaproteobacteria bacterium | reverse complement strand
ATGCGACTCGGGCGAGACGTCCCAGGCCGCCGGCGTCGCGCCGCTCTGGAAAGTCGCGCTCGGATGTCCGGGCCCGCCGTACCAGCCGTCGATCAGCTCGAGCGCCGGCGGGGGATCGCCCGGCGGGTATGACGGATCGGCCGGGTCCCACGTCGCCTGCACGGATTCATTGAAGGCCTTGAACGCCCACTCCTGGTCAGCGCGCGTGTAACCCGGACGATCGAGGAACTGCTCCGCGTCCACGTCGAAGGGAATGAAATGCGCGCCGAGCTTGCCGCCGTTGCTCTGGTAGGTGAGGTCGCTGGTGTTGCCCCCGTGGCAGACCAGGCAAACCGCCGGCATCTGCTTGGGGCCGTGATCGTCGAGGATGGGGTCGCTGATCCGTTCGCCCTTCTTGTTGAAGGCGTAGAACTGGGTGAAGTACGGGTCGGTGTCCTTGCCATGCGGGCCGGGCGACCATTCCATCGCCACGGTCGCGAAGAAGCGCGTGCCGGCGATGGCGTCCTCGATGCCCGGATAGTTGTCGACGTAGAAAGCCACTCGCCGGCCTTGCCGCCGCATGTGCATGTGGCGGCCGAAGCCCAGGTCGGTGTGCGTGACGTAGAGGGCCGAGGCCTCCGCGTCGGCTGGCGTGCCGAAGCCGTTGGCCGATTTCCAGTCGGCGAGCGTGGCGCGCGTCGGGAAGGGACCGGGGTCGAGCGTGTCGTAATACGACTGCGCGCTCTGACCGGTATCCTGGGTGAGGTGCCCGACGAGGAAGTTCGCGTTGGGAAGGCCGAGGGTCTCCTGATCGGGCGGCAGCGTCACCGTCAGCGCGACCCTCGTCCCGGGCTTGACCGGCGTGCCCGCGGGCGGGTCCTGCGCCAGGATCTGCACGGGAGGATCGGAAATCTCTTGTTCGGTGATGAAGCCTTTCGGGTCGACCGGGTCGGGCAAGAGCAGCTGCGCTTGATCGAGGAGCGCGCCGGCCGAGTCGAGGTCCTTGCCCACCAGCGAGGGCATCGACACGCAAGCTGCGCCGTTGGCGCAGGCGCTCGAGCAGACGCAAGCGCCGAAGGCCTCGCCCGACGGCAGGCACGCCTGCAGCCCTTCGCCGCCGGTGGCGCAAGAACAGCGGTTCGTCTCGCTCGCCGCGCATGCCGGAACGCGCGCGCCCTTGGGACAGGCGGCGAGCACAAGTGCAGAGAAGATCCCGAGACGGGTGCTGCTCATGCTTCAGTATCCCAGCTGCTGTTGCCGCGGCTTGCCGTACTTGTCGGGAGGAAACGGATTCGGCCGCTTGTCGGAGGCGACGGTCAACGCGAGCGGCTGCGCGCTCTCGGCCACGGTCAGCTTCCTCTTGAGCGGCGCGCTGGCGTTCTCGTGCCAGACGTCGACTTCATAGTCGCCGGCCGGAACGCCCTTGATCTGGAAGGCGCCGCTGCCGTCGGCGACCGCGTACCAGGGCGTGTCGACCACCACCAGGTAGCCGAGCATGGTCGCGTGGATGTTGCAGAGCAGCTCCACCACGCCGGGCTTGTCGAACTTGACGGGCGTCGCCTCGCCGCCTTTGTGCAGGCCCGTGTCGAACTGCGGCTTGAGGGAGAAGACGTTGTGGAAGATCTCGTCCTCGTTCCTGAAGTTCACCACGCTCCCCACCGGAACGGCGAGGACGTGCGGGAGGAAGCGCTTCTCTTTTTGCAAGAGAGGCTTGCCGAGCGCCGCGGGCTTGGGGGTCCAGCCGTCGACGCGATGAAGGGTGATGACAGCGCCGCCGGGGCCGGTTGCGCCGCCGCCGCTCACCGTGCCGGAGACGGTCACCTCTGGCGGAGGAGGAGCCTTCTCCTGCTTGTCGGGAATCTCCACCGGCAGCGGCTGGCCAGCGCGGACGCGCGCCTCGGCGAGAAGTGGCCTCACCGCCCGCTCCACTTCGCCGGAAAGCCCTTCGATCTTGAGCAGCGTCTCCCAGTTGGCCGCCGCGGTGGCGAAGTCGCCCGCGTCGTAGGCCAGCTTGCCGGCGGTGAGAAGGCCGGCGATCTGCGTCTCGCGCTCGATCAGACGCGAGAGCCCTTTGCTGTCGCGCGCAGGTTTCTTCTCCGCCGGTGTGGCGGCCGCCATCAGCGCGGCTGCGAGAGTGACGATGCGCATCAGAAGGAATAGACGAAGGACGAGGTGAAGACGTTGTTGGCGACCTTCGGCAGCCCTGACAACTCGCCGTTCAAGAGCACCTCCGCCTTGGCGATCAGCTCATCCCAGAGGTCGAGGCGGCCCCCCAAGGTCACCCGCTGGACAGTATAAGCCGAGAAGCCCTCGAACTGGGCATGGCGCTGCTCGTAACGGGCGTAGGGCGTCAGCTTGCGGAAGGCGCCGTCGGAGAGGGGCATCCCGTAGGCCAGCGTGGCATAGGCGCCGCGGGCGTCGAAGGCGGAGACGACCGTCTCTGGGCCGAGACCGTTCGACTTGTCCGCCCCGCCCTGGTCCTGGCTGATGATCACTCCCTCCGCGCTGAGCGAAAGGCCGCCGATGACGAGGCGCACGTCGGCGCCCGCCGCGCGCTGGCGCACCTGCACGCCGTGCTGATCGTTGCGCGGGCCGTACATGCCGCTCACCCCGAGCTTCAATTCCAGGGCGGGGAGGTTGAGCTCGAACCCGAGCCGGGCGCTGCCGATGGGCCGGCCGGAAAGGCTCAGGTCGGGAGGCGAGAGCGTCTCGACCAGCGTGCCCCCGTTCGTCGCGGCGGCGTTCAGGCTCAACGCCGCCCAGAGGGCGGGGATCTGCACGCGGTAGAAGGCCTTGATCCCCAGCGACTGCCCGGTGGTGTAGCGGGCGATGAGCGAAGGCGTGACGTTGGTGCGCAGGTTCGCTTCGTTCTCCAGGTACTCGATGCCGAAGACGGAGTCGAACTTGCCGAGCGAGAGCGCGAGCTCCTGCGAGCTGAAAGGAATGATGCGCGCGAAGGCCTGCTCGACCAGGACGCGCGTCTCGTTGCCGGCCCCGCCGTAGCGGGGCAGGAATTGCAGGCGGCCGAAGAGGAGCAAAGGCGCGTTGGCCGGGACGTACTTGAGGTCGACGTCGAAGGTGTTGAGAAGGAACGACGGCTGGCCGCCGATGCCCATCGAGCGGGGTAGAAAGCCGTTGACGAAGCGGCCGCGCGAATCGGTGGAGGCGACGTCGCCGCGTGAGTTCACTGCCGTAGCGAAGGTGTCGGCGCCGTAGTCGGCGGGGATGCGCGTGTCGCCGGGAGCGAAGCTCGTGCCATCGCCTTGCGCGACAGCGAAGCCGATGTCGGCATAGCCATTGATCTGCAACTGCGCCGGGGCGGCCGCGGCGGGCGGCGCGTACGCATCCGTTGCCGGCGCAGGCGCTCTCTCTTGCGCCACGGCCGCGGAGGTGGCGAGCAGGGTGAAGAGCGCGGTCCTCACGGCGCCACCCCGTCGAAGAAGACGAAGGCCCCGGAGCTGAAGCGCTTCGTGTCGGTGAATGCGGTGGAGGGCAGGTTGCCCTCGACCGCCCCTTGCGTGTCGAGCCAGGTGCAGGAGTTGGGGAAGTCGGTGAGGCCGAAGCAGCTGCCGTCGAGCGCCACGCGCAGTGTGTATTGCTCGCGCTCGGGTAGCCTTTCCGCCGCCCCGGAGGGGAGAGGCAAGAAGACCTGTCCTAGCTGCGCGATCAGCTGCTGCCGCAGCGCGGGCCGGCTGGCGCTGACGAAGATGCCGGGCACCGGCTGGCCGGCGCGCGGCGTGATCGTGGTCAGGTACTCGTGCCGGAGAGCGCCGAACCGCGGCAAGCCATTGGGCGCATCGGCGGCGCGCGGCGTGCGGAAGGGTCCGGTGCCGACGACCGGCGGCACCGGAATGGGCTGTGGCGTCCCGTCCGCCCCGAGCAAGGCGAAGCGAAAGAGCGCCGCTTCCTGCACGACGAGGTTGTCGTTGACCCGGTAGCGGTCGAGGCCGAAGTCGAGCACCCAGGTCAGCTCCCCATCGGCCCACGCCTGCGCGGGAAGTCGCGATAGCAGCGCATCGCCGGTGAAGGGATGGACGGGACCCTGGCCGACCGGGTGCGCCACTTCGACCTCGCGCGGTCCGAGCGCGCAAAAGCGCAGCGGGCCGGGAGTCAGAGGCAGTCCTGAATTGATCACCGCCTCGCTGCTGCGCAAGGAATCGGTGGCAAACCCGCTCGGCACCATGACGTAGAAGGTCTGCCAGTAAGGGCTGTAGAAGCGGCTCTTCGGTCCCAACCCGAAGATGGAATTGGCGCCCGCCAGCCGCTGCGGCCCACCCTGCGGGTCGAAGCCCGTCACCAGGATGTAGATCGGCTGGGCCCAGACGCGCGGGAAGCCGTCCCAGATCTCGGTGGTGACGAAGGCCGCCGGGCGCGCGTCGGCGAAGGCGGGCTGCACGACGAGGCCGTCGCGGTCGGGCTCCTGCACCAGCCCGCTGGACTGCCAGGGCAGCTGCTGTCCGCGCAGGACGATGGACGCAGTCGCATCGGCATCGCCGGCGCGCGCCGCCGGGACGAGATCGTCGAGAGTGCGCAGCGAACCAGTGGCCCGCGGCGGCTCCGTGCAGGCAGACACTGCGAGCAGCAGCGCGGCAGCGTTCGCGAAGCGCATCGGATCCCCCCTTCAGCTTCCAGCGGGCGCGTCCTCGTCGGTGGGCGGTGGCTGGATGCTGAGGAATCGCGCCTGCTCTGCCTTCAAATCTTCTCCGAAGAGCCGTTGCAGCACGCGCGCCAGCTCGGCAGCGGCACCGGTGGGCATCCCCGAGAGAGCATTCTCGAAGGCGGTCGCGGTCTGGAAGCGCTGCTCGCGATCGGGCTCGAGCGCGACGCGCAGGACGGCCCCCAATTGCGGCGGCAGCTTCTGCAGCGAGGGCATGAGCTTTTCCGTCAGTCCCTGCGCGGCCTGCACGAGAAGCTCGTACGCCGATTCGCCCCGGTAGAGCGAACGTCCGGTGAGGAGGAAATAGAGCACCAGCCCGAGCGAATAGAGATCGGCGCGCGCGTCGACCGGCTCGCCGCGCGCCTGCTCGGGCGACATGTACTGCACGTTGCCCTTCACCACTCCAGTCTGCGTCTGATGCAGGCGGCCTTCGTCGGCCTTGGCGATGCCGAAGTCGAAGAGCTTCACCTCGCCGCGCGCGGAGACGAGGATGTTGTTGGGCGAGACGTCGCGGTGGACGATGCCCATCGGCCGCTCGTCGCTCGTCTTCTGCGTGTGCGCGTACTCCAGCGCGTGCAGCGCCTGCCGGGCGATGTAGACCGAGAGCCGCGGGTCGAGCAGCTTGCCTTCCTTCTCCAGGCTGGTGGTGACCAGCTTGCGCAGGTCGCGGCCGAGCACGTACTCCTGCGCCATGAAGTACTCGTCGCCCATCTTCCCGAAGTCGTAGACGGGGATGATGTTGGAGTGGACGAGGTTCGAGGCGAGCTTGGCCTCGTCGATGAACATCTCCACCAACGAGGGCGTGCGCTGCGCGCTCGAGTGCAGGAGCTTCACCACGAAGGTGCGGCGGAACTTCTCCGCGCCGAAGGCGACGGCGGTGTAGACCTCGGCCATGCCTCCTTCGCCCAGGCGGTCGACGAGAAAGTAGCGGCCGAACTGCTTGGGGCGCTGGAGGGGGCTGACCTTGCGCGCTTCGCCGGGATCGGTCGAGCGCGGCGAGGTGCGCAATGCATCGCCTGTGCGGCCGGGATCGCTGCGGCCGGGACGCCCCGGGTCGCTTCGGACGCCGCGCCCCGGATCGCTTCGCCCTGCGGAGGGCAGGGTGGGCATCTCCGCTTCCGAGTCGGCCCCGGCCGCTGCCGCGCCGCCGCGGCGGAAGGCGACGACGAGCGAGATCAGCGCGCCTGCCCCCGCGGCGGCCCAGAGCGCGATCAGATCGAGCGGCGTCTTCGCCGCGGCGATGCGCGGCCGCGCGTGGAACCACAGCCAGAGGCCCGGAGCAAGCTCGGCAGACGCGCCCGCCCAGCTCGGGCCTTCGACGAGGCCCGCCTTCTCTTTTCCCACCGCCGACTTGAGGTGCTCCTGTTCCTCGGCAGGGCCGGCACCGAGCAGCGCGCGCTTGCCGTCGCTGAGCAGCGCGCCACCGCGGGTGCGCGATGCGATCTCGTCGAGAAACTCTGCGCCGAGCGGCTTGGCGAGCACGATGGCGAACGGCGTGGCCTTTGGCCGATCGACCAGCGCAGCCCCGGCAGCGACCGCGGTCCCTGGCGAGACCACCACCGCGGACGCCTGCCGCTTCTTGCGCGCGGCGCGGATGAGCGCCGAGAAGTCGAGCGCGGAAACATCGCCGCCGACCAGGACCTCCGGCGTATCGCCCGAAGCGACTCCGTAGATGGGGAAGTCGCGCCGCACCGGCTCCCACCAGGGCTCGGTCGAGAAGCCGTCTCGCAGCGTGGCCTCGTCGACGACCCCGAGCTGCGCGCGCAAGACGGGGATCGAGGCGGCGGCCACCGTGCGCCCCTCGACGGTGGCGAGCTGCCCTCGCACGGCGTCCTCGGCGCGAGCTCGCACGGATTCGGCGGCCTCGGCCAGATCATCGTGGCGAGCCTGGCGGTGCGACGCCTCGATCGCGACTGTGGCAGCGCCCGCGCCGGCGGCGAGAACGGCGGCGATGGTCACGCCCGCTAGGCGCCTGCGCGAGAAAGACATTGCCGAGAAAGGTTTTCGACCGGGCGCGCCCGCCGGTCAAGCTGCCGACAGAGCGCCCCCGAGGGCGTGCAACTCCAGGGTGCCGGCGGCATCGTTCGGGTGGAGGTATGCGATGGCCTTTTCGCAGGAAGACATCCGCCACAACGGCGAGCACTTCGCGGCCAAACTCAAGGCGGAGCGGCAGGTCGCCGACGTGGTCCACTGGGTGAACAAGGACTCCGGAGCGCCGGATCTCGTGCTCCTCGATACGCGCGCCCGGGACGCTTTCGCCAAGGCGCATATCCAGGGGGCCGTGAGCGCGCCGCTCGCCGAGCTGCCGCAGCTTGCCGGGCAGTTGCCGAGGGACAAGGAGCTCGTGACCTATTGCTGGAGTCGCACCTGACAGCTTTCGCTGAAAGCCGCTCTGCAGTTGGCAGAGCTCGGGTTCTTCGTCAAGGAGATGAACGCCGGCTGGCAGGAGTGGACGGAGGCCAAGCACCCCATGCACTCCGGGCGGGTGGGGCCGGGGGAGCTGCGTTGCTCCTGCTCGCGGCTGTGAACGCGGGCCTTGCCTGAGGTCGACGCCGTCGTCGTCGGCAGCGGCCCGAACGGGCTCGCGGCGGCGATTGCGCTGTCGCAGGCAGGCGCGTCGGTCCTGGTGCTGGAAGCGATGCAGGAGCTGGGCGGCGGCGTGCGCACCGCCGAGCTGACGTTGCCCGGCTTTCTTCATGACGTCTGCTCGGGCGCGCACCCGCTCGCGATTCTCTCCCCCTACTTCTCCACGCTGCCGCTCGCCGACCACGGCCTCGAGTGGATCCGTCCCAAGGCATCGGTCGCCCATCCCCTCGACGATGGGCCCTCCGTGATGCTCTGGCGCTCGCTGGAAGAGACGGCGCGGGGAGTCGGCGTCGATGAAGAGCGCTATCGCCGGCTGCTCGCGCCCTTTCTGGAGAACCCGCGAGGACTGCTCGCCGACGTGCTCGGGCCGCTCGGCTTGCCGCGCCATCCTTTCTTGCTGGCGCGCTTCGGGACTCGCGCGATGCGGTCGGCGAGAGGCCTCGCGCGCCGTTTCTTCCGCGGCGCGCGCGCCCAGGCCCTCTTCGCTGGATGCGCGGCGCACTCCATTCTTCCTCTCGAACGGATGCTGAGCGGGGCGGTCGGGCTCTTGTTCCTCCTCACGGGCCACCTCGAGGAGTGGCCGGTGGCGAAAGGCGGCTCGGCCGCCATCGCGCGCGCTCTCGCCGGCTGCCTCCGCACCAAGGGCGGCCGCATCGAGACCGGGAGGCAGGTGCGATCGCTCGCCGACCTTCCCGCTGCGCGCGTCTACCTCTTCGACACCAGCCCCTCCCAGCTGGCCGACATCGCCGCAGGAGTCCTTCCGCCTGGATACCTCCGACGGATGCGCCGCTATCGCTACGGCCCGGGGGTCTTCAAGCTCGACTGGGCGCTGGACGGACCCATCCCCTGGAAGGATCCACAGTGTCTGCAAGCCTCGACGGTGCACCTGGGCGGGACGCTGGAGGAGATCGCTTCTGCCGAAGCCGCGGTCTGGCGCGGCGAGCATCCCGACAGGCCCTTCGTTCTCATGGTCCAGCAGAGCCAGTTCGACTCCAGCCGCGCGCCCAGGGGCAGGCACACCGGCTACGCCTACTGCCACGTCCCGGCCGGCTCGGCGGTGGACATGACCTCGAACATCGAGCGCCAGGTGGAGCGCTTCGCGCCCCAGTTTCGCGATCGCATTCTCGCTCGCCACCTCATGCGCACCGCCGATCTCGAGCGCCACAATCCCAATTACGTCGGCGGCGCGATCACCGGCGGCGTGGCCGATCTGTTCCAGATGTTCACCCGGCCGGTGGCGCGGCTCGATCCCTACTCGACGCCGAATCCCCGCATCTTTCTCTGCTCCGCCTCGACTCCGCCGGGGGGCGGCGTGCATGGGATGTGCGGCTACTACGCGGCGAGGAGCGCGCTGCGACGGATCGAACGGCTCCCCCTCGCGCCGCTGCGGTGAGCAGCGCTCCCCACGCGAACACACCTGCGGCCCTTGCGCCCCTGCCCGCCCGCTCGCGTAAGGTCCTGCCATGCTGCAATGGGCAAAGACGTGGGGACCGCCACTCGCTTTCTACGCGCTGGGCGCGATCGCGCCGGTGGTGTTCCTCTTCCTGCTCTCGGGCAAGTAGCAGGCCCGAGCCGCCGCGTCACTGGCTGACGGCGGCCGTGAACACCTCTTCCATCAAGCCGCGCGGGCAACTGGACGACGTCTGCTGGTTGCGCCGGCTGTCGGTCCAGACCGCGTGCGCCACGCCGCCGAAGGCGACGAGACCTTCGTAGTCGCCGGTCTGGTTGCCGTAGTTGATCGCGGAGCAGGGGAAGACGCCGTTGCAGTCGTGCTCGTTCGAGCTCCCGGTCGAGACGCGGACGTTGGGCGCGAAAGTTCTGCCGCCGTCGGTGGAGACCGAGAGGTACTCGTCGAACATGTACCGTGCGCCGGTGGTGTCGTTGCGCGTGTCGTAGAACGAGACGAAGACGTCGCCGGTGGTCGGGTCGGTCGAGAGCCAGTGATTGAAGCGGTCGACGCCGCCCAGCCGATCGGTCGCCGCCACAGGGCTGGACCAGGTATCGCCCTCATCGTCGGAGAAGGCGACAAGGATGTCGGTGTTGCCGGCCGAGTTCAAGTTCATGTCCATCCAGGAGCAGACCAATCGGCCGCGGCGCGGTCCTGTCGAGCGGTCGACGTCGCAGGCGGGATAGACCAGGGCGCCGCGGAAGGACTGCGCGGGGATCAACGCCTGAAACCCGAGCGACTGCCTAGCGATGGGATGCGCTGTGCCCCAGGTGGCGCCGCCGTCGATCGAACGATTGAAGGTGATCTGGCTCGCAGCGTAGTCGTTCCAGGCCACGTAGAGCTGGCCGTTCGGCCCGACGAAGGGGATTGCGCCGATGCCTTTGCCTGGGCCGCCGGGATTGTCAGCCCTGGTGATGGAGAAGGTCTCGCCTTGATCGCTGGAGGCGCCGACGCGGATGCCGCCCGAGATCGACCCGCCGCTCGCCGCGTCCCAGGCGATGTAGACGTTGTCGCGGAAGGGGCTTGCGGCGCTGGTGTCAGCGGTGATCATCGGCTTGTCGTTGAAGTGATCGCCACCGCTGGAGAAACTGAAGAAAGCCGTCGACGGATAGGTCTTGCCGCCGTCGGTGGAGCGGGCCACGGCCATCTCCGTGCCGTTGACGCCCCTGCCGGCGCCGAAGAAGACGACGATGTATCCGTAGAAGAGGTTTCCCGAGGTGTCGAAAGCGAGTGTCGGGTCCGACCCGAAGCGCGTATCGTTGGTGCCCGAGAGCGGCGCCGGCAGAGGCAGGTCGACGCCGCCCCAGCTGGCGCCGCCGTTCGAGGAGAAGTACCCGCGCATCGGGAGGCGGAAGATCTCGTTCGAGCCGGCCGCCAGCACTTTCGGGTGAGTAGGGTCCAAGGTGATGTACGTCTCGCTCTGCGGGCCGCACTCGTTGGAGACATCGACGTTGGTTCCGACGGTCAGGCCGGGGCTGGTGCTGAGCGGCGAAGGCCCGTTCTGCAAGAGCTGCTGGTACTTGTTCCACCAGCTCGGATTGCGGGTCGGCGCTGCCAGGGCTGCGGTGGAAAGCAGAAGCAGGTAGAGCGGGGTCTTCGCCATGGCGGCCTCCAGGGAGCGCCGATCTACACCTTTACACGGCGGCGGTACAACGGCCCGCCCGGGCGATACCGTGCGCCCCGTCCGCTCAGAAGGGCGTCACTGGATAAGCTTCAGACAGCACGATCGCGCCGAAGTCGACGCGGAACTTGAACTTCCACCCCTCGATCCCCACGCGCATGCCGCTCGACCGCAGCGAGTTCCAGAAAGGATTCGAGGGCTCGATCATCGCCAGCGCGCGGGCGATCTCGTCGAGCTGCTTGTGCACGAGCGTGAGCACTTCCGCCGGAACGCGGCTCACGTCGCACTCGATCGCGACAATCCACTTTGGTCCGCTCTCAGCCAACGAAGCTAGGCCCGCTTGCTCTTGCGCCGGTCGCGCGGGAAGAGCTGCTGCATCTCTTGCTGGAGCCCGGCCGCCTCCGCGCAGCTCTGTTCCCGCTGGCAGAGGAGACAAGATTGCCGGTGCTGCTGGAGGGCGGCGCGGATGGCCGTCTCGGTGGACGCGTCGATGCGGTGTCGCTGCCAGGGATCGCGCGACTTGAAGACGTAAGGCCGTTTGCCCTCGTGCACCAGCGCCGACAGCTCCTCGAGCACGGCTGCCTGGCCGCGGGAGAAGACGGCGCGCTGCTGCGCCCGCGTGTAGCAGGACTCCTGAAAGGCCGCCTCCGCCTCCAGCGCCCAGCGCGGGACCCATTTTTCGTCGACGATGTCCAGGTCCGGGCAGTCGCGCAGCGGATCGAGCTGCGATGGGTTGGCCACCGCATAGCCGTTGCGGACCAGGCGCAGGACCATCGTTGCGTACCGTTGCGTTGCCTCGCTGCCCGTCATCGCCATCGACCCGGCCTCCTTGCGGTGCGTTGAGGGTGCGGTATTACAGTCCTGGCGTCAATGCCTCCTGCGCCGGAAGAGCGCGATGCCGAGCAGGGCCCAGGCGCCGGTCTGGCCTGCCGATGCGCAGCCGCCGCCGCGGAAGCGAACGTCGGCAAGGATGCGCCAGAGATACGATGCGGGGTTGGGATCGACGTTGCCGGCGCGGTCGCGCGCCCTCACCAGGAGCTGGTGGTCGCCGAGCGGGAGCGAGCTGACGGCGAAGGGCGTGTTGCAGGGCGCGAAGGCCGCGTTCTCGAGGCTGCACTCGAAGGTAGCCGCCTCGCTGGCGGCGAAGGTGAAGGTCGCGGTCCGATCGGCGCCGAGCTGGCCGGGGCCGGAGGTGATGCTGGTCGTCGGTGGCGTAGTGTCGACAATGAAACTCGAAGTACCCGGCGCGCTCTCGTTGTTGGCTCCATCGGTGGCGGTGGCGCTGAGGGTATGGGGGCCTTCGGCAAGCGGCCTCGCGAGCGTGACCATCCAGCGGCCCGAGGCGGCGATCGCGGCGGCGGAGACCGCCGAGCCGGCGGGCGCGCCGTCGACCAACACGCGCACCGTCGCGCCAAATTCTGCCGAGCCGGCCAGCATCGGCTTCGTGCTGGCGATGAACGCCGAGTCCGCCGGCGAGTCGATCGACGGAGGCGCCGGCGGGACGGTGTCGACGGTCCAGGAGAAAGATGCCGGCGTGCGATCGACAGTGCCCGCCGCGTCGCGCGCCCGCGCCTGGAAGGTGTGCGCGCCGTCGCTCAGCCCGGTGCCGATGAACGTGCTGCCGCAGGCGGCGAAGCCGGCTCCGTCGAGCGAGCACTCGAAGGTCGAACCGATCTTGTCGGAAGCGATCTGGAAGGTTGCCGTAGTCAGGTTGGTGAGCGAGGCCGGCGTCGAGAGCAGCGTCGTGTGCGGCGGCGTGGCGTTGCGGACGGTCACGGTGGTGTTGCTCGAGACGGCCCTGGGAGTGAGGCTCTCTTGATAGTCGAGAGTCGCGCGGTTGGAGTAGCTGCCGTCGGCGGTCACGGAGACGGTGAGGTCGACCGATCCCGAGGCGCCCTTGGCGATGTTGCCGAGGTTCCACCTCACCGTCCCGGCCGTGCTCTTGCCACCGCCGGTGGCGGAGATGAACGTCGTGCCGGCGGGGAGGATGTCGCCGAGGACCGCGTTGCCCGCGGCGCCGTTTCCGCCGTTCGACCAGGCGAGGTGGAAGGTGATGCTCGAGCCGTCGACGAGCGCGGGCGCGCTCTTCGTCAGCGAGAGCGAGGCTTGACCAGCGGCGACGACGCAGGGCGACTCCAGAAGGCTGTCGAGGAAGAAGCGGACGCCGTTCGTGGTCGGGCTCGCCGAGATGGGGAGCCAGGTCGAGTACTCATGGCCGGAGAGGTAGCTCACCTTGCCATTGGCGGTGTCGCCGTCGAGGAAGCCGGTGACCCAGGCGGCGCGCGAGAGGGTCCCAAGAGCGTCGCTGGCCTGATCGAGGAGGGCGGTCGCCGCGCGGTAATGGGATCCCGACAAGAGCCCGATCGTTCCGAGCGCGCCCGGGACCGCGAAGAACGATCCGTCGAGCTGGGCGAAGGGGCTGTCCGGCAGGAGGACCGTGTTGGGGTTCGGGGTGAACTTGTAGTCGTTCTGCTGAAAGCCGCCGGTGGTGAGGAACTTGCCGTTGGCGGCGTTCTCGAAGGAGTAGGCCGCCTGGCATTCCATGAAGGCGTGCACGGGCCGTCCGGTGAGCCAGCCGCGCACCTCGCGAACCACTTCCTCGTCGGCGGGCGCGTCGTAGTGCATGGAGGTGAGATTGCAGAAAGCCGGCGTGCCGTCGGAGTTGAGCAGAGCGCCGTCGAGGGCGCCGCCCGTCTGGGGACCCTGGATGGCCTCGCGAATGAGGACGTCGGGATGGCCTTTGTACTCGTCGAGATTCGTCGTTGGCCACCGGTGGCCGGCGGAGTCGGGAATGCCGGCGGCATTGAGATAACCGAAGGCGATGCCCTCGTAGCCGTCGGCGAAGATGCCGATGCGCGGCGCGGCCGTCAGCTTGAGGCGCACTTCGGCGCTGAAGCCGGCGGTGGCCGAATGCACGGCGGTCGCGTTCGCCTTCTGCCAGGCGAGAATCAGCGGCAGCGCCGCAGCGCGATCGGCCGAGGCGACGACGAAGGGTCCCGCCTTGTACGGATGATGCGAGATGGCCGCGCCGCTCGCGACGTCGGTGGCGCTGGCGGTGAAGTCGGTCCCGCCGGATGACTTTCCCGACGCGATCGCCCAGCTCACCGGTACTCCGCTGCGCAGGAGCAGGTCGACCAGGCCGAAGGCCTTGAGCGCGCCCGAGTCCTGATAGGTGTTGTCCATCGGGATGATCAGCGAGCCGGCGGCGAATTGCTGCGAGAGGGCCTGCTCGACGGCGTCGGTCGCGGGCTTCTCGGGCGCGCCGCAGGCGGCGAGGAGAGCCAAGGCGCACAGGGCGCGGCGCGGGATCATTTGATTCCCCCGGGGCCGTCGTCCTCGAGCGCCTGCCGCACCACTTCCTCGGCGCGCAGGGTGAACTCGACGCGGCGGTTGTTCGAGCGGCCACGCGCGGTCTTGTTGTTCTCGATGGGCTTGTCGGGGCCGAAGCCCTTGGGTCGCACGCGCCCGGGCGCGACTCCTTTGTCGATCAGATAGGCGCAGACAGCCTGCGCCCGCTCTTGCGAGAGCTTGCGGTTGTGGGCGCCGAGGCCGCGGTCGTCGGTGTGGCCCTCGACGACGATGGGAGGCAACTCGGGATGGTCGAGGATCACCTTCGCCAGGTGATCGAGGATGGAGAAGGAGGGCCTGAGAATGTCCGCCTTGTCGCTGGCGAAGAAGATCCGCTCGCGGATCTCCAGCTTCTGCCGGCCGATGATCACCCGCGGCTTCTCTTTTGGCACGACCGAGGCCAGAAGCGGAGTGAGCGTGGGTTCCGGCGGGCTGGGCGCGAGCTCGGGCGCCCTGGTTGGCTCGGGAGGAGGGACAGTCGCCACCGTCACGATCCGAGCGAGCGGAGCGGGTGCGGGCACGACGGGGCCCGGCCGCAGCCGCTCTCGCAAGAATCCTGAGAGAGAGATGCCGAAGAGCACGCGCCAGGCCGGCGTACCTGGATTGCGGTTCAGACCGGGACCGCCCAGGCCGAACAGCTCCGCTGCGCCGAGCCGGTAGCGGGCGGCGCCGAGCACTTCGAAGCCGAGCGGCGTGGAAGTGAGCGGGATGGCGGCGCGACCGATGAGCTCGCCGCGGAGCTTGTCGCCGAGCGCGAGCGAGGCGCCGGCATCGACTTGATTGCCGACGCGGTCGGTCGCCAGCTGCGCCGAGGGCCGGAGCAGGATGCCGGCCTCGGCAGAAGCGAGCAGCGGACCCAGCGGGCGGCTCGCCATCAGCCGCGGCCGCAGCGAGAAAGTCCGGTCGCGGCCGAGCGCGGACGCGCTCGCGAGAGGGATGCCGACTCCGATTTCGCCGGCGACGTCGAGCGGCGCCTCCTCGTCGCGGCGCAAGAGACCCACGCGCACGCTGGCGAGCGGCGCGCCCACTCCTGCGCCGGCCGGCTGGCTATAGCCGGCGGCGCTCAGGTCATCGCCGGCCTGCCGCGGCACGTACGGAAGCTGGAAGCCGATCTCGACGCGCTCGTGCGGAGCAAAGACAGCCGAGAGGTGCATCGTCCAGCGGTCGTGCACGACACTGCCGAAACGCTGGCCGTCGGTGGTGTAGAGCACCAGCGGATCGCGCTCGAGATGAATGCCGGCGGCGAGCCGGTACTCGCCGCGCGACAACGTCATTCCGGTACCGAGCGCGAGCGAACCGAGCGCGCTGGGATCGAGCTCGAGCCGCTCCAGCGCGAAGACCGGCACCGGCGGGAGCGGAGGCAGTGTCTGCGCGCTCACCGGCGGCGCGAAAAGCGTGACGATGATCACAGACGGAACGGCGGCGTAGAACGGGCTTCGATTCCGCTGAGCGCTCACGAATTCCCCCCGCGGGCAACCGTCGGCGTCTCACGCGAGAGGCGCCACAATCTCTCGAGATACGGTCTTGGTCGTTCCGCCCAAGGCCATTTTTCCAACCTATTCGGAGACGGGTCAAGCCGGGTTGCATCGGCAGAGCGGCGCGCGGCAGTCAGCCCCGTCGAAAAAGCTGGGATTGCACTGTTCAACAACAGCACGGCGAGCGGGTGGCGATCGGCGAGCAGCGCTGTTACCGGGCCGGCATGATCGCGGGAGAAGAGCCTCCGATCAGCATCTTGATCGTCGAGGATGCTGACGACACCCGTGAGATGTACGCCGAGTTCTTCATCTCGCAAGGCTTCGAGGTGCACACGGCGAAGGACGGCCTCGAGGCCCTGGCGCTGGCCAAGGAGCGGCGCCCCTCTCTGGTACTGCTCGACGTCGCCCTTCCCAAGCTCGACGGGCTCTCGGTGTTGCGGAAGATGCGCGCCGACAAGAAGCTGGCGGACACCCCGGTCCTGACCATCTCCGCCTTCTCCGGCAGCGAATACAGCAAGGGGGCAGAGCAGAGCGGCGCCACCAGGGTGCTGAGCAAGCCCTGTCTTCCCGACGAGGTGCTCAAGGTCATCCGCGAAGTCATGGGCAAGCGGAAAAAGTAGGCGCTTGCAGATGCCCGGGTTGTTGCGCGAGTGTTCGGGGCCCCGGAGGAAGCGATGAAGCGGATCACCTGCCTGCTGCTGGCTGCCGCGACGGGATGCGCGTCGGGCAGGAAGTCCGCCCTGCCCGCCGCCTCGGCGCAGTCGCTCTCGGGAGAGCTCGACAAGGGCGGCGCCGATCTCTACTCGGCCACCTGGAGCGCGCCGGGCCGCATCTCCATCGAAGCCGGGGGGCCGTGCGCGCCGCGGATCGAGATCGTCGAAGGCCCCGCCACCAAGCCTGCGCTGAAGGGAAACTCAGCGGAGGTCCTCGTCGTCGGCCGGCGGCCGCTGAAGTTCCGGGTGATCGCTGCGGAGACGGGCAGCTATCAGCTCCAGCTCCACCCAACCCCCGATCGGTTGGAGGCGCCCGACCCGCAGGCGGTGGAGCTGCTCCGGCGGCGTCACCACTTCGCCGAGCTGCCCGCGCTGAAAGAATTCGACGAGCCCGCCTCGCGCCTCGACGAGGCCGTGCGCGGGCTGACCAAGCGCGGCTTCGTGCAGATGCACGAGCCGGTCCGCGCGCGGATGGAGTCGTTCCAGGGCGTCGACCTGCGGGTCGACTCGGCGCACTGCTATGCGTTCTTCGTGCGCCTCGCCGCCGGAGCTTCGTTCTCGGAAGTGGCGCGGCGCGGGCTCGCCGCCTCGTTCATTCTCCCTGACAAGAGCAAGCTCGCGGGAGACTCGTTCTCTCTGTCGGTGGTGGGCCCGGGCGGGGTCGCCCAGAAGGCCTGCCCGCGCTCCTCCGGCAAAGCGCATTTCGATCTCTCCGCCGCGCTGGCCACGGCGGGGCGCGAACTCGGAACCGGCGGCCTCACCGTCGAAGTGTTCGCCAAGTCGACAGGCGCCGGCCGCCGCGCGGCCGCACGAGCAGCGCCGACGCGGGCCAAGCGGGACTAGCCACAATGCTCATCAGTCAAGTCGTTGACGTGGACGTTGACGTTCACGCTGACGTGAGGGTTGACGGCGACGGCGACGTGAACCTGGCCGTGGGCGCAGACGAACCGGGGCAGGCCCACCACGCCGTTCACGGCCACGTCGCCGTCGCCGTCGCCGTCGCCGTCGACCTCAACGACAACGATCACGCCCACGTCAACGCTCGGGTTGAGAGGCTTTGAGATCGCTCTGGGCCGTTACTTCTTCGAGCGGAGCGCGCGGCGGATGATCTTGCCGGTCGCCGTGAGCGGCAGCTCGGGAACGAACTCGACGATGCGGGGATATTCGTGCGCCCCCAGCCGCGAGCGGACGTGCTCTTGCAGCTCGGCCACCAGCGCCGGCGAGGGAGAAAAGGCAGCCTTGAGGACGACCACCGCCT
Source organism: Deltaproteobacteria bacterium (assembly GCA_005879315.1). GTDB lineage: Bacteria > Myxococcota > Myxococcia > Myxococcales > 40CM-4-68-19 > 40CM-4-68-19. The sequence continues at coordinate 153 of VBLC01000112.1, read as the reverse complement.
TCACCACTTCGGTGCGCACTGGGTCAGGCTCGCCGACGACCGCCGCCAGCGCCACCGCGGGATGGCGCGAGAGGCAGGCCTCGATCTCCCCCGGCCCGATGCGATAGCCGCCGCTGGTGATGAGATCGTCGTCGCGGCCGACGAAGCGGAAGT
>VBLC01000056.1 GCA_005879315.1 Deltaproteobacteria bacterium | reverse complement strand
GCTCGCGAGCGGACGTTGTCGAGCTGTCGCTTGGGGCGGCTCACGCCGGCGGGATCGCCCGTGGTTCCCTGGAGCGCGTACTTGACCGCGAACGCGAGGGCGGCGAGGCCGAGTATGAGGACGAGCAGATTGACGAGCTTCATGGCTCAAGCCTCGCACCAGTGAGCCGGGGCAGGCAAGGATGAGCCTGGAAGCGGGAAAGGGAAGGGGCAGCAGGCGCGTGCCAACGCCTGCGGCGTTGTCACTGGCGCCTGCATTTGGGAAAGAAAATGCCCTCCGGTCGGGTCTCATCCGCAGATCCCAAACCGGCGGATGAGCCCCGAGAGCAGGGCATGCACGGCGCGCGCGTGCAGAAGTGCCCGCCGGGCAGGCTCTTGTTTGCAGGTCCCGGCCGCCAGCGCGATGTCGAGGGCTGCGGCCGCTTCACAATTCTCGCCGCGGGCAATCGCATAGACTCGAGCCTTGTCGGCGGAACCCGCCCGTCCAGCTCCTTCGGAGATGTTCAAACAGACGCTGGTCGCGGCCCGCACGGCTTGATCGCGCAGGCGACCGTCGCTGATGGCCGCCTCCCGCATCGCCTCGAGCAGTTTGCGAGCCTCTTGGTAAGCGATCAGTTTCTCAAAGGGAAGATTTCCAAAGTTCGTCATCGCCGGCTCCTCTCAAAAAGCGGAGCGAGGAGCCGGCGATGACGAACGACTGGAATCCCGAGAAGCAGTGGCGCCGAAGGCGCAGGCGCTTTTTTCTTTCCCCAAATGCAGGCGCCAGTGACAACGCCGTCAGGCGTTGGCGCGCGCCTGCATCCCTTTCCCTTTCCCCTTCCCTACTGCCATCGACCGATCGGCATTGCGGCTAAGCCTTCGGCACCGACGGCGGCGCGGCCTGCTGCTGGCCGCCGCCGTGCTGGCCGCCGCCGTGCTTGCCATCGCCTCCGCCCTGTTCGGCCAGGGCTTCCTTGCGAGAGAGGCGGATCTTTCCGGAGCGATCGACCGAGACCACCTTGACCAGCACCTCGTCGCCTTCCTTGAGCACGTCCTCGACCTTCTTCACCCGCGAGTTGGCGAGATCGGAGATGTGCACCAGCCCGTCGGTGCCGGGGAAGATCTCGACGAAGGCGCCGAACTCCATGATCCGCCGGACGGTGCCGAGATAGGTCTTGCCCACCTCCGCCTCCTGCGTGAGCGCGCGGATCATCTTGATCGCCTGCTCGACGCCCTCGCTGTTGGGCGAGGCGATCGCCACCGAGCCGTCGTCCTCGATGTCGATGGTGGCGCCGGTGCGGGCGATGATGTCCTTGATGACCTTTCCGCCGGGGCCGATGACGTCCTTGATGCGCGACACCGGAATCCGGATGGTGGTGATCTTCGGCGCGTACTTGGAGATGTCCGCCCTCGGCGTGGCGATGGCCTTGGCCATCTCCTTGAGGATGTGCAGCCGGCCCTCGCGCGCCTGCGCCAGCGCGGAGGTGAGGATCTGCTTGTCGACTCCGGTGATCTTGATGTCCATCTGGATGGAGGTGATGCCCTTGCCGCTGCCGCACACCTTGAAGTCCATGTCGCCGAGGTGGTCTTCGTCGCCGAGGATGTCGGAGAGGATGGCGATCTTGTCCTCCTCCTTGATCAGTCCCATGGCGATGCCCGCGATCGGCGCGGAGATGGGCACGCCTGCGTCCATCAAGCTCAGGCAGCCGCCGCAGACGGTGGCCATCGAGGAGCTGCCGTTGCTCTCGAGAATGTCGCTGACGACGCGGATGGTGTAGGGGAACTTGTCGTCGGCCGGCAGCACCGCGCGCAGCGCCCGCTCGGCGAGGATGCCGTGGCCGATCTCGCGCCGGCCCGCTCCGCGCAGCGGCTTCACTTCGCCGACGGAGTAGGGCGGGAAGTTGTAGTGCATCATGAACTTGCGGAACGACTGGCCCTTGAGCGACTCCATCCGCTGCTCGTCGTCGGAGGTGCCCAGCGTCGTCGTCACCAGACCCTGGGTCTCGCCGCGGGTGAAGAGCGCCGAGCCGTGCGCGCGCGCCAACAGGCCCACCTCGCAGGTGATGTTGCGGATCTGCGTCGTGCCGCGGCCGCCGATGCGGCGGTTCTCGTGGGTGATCATCCGCCGCATGTATTCGTACTTGAGGTCCTCGAAGGCCTGCTTGACGTCTTTCTCCTTGCCCGCGTAGGGCCGGCCGACGTCGCAGAGCTCGAGCACCACCTCCTTCTTGATCTGCGAGAGCTGCCCGTACCGGTCGTGCTTCTCGTCCTGCGCATAGGCCTTTCGCACGCGCTCGAGGGCGATCTCGCGCACCCGGGCGGCAACGCCTTCGGCCAACGGCACCTTTTCGAACTTGCGCTTCGCCGCCGCCACCGCCTTGGCCATCTGCTCTTGCGCCTGCAGAAGCGGCTCGATGGCGCGCTGGCCGAAGAGGAGCGCTTCGATCATCGTGTTCTCATCGACTTCCTTGCCGCCGCCTTCGACCATGAAGATCGAGTCGCGGTTCGCGGCCATGATGATGTCGATGTCCGACTGGTCGCGCTCCGTCTCGCTGGGATTGGCGATGAAGCTCCCTGCCACCCGGCCCACCCGCACGCCGGCGAACTGGAAGGGAAAGGGGATGTCCGAGACCGCCATCGCGAAGGAGGCGCCGGTCAGCGCCAGCACGTCGGTGTCGTACTGATTGTCGGCGGAGAAGACGGTGGCGATGACCTGCGTGTCGTTCTGATAGCCCTCGGGAAAGAGGGGCCGCAGGCTGCGGTCGATCAGCCGCGAGATGAGCGTCTCGCGCTCGGTCAACCTGCCTTCGCGGCGGAAGAAGCTGCCCGGGATGCGGCCGGCGGCGCTGAGCCGCTCCTGGTAATCGACCGTGAGCGGAAAGAAATCGAACCCGAGCTTGGGCTCCCTCTGCGAAACCGCCGTCACCAGGACCATGCTGTCGCCCGCGCGCAGCACGACCGATCCGTCGGCCTGCTTGGCGAGCTTTCCTGTTTCGATGGAGATGTTCTGGTTGCCGACGCGCGCGGTGACCGTGTTTGGAACTGCCATGTGCAAAGTCCTTTCGCGCGGACTCTGGTCCGCGCTCGCTTCACTGCTCGTTTTGTCAGGGTTGGATCCGGGGACCGTTGGATCCTGATCGCAGGAGCGAAACCGCGTTTCGCTGCTCCGATGAGGGTCCCGGCGGCTCCCGGGTACAACCCGCTCATTTGAGTGCCTTCGCCTCCGGGCTCGGGCACCTTCTACAGTTCTACAACAAACGAGCCGCGCCGATTCTGACGCGGCCCTCGTTCATTTGCGAATTCCCAGCCCGTCGATCAGCTTCCGGTAACGGGTCGTGTCCCTGGTCTTCAGGTAGTCGAGGAGCCGCCGCCGCTGGCCGACCAGCTTGAGCAGGCCGCGCCGCGAGTGGTGGTCCTTCTTGTGAGTCTTGAAATGCTCGGTCAGGTAATGGATGCGCTCGGTGAGAAGGGCGACCTGCACCTCGGGCGAGCCGGTGTCGCGCTCGTGGGTGCGGTACTTCTCGACGACCGAGGGCTTGATGTTCTCGTAATGCAAAGGGCCTTGCGACATCCCGCTTCCTTCGATTCCCCCCGCTCCTCCGCCGGCCAGGCGGGAGGGCGAGCAGGCGCTGCAATCCGGGCGGAATTGCCCGAAGGGCGCGAGAAACTACAGGCCTCGACTCTACAGGTCAAGCCGAAGTGGCGACGATGCCCCGTGCTCGCTCACTCTCGCCGGGCGGCGGCAGGATTTCCTCGGGCAGCACTGACTCATCGAGCTCGAACCAGAACAGCGCCCCAGCTCGCGGCGCGGCGCGGACACCCACGGATCCGCCGTGCGACTCGACCAGCCGCTTGACGGTGGCGAGGCCGAGGCCGATGCCCGGCGTTCCCGCCTTGGGTCCGCGCACGTAAGGTTCGAAAATCCGCTCGCCCAGATTCGCTGGAATCCCCGGCCCGCTGTCCTCCACTTCGAAGAGCACGCGGCCGCGCTGCCGTTTGACGCGCAGCTCGACCTCGCGCCGCGTGCTGTCGCCCAGGTGCTTGATCGCGTTGGTCATCAGATTCGAGAGGAGGCTGAGCAACACCCCTTGGCTGCATGCGACCGAACACGCTGGTGGCGGCTCGATGCGCAGCGCGGCGCCGTGTTTCACCGCGAAGGGCCGGATCTCCTGCTCCAGCCCCGTGACGGTCGGCTGCACTTCTGCGCGCGCTCCCGCCTCAGGCCGGGCGCCGGCGCGGGCGAACTCGAGCAGCCCATCGACGATGCGGCGTACGCGGCCGAGGCTCTGCTGGCCGCGCGCCAGCGCATCTTTGACCGTAGACGTCGCGCTCTGCTGCGCCAGGCCGAGCGAGAGCGACACCGCCCCGAGCGGACTGAGCACGTCGTGGGCGACGCGCCCGGCGAATTGCTCCAGCTCCTCGGCCTTGCGTTCGACCTCGGCGCGGTGCTCGTCCTGCACGCGCTGCACCTGCCGGACGGCGCGCAGGGCCAGCCCGGCCGCCACCAATGCCAACAGCGCAGAAAGCGCGTCGAGCTGGTAAGCGAAGCGGTTGGCTCGCGCCCGCGCGCTCTCGATGCGGCGCGCAGCCTCGGCGGCGAGCTGCGCGTCGTATTCGACCAACTGGCGCGCCAGATCGGCGGCGGCATCGCCCCGCGGTCTCACCTGCGCGCCGAGCGTCTCGTGCGCTGTCTGGACGTGGCCGGCCCGCGCCTGCTCCAGCGCCCGCTCGGCAGCTACGTCGAGCGCGCGCATCTCGGCCTGCAGCCGGCCGAGCAGCCGCGATTCGCGCGCGTCGCTCGGCAGCGCGAGCGCGCGGGCCATCAACGCATCGATGCGGATGCGCGAGTCGTTCACCCGCGCCCCCTCACCTGTGTCGGCGGCGCGCAGCACCTCGAGCTCGAGGGCGCGCAGCTCGGCGCGCAGGCCGGACATCACCTCGATGCCAGGCGCGGCGGCGCGGGAGATCAAAAGCGCATCCTCGTCGATGCGGCGCGCCACCTGCTGCGCCCAGATGGTCGAGCCGATGAAGGCCGCCACGACTGCCAGGAAGGAGACAAACAGCGCTCGCGTGGACGCTGCCATCGGCCCGAACTTAAGCGCCGCCGCCGCTTTGGGGGTGCGACAAATTGTCCGCTACTGCCTGTGCGACTGCAGCGGCACGAGCTGGGCGTAGCCGGCGTAGCGCTCGTCGATGTGGCGCACGTAATCGACCGGCTCGCTGCCGCGGCAGAAGCCGTAGCGCGCTTTGCTCGCGTACTTCTTGTCGGAGAGCTTCAAGACCCACGGCGCCACGTTGCGCCAGACGGTCGCGTCCGCCCCGGCGCGCCTGGCCAGCCGGCGCGCGTCGTCGATGTGGCCGAGGCCGGTGTTGTACGCGGCGAGCGCGAAACGGTAGCGGTCGATCGGATCGACGACGTCCTTGTAGTGGTCGGAGAGCTGCTGCATGTACTTCAAGCCGCCCCGGATCGACTGTTCCGGATCGGTCGGGTCGGTGATGCCCAGCCCCTTCGCGGTAGCGGGCATGATCTGCAGGAGCCCCTGCGCGCCCACCCAGCTCTTGCGCTGCGGATCGAAGCGGCTCTCCTGGTAGATCTGCGCCGCCACCAGCCGCCAATCGAATCCGTGCTGCTCGGCGTACTTGCGCACCAGCGGGTCGTAGGCGCTGAGCGTGCCGGTCTCCGAGGCGTAGAACTTGTCCTTGCGCTCCTTCTTCAGAGTGCGCTCGGCCTCGAAATATTTCTTCCGCAGGACGTTGAATTCGGGCTTGCGCCGCTCCTCGCGGAAGACGTCGTCGATGGCCTTCTTGAGGGGCAGGTCGCCCTGCCGGACGGCCCAGGCCAAGTCCCGTTCGGCGCTCACCTTCGGCCCCAGCACGAGGTTGTCCCAGTAGGCGCTGTGGAGGTTGGCGAGGAGCTCGTCGGCGACGGTGTAGACGATCTCGCCCTTCGAAACGGCCTCGAGGATGGTGTCGGTCTCCCAGTCGTCGGGCGCCGCCTGGAGGATGATCTCAGGCTTGCCCTCGGCGCGGAGCTTGCCGTTGAGCTCGAGCAGCGTCTGCCAGTAGCTCGAGCCGCGCCGCACGTGCACGTCCTTTCCGGAGAGCTCCTCCGCAGATTTGATCTCCGGGCTGCCGTCCTTCCACACCACGACTTCGCGGGTATGGCCCCAGGGCTCGGCGAAAAGGACCTGCTTCTTGCGTTCCTCGGTGACGGTTACTTCAGCGGCGATGACGTCTCCTTCGCCCTTGAGCAGCGCCGGCACCATCTCGCTCCAGCTCTGCGTGACGATCATGTCGACGCGGATGCCGAGGTGCTGCGCCAGCCTCTTGCCCAGCTCGTAATCGAAGCCCATGCGGTGGCCGCGATAGATGAAGAAGCTGGTGTCGTTGTTGCGGGTGAGGACGCGGAGGTAGCCGCTCTTGACGATCTCCTCCAGCGAGCGCGGATGGTCGGGGCGTCCCGAGGCGCGCGAGACGATCCCTTCCGGCGCGGCATCCTCCTTGTCGTCGCCAGCCTCCGCGGCTGCGAGGTGCGCACCCTGGCTGGGGACAGGCGGCACGTCCTGCGCCAGCGCGAGAAGAAGAGAGAGCAGGGGCATGTCCCCTGACGGTAGGGGTCCTCTGCCGGACCGGTCAAGCGCACATCTTGCGCTCACCCTCCGCGAGAGGCGAGCATGGGAAACGTGCCCGCCTCCGCCCAGGAAATGACCAGCTTTCTGGTCGCGCTCGCGCTGCTCCTCTTCGTCGCCCTGCAGCGGCGGAGACTGGCCACCAGGACGAGGAGCTCGCCGCTCCGGCAATTCTTCCAGGAGCTGGGCGCGCCGCAGCGGCTGCTCTTCCTCTATCTGGCTGCGCGCATCGCCGGCTTCTTCTGGGGCGGCGCCGTCCATCCGGCCATCGCCCACGGCGTCGACGCTGCGGCCAAGTTCTTCGGCGCGGTCGGCGTGCTGCGGTTGGGCGACTCGCTGCTCTTTGCATTCTTGCGGGCGCGCGGCCGGCAGGGAATGTCGCGCATCGTCCGCAGCCTCTCGGTCTGGGGCTTGACCTTCCTCTGCGCGGCGGTGGTGCTGCGCATGGAGTACAAGTTCGACTTGAGCAGCCTCGTCGCCACCAGCGCGCTGCTCTCGGTGGTGCTCGGCTTCGCGCTTCAAGAAACGCTGGGCAATCTCTTCGCCGGTCTGACCCTCAACGCCGAGGAGCCTTTCGAGCCGGGCGAGTGGGTCTCGTTCGGGAAGTACACGGGCCGGGTGATGGAGATGGGCTGGCGCTCGACGCGCCTGATCACCATCGACGAGGACGAGCTGCTCGTCCCCAACAGCCTGATCAGCCGCGAGGTGGTGGTCAACCACATGCGGCCGCAGAACACCGACGTGATCGAGCTGATGGTCGCCGTCGATCTCGACGTCTCGCCGGCGAGGGCCAAGGCGGCGCTGCGCGACGCGGTGCGCTCCTGCCCCTTGGTGCTGCAGCAGCCTGAGCCGGAGGTGCAGCTCGCCGCCTTCACCGAGACCGGGCAGAGCTATCGCATCAAGCTGCACACCGAGGGGTTTCACGTCGAGCGGGCCGCGATCGATCAGATGAACGAGGCAATCTGGTACGCGCTGCGCCGCGCCGGGATCGACATGCCCTATCCGCAGACGCAGCTCAGCTTCCGCGAGCGCGCGCAGGAGTCGGAAGAGCGCCGCCGCCGCGAGCATGCTGCCGAGGCGGAGGATCTGCTCGGCCGCATCGACTTCGTCCAGGCGCTCTCGGTCGAGGCGCGCAAGGTGCTGACCGAGCGGGCGCGCTTCGTCGAGTATGGTCCAGGACAGGCGATCGTCCGCCAGGGCGAGCAGGGCGACACGCTCTATCTGGTGGCGCGCGGCGAGGTCCTGGTGCGAGTGCGCATCGACGCCGGCGAGAGGGAGGTGGCGCGCCTGGGCCGCGGCGCTCTCTTCGGCGAGATGAGCGTGCTCACCGGCGAGCCGCGCACCGCCACCGTCGTTGCGCTGGGCGATGCCGCGCTCCTGGCGGTGGACCGCGACGCCTTCGAGCGGATCCTCTCGCGCGAACCAGAGCTGGCGGAGCGGCTCGCCGAGGTGATCGCCCGCCGGCGGATGGCGCTCGACCAGGCCCGCTCCGAAGAGGCCCCGCCCGCGGTCGAGAAGGAGACTTCCAACCTGCTCTCGCGCATCCGTTCCATCTTCGGCTTCCGCGCGCCGAGGGACGACCGCGCCACCGGCTCATGAACCTCGGCGGGCAACGCCGCAGGGTGGTCGGCGGGTAACGCCGCATGGTGATCGACGCGCACGTCCATCTCTTTCCCGACCGCCTGGCGCAGGCCGTCCGCCGCTGGTTCGACGAGCACGCCTGGTCGATCGAGCACCGCATCGGGGTGGACGAATGCGTGGCGAAGCTGCGGGCGGGCGGCATCGACCGGATGGTGGCGCTGCCTTACGCGCACAAGCCGGGCATGGCGCGGGCGCTGAATGACTTCACCGCGCAGATCGCGGCGCGGCACCCCAGCGTGATCCCCTGCTGCACCGTCTTTCCCGGCGAGGAAGGCGCGGAAGAGATTCTCGAAGAAGCTTTGAGCGCAAACTTTCGCGGCGTGAAGATCCACAGCCACGTCATGCGCGTCGCGCCGGATGATCCGCGCATGGACGCGATCTGGCGCGCCTCCGCGCGACATCGCAAGCCGGTGGTGATCCACTGCGGGCCGGAGCCCGCCTCGTCGGGGTACGGAATCGACGTGAAGCAGTTCTCGGGCGCCGATCGGCTGCGCCGCGCGCTGCAGCGGCATCCGGACGCGATCGCCATCGTGCCGCACCTCGGGTTCGATCAGTCCGACCAGTTCGAGGCGATGCTGCCGGACCACCCCAATCTCCATCTCGACACCACCATGGCCATCTGCGGCTACTTTCCCGGCGGGCCCGACGTGGAGATCCTGCGCCGCCATCCGGGCCGGATTCTCTACGGCACCGACTTCCCCAACCTCCCGTATGCCTGGGACCGCGAGCTGCGCGCGCTGCGAGCATTGAAGCTGCCGCCCGAGGACGAAGAGAGGATCCTCTCCGGCAATGCGCTGCGGCTGTTCGGCGGATAGCGCCCGGGTCAGACGCCGCGCAGGCGCTTGAGCATCGTCCTGCGAACGGTCTCGTAGCCGAGGTCCTTGTAGAGGTCGCGCGCGCGTCGGTTGTTCCCGGCCACTTCCAGCTCGATCACTTCGATGCCGCGCGCCCGCCCCTCCTGCTCGGCCTTTTGCATCAAGAGGCGGCCGTAGCCTTTGCCGCGCTCGGCCCGCACCACGCCCATGCTCGTCACCTGCAGCGTGCGAGTGCCGTGCACGGCATCGTCGCGCTCGCTCAGCCAGAGATGGCCGATGAATTCGCCGCGCTCGTTCTCCAGCACCCAGAGCTGCACGCCGGGAGTGCGCGGCCCGGAGCGGGCCATCCCCTTGCGAACATCGAGGAGAGCCGGCAGCCGCTCGCGCAGCGTCTTGCGCTCCTCCTCGGTGGAATCTCCCAGCGCCTCCAGCTGCGTCTCCAGCTCGAGCTCGAGGAAGTGCGGCCAGTCCCTGGGCGCGTAAGGCCGGATGTTGGGCATGGCAGGCGCATTAACACACGCCCGCGAAAAAGATCGCAACTGACGCTTGCCTTCCGGCGCCGTTTCCGCTTGAAGGGGCGATCGCTGGAGGTTTCCTTGGCGAGAAAGCAGCGGGGAAAGGGTCAGCCGCAAAGGCCCGGGCAGCCTGGCGCGCCGTCCGGACCGCGTCCGCAAGGCAGCGGCGGCGGATGGACGCCGCTGCGGGACGCCATCCGCCGCGACGTGGAGCAGGCCGTCTCCGCGCTCGCTTTCGCCGAGCGGCTCTACCACAAGCTCGACACGCAGCGACGTCTCTTCCATGACTTTCCCCGCTCGATGGAGCAGCTCCGCTCGGGCGCGCTCGAGCGGGTAGCGACAGCGCTGGCGCGGCTCTACGAAGGCGGGCAGGGCTTCGATGTGCAGCGCTTCCTCCGCGATCTGCCGCTCGCGCTGGCGCAGCTGGCGGCGGCGGAGAAGAAGGAGATCTCCTCGCCGCCGCCGGGCAGCGAAGAGAAAGCGGCCGAAGCTGCCCCCGAGGCGGCGCCCGCTGCCGAAGCCGCGCCCGCCGAGGAGAAGCCGGCGGCGGAGCCTGCACCCGCTGCAGAGGAGAAGCCGGCCGCAACCGATGGCCCGCAGCCTGTCTCTCCCCGCCTCGAGTTGCGCGCAAGGCTGCTCGCCGCCGCGCCGGATCTCGCCAAGGCCGCGCTCAGTTATCGCCGCAACGTCGCCACCGTGCGCCGCGCCGCGCTGCCGCGCCGATCCCCCGGCCCCTGGCGCGCCGACCGCGAAGTTCTCGAGGAAGCGCGCCGCGCGACGGAATTCGTGCACAAGCTTTACGACACCTACGCCGAGGCCTGGGCCGACCAGCCGCTGCCGGCGGATCTGTACGAGGGGATGGCGGACGAGACGGATCGCCTCCTCGCCTGGACCCAGCTCGACCGCTACGTCGAGCTGGCAGTGCTGGCTTCGACGAACACGCCGCGGCCCCCCAAGCCCGGACAGCACGTCATCAGCGCGGGCAGGGAGACCGCGCCGGCCGCCGAGGCGCCGGCCGTTCCAGAGACGCCGCCGCCGCCCGCTGAGGAGAAGCCGGCGGAAGGGCAGCCCGCGCAACCCGAACCAGGGCGTGCGTGATGCGCTGGTCGATCGTGCTCGCTCTCTGCGCGCTGGCCGCTCGCGCGGAAGAGGAGCGCGTCAACCTGCACTTCCAGTCGACCGTCGCCATCCAGGCCCACCCCGCCTTCGACGCGGCGTACTCGGGCAAGAACAGCATGCGCACCGACGCCGAGTCGGCAACCTCCATCGTCACCGATCTCTTTGCCGGCGTGCGGCCCTGGCGCGGCGGCGAGCTCTACTTCCAGCCGGAGCTGAGCGGCGGCACCGGGCTCAGCCTCACGGTCGGCGTCGCGGCCTTCCCGAGCGGGGAGGTGTATCGCGTCGGCAATCCCAAGCCGGCGGTGCTGCCCGCGCGGCTCTTTTTCCGCCAGACCTTCGGACTCGGCGGAGGCAGCGTCTCCTTGGAGAGCGGACCGAACCAGCTGGCCGGCGCGCGCGACCGCGACGCTCTCGTCATCAGCATTGGCAAGGTGGCGACCACCGACTTCGTCGACAACGTTCCTTACTCGAACGATCCGCACACGCGTTTCATGAGCTGGGGCTTGTGGGCCTCCGGCGCATACGACTATCCGGCCGACACGCGCGGCTATACCTGGGGCGCGGCGGCGGACCTCTCCGTCGACTGGTGGTCGCTGCGCGGCGGCATCTTCCTCGAGCCGCAGTACGCCAACCTCATGCCGATGGAGTTCCGCATTGACAAAGCGCGCGGCCTGGTCGCCGAGCTCGAGGGCCGATTCGCCATCGGCGGCCGCAAAGGCGCGGCGCGCGCTCTCGTCTTCCTCAACGACGCTCGCATGGGCAGCTACCGGCTGGCGCTCGAGAACCCGAATCCCGACATCACCGCCAGCCGCGCCTTCGGCCGCACCAAGCATGGATTCGCCGCCAGCGCCAATCTGGAGATCGGCCCGGGCGCCGGCGCCTTCATCCGCGGCAGCTGGAACGACGGGCAGAACGAGACCTGGGCCTTCACCGAGATCGATCGCTCGCTGGCCTTCGGCGCGATCCAGTCCGGCGAGCGCTGGCGGAGACCGGAAGACGAGGCCGGCGCGGCGATGGTGATCAGCGGCCTCTCCAACCTCCACCGCCGCTATCTGGCCGCCGGCGGCTACGGCTTCATCATCGGCGACGGCAGGCTCCGGTACGGGCCGGAGATCCTCGGCGAGGTGTACTATCGCGCCGCGCTCTCCAGGGAGATCTCCGCCAGCGCCCACTACCAGCCGGTGATCAATCCGGCCATGAACCGCGACCGCGGGCCCATCCACGTCTTCACCGCGCTGGTGCACGTCGCTTTCTGAGGAGGAGCCGATGAAAGCCTTCTCCTTGTTCTTGCTCTTCGCCATCGCCTGCGGAACGCACGCAGAGAGCGTCTGCGAGGACGTCGGGCTCTGCCGGGCGCAGACCGACGACCAGATCACCGCCTGCCAGAACGAGGCGAAGTCGCTCGAGCTCGAGGCGCGCGCCTCCGACTGCGGCGGGCCGTTCGACGAATACTTCTCCTGCGCCGACGACCATTACCTCTGCACCGGCAACGTTCCTTCCTTCGCCGGCTGCGAGCTTACCCGCGGCCTCCTCGACAGCTGCCTCTCCGGCGCTCGGGCGCAGAACTCCTGCGGCGCGCTGGCGGTTCGGCTCGCCGCCTGCCCGGGCAAGCCGCCGGCCAGCCCGACGCCCGCGCCTTGCGGAGCGACGGAACTGTGCACTTCCCGCTGCTATCTCGACGACGTGGCCGACGTCTGTCTGCCCCAGCCGCTCGAGCTGAGCGAGTTCGCGCACTGCGTCCAACAGTGCCCTTGAAGTGGCTGGCGGTTGGGATAGATAACCGGCCCCGTGAGCACCAGTCTGCGACCGGTCCTCAGTCCGCCCGAAACCGAGCTCTCGCCCGAGCTCTTGCGCAAGCTGCACGAATTGATGGTCAAGGGCCGGCTGCTCGAGGAACGGCTCATGCAGATGTACCGGCAGGGCGACGGCTATTTCTGGATCGGCGGCCCGGGCGAGGAGGCGTTCAACGTCCCGCTCGGGCTGCTCATCGAGAAAGGAAGAGGGCCGCAGTACGATTATTGCCATTTCCATTATCGGCAGAGCGCGACGCTTCTGGCGATGGGCGCAGACCCGATCGATTCCCTGCGGATGATGAAGAACACCGCGACCGATCCCTATACCGGCGGGCGCAATTTCTCCGGCCATTATTCCATCCGCGAATGGAATGTCGTTCCCATCTCGAGCCCTATCGAGGTGCAATATGCGATGGCGCCGGGCACGGCCATCGCCCAGAAGCGGATCGCCGGCGGGCGCGGCATCACCATCGTGACGGGCGGCGACGCCGGAACGGCCGAGGGAGATTTCGCCAGCTGCCTGATCTGGTCGTCCCGGCCGGCAAATCCATTGCCGGTCTTGATCCTCGTCACCAACAACAAATGGGGAATCTCGACGCACTGGCAGGGGCAGCACGGCGAGAAGCGGATCTCCGACCGCGGCAAGGCTTTCGGCATCGAATCGAAGACGATCGACGGCAACGATCCGGAGATCTGCTACCGCGAGCTGCGCGGGGCGATGGAGTACGTGCGCAGCGAGCGGCGGCCTTTCCTGATGGAGGCGATCGTCTCGCGGCTCTACGGCCACAGCTCGGCCTCGGGCGCGAATCGCGTCAACGACGAGGCCGATTGCCTGCAGGGTTTCGAGCACCGGCTGGAAGAGCGCGGCCTGCTCACGCGCGCGCAGATCGAGGAATTGCGCGCCCGCTTTGCCGCCGAGCTGCAGGAGGCGCATCGCAAGGTCCGGCAGGAGCCGATGCCGGAAGGGCGGACCATCTTCGACCATGTCTTCAGCGACCGGGACCTGGTGCGGGAACGGCCATGAGCAACATGGTCCAGGCCATCCGCATGGCGCTGCACGTCGCCGAGGAGCGGCACGGCGTCACCGACATCTTCGGCGAGGACGTGGGTCCGCCGCTGGGCGGCGCCTTCACCGCCACGCAAGGCCTCAAGACGGCCTGGAACTCGCCGCTGGACGAGCGCGGCATCGTCGGCGCCAGCATCGGATTGGGTCTCGCCGGCTGCCGCAACGTCGCCGAGATTCAATTCTGCGACTATGCCTTCAACGCGATCGATCTGCTGAAGCTCGGCGGGATGATCCATTGGTCTTCCAATGGCGATTGGAACTGTCCAATGACCATCATGACGCCGGTCGGATCGGGAATTCGCGGGAGCATCTATCACTCCCATTCCTTCGATGCGACGGCGACGCACATTCCCGGATACAAGATCGCCATTCCCTCCACGCCCAAGGACGCGTACGGGCTCCTCCTCTCCTGCGTGGTCGATCCGAATCCCTGCTTCTTCCTCGTGCCCAAGGCGTTGATGCGAGTCCGCGCGCAGCCGGGCGAGGAGATCCCCGGCGAGCCCGGCGACGACAAGGCGCTGAGCAAATTGATCGACGCGCCGCTCGGCGAGCGAAGCCAGTGGAAGCCGCAATGGCCGGACACGCCCGACCTCTTCATTCCCTTCGGTGAGGCCCGCACCGTGCGGCCCGGGCGCGATCTCACCGTGGTCAGCTACGGCCGCACCCTGCCGCTCTGCGCCCGCGCCGCCGAGGAGCTCTCCCGCGAGGAGATCGAGGCGGAGGTGATCGACCTGCGCAGCCTCCATCCCTACGACTGGGAACGCATCGCCGAGTCGGTGCGCCGCACCGGCCGCGCGCTCTTCGTCAATGAGGACACCGAGATCACCAACTTCGGCGAGCACCTCTTGCGCCGGACGGTGGAGGAGCTGTTCTACGAGCTGATCGCGCCGCCGCGGCTCCTCGCCGGCGCCCACGTTCCCGGCATCGGGTTGGCCGACAGCCTGGAGATGGCCTCGGTGCCGCAATTGCCGAGCATCACCGAAGCGATCCGCTCGCTCGCGAGGATCGAACCATGACCCTGCTCATCGCTCTCTTGATCGCCGCTCACCCCTGCCTGCAGGACGCGCGCAAGCTCTGCGCCGGCGTGAAGCCGGGCCAGGGCCGCATCGCCGCCTGCCTCAAGGAGCACGAGGCGGACCTTTCGGCGGAATGCAAGGAGGAGCGCGCCGAGTTCCGCGAGGAGGCCGAGTCCTGCCAGGCCGACCTGGCCAAGCTCTGCCCCAACGCCAAAGCCGGCAAGGAGCGCGCCGCCTGCATGCGCGAGCATCGCAATGAGATCTCGGCGGAGTGCAAGGAGTTCTTCTCCCGCATCCGCGAGAATCGCGAAGGGGTGCGCGCCTGCCGGGCCGATGCCGAGAAGCTCTGCAAGGAAGTGAAGCCGGGTGAGGGCCGCATCCTCGACTGCCTCAAGGAGCACCAGGCCGATCTCTCTCCGCAGTGCGCGGCCGAGATGAAGTAGCGCAGGCGCGCATGCCCAAGGCCGAGGAGAGGCGGTGGCGGTTTCGCGCCACCCGGTCGTAGCCGAAGTCCATCAGGATCCGCAGCCCCGGCAGGCGCATCAAGGCGCCGACGACGGACCAGCGCGGCAACTCGCGCAGCAGTCGAGCCACCGCCTCGCCGCGGACCAGCTTCCGCCCGCCCTCGAGGACGACCAGGGTGTGCTCGGTCTCCTCGCGCGACACGCCGGCGGGAAGGTGCGCCTCGTCGTTGCCGACGAACTGCAGCGTGCCGCGCCGGTCGCGCTTGCGCAGCCAGGCCACGCTCGCCTGACAGACGCCGCAGTCGGCGTCGTAGACGACGGTCATCCGCCGCTCTCGGCCGTGGGATAGGCCTCGATGTTGTGCTCGGCCATGTCGAGGCCCTGCCGTTCCTCGTCGGGAGTGGAGCGAACGCCGACCATCCAGTCGCAGACCTTGAAGATGAAATATCCCGCGGGTAGCCCATAGACGAGCAAGGAAAGAAAGCCGCAGATCTGGATGCCGAGCGTGGGGATGGTCGTGCCGCCGGCGAGATCGCCTCCCGGATGCACCCAGCCCTGCGGCAAGAGGCCCCACCAGAAGAGCTGCCCGTAGATGCCCGCCATGATCCCGCCGATGACCCCCGAGGCGAGATGGCAGGCGATGGTCCCGATGGCATCGTCGATGCGCAGCGTCCGCTCGACCCAGCGGAAGGTGTAGGGGAACTGAAATCCCGCGACGAGGCCGACCAGCAAACCATATCCGGGCGGCGCGAATCCAACGCAGGCGCAGATGGCGACGAGGCCGCCGAGCAATCCATTCGCCAGGACCAAAGGGTCGGCCGCGCGGTGCAGACGGAAGCCGGCGATGAGCGCGCCCAGCGTCCCGCCCGCCGCCGCGAGCGCGGTGGTGACGAAGACCCACCAGACGTCGCTGAAGATGTAGTCGGCGAGATAGAGCCCGCGCGCTCCCGCGCCCTTGCCCAGAGTGGGGTGCGAGGCCGCGTTCGCGACCACTGACCCGCCGTTGAATCCGAACCAGCAGAAGGCGAGCAAGAGCGCGCCGAAGACGGTGAGCAGGACGTTGTGCGCCGGAATGGCCAGCGGCGTTCCGTCGCGGCGGTAGCGGCCGAGGCGCGGGCCGACGTACCAGCCGCCCACCAGCCCCACGATGCCCCCGAGCGCGTGCACGCCGGTCGAGCCGGCATAGTCGGTATAGGGGGCCCAGAAATATCGGCCGCTCGCGTCGGCGCCCATGCCGTAAGCCTGCAGCTTCGCTCCGAGCGGGCTGGTCAGCTCGGGAGTGAACCAGCGGTCCATCGCCTGCACCAACGCACTGTGCGGGTCGAGCAGTGGCGATCCGCCCACGCCTCCCCAGATGAGGAATCCGAAGATCGGATAGACCAGCCCCGAATAAAGGAACGCATAGAGGAGATATGCCTTGAACCGGAAGCGCTCGGAAAAGACCGTGCCGGGGATCGCCGTCGAAGTGATGCAGAAGGTGAGCGAGCCGAAGAAGCTGAACAGGTAGACGTCGGGGAGCGCAGTGAAGCTCCACGGCGTCCAGGCGGTCGAGGCGCCCGTCCAGCCGACGTAGCCGGTGATGGCGTCGTCCAGCCGCGTGAGCACGGTGCCCGTCCCGGCCTGGCGGATCAGGTAGCAGAGGGGCCAGGCGAAAGCCTTGATGGCGAAGCCCACCAGCCAGAAGGAGGCGGTGGCGATGGCGGTGTGCGAGAGCACCTTGGCGCAGACGTGCGCGGCGTTCTTGGCCCGCACCGATCCGGCCTCGAGCAAGAGGAAGCCGCTCTGCATGAAGAAGATGAGCGCGAAGCAGATCGCCCACCAGCCGATGGCGACCACCGAGGCGAGCCGCTGGAATTGATCCTGCGAGACCGGCGGAGGAATGGAAAGGAGCATGCGCCTTTGTAGAAAAAGGCGTTTCGCGGCGCAACGCCGCCGGCGTGTTACTAATCACTCATGGTCCCGGAGAAGTACGGGCTGGCCGCCATCGGCCGGTTCCTCATCGAGCAGTTCGAGCTGCGCCGCCCCGGCATCAAGGAATGGACGCCGGAAGTGGAGCGCTCGCTGCGCCGCGATGCGGAGCAGGAGCTTCTCCAGATGGAGCGGCAGCTGACCGAGCTGGGCGTCGACGACCCTCCTTACTGGCAGCGGGTGCGGGGCGCGCTCGACGACATCCTCCTTCCGCGCTACGCCCGCCTCGTCACCGAGGAGCTCGCCCTCGCCAAGCGCGAGTACGGCATCTGGCGCGGCGGCGACATCATCGCCCGCGGGGTCTTCGCGCTGATCGCTTTCATCATCGGGATCATCGCCGTCGAGATCCCTTACATTCCCGTCTACGAGAAGTGGTTCCCGGCGCTCTTGCTCATCATCGGCCCGATGTTCCCCGACATCGTGCTGTGGTGGTACCGGCGCCGCTTCGGCAAGAAGCTCGACCAGCTGGTGGGCGATCTCGGCCAGGCCAGCCGCACCCTCGAAACCTATCGTCCGATCTCGGAATTGACGCGCTCGCTCGAGATGCGCGCCGAGGCGCCTGCCGTCACCGCCGAGGCCAACGGCGGCACGAGAGGGCGCGAGAGGAGTTGAGATGGCGTTCGACATTCCCCGAGTGACCCTTCCCTCGCAGGTGGGGAAGAGGTTCCGGCTGCTCTGGATCGCCGCCGCCAGCCTCCTGGTGGTGCTGGTCGGCTACAACTCGTGCACAACCTACGTGCGCCCGGGCGAGGCCGGGGTGAAGCAGATCAAGTTCGGCATGGGCAAGGGCATCGAGCCCTTCGTCTATGGCGTGGGACTGCACTACGTCGGCGTGGGCGAGACGATGCATCGCTTCCCCACGCGGCTCCAGGTTCTCGAGCTCTCCAACTCGCGCAGCGAAAGGACCGAGGACCTGGAAGGCCACCGCGTCGCGCCCGGCGTGAACATCCAGACCAGCGAGGGATACACGGTCCAGGTCGACGTCACAGTGCTCTATCGCCTGGCCGATCCCTTGAAGGTGATGACCACCATCGGGCCGGGGCGGCTCTTCGAGGACAGCGCGGTCATCCCCCGGGCCACGCAGGATCTGCGCCGCTCGCTCGGTGAGCTGGACGCGGAGGATTTCTATCGAGGCAACAAGCGCACCGAGAAGGCGCGAGAGGCGCAGGCGGCGCTGGAGACGGAGCTCAGAGAGAAGGGCGTCGAAGTCCTCCAGGTCCTGATCCGCCGCTACACCTACGACCAGCGCTACCAGGCGGCCATCGAGCAGCGGAAGATCCAGGACCAGACCGTCTACAAGAACGAAGCCGAGGCCAAGGCGGCGTCGGCCGCGGCGGCGAAGAACAAGATCGTCGCCGAGGGCGCGGCGGCGGTCCAGGTCGAGCTGGCGCGCGGCGAAGCCGAGGTGAAGAAGCTCGAAGCGCAGGCCGA
Organism: Deltaproteobacteria bacterium; assembly: GCA_005879315.1. Lineage (GTDB taxonomy): Bacteria > Myxococcota > Myxococcia > Myxococcales > 40CM-4-68-19 > 40CM-4-68-19. The sequence goes on along the minus strand of VBLC01000056.1, from coordinate 34,551 downwards.
CCTCTACCGGCGCACCAAGGCCGCCGAGGGCGATCTGCTGGTCAAGCTGGCCGAGGCGCAGGGCACCGAGCTGGAGAACCAGGCGCTGCGCGGCGTCGGCAGCGAGAACATGGTCGGCTTGCGCATGGCCGAGGCCCTCAAGGGCACGCGGGTCATCGTCCTGCCCAGCGATGGCGAAGGCGGAATGAACCCGCTCGATCTGAAGACGCTGCTCCGCCGCTTCGACGTGAAAGGGGAATGACCATGCGCGCGCCGCTCATTCTGCTCCTCACCGCCGCATGCACCTTCCACAGCACCGACTCGACCGAAGTGGGAGTGCTGACCCGCAAGATCGGCATCTTCGGGAAGTCGGGCGTGCAACAGGAGACCTATCCGCCGGGGGCGACCTATACCTTCCCCGCCATCATCACCGATTGGAACGTCTATAACGTCGCCTTGCAGAATCTGGAGATGACCGCGTCGCGCACTTCCGGCGATCGGGCGACGAAGGACGACATCGAGTTCAAGACCCACGACGGCAACGACATCTCCGTCGACGTGACCGTCGCCTGGCGCATCGACACCATCAAGGCGCCTTACATCCTCGAGCACGTCGGCGGCAGCACGCCGGAGGTGAAGGAGAACCTGGTGCGCCCCGCCTGCCGCAGCATCGTGCGCGACGTGCTCAACACCATGACCAGCGAAGAGTTCTACGTCTCCGACAAGCGCTTCGAGAAAGCAGAGCAGGCGCGCGCGCTGCTCGCCAAGGTCCTCGCGCCCGAAGGGGTGATCATCGAGCGGGTGATCATGGGCGAGCATCACTTCCATCCCGAATACGAGAAGGTCATCCACGACAAGAAGCTCGCCGAGCAGACCGCGGAGCGGATGGTCTCCGAGGGCCACGCCGCTCAGCAGGAGACGCTGCGCAATCTCGAGACGGCCAAGGGGCAGGTGAACCAGAAGATCGCCACGTCCTCGGGGCAGCTGGCGCAGGTGAAGCTGCACGCCGACGCCGACTTCTATAGCTCCCAGCGCGAGTCCGAGGCGATCCTCGCCGAGAAGCGCGCGCACGCCAAAGGCGTGGCCAAGACCAACCAGGCGATGAGCGGCGCGGGCGGGCGCACGCTGGTCAAGCTGCGCGTGGCGGAGGCGCTGTCCGGGAAGGAGATCGTCTTCGTCCCTTCGGGCGGCAAGGGCGGCGCGCTGCAGACCATGAACGTCAACGACCTTCTCGCGCGCTACGCGGTCAACAAAGTACAGGAGCGCGCGCAGGAGGCGGAGAGCGAAACCGCCACGAAGAAGTGAAGCTCAAGCTCACCCTCGAGTACGACGGCACGCGCTTCGTCGGCTGGCAGGTGCAGGCCAACGGGCGCAGCGTGCAGGGCGTCCTCGAGCAGGCGGTCACGCGGCTCTGCGGCGAAGAAGTGCGCGTCACCGGCGCGGGCCGGACGGATGCCGGAGTGCACGCGTGCGGACAGGTCGCGTCGCTCTCCGTGCAGAAGACGCTGCCGCTGCGGGCCTGGACGGTGGGGCTCAATTCGCTTTTGCCCGAGGATCTGGCGTGCGTGCGCGCCGAAGAGGCGCCGGAGGATTTCGACGCCCGCCGTTCTGCCCGCGGCAAGCGGTACGTCTATACGGTGCTGCAGACGAAGGTGCGGTCGCCGTTGCGGCGCGGCCGGGTGTGGGAGATCCGCCGGCCGCTCGATCTCGAAGCCATGCGCACTGCTGCCCTCGCGTTTCTCGGCAAGCACGACTTCTCCGCGCTGCGCGCCGCCAACTGCCCGGCGCGGACCACGGTTCGCGAGGTGCGCAAGCTCGATCTCTTGCAAGACGGATCGCAGATCGATTTCGTCATCGAAGCGACCGCTTTCTTGAAACAGATGGCGCGCAACATGGTGGGCACGCTGGTCGAAGTCGGCCACGCGCGCCGCGCACCCGGGTCGCTGCCGGCGCTGCTCGAGGGCCGCGACCGCAAGCGCGCCGGTCCTACCGCTCCAGCGCACGGACTCGTGCTCGATGAGGTCTTCTACGCAAAGGGCAACGCCGCTCCCGAGGACGACGATGAGTAAGCTCCGCGCCGCCGAAGGCGGCTTAGCGCTAATCAGTCAACGCCAGTAAGGAAAGGGAAAGGGAAGGGGCAGCAGGCGTTGGCACGCGCCTGCTGCCCTTTCCCTTTCCCGCTTCCGGGCTCTGCTTTGGCGTTCAGCGTGGCTTAATTGATAAGCATTGGGCCTAGCGCCTACGCTTGTAGACTTGTCGCTTGAGGTTGTGAGATGCGCTCTAGTCTCCGCGCCGCCGGCTGGTCGCTGAGCATCGGTGTTCTGGCGGTGGCGCTGGCCGCTGCGATCTTTCAGCTCGCCGGCGCTCCTGGCGCCGTCGTGTTCCTGGCGCTCCTGCTCCTCGCGGTAGGCCTCGTCTCCGCGCTGGTCGGTCTCCTCGTCGAGCTGCGCCCGCTGGCTGGGCTCGCCGGCGGCGTGGTCGCGGCGTTTCTGGTTGCGGCGGTGCTGGCCCTGACGATCAATCTGGCGCCCCTCGGCCCCGGCGCGCAGCGGCCCACCTGGCGCGATCTCTTCTGGATGCCGCTGTTCGGATTGCTCGCCTTCGCCGCCGCCTGCGCCGCGGCGGGATTCGCCGGCACGCTCTCGGGACTGCGCATCGCCCGCCGCCGTCCCCGAGCTTGACCCGAACATTCGCTCTCTTGGCCATCACGTCTTGACGGGATCCGGGCCTGGATCGCGGCCGACGGAGAAGCCGCTGCCGTCGAGCTCGACCGAGAAATTGCCGGGCGAATCTTCTCGCAGCTTGTCGGACAGCGACAGTTGCGCCGCGCGGGTCAGGCGGGCCCGTTCGCCGCCGATGCGGGCATAGAGCGCGTCGTCGGCGCCGAGGGCGAGGGATTCGATCTCCGCCCATCCGCCGGAGGCGAGCTGCGCGCGGCGTCCGTCGATGCGGCGGACGAAGAGCGCCGCATCCTCCACCTCGAGGTACGCCCACTCCCGCCCGATGCGCGTGGCCCAGCGGCCGTCGGGCGCGCGATGGATTCCCTGGTGCAGCACCGCGACCGTGCGCGCGTGAGTGACGGGCGTGCCGCGGTGCCAGAAATTGCCGGCCCGGTCGAGCCGCAGCCCGCTCTCTTCGCGGAGCCGCTGCAGCAGCGCCGGGTCCACCTTAATGGATGGTCGGCTGCTGGGGCGCGGATTCGCGGCGGGAGAAAGTGAGCACGTCATCGGACGGCCCCGCGTCGATGCGGACGGTATCGCCCGGCTTGAATTCGCCCTGCAGCACCTTCATCGCCATGGGATCGAGCACCAGCCGCTGCAGCGCGCGCTTGAGCGGCCGCGCGCCGTAGACCGGATCGTAACCGGCCTTGCCCACCGCCTGCTTGGCACGGTCGGTCAGCTCCAGCCGCAGCTGCTTCTCCTCGAGCAGCTTGCTCAGCCGCTTGAGCTGGATGTCGACGATGCGCGCCAGCTCCTCGCGGCCGAGGGAATGGAAGACGACGATCTCGTCGATGCGGTTCAAGAGCTCGGGCCGCAGCTCGGCGCGGATGGCCTCGCGCACCCGCTTCTCCTCCTGCGCAGGATCGCCGCCCTGCACGTGCTGCGAGCCGAGGTTCGAAGTCAGGATGATCACTGTATTGCGGAAGTCGACGGTCCGGCCCTGACCGTCGGTGAGCCGGCCGTCGTCGAGGATCTGCAAGAGCACGTTGAAGACGTCGCGGTGCGCCTTCTCGATCTCGTCGAAGAGGATCACCGTATAGGGCCGCCGCCGCACCGCTTCGGTGAGCTGGCCGCCCTCCTCGTACCCGACATAGCCGGGCGGGGCGCCGATCAGCCGCGCCACCGAGTGCTTCTCCATGTACTCGCTCATGTCGAGCCGCACCAGCGCCTGCTCGTTGTCGAAGAGGAACCCGGCCAGCGCCCGCGCCAGCTCCGTCTTGCCCACTCCGGTGGGGCCGGCGAAGAGGAACGAACCGATCGGCCGATTCGGGTCCTGCAATCCGCTGCGCGCGCGGCGCACGGCATTGCTGACGGCGCGCACCGCTTCCTCCTGGCCGACCACGCGCTCGCGCAGCCGCTCTTCCATGTGGACGAGCTTCTGCATCTCCGCCTCGAGCAGCTTGCTGACGGGGATGTTGGTCCACTTGGCGACCACCTGGGCGACGTCCTCGGCGTCGACTTCTTCCTTCAGCATGCGCCGCTGCTTCTGCAATTCGGCGAGCAGCTCATTTTGCTTCTGCAGTTCTTTTTGCAGATTGGGAAGCGCGCCGTACTTCAGCTCGGCCGCGCGGCCGAGGTCACCTTTGCGCTCGGCCTCGGCCATCTGCTGGTTGGTCTCTTCGATCTTTTGCTTGGTGGCGCGGATGGCCTGGATGGCCTTCTTCTCGTTCTCCCAGTGCGCCTTGAGGCCGCTCATCTGCTCGTTGAGCCGCGCGATCTCGCGCTGGATCTCGTCGCGGCGGGCGCGGCTCAGAGCATCGGTCTCCTTCTTCAGCGCCTGCTCCTCGATCTGCAGCTGCATCAGCTTGCGGCGCACTTCGTCCATCTCGGCCGGCATGGAGTCGATCTCCATGCGCAGCCGCGAGGCGGCTTCGTCGATCAGGTCGATCGCCTTGTCGGGGAGGAATCGATCGGTGATGTAGCGGTTGCTCAACGTCGCCGCGGCGACGATGGCGCTGTCCTGGATGCGCACGCCGTGGTGCAGCTCGTAGCGCTCCTTGAGGCCGCGGAGGATGGAGATGGTGTCCTCGACGGAGGGCTCGCCCACCATCACCGGCTGGAAGCGCCGCTCGAGCGCCGGGTCCTTCTCGATGTGCTTGCGATACTCGCTGACCGTGGTCGCGCCGATGCAGTGCAGCTCGCCTCGCGCCAGCGCCGGCTTGAGCATGTTGCCGGCGTCCATCGCGCCCTCGGCCGCGCCGGCTCCGACGATGGTGTGCAGCTCGTCGATGAAGAGGATGACTTTTCCTTCGGAGGCGGTGACTTCCTTCAAGACCGCCTTGAGCCGCTCCTCGAATTCGCCGCGGAATTTGGTGCCGGCGATGAGTTGCCCCATGTCGAGCGCGACGATGCGCTTGTCCTTCAATCCTTCCGGCACGTCGCCGTCCACCACGCGGCGCGCCAGCCCTTCGACGATGGCCGTCTTGCCCACGCCGGGGTCGCCGATCAGCACCGGGTTGTTCTTGGTGCGCCTGCTCAGCACCTGGATGACGCGGCGGATCTCCTCATCGCGGCCGATGACCGGGTCGAGCTGTCCCTTGCGGGCGCGCTCGGTGAGATCGATCCCGTACTTCTCCAGCGCGCGGTATTGCGATTCCGGATCTTGCGAGGTGATCCGTTGCGATCCGCGCAAGGCAGTCAGCGCCTGCAGGATCCGATCGCGGGTGACGCCTGCGCTCTTGAGGACCTCCGCCGCGGCGCCGCGTTTCTCGGCGGCCAGTGCCAGGAGGATGTGCTCGGTCGAGGTGTACTCGTCCTTGAGCTTGCCCGCCTCCTCCTCGGCGGCGTCGAGCACTTTCAGGGTGCGCTGGGCCAGATGTCCGCCCTCGCCGCCGTGCACCTGGGCGATCTTGCGCAGCTCGTCTTCGAGCCGCTGTTGGACGAGCCGCACGTCGGCTCCCACCCGCTGGAGCAGCGGCGGCACCAGGCCGTCCTGCTGCGCCAGCAGCGCGGCGAACACGTGCTCGGGCAGGATCTCCTGATGGTCGCGCTTGCGGGCGACCGCCTGCGATTCCTGCAAGGCTTCTTGGGCCTTGACCGTAAACTTGTCCAATTTCATGGTGCCAACGTAAGACACGGGCGCGCCTTGGCAAGACACAAGGCATCGTAAGAGTCCGATGAAGACGAACCGCCCGCTCACCGTCGCAGCGCTGCTCCTCAGCCTCTCGATGGCGGCGATGGAGATGACCGTCGTTTCCACCGCCATGCCCACCGTCGTCGGCGACCTGGGCGGCATCCACCTCTACTCCTGGGTCTTCACCGGCTACCTCCTCACCTCGACCGTGACGGTGCCGCTCTACGGCAAGCTCGCCGACCTCTACGGGCGCAAGCCGGTGCTGCTCGCCGGCATCGCCATCTTTCTCGTCGGATCGATGGCGAGCGGGCTGGCACCCAGCATCGGCGCGCTCATCGCCTTTCGCGCGCTGCAGGGGCTCGGGGCGGGCGCGATGCAGCCCACCACGCTGACCATCGTCGGCGACATCTACAACCTCGAAGAGCGGTCGCGGATGCAAGGGATCTTCGGCGCGGTCTGGGGCGTGGCCGGGCTGATCGGTCCGCTGCTCGGCGGCGTCATCGTCCACTATCTCTCCTGGCGCTGGGTCTTCTTCATCAATCTGCCGGCCGGTGTCGCCGCCGCGGCGCTCTTGCTCGTCGCGCTTCACGAGCAGGTCGAGCACCGGCGCCATTCGCTCGATCTCGGCGGCGCCGGGCTGCTCATGTTCGGCCTGGTGGCGCTGCTCATCGGAACGCACGCCGGGATGGCCAGCGCCATCGGCCTGCCTGTGGCTGCGGTGCTGCTCGCTCTCTTCTTCGCGGTGGAGCGGCGGGCGAAGGAGCCGGTCGTCCCCCTCGAACTCTTTCGCACGCGGGTGATGGCGGTCTCGACCCTCTGCGGCGCGCTGGTCGGCGCGGGGATGATCGCCATGGTCACCTACGTGCCGCTCTATGTGCAGGGCGTGCTGGGCGGGACGCCGACGGAGGCGGGCAGCGCCATCACGCCGATGGTCATCGGTTGGCCGATCTCCAGCGCCATCGCCGGGCGGATCCTTCCGCGGGTCGGCTTCCGCCCGCTGGTGCGCGGCGGACTCGCTTTCTCGGCGCTCTCGGCGGCAGCGCTGGCGCTGTTCCTCAAGCCCGGCGCGAGCGTGCACGTCCCGCAGGTTGCGAGCGCGCTCTTCGGCGTGGGACTCGGCTTCGCCAACACCGCGCTGCTCATCGCAGTGCAGACCAGCGTCGAGTGGCGGCAGCGCGGCGTGGCGACGGCGAGCACCATGTTCGCCCGGACCATCGGCGGGACGCTGGCGGTCGGCGCGCTCGGCGGAATTCTCACGGCGATGTTGCTGGGCGGCGGGTCGGTCCCGCTCGAGGCCGCCGATCAGCTCCTTGGCCCGGCGCACGGAGCGGGCCTGGACCCCTCCGTGCTGCGCGCGCTGGCGGCCTCGCTGCAGTCGGGGCTCAGCCTGGTGTTCTGGATCATTTCCGGCATCGCCGCGGCGGCCGCGGTGAGCAGCCTCCTCTTCCCACACGTTCCGACGGCTACGCAGCCCTCCCAGTCGGCGACCGTCGGCGAGCCGGCGCAGATGACGGCAGTTCCGCCGGAAGCGTGATTGTCATCGATGAAGATGCGATTCGTCGTCCTCTTGCTGGCAGCGTGCGGCTGTTTTCACCGCGCGACCGCCTCACCTTCGCGCGAGCGGTCTTCAGACCCTTTTCGCGCGCATCGAATCGGCATTCTCGCCGTGGCCTTCAACGACGAGGTCTCGTTGGCGCGCGGTCTGCCGCGCCGAGAGGCCTTGCACGCTGCCCTCCGCGAGCAGGGCTACCGGGAAGGGGAAGACATCGTTTTCGTGGAGAGGATCGAGGTTGAATACGGCACCGATCCGGAGCGCGTGCGCCGGGCCGTGGATTCTCTCACAAAAGGGGCGCGCGAATTGGTCGCTGGCGGAGTCGAGCTGATCATCGCCTCCGGCTCGACGGAGGCGCTGATCGCGCAGCGGACGGCACCGTCGATCCCGATCGTCTTCTGGTCCGCGGACCCGATTGCGGAAGGGGTGGTCGCGAGCCTCGAGCGGCCCGGAGGAAGCGCGACCGGAGTCGTCCCCAGACCGGACGCCCGTGGCGAGCTTCTTCGCCTGCTCGATGCGCTCGCACCGGGCGATGGTCCCATCGCCTATCTCTTCAATTCGACCTACCCAGCCGGAGTAGGGACCCTCGAGCAGACCAGGCGCGCCGCTTCCTCGCTGGGGGTGCAGCTCGAAGTGGAGGAGGTCCGCGACGCCTCGGCACTCGAAGCGGCCTTCGCAACCTTCAAGACCCGCGGCGCACGAGCGCTGCTGGTGGGGAACCATGGCCTCTTCCGACGCGAGTCCGGTCGCATCGTCGAGCTTTCGATCCGATACCGCCTGCCGCTCCTCTCGCCTTATCCCGAGGCGCGAGACGCGGGAGCCCTGGTGAGCTGCGTCCCCGACTTCGTCTTCTGGTCGCGGCGGGCCGCGGTTTTCGTGGACCTCATCCTCAAGGGCGCGCAACCCGCCGTGCTGGCGGTGGAGCAGTCCGTCCCGCATTCATGCACACTCAATCTGGTCACGGCGGCCGCGCTCCAGATGGAAATTCCCGAGGCAGTGCTCCGGCGCATGGACCGCGTGATCCGGTGAGCGCCTCGATGGATCCTCTTTCGGAGGCGCGCGCGGCGCTGAAGGCCGGCAAGCCGCGCGAGGCCGTCGAGCTCTACCGGCGCGCCGAGGAGCTGGCGCCGCGCGATCCCGAGGTCCCCCACGAGCGCGGCCTCGCGCATCTCGAGCTGGGAGAGATCGGCCTCGCTGCGCTGGCGCAAGCGCAGGCGTTGGCGATCGATCCGCAGCACGACGGGGCGCGGGCGCAGCGTGCGGCGGCGCTGGAGGCGCTCGGCGACGACGAGGGTGCGGCGGCCGAGCTTCGCGAATTGCTCCAGCGCATCGGGCCGCAGATCGGTCTTTCGGCGCGGCTCGCGGCCATCGAGGAATCGGCCCGCCGTTCGGCGGCGAGAAGGCTCATCGGTGCCCCGCTGGCGCGGCTCCAGGGAAGTCCGCTCCTGAGCGGATTCGCTCGCGCCATCGGCGAGCCGCACCTCTTCCGCGCGCCCTTCGGCGAGCTGCGCATTGCAGCCGAGGGTCAGCGCCTGGCGCGGGTCGATCTGGTGTTCGCCTCGATGGACGCCTCGCTGGGCCGCAGCGATCTCATCTTCGGCGGGACCACCGAGGACGAGCAGGGTCGCCGCGTGCCGCTCGATGAGTTCACCTCCGCCGCGACCGTCTTTCTCTCCGAGGCGCTGGGCATCGAGACGGTGCGCGCGCGCCGGCTGCTGCAGTTCTTGCTCAGCGAAGAGTGCGGCCTCGGCCCGGTGCACATCTCTCATTGCGCGGTGGGCTGGACCCTGTCCGGCGCGAACGGCGATCGCCAGTACGGGCTCTATGCGGAGGAATGAGCCGAATGCGTCGCTCATCGCCAGGTTCCAGCCTGGCGCATCGATGTGCTCTACGGTCCCATGGACATCGCGAAGAACCACGAGCACGCCCCCGACTTGAAAAGGGATATATCGCTCTGGGTTTGCGAGGGGGGTCCAGACCGCGGCCATTGCGCGACAAGGAGCGAGCTCACATCTGGGCTTCAGCCCTTCTTGCTAGCCCCCGCAGGCCGCTGCGAGACCTGCACGTAGAGCAGCCGCAGGTCATAGAGCATGTTGTCGAGGAACTTGGCCTCCTCCGCGCTGAGATTGCCACGCGTCTTCTCCTGGAGCAGCGCGAGCAGGTCGATGCTCTGCTGCGCCATGGGGAAGTTCGCGGCGATCTTCTCTCCCGTCGTCGGGTCGGGCGCCTCGCCGAGGTGGATGATGGCGCTCGAGCCGAGCGAGAGCACGAAGGCATTGAAGTCCAGCTTGGGCACTTCCCTTTCCTCGGACATGACTCACCCCAGCTCGAAGGAGAATTCCTGCAGCCGATATCCCCGCTGCACCAGCAGCACCGCCTGGCCGCTCTTGCGCGCCTGCGAGAGAGCCTTGCGGAAGTCGCGCAGCGTGTCCACCTCGACGCTGTTCAGCGCCCGGACGAGATCGCCGCGGCGCAGACCGGCGCGCGCCGCCAGCGAGCTGCGCTCCACCGACTGGATGGCGAGCAGCGGCTTGCGCGTCTCGTAGCCGGCCTCGCGCGCATCCCGCACCGAGAGCTCGACGAGCTTCAGCCCGCTGCGCATCTCGAAAGCTTTCTCAGCGCGTTCGGGAGTGAGCGGCACGGCGGTAAGACCCAGCTCGAGCTTCTCCTTGGCGCGCACCAGGCCGAGCGCCACCCGCGTTCCGACCGGCACGTCGCGCAAAAGAAAGCGCAGCTCGTCCGCGTCGCGCACCGGAGAACTTTCCACGCGCACGATGGCGTCGCCGCGGCGCAGGCCCGCCTTCTCCGCCGGAGAGCCGTCCTCGATGCGCGTCACCATCGCGCCCGAGCGCACGCCGAGAGCGGCGGCGGCCTCCTTGTCGAGGCTCTCGGCGTCGAATCCCCACCAGGCATCGGCGAGCTCGCCCGACCGTTGCAGCTCGCGCGCCACCCGCAGGGCGCGGTCGATGGGAATGGCAAAACCGATCCCTTGCGCATTTGCATAGATGGCCGAGCAGACCCCGATGACGTGGCCGTCGGCGTTGAGCAGGGGGCCGCCGGAGTTGCCGGGATTGATCGACGCATCGGTCTGGATGAAGTCGTAATAGCTGCGGTTCTCGGCGCGCACCGTGCGGTGCAAGGCCGAAACGACGCCGACGCTCACGCTCTGGTTCAGGCCGAAGGGATTGCCGATGGCGATGGTCGGCTCGCCCAGGAGCAGATCGGCGCTGGACCCGAGCGGCGCGGCCGGGAACTTCTTCTCGCTCTCGATCTTGAGGACGGCGAGATCGCCGCCGGGATCGCTGCCGACGACCTTGGCGGTGTAGTCGCTGCCGTCCTCGAAGCCGACCTTGATGCGGCTCCCGCGCGCGACCACGTGGTAATTGGTGAGCACGTAGCCGCGCTCGTCGAAGACGAAGCCTGAGCCCAGCGAGGTGCGCACCTCGTCGCGCATGCGTGCGCGGCCGAAGAAGAGCGCCCACGGGTCGTCGGCGACGGCCCCTTTGACGATCTCTTCGGCGTTGATGTTGACGACGGCGCCCTTGATCCGCTCCACGGCCTGGACCACCGGAGTGCGGCGCGCCGGGGAGGGCGGAACCGCCGCCAGCAGCAGGGAGAGGAGCAGAAACATCGTAAAACCTGAGGAGGCCCGAGGCCTCCCACTTCAGCGGGTGGGGCCGAGCTCACCGACGGAGGTGAATTCCGTCTCCACGCTGCCGGCCTTCTCGGCCATGTCATCGAGCGATTTCAGGTAGCGCGCGTACTCCTTCTCGTCGAGCAGGCCCTTCTTGATGTAGCGCTCGACGACGCGCCGGTCGATGTACTGCACGGGGATTCCTTTTTCCTTCTCAGACACTTCTTGCTCCTTCCGGCGGGGACGCGGGCGAATAGCACATCCATGAGCTATCGTACAGGTCCATGCTTCCGCGCGGCGTCTACGCCATCGTCGACGGCTCGGCCGGCAGGCCGCCGCTCGAGCTGGTCGCGGCCTTCGTCCGCGGCGGCGCGGCGGTGGTGCAGCTGCGGCTCAAGGGTGCCGCCGCGGGGGAGGTTCTAGGGGTTGCCCGCGGGGCGCGCCAGCTGTGCGAGGGGAAAGCCCTGCTCTTGATCAATGATCGGGCTGACGTGGCGAAACTGGCGCAAGCCGACGGGGTGCATCTCGGGCAGGACGATCTGCCCATCGGGGCGGCGCGCGCGCTGCTCGGGCCGGAAGCATTGATCGGCATCTCGACGCATTCCGATGCCGAGATCGACCAAGCGGACGGCGCCGATTACGTCGCCTTTGGCCCCATCTTTCCCACGCAAAGCAAACCGGGCGCGAAGCTGCCCCCGCCCCACGGCATTGCGGGCCTCGCCAGAGCGGTGCGGCGCTCGAAGGTTCCTGTCGTGGCAATCGGCGGAATCGCTGCGCAGAACGCTGCGGAGGTGGCAGCAACCGAAGCCCGCTGTGCAGCGGCCATCGCCGGGCTGTGCAACGCCAGAGATCCCGAGAGAGCGACCCGTGAGATGGTCGCCGCTTTTGCCCGAGGCCTGAAGTCCGAGGTCCGAGGCCTCGGGCCATGAGGCCCGTGATTGGCATCACTCCCGACGTCGGCCTCACGGCTCCTCGCGTCGGCCGTCCCGCGGTGCCGCGCTACGAGCTGAAGCAGGCCTACGCCGACGCCGTCCTCGCGGCGGGCGGACTGCCCATCGTCATTCCCTACAGCGAGGACGAGGACGCGCCGGCCGAGACCGTCTCCATCTGCGACGGCGTCGTCATCACCGGCGGCGCCTTCGACATTCCGCCCGAGATGTATGGCGCCAAGCCCAACCGCAAGCTGGGCCCGCTCAAGCCCGACCGCACTCATTACGAGCTCCGCGTCCTGCGCGCCGCTCTCGAGCAGGGCATCCCCTTGCTCGGCATCTGCGGCGGGATGCAGCTCCTCGCGGTGGAGGCGGGCGGCACGCTCCACCAGGACATCGCCGACGAAATCCCCGGCGCCTTCGATCACGAGCAGAAGCTCGACCCTCGCTATCCGGGTCATCCGGTGACGGTGCTGCAGGGAACCAGGCTCGCGCAGATCCTCGGCGCCCGCGAGATCCAGGTGAACTCCACCCACCACCAGGCGGTCCACGAACCGGGCCGCGCCCACGTCAGCGCGCTCTCGCCCGACAACGTCATCGAGGCCATCGAGCTGAGCGATGCGCGCTTCGCCATCGGCGTGCAGTGGCATCCGGAGCTGCTCTCCGATCCTCAGCACCTCGCGCTCTATCGCGCGCTGGTCGTGAGCACGCGCTCGTGAGCGCGCCTTGCGTTCTCGTCTTCGCCGGGCTCGACCCGAGCGGCGCGGCGGGACTGCTCGCCGATGCCGAGGCGGTCAGGGCGGCAGGCGCCCGCCCGCTTGGCGTTCTGACCGCGCTGACCGTCCAGACCACTCGCGCCGCGATCATGTTCGAGCCAATCGATCCTGCCCGTCTGACCGAGATGGCCGAGGCGCTGCTGGAAGAAGAAAATGTCCGCGCAATCAAGATCGGCATGGTGGGCGACGCCAGGAGCGCCGCGGCCATCGCGAAATTGCTCCAGCGGCGAAAGGGTCTGCCGGCGGTGGTCGACCCGGTGCTGCGCTCTTCGAGCGGCCTTTCGCTCTTCAAGGGATCGCTGCCGGCCGCCCGCGAGGCCTATCTGATGCTGGCGCAGGGAGCGCTGCTCACCCCCAACATTTCCGAGGCGGAGTTGCTCCTCGACGGCCCCGCCGACGCCCGCGCCCTCCTCGCCAGAGGGGCGGGCGCAGTGCTGCTCAAGGGCGGACATCTTCCGGGCGACCCGGTCGACGTCCTCGTGACCCGCGACGGCGAGGAGCGCTTCTCGGCGCCCCGCATCGCATCGAAAGCGCGCGGCACCGGCTGCCGGCTCGCCAGCGCCATCGCTGCCGGCCTCGCTCAAGGCACTCCGCTGCGCGACTCGGTCGTGACCGCCCGCGAGGTGGTGAGACGTCACCTCGAATCCCACCCGTAGAGCGCATCTCATAATCTCGAGCTGCAACTCCACAAGCGTAGCGCCCAAGCCGGACTGGTGATGGCGGCCGCGCCTGGCGCGACCCCATGTTAGACTCGCGCTTCGACGGAGGCGTGCAATGCGCGTGCGCAAGTGGACGGCGTTCCTGGTCTTCGCACTGGCCGGCTGCGGCTACAACCGCATCGTCAACGAGGAGCAGCAGGTCGAGGCCGCCTGGAGCCAGGTGGAAAGCCAGCTGCAGCGGCGCGCGGACCTGATCCCCAACCTCGTCGAAGTGGTGAAGGGCTACGCCAAGCACGAGAAGGGCGTCTTCGACGACATCGCCAACGCGCGCGCGGCCATGCTCGGCGCGAGCTCGCGTGCCGACAAGATCCAGGCCGCGAACCAGTTCGAGGGCGCCATCTCCAAGCTGATGATGCTCACGGAGAACTATCCGCAGCTCAAGGCCGACGCAAACTTCGCCCGGCTGATGGACGAGCTGGCCGGCACCGAGAATCGCCTGGCCGTGGCGCGCAACCGTTACAACGAAGCCGTCCAGCAATACAACGCCGACGTGCGCGGCATCCCCGGCGCCTGGTGGGCCAAGATCGGCGGCTTCCCCGATCACAAGGACTACTTCAAGGCCGAGGCAGGAGCGAAGGCAGTTCCCAAGGTCTCCTTCCAATAAGGGCGAAGGGAATGCGCACCAGCAACATCCTCACCATCGGCGGAGCCTTCGTCGCCATCCTCGGCGGGGCCTTCGCGCTTTTGCTGATCAGGGCTTTCCTGGTCGACAAGGGGCAGGGCTTCGTCGATCTCTCCGGGTTGGTGGTTGGCGGAGCGGTGTGCGCCTTCGGTCTCGGCCTCATCGCCATGGGCCGCAAGCGGGCCCGCATCGAGGCGGAGAACGACGAGCGCAACTTCTCCGAGATGGCGATCGCGCTGGCGCGCAAGAACGGCGGTCAAGTGGGCATCGACCCCGTCTGCAAAGCGAGCGGTCTCCCCAAGGACGAGGCCACCGCGCGCATGCGGCAGCTCACCGGGCGGGGCGTGTTCGATCTCGACTTCGACGAGTCGGGACAGATGACCTGGAAACTGTCGCGCGACGCCGGCCGCGCGCAAATGGCGGAGATTGCCGGCCGGAGCCGTTGAGGCGCACCCACGGATGAACCTGCGCAGCGCCGGCCGGCTCTCGTGGATCGCTCTTGCGACGCTCGTCGCCTGCAAGCCGGCGGCGCATGGGAATTGCGCTGCGCACACCGATTGCCGCGACGGTTCGCTCTGCTCGCTCGGGGGAGTGTGCGTCGCGCTCTCGGGCAATTGCGCCGCCGGCTGCGCGCCCGGGGAGATCTGCAGCTTCGGCGAATGCGTCGGGGTGATGAGCCATTCGCCGCCACAGATCGGAGCGATCGCGCTTTTGACCAGTGGCACCGTCGGCGAGGACGGCCAGATTTGGTTTGCAGGAGGCAGCGGCGCGCCCGTGGTGGAGATCGCCGTTTCGGTGACCGACACGGGCAGCGGCGTGGCCTCCGTTTCGCTGCGGCTATTCGCGAGCGACGTCGCAGCCGGCACTCCCCTCGACGTCTCGCCGGTCACGCCTCCTCCCGCCGACGGCAGATGGCACTTCCGCTTGCCGGCTTCGGCCGTACGCGGGCGAGAAGGACAGATGCGCTTCACCATCACCGCCCTGGACAACGCGCAGAACGCCAGCAGCGCGCCTGGGGCGATCCTGGTCGATGCTCTTCCTCCATCCGTCTCGGCCCCGCACGTCGATTACTCGAGCGCCTTGCCCGCGCTTCTGTCGGTCTGCTCTCCACCGGAATCGGCGACTTTCCACTGCGGCCGGGGAACGGACCACTTGCTGCGCGACGACAGCGCCACGATTTCTTTCGACGTCCGCGACTGCGGCGCGGGGATCGCAGCAGCGCCTGCAGCGATCGCGAGCAGCGGGGGCGCGACCGTCACGCTGACGATGAAGAGCGGCTCCAACGGCGGGTCCTGCACGAGCTCGACGAATACCGTCCACCACTACGCTTTCACTCTCGACCTCTCCAAGCTCGACTCTCTCGACACATCCGACGTCACCGGCACCTCGCTCGTGCAACTCGTCGCGTCGGCGGCCGACGCGGTGGGCAACGTCGCGCAGGGCAAGGCGCCGGCGGGAGCGACCAGCGGCGACGGTCTCGCGCTCGTCTCGCTCGTCCGCTGGCGCGCGCAGCTCCGCGGCGTAGCGACGGGAGCGCCGGCGCTCCTCCCCGGTGCGGCCGGAGCGCGCCAGGTGGCCGTCGGGACCGATGCGGCCCCAAGCGGTGGGGCCAACCTCTTCGTGCTCAATCCCGATGGATCGCAGGCGTGGTCGGCGTCGGTGACGGCGGGAATCGCGCACGACGTGGCTGCCGGTTCCGCCGGCGTCCTGTACTCGGTGTCGGGCGATCTCTCGCCCTGCGGCAGCAACACGCATTGCGGCACCTTCAGCGTGATCGTGCCGCCCGCGTCGGGAACGACGGGGACGGTCTATTCCTGCTCGCAAGTCACCGGCGCGGGGTTGGATGCCTCGCCGGCGGTCACTACCGCTCCTGGATCGCCACCGTCCGAAATCGCGATCGTCGCTGCCACCTCGCAGGACACGGCAGGTGTCTCGAACAACGCCTTTGTCTTTCAGTATCAGCCAGCTGCGACGACCAAGTGCAAGCAGCTGGCGGCCCGACTTCTCGGCGCGGCGAACAACGTGAGCGGCCAGCTCAAGGGCGTCAGCATCGCCGGTTCGACGTACTTCTTCTCGCATGGGGGAGGCTTCACCTCCGTGCCGCAGCTGAACGGCACCGACATCGACACATCGGCGGCGAACAGCGTCTCCTTCAACGGCTCGGTGCCCGCGCTTGCGCCGCCCTCGCTCTCGGGCAGCCCCGCCAGCGACGCCATTTTTGGCGGCGGATCGTCCGACAAGAAAATCCACCGCACTCAGAAGAGCGGGGGGGTGACCCCCGCGTGGAACGACGTAACCGGCTTTCCTACGCCGGCGGCAGTTTCGGCGTTGACGTTCTCGCCCGTTTTCGATGGCACGAACATCCATGCCGCCGACGATCAAGGCACCATCTACACCTGGTCCGAGATGAGCGGCGGATCGCCGGTCTGGTCGGTGTCGCTGGGGGCAGGGGTCTCGGCGCCGGTATTGATGCAGAATGGTTCGCTTCTGGTCTTGAAGAACACTGGAGCGCTGGCGCTCGTGTCCGCGGCCGGCATGCTCAACCTCGTGACACTCGGGTCGTTCAGTCCGCAGTCGCCATCGCCGCCCGCCGTCGATCAGCGCGGGAGCTGGGGCCTTGCGTATGTTGCCGACGGCGGAGGCGGGAACGGCCCCGGATGGGTAAGCTCCGTGCAGCTCCCCGCGCTGCCCGTTCTCCCCACGACCACGATCTGGCCCCGGCCCGGCCACGATTCCTGCAACTCGCGCAACGCGGGGTCTTCATGCAACTATTGAGGCCGGCAACTCTGCTGCTGCTCGCGGCGTGCGCGCACGAGCGGGCCGGGCCTGGTCGCCTCGCGCAGGGTTCCGATCAGGAAGCGATCCGCGAGGCCACCGACTCCTTCGAGCCGCAGCGCTACGTCAGCGCCCGCGCTTACAAGCATTACCTCGACGCGCTCCTCGCCCGCGGCGCCGACGACTACGGCACCGCCGTCGCCGAATTGCGCGAAGCCCTCCTCTACGATCCGGAATCGCCCCACCTGCGCACCGTGCTCGCCGAAGTGCTGCTCAAGCAGGGTCGAGTCTCCGACGCCGAAGAGGAGTTGCGCGCCGCGCTCTCGCTCGACCCTTTCCATGCACCCGCGCGCCTCTTGCTGGCGCGCATCGCCGAAGCGCGCGATCGCCCTGCCGAGGCGCGTGCGCAGCTCCGCTCCTCCATCGAAGCCGATCCCGACGACCCCGATGCCTACCGCGAGTTGGTGCGCCTCGAGCTTTCGCTGGGCGACACCGGCGCGGCGGAATCGGCTGCGGCGCAACTTTCGCAGCAGTCGCGCGCCGCGCAGAAGCGCGCCGATCGGCAGCAGCACGACGAGGAGAGCGACGAGACGCGGGGAAGCGCGCTGTGGATGGCGGGACGGTTGCGCGAACAGGCGGCCGCGGCCTGGGTCGACGTGGCCCGCGCGCAGGCGCAGCGGCGCGACGACGGCGCGGCCGAGCGCGCGTTCGCGCATGCGCGCGCCGCGATGCCTTCGGACCCCGATACTCTCTCGGCGCAGGCCACCTTTTTCGAGTCGCGCCGCCGCTTCGCCGAGGCCCGCGAGCTGCAGCTTCGGCTCCTGGCGCAGCGGCCCGAGGGCGCCGATGTGCTGGCGGCGCTCGCGCGGCTCGCCCTGGAGGAGGGCGACATCGAGACGGTGGGCGCGCACGCGCGCAAGCTGCTCGGCCTGGCTGCCGAGATCGATCCTTCGGAGAGCGGCAGCAGCGACCGCGAGGAGGAGCGGCGCGAGGTCGCCGGCGCGCTCTTGCGCGTGGCCATTCCGCTCCTCGGCGCCCATCGGTCGGCCGATGCACAGACCGCCGTCGAGGGCGCGCTGCGCCTCTACCCGGAGCACGCCGAGCTCTCCTTCTATCGGGCGCTGGCGATGGAACAGCGCGGCCGCGCCCGCGACGCATCCTCGGCCTTCGAACAGATCGAGAAGAAGCTGCTCGCGCGCAAGGGCGAGCCGCCTTCGCCGGCTTTTCTCGGCGCGGATCCAGACGCGCTGCTCCTCGACGTCCGCGTGCAGGCCGCGCTGGCGCGAGGCAAGGGCGGCGACAACGCCGAAGCGATGCGGCGGCTCCGCGCGCTGTTCGCCGATCATCCTCTCGACGAGAACGTCTCGCTCGCGCTGCTCGAGGCCTTCGACCGCGGTGGCCGCGCGCTGGAAGCGGAGCAAGTCATCTCCAACGCCGCGCGCGCTCATCCCGGGAGCGATGCGCTCCTCTATGCGCTGGGCAACGCGCAGGATCGCGCTGGTCTGAAGCAGAAGGCGCTCACGACGATGCGCAAGGTGCTGGCGGTGCAGCCGCAGCACGCTGGCGCCTTGAACTACGTCGGCTACACGCTGGTGGAGAATGGCGAGGACCTGCGCGAGGCGGAGAAGCTCCTGGCGCGCGCCGTCGAGCTGCGGCCCGACGACGGCGCCATCGCCGACTCCTACGGCTTCTGCCTTCTGCGTCTGGGCCGCGCGCCGGAGGCGCTCACCGAGCTGCGCCGCGCCGACCAGCTGGCGCCCAACGATCCAGTGATCCTCAGCCACCTGGGCGATGCGCTCGTGGCCGCGGGCCACCGCGAGGACGCCCTCGATGCCTTCCGGCGCGCGCTGGGTCGGCTCGTTCCCTCCCTGCGCAAACCGGACCGCCGGCAGCAGCCGCAGGCCTTCGCCGCCGATCCGCCAGACCGCCTTCCCGAGCCAGGCGACGCCAATGTGCGCGCCGAGCTTCTCGAGAAAGTGCGCGCGCTGCAGTCTCCTTGACTGCGCGGCCCTCCCGTGGTCTTGAGCGCGAAGGGAGGTAGTTTGGCCGAGATGCTCACCGAGGAGGGCTTCTTCAGCGCCCGCGACGGCGTGCGGCTCTTCTGGCACGTCGCCCGCGCAAAGGTGCCCGCCGCGCACGTTGCGCTGATTCACGGCTACGCCGAGCACCTCGGCCGGCACTCGGAGATCACCCGCGTCCTGCAAGAGGGCGGCTACAGCATGCACCTCCTCGACTGCCGCGGCCACGGCCAGAGCGGCGGCAAGCGCGCGCACGTCGATCGCTTCGACGAGTACCTCTCCGACTTCGAATTGTTCCTCGCCCGCGTCAAGGAGCAGGCTCGCGGCAAGCCGGTGTTCGTCGTCGGCCACAGCCACGGCGCCCTGATCGCGGCGCGCTATCTGCTCGACAAGCCCGATGCGGTCCGCGGGGTCGTGTTCTCCTCGCCTTATTTCCGCCTCAAGCTGCAGGTCTCGCCGCTCAAGATCATGGCGGGCAAGCTGATCGGCAGGGTGCTGCCCAGCCTGCCGATGCGCAACGAGCTCAAGCCCGAGCAGCTGACCCGCGACGTGGCCATCCAGAACGCCACCCGCGCCGATCCGCTCTACCAGCAGATCGCCACGCCGCGCTGGTTCACCGAATCGAGCGCGGCGCAGGAGACGGTGCTGCGGCGCGCGACCGAGTTCGTCACTCCTTTTCTCCTGCTCCTCGGCGGGGCCGATCCCATCGCCGATCCCGCTGCGAGCCGCGATTTCTACGAGGCGGCCACTTCGCAAGACAAGCAGCTCAAGCAGTACGACGGCCTCTTGCACGAGCTGTTCCACGAGCCCGAGCGCGACGAGGTCTTCAAGGACGTGGTCGGCTGGCTCGACGAGCGCGCGCGCGGCACGGCCCGGGCGGCGGCGGGGAAATGAGCGAAGCGGAGCGAGCGCGCCTCCTCGAGCTGCTCCAGAAGCTTGCCTACGAGAAGCGCAAGGTGACGCTCTCGTCGGGCCGCGAGAGCGACTTCTACATCGACACCAAGCAGGCCTCTCTGACGGCCGAGGGTCATTATCTGATCGGGCGGTTGGTCCTGGCGGAGATCCGCGCGCGCTTTCCCTCGGCGCAGGCGGTGGGGGGGATCACCATGGGGGCGGACCCGATCTCCAGCGCCGTGTCGCTCACCAGCTTCTTGCAGCCGCCGGCCATGCCCGCTTTCTACGTGCGCAAGGAAGCGAAGGGCCATGGAACCGCGCAGTGGATCGAAGGCAAGAAGGCGCTTCCCGCTCATGCGCGCGTGGCCGTCGTGGAGGACGTGGTCACCACCGGCGCGAGCACCTTGAAGGCGGTGGAGCGCTGCCGCGGCGAGGGGCTCGCGGTCCTTGGCGTCGTGGCGTTGGTCGACCGCGAGGAGGGCGGCCGCGCAGCGGTCGAAGGGCAGGGCGTGCCGATCCATGTGCTCTTCCGGCGGAGCGACTTCCCATGAGGATGAAGGCGGGACAGATCGGTGCATTCACAATGATTGCATTCGCAACGGCATGCCGGACGCTGCCGTTTCCCGACCCGCACCTGGAGGGTGACTACGGCGCAGAGGTGAAGAAATGGACGCGGCAGGTCGCGCTCTACAGCGGCCTGGAGACGCGCGCCTTCGTCCGCGTCGTCTATCTCTCGCCCGAGTTCGTCCAGGCCCAGGCCAGCGAGCTGTCGCGGATGCGCGCCGAGCTGCCCGATCAGACCGCGGCCACTCTCGAGCGGATGCGCGAGGAGTACCGCCAGCCGAGCTTCTTCGCCGTCACCTATTTCCCCGACAAGACCGCCAACGACTGGAACGAGTCGAATTCCATCTGGCGCATCGCCCTCAACCTCGGCCTGGGCGAGAAGCCGCCCGACCGGATCCTCCACTGGGAGCGCCCGTTCAATGCGGAGATGAGAGCGCTCTGGCCCTATCTCGACGAGTATTCGACGGCCTACCTCTTGCGCTTCCCCGAGCCGCAGGCGTCGCAGTTCGTCGCCAACGCGACTCCGCAAGGCAAGTCACCGTCGCCTCCGGCAGACGCATTCAGTCCGGCCGAGGCCACGCTGGTGATCGCCGGCGCCATCGGCGCGATGCGCTTCCACTGGCGGCTGGACGAAGGACCCGAGCGGGCGACGGAGGGGCAGGGCGGCCCACCGAACAAGCCCGCGGAGTCGCCCAAGCCGTAGCCCTTCGGCTACTTGCCGCCCGCGGGTCTTGCCTCGACGCGGGGGGCGGGACCGGTCCAGTAGACGTCCTCGGCCGCCTCGCCTTCGGCCCACGAGAAATGGACGGTGCGCGCGGGAATGACGACGTAGCTGCCAGCGCGAAACGTCCGCGCGCCGGCGCGGTCGAGGCTCTCGCCGACACCGATGTGGACCACCCCGGAGATGACCGAGACGTGCTCGTCGGATTCGTGCTGATGCGGTTGCTCGACGTGACCGTCCGAGCGCCGGACGCGAAGCGCGTACCCGCCAAAATAGGGTTTGCCGTAGAGAACGGCCGATCGCGCGCCGGGGAAGATGGGCGAATCGCTCCAAGTGAGTTGGTTGCCCTCGATGCCGTGGAGCGCGCCCGTCTCCGAGAGGGCGTGCGCTCCCGGGTATTCGATCGGCGTGAGCTGCGTCGCGGCCGCCCGCCAGCGGCCGCCCGCCTTGACCAGGGTATCCGTCCGCTCGTATTGGCCGCTGGTGTCGTAAGTGACGCCGGTAAGCTTCTCGTTGAATTGCGACTTCGATGTGTAACGGCTCGTTGCGACCGCCGTCTCTCCGTAGAAGCGTACCGCGACGTCGTCGAATCGCCAGGATTGCTCGATGAATACTCCCGACGAGTCGCGGTTCTTGACATAGACCGTCTTTTGCATCAGGCGGCCGCGGGGACTGACGAGAGTGAAGTCGTCGGTCAGCAGCAGGCCGAGCGCCGCCGCATCGCGACGCGACATGGCTTCACCCCAATGATTGAGCAGCTGCACGATCGCTGCGGTGTCGCTCCGCTCGTCTCGGGGCGCAGGAGGCTCGGGAACCGCCGCCGAAGAGATGCCGAGAAGAATCATGATCAGGCGTTTCATCGAACCTCCTCGCAGAGCGCGCTCAGCTCCGCGGCCAGGCTTCCGGCGCCGGCTTGCCGCGCATCAAGACGGTATCGCGCAGGAAGCGCGCGTCGTCCTTCTGCGGCCACGACAAGGTGTAGTGCAGCCCGCGGCTCTCCTTGCGCTCCTGCGCGCAGGCGACGATGAGCCGCGCCACGTCGGCCAGATTGCGCAGCTCGAGGAGGTCGCGCGTCACCAGGTAGCCCCAGTAGTACTCCTGGATCTCGCCGACGAGGTTGTCGAGCCGGTGCTGCGCCCGCGCCAGCCGCTTGTCGGTGCGGACGATGCCGACGTAGTTCCACATGAGGTTTCGGATCTCCTCCCAGTTCTGCTTGACGATGACGCCCTCGTCGGGAGGAACGGCGCGGCCCGGATCCCAGTCGGGCGCGCGGGGCGCCGCCGGGGCCTGCTCGGCGATCTCGCGCGCCGTGTCCGCGGCGCGCTGG
This sequence comes from Deltaproteobacteria bacterium, assembly GCA_005879315.1. GTDB lineage: Bacteria > Myxococcota > Myxococcia > Myxococcales > 40CM-4-68-19 > 40CM-4-68-19. Next base: position 12,248 of record VBLC01000056.1, on the reverse strand, counting down.
CCGAAGACCATGCCTTCGAGGAGCGAATTCGAGGCGAGCCGGTTCGCGCCGTGCAAGCCGGTGCAGGCCACCTCGCCGATGGCGAGCAGGCCCGGGATCGAGGTCCGCCCATTCAAGTCGGTGCACACGCCGCCGCAGACATAATGCGCGGCAGGGACGACGGGGATGGGCGTGACCGCCATGTCGATGCCGAAGGTGAGGCAGGTCGTATAGATGTGCGGAAAGTGCTCGACCAGGAACGCCTTCGTCATGTGCGTCATGTCGAGGAAGACGCAGTCGTCGCCGCGCCGCTTGAGCTCGCTGTCGATGCTGCGTGCCACCACGTCGCGCGGGGCAAGCTCCTTGCGCGGGTCGTAGCGCTCCATGAAGGCCTCGCCGGAGCGGTTGCGGAGAATCCCGCCCTCGCCGCGCAGCGCCTCGGAGATGAGGAAGTTCTTCGCCTGCGGATGGTAGAGGCAGGTGGGGTGGAACTGGATGAACTCGAGGTTGGCGATGGCCGCGCCGGCGCGATGGGCCATGGCGATGCCGTCGCCGGTCGCGACGTCGGGGTTCGTCGTGTAGAGGTAGACCTTGCCCGCGCCGCCGGTCGCGAGGACGACGACCTTGGCGAGAAAAACGTCCACGGAGCCGCTGCGGGTGTCGAGCGCATAGCATCCGAGAGCGCGATCTCCGCCGCGGCCGCCGACCACTTTTGCTTCGCTGATCAGATCGATGGCGTGGTGGTCCTCGAAGAAACGCACGCCGGCGCGGCCGCAGGCCTCGAGCAGCGTCCGCTCCACCTCGTGGCCGGTGAGGTCGGTGGCGTGCACCACCCGGCGCTGCGAATGTCCGCCCTCGCGGGTGAGGTGATAGCCGAACGGCGTCGCGTCGCGGGTGAACTCGGCGCCCAGCTCGATCAGCTCGCGCACGCGCGGGGGGCCTTCCGTGACGGCGACCCGAACGGCGTCTTCGCGGCAGAGTCCTGCGCCGGCCACCAGCGTGTCGTGGATGTGCTGCTCGAAGCTGTCGCCCGGCGCAAAGACCGCGGCGATCCCCCCCTGCGCATAGGCCGTGTTGGTCTCGGCCCTCCCTCGCTTGGAGAGCACCGCGACGGTCCCATGCCTGGCCGCCCGCAGCGCGAAGGAGAGACCGGCGATGCCCGATCCCAGGACCAGGAAATCATGCTGCTGCCGCATTTGTTTACTGATAGCAGACGAAAGGGTGCGGGCGCAGATTTGCAGCCTGCATCGACGCAGGGTTATCGTGATCTGGACCATGGTCCGTTTTCTTGCCGCCGTGCTGCTGCTGGGCGCGCTGCCCTCCTTTGCGCGCCCGCCGCCGCACATGTGGACTGACAAGGACGGCGTGCTCCATGTCGACGACACGCCGCCTCCCCGTCGCGCGGCGCCGCGCAAGCCGGCCGATCATTGGTGGGACAAGCGCAGCGACGCCCCGCCCGACGAGATCGACCGCGCCGCCGCCTTCTACAAGATCCCCGCCGAGCTGGTGCGCGCGGTCATCTGGGCGGAGAGCGCGGGCGACGCCTCGGCCCTTTCCCACCGCGGCGCCGTCGGGTTGATGCAGCTGATGCCGCACACCGCCGGCAAGATGTACGTGCAGGACCCGGTCGATCCTGCGCAGAACATCATGGGCGGCACCCGCTACTTGCGCTGGCTCGCCAACCAGTTCAACGGCGACATGCTGCTCACTCTCGCCGCCTACAACGCCGGCCCCGATGCCGTGAAGAAGTACGGCGGCGTGCCTCCCTTCGAAGAGACGCGCGCCTACGTGAAACGGGTAATGAGCTATTACTACCAGCTCAAGCGCGAGGCGCGGCGGGTGGCGTCGAAGAGCGGCGAGCCCGGGAAGTGATGGATTCCCGCACCGAGGAAGGCGGCATCTTCGAGGAAGACGACTCCGACCTCGCCGAGAACCAGGAGTTCGATCGCGCGTTGGCGGCGGGCGGCGAATTCCTCCAGCAGGGGAATCCGGCCGAGGCGCGGATCGCGCTGGAGAAAGCGCTTCGCTACAAGCCCCGCAACCAGCGGGCGCGCAATCTGCTCGGGCTCTCGCTCTTCAAGCTGGGGGAGCTGACGCGCGCGGAGGAGATCTATCGCGCGCTCATCGAGGACCATCCCGCCGATCCGACACTGCGCGTGAATCTCGGCCTCGTTTTCCTCAAGGCCAACGCCTCCGCCGAAGCGCTGCGCTGCTTCGAGACCGCGCTCGATCTCGCGCCCGATCACCAGAAGGCGCAGAACTATCTGGGGCTGGCTCTGGCGCAGAAGGGAGAGCTGGCACGCGCGCGCGAGTGGTTTCTCAAAGCCGGCAACGAAGCGATGGCCGAGCGGATGCGCCAGGCGGTGCTGAACTCGCCCGTCCGCGAAGTCGCGAAGGAGGCCGACGCCGCTCTGGCCAAGGACATGCCGTTCACGCCCGCCGTCGAGGAACCGCCGCGGAAGAAGAAGGGCGACACGCTCGAGATGCCGCGTCCGCCGGGGCTGGCTACTGCCGCCGACGCTTCCGCGCCGCCTTCTCCCGCTGGCTGGGTCGCGACCGGTCCGACTTCGCCTGCGGGTCCGCCACCGCAACCGATCGCGCGGCTCGCGGTCAATGCTCCCGAGCCGTCGGCGCCGGAAGCGGCCTCGCCCTCCGAGGCCGCTGCGGAAGGCCTGGCGCACTACACTTCGGAGAAGAAGCTCGCCATGCCGAGCGGCGAGGGCGGCTTCGCCATCGGACCCAGCGAGGTCCTGGTGCACGTGCGCGGCGAGATGCTCACGCGTCTCGATGGGCTCGTCGCCTCCTGGGGCTCGGTGAGCATGAAGCCGGAGCTGAAGCGCTTCCGCGGCAAGGCGACTGACAAGCCCTTCGGCGACGGCGCGCGGCGCATGCTGCGGGCCAGCGGCGAGGGCCGCTTCGTCATCGCCCGCGAAGGCCGGGTTTTTACCGCGCTCGAGCTGGGCGACGAGCCCGCCTACTTCCGGGAGGAGATCCTCTACGCCTTCGAGGAGAGCATCGTCTTCGAGAACGGCCGCGTGCCGTCCAAGGGCAACGCCGATCTGCATCTCGTCCATCTGCGCGGCCGCGGGCGCATCCTGCTGGTGACCGTCGGCCTTCCCCAATCCGTCGAAGTGCTGCGCGGCGAGCCGCTGCGCATTCCCATGGAGCAGCTGGTCGGCTGGCACGGGCCGCTCATCCAGCCGAGGCTGGTGCCGATCGTCGAGGAGGCGCCGGAGATGGGTGTGGCGCTCGAGCTGGCCGGCGAGGGCCGCGCGCTCCTCGACATTCCGGCGCGGAGGTAGTTGTGTCTTCGCCGGCGCTGGTGGTCGCTCAACAAACGCCTCCGCCGAAGAAGACGCGCCGCGAGCGACTGCGGGACGAGCTTCTCAATGCGCCGAATTTGATGACGCTGGGTCGCCTGGCGCTGATTCCCATTTTTCTCGCGCTGCTCGCCTACGAGAACCGGCGCAACAGCTTCCTCGCCGCCTCCGTCTATTCGGTGGCCGCGATCAGCGACTGGCTCGACGGATGGCTGGCGCGCGTCTCGGACAAAGTGACCACCCTGGGGAAGTTTCTCGATCCTCTCGCCGACAAGGTGATCGTCCTCTCGGCGCTGGTGATGCTGGTGCGGCTCGGACGCGTGCCGGTCTGGGTGGTGGTGATCATCGTCGCCCGCGAATTCCTCATCAGCGGCCTGCGCACCATCGCGGTGAGCGAAGGGCTGGTGATCTCCGCTTCGCAGGGCGGCAAGTGGAAGACTTCGCTGCAGCTGACGGGGATCATCTGTCTCATGCTGCATTACCATTTCCCCATCGATTACCTTTTCGGGCAGCCGCTGATGACCGATTTCCAGGCGGTCGGCAGCATGCTGCTCTACTTCTCGCTGATTCCGGCGATCGCCTCGGCGATCGAGTACGTGCGCGCTTTCTACACTCTTGACACTGGGGAACAGCGCAGCTAACTAAACCGACCGCTTCGCGGAACTAGCTCAGCTGGTAGAGCGTCGCCTTGCCAAGGCGAAGGTCGCCGGTTCGAACCCGGTGTTCCGCTCCAATTAATGCCTCGGCTTTACTCGTGAATTTCGAGTAGGTCGGGGCTCGTCTTTTGAGTATCTGGACCCCAATTGGACCCAGCGCCTCCGTTGAACGAGAGCGAGGCGACGGTCATGTGGCTTCCCCCGGACAAGTAGGGCAACTCGGTGCCGCACGAGTGACGGCGCGTACCGGTATTGCTTCGACGAGTTCAACATGGCGATCGACGAGGCGATCGGATAACCGCAGCGCCAGTGGTGGAACTGGATCGACGGAACGACCTGCCAGCCGTACAACACGGTGTGGATGCACTCGACCGAGCTGCACTACTGAGGTAGTGCCTTGACAACTGTTCGCATTTTACATATCATATCACCACATGATATGACTGACTAGGGCCTCGAGTTCCTGTTGGCGTTCGATGGCCGCGTTCATCATCTGGAGAAAGGCTACTGGCTGAAGTTCGAGATCAAGCGAGTCGATGTCACCGAAGCTCGTCCGCACGGGTTGTCGTACTCGTTTACGCTCCACGCTCCTGATGGCAGCCGGCTGGTCGGGTTCGACAACGCTCACCCGCCGTCGCCGGCTGGCTCGAAGTTCCAGCGCCGACCGCGGCAGTCCGACCACCGGCATCGCAGCCAAGACGATGAGGGTCGGCCGTACAAGTTCAAGGATGCAGAAACGCTGATTGATGACTTCTTCGAAGAGGTCGAGCGCGTGCTGAAGGCTCATGGCATCGCGACGACGGTCGTGGCCGAAGAGACTGGAGAAGACGATGGCTAAGGCGAAGATTCAGAACCTGAGATCACTGCGTGAAGAGATGAAGGCGGTCGCTCGCGGCGAGCGTCCCGCTCCTGCGGACGCGGCCAAGCCGAGCTTCAATTCGGTCGAAGCAGTCGTCCGCCTCCTTACGCCAGCGAATCGCAAGCTGCTCGCGACGATTCGCGATCGCAAGCCGCACTCGGTTGCAGAGCTCGCGCACATGACCGGCCGCGCCCAGCCGAACGTGACGCGCACGTTGATCAAAATGCAGGCTGCCGGCTTTGTCGCGATGGTCCCGACGAGCGCGCGGAAAAAGCGCCCGCGCGTCTACATCAAAAAGGTTGTCGTAGAAATCGATCCCTATTCAGATCGCGATCGACTGGCGTTGCGCGACTAGCAGACTGGTTCCCACGCTCAACGTTAGGGAGGGCGGCGTTGCCAAGGTGGACAATTCAGCTGATTGGAGAGCCGTTTGACGTCGAAGAGTACGTAGCGAACTTCGCGGTTGGATCAGCGTCTGTGTTTCAGCGCGACGGACAGACGTTCCTGACTGGTGAGGCTTTCGAAGCGTTTCAGGATTCCCGCGACGTTCAGGAGTACGCGGAGCAGCTCGTCGATCTCTGGCACGCAGCCCTGACGTTACGCCAACCGAACCTGTACCGACCGAAACTGGGAGGAATAAGTCGCGAGTATGAAGACGGCCGCAAGTCGGCGTTCGTCGGCGTCAAGGGTGTAACGGTGAGGTCTAAGGCCGGTCCAGTAGCAGTCTTGGTCAATGGTGTGCCCCATAGCGGACCGACGGCCGCGCGGCGTTCCGCTCCCACTTGCGTCACATCTCGCACGGCCGTCGTCCACCAAGCTGGAGGAGGAGGCACTATGAGTACTCATTTGTCCAGGCGCCAGTTTTCCAAGTGGGCGGCCATTGCCGGCGCGTCTGCAGTGGTCGGATTCGATCCGCGCAATCGCTCCTGGGTGACGGTGGCGCAAGCGCAAACCCACGCGTTCCGGGAAATTCCCAAGCTCGACGGAGAGCTGCTGCTCGATGAGGAGTCCCGCCGTGCGATCGCCACGGATCAAGGCAACATGTTTCATCGCGTGCCCGCAGCTGTCCTCAGGCCGGGATCCGTTCAGGACATCGTGGCCATGGTGCGTTACGCCAACCAGCACAAACTGAAGGTCGCCATCCGTGGCAACGGCCATTCGCGCTATGGACAGACGCAAGCCGAAGCAGGTGTGGTGCTTGATTTACGTTCACTGAACGCGGTCCGCGTGCGCACACCCCGATCTGCCGATGCGCAACCTGGCGCGTTCTGGAGCGTCGTTGCCGACGCCACGCTACCAAAGGGCCTGACGCCGCGTCTGTTCCCCGGGACATGCCTGAAGCTGATTACGGTGGGCGGCACGCTGAATGCGGGCGGCATCGGCCTGATGACTCCCCACTACGGCGCGCTGGTGGACAACGTCACCGACCTCGATGTCGTGACCGGGGATGGCCGTCTCGTCACCTGTTCGCCCGAGCACGAGAGCGAGTTGTTCGAGATGGTGCTGGCGGGGCAGGGCCAGTGCGGTGTGATCGTTCGCGCTGGCCTGCCGCTGATGCCAGCGCCGACGCACGTCGTGCACCTTGAGCTGACCTACAACGATCTGGATGCTTATCTCGCTGACCAGTTGCGGTTGGCCCGTGACGGTCGCTTCGACGGCCAGCGCGGCCAAATGCTGCGCGACCAGAGCGGGACGTGGAGATTCGTCATCGAGGTCGGCAAATTCTTCACACCGCCGGACGAGCCGAATATCCGGGCCCTCGAAGCGGACTTGCGCTTCGCCTCTGCCGCCCCGCTTCTGCGCATGACTTATCGCGATTATCTGTTCAAATTGGAGACGCGGGGCGGCGTTCCGGGTCCTGGCCGTCCCTGCCCCATCATCACCATGTGGATTCCGGCCTCGGCGACGAGGAGATATCTGGACAACGTCCTGTCGCTCAGCCCAGAGGCGTCGGGTCTGACGCCTTTCCAGGGCGTCGAACAGTTCGGTTGCTATCCCTTGAATTCGCGTCGCTTCACGCGTCCGCTCTTCAAGGTGCCGAGCGAGGAGCAAGCGTTCGCCATCTGGCTCTTCCGCAGCGTGAAACCGGGTGATGAAGCCGCGCTCTCTGCTCTGTTGGCCAGCAACCGGGAACTTCTCGCCAAGATGACTGCCGCTGGCGGCAAGCGCTACGCTCCCTATTCGATGGTCATCTCCCCGGCCGAATGGCAGGAGCATTACGGTCCTCAGCTCTGGCGGCGTTTCTCGGAGGCGAAGAGAAAATACGATCCCAACCACGTTCTTTCGCCGGAGCCGGACATTTTCGGCGCCGCCGTGAGACCCTAGCGAGTCCGAGTTGCTACTCGAAGTGGAGGCATTTCAAGGGCGATTTGAATCCAGGGTCCGAGCGCATGAAATCGTAGATCGGATTGACCTTGATCGACCGCAGTCCCGTTCGGCGCAAGCTTTCTTGAGCAGCGCGTACCCGCGCTCCTTTTCGCCGAGCGCGACCCAGATGAAACCGCGCGGCGCAGGCGAAAGCTCCAACTGCTCGACCACGCGCAACGCGTCGTCGCCACGAGTCCAACGACGCTGTTGCGGATCAGCGACGCGGGATCCAGCCGCACCGCTTGCTCGGCCTCGCTGCGCGCTTCGCGCAGGCGGCCGGTGAAGGCGAGCGTCAATGCGAGCCAGTGATGTGCTTCCGCACATTCCGGCCTCAATTCGATCGCCCTGCGCTCAGCTCGCTCCGCGGCAGCCCAGTCGTAATCCATCCCTGCGATGATTCCCAGTGTGACGTGGGCCTCCGCGAGGCCGGGGTCGAGCTCGAGAGCGTGCGTCACCGCCTGTTTCGCCTTCGGCAGTACCGCCGAGGCGGGCGCAGCGTCGTCGTGCAACTCCCGGAGCGACGCCGAATCGGCGAGGCCGACATAGGCCAGCGCGTAGTCAGGATCCTTCTCGATCGCCTGCTCGAAATAGGCGGTTGCCTTGCGCAGAGAGTCCGGGGTGCGTCTTTCCTTGAAGTATTGCCCGCGCAGATAGAGGTCGTGCGCGTCCTGACTGGAAGTGGCGGGCTTCACCAGCGCCGCTGACTCGCCGCCGGCCACCCTGCGCCGCAGCGCCTGCGCGATCGAGCGGGCGATTTCGTCCTCGACGGCGAAGATGCTCTTCAGCTCCCGGTCGTAGCTCTGCGACCAGAGATGCACGTCGTCGGCGATGTTGATGAGCTGGGCGGTCACGCGGAGGGCGTTGCCCTCGCGGCGCACGCTGCCTTCGAGCAGGGCCTTCACGCCGAGCTTCTCGCCAATCTGGCGCGCATCGAGCCCCTTGCCCTTGACCGCGAACACCGATGTGCGCGAGGCGACGCGCAAGCCCGGGATGTTGGCGAGCGCGTTGATCAGCTCTTCGGTGACGCCGTCGGAGAAGTACTCGTTCTCCTTGTCGCTGCTCATGTTGACGAAGGGGACCACCGCGATGGAGTCGAGCTGCTCGCGGGCCGGAGCAGGCTGCGGGCTGCGCAGCACGAAATAGTAGAAGAGGCCGGGCGCTGCCGCGAGCAGGCCGATGCCGACAAGAACGAGCAAAAGGCGCGCGCGTATCGGTTGCGCGGGCGCCGTCCGCTCGATGTGGCCGGCCTTGACGTCGAAAACCCATGCCAGCCCGACGACGACTGGGAACCCGACAGCGAGCGCGACGACCACGTACGAGAGCACGGCATCGGGCCAGTGCAGCCCATGCATGACCGGCTCGATGATCTGCAGCACGGCGAAGGCCACGATGCCCCGGACGACGAGCGCGCGGAAAACGCGCCGGCGGTTCAACTCGGCGAACAGGGGCAGAGGCACGGAGCCCTCCACGTTCTTCGAAGCGCGATCGGCCTGGGCTTCGCTCGATGCTCCTGCGGCCGGCGCGAGCGCCTCCACCGCCTCGCGCGCGGACTGGAATCGGTCGTCGCGCTTCTTGGCGAGGCAGCACCGCACGACCGTTTCGACATTGCGTGGGATGCCTCTGTGCGATGCGTCCAGCGGAGGCGGATCCTCGTGCAGGATGGCGTGCAGGTCCTCGACCGGCGAGCTGCGCCGGAACGGCGCGGAGCCGCAGAGCATCTCGTAGAGCAGCGCGCCCACGCTGAAGAGATCCAAGCGCGCGTCAGCCGCCTCACCGCGGGCCTGCTCGGGCGACATATATCCCGGCGTGCCGAGGAGAGTGCCCGGCATCGTGCTCTCGCGCGAGACGGCCTCGGCCTTCGTCCACTTCGCGAGACCAAAATCGAGGACCTTGATGCGGCCATCCATTGTCAGAAAGACGTTGGCCGGCTTCAGGTCGCGGTGAACCACCCCGACCGCGTGCGCAGCCTCGAGGGCGCGGCCGATGCCGAGAGCCGCCTCGACTGCGGCTGCCGGCGCGAACGCACCTTTGCGGAGCCGCTCCGCAAGCGTTTCTCCTTCGAGGAGCTCGGTGACGAGATAGGGGCAGCCGTTCTCCTCGCCTGCATCGAACACGGCGACGACGTTGGGGTGGTTGAGGCTTCCCACCGCCTTGGCCTCGCTCTCGAAGCGCTTCTGCAGCCCCGGGCTCGCGCGCTAGCCGGAGCGCAGCACCTTGACCGCTACGTCGCGGCCAAGCCGCTCATCGTGCGCGCGGTAGACCTCGCCCATCCCTCCTCTGCCCAGAGGCGAGACGACGCGGTACCGGCCAAGCCACGCGCCCGGTGAAGGAGTCGCCTCGGGTGGCCGGGCCATCCGCTCCAGCAGGGCAGCAGCGGATCGCTGGAGTCCTCCCGGGCTTCGTTTGCGGTCTGGTCACGGCCGGAACGATCCATCCGCTCCCCTTCTGCGGCGATCGTAGGGCCGGTCGTACCGCCGGAGAAGGCCAGCTGCCTGGGTGCCCATCGTTACGGCACAACTGGCTGCGCCGTAGCGCGAAGCCAAGATTTGAGGTCGCGGCCTTCGACTTGAACGACGCCGTCAAACTTCATGTACTCGAGTTCTCCGCGATCGCACGCTGCGTATACGACGGACCTCGGGGCTTGCAGCAGTTTCGCGATCTCGCTGACGGTGAAGAGGCGGTCGTCTGGAATGCTGCCGACAAGCGTTTGTGGGACCAAGGTCTCCGTCAGTCCGGCGTCAGTAGACGGGCTGCATTCCGCTGCATCGGCTGACACAATTGCCGCTCCGGAAGGGCAGGGCGGCGCGAGAGATTCCCCAGGGTTGACTCGCGCTGCATCGCCGTGCACATCCTCGTCGCGCCTTGCCAAGGCGAAGGTCGCCGGTTCGAACCCGGTGTTCCGCTCCAATCCAAGGCCCCGGTTTCAGAGAGGTTCTCCGAGCCGGGGCTTTGGTGTTCCTGGGCCCGCATCGGCTTGGGACAAAGATGGAACATCCGGACCGCCGGAAGGGCTCGGCGGCTCCCGATCGGGGTCCGTGTCGTCTGATTCGTTGAGACGCGCGGCGGGCATCGACTTGAGCGCCTCGCGCGAGTCCTCGATGTCGATGGCCGTAGATGCCGACGGTCGTCTTGATGTCGGCGCGCAGGACGACGGCAAGCATCTCGTCGTTTGGCGCAAGACGGAGACGGGGGACTGGAAGGCCGCTGCCGATACCTTCAACATCAACCGACCCGCGCAGTAAGGACTCGAGCTCCCGCCGGGCCGGCACTGTGCAAGGCGCTCGCACCGCGGGAGCGCGACCAGTTGACGGATCTGCTCCTGCGTCTTCGAAAACGTCGCGATTCGTGCAAGAGCGGAGAGCATGTATTTCGTCGACCGCTGCCTGGTGTGCGATTCGGGATCGCTCCTTCACCATCCAGCGGTGACGTCGCCCTTCATCGCGCAGATGGTTGGGTGGACCGCTCCGCAGCGCTGCAGCCTTGCCGAATGCGCGGGATGCGGGCATCGCTTCTTCGATCTTCGCCTCGACGAGGCCGAGATGGAGCGGCTCTACCGCGACTATCGCGGCAGGGAGTACTTCGCCATCCGGCACCGCTGGGAGCCATGGTACACGGAGGCCCTCAACGAAGGGCTCGGGCACGATCGACAGGAGATCGATTTCCGCCGCGGCTACGTCCTCGAGTTCCTTCGCAAGTCGCTGCCCGCGGCGGCTTTCGCCGGCGAGGTGCTCGATTATGGCGGCGACCGGGGACAGTTCATTCCGCCCGAGCTGGGCCGAAAGAAATACCTCTTCGACTTCTCGGACAACAGGCCGGTCGAAGGCGTCGTGCGGCTGACGGAGAAACAGATGCTGCGGCGTCCATTCGACGTGGTCATGCTCTGTCACGTGCTCGAGCACCAGCCGGATCCAGTCAGGCTCCTGCTCGATCTCCAGGAGGAGATCGGCCCGCCATCCGGCGAGCAGTGGATCTACGCCGAAGTGCCCTTGGAGCGGCCGCGCTTGATGAAGCGGCCAGAAAAGAACGCGCGCAGGGGATCTGTGACTTGGACCCGATGGGCGCGGCCGCTCTGGCTGGCCCTGGACGTCTATTCGACGGCGCTCCGCTTGAAGCTCGGAATCGTGCCGCCGCTCGCCGTCATCAAGCTGCACGAGCACCTCAGCTTCTTCAGCGACAAGTCCCTCCGCACCTTGTTCGAGCGAGCCGGCTTTCTCGTGCAAGCCTGCGAAGTCACCCCTGTCTCGTCTCCTTCGGGTCTCGGCGCGGTCCTGAAGTTGCTGGCCCGCCGCACCTGCTGATTGCGGCCGTTGATCGATATCATTCATGTCGGCGGAGTCGCATGGAGAGAAGCACCCGCCGTCGCGAGCTCCGGCAAGAGCGAACTGGGACAATCCGACCACGGTCTACTTCAAGCTCTCGAAGCCCTTCGTGCCGCAGATGGCGGGACCACCGTTGCCGGGCTTTCCGACCATCGACGCCTGCGACGATCACGCGGACCAGATCGAACGTGTGCTGGCGCGAGGCGGGCACGGCCGGAGCTGGGCAAGCTGAAGTAGTCAGTCGCGCAGGTTCCAGAACGCGCTGGTCAGGCCGAGGGAGCGGAGCAGCGCCTCGGTTTCCTCCAGCGTGTGGCGGCGCCAATCCGGCTTCAGCTTGTCTTTGTACCAGGCGTGCGCGAGCCGCCAGGTTTGCTCGGGCGAGATGGTTTCGCCGCGCACGAGATCGCGCGGCTGGCACCAGCGATCGATGTGCTCTTCGTCCCGGAAGAGCAGCATGGTGCTTCAGGTGAAGCCGATGTTGTCCCACCAGTGGTGGGCGGGGATTGCGAAGTGGACGATGCCTTCGCTCCGCGCGAGGCGGCCGTCGCGGACTTCGAGGGTCATGACGTCGCCGCAGTCGCCGCACGTCGTGGTGACGATTGCGTCGGCACCGAGAGCGGCTGCGATCCCCAGAGCATCCCAGATGCAGATGCCCCAATATTTCTTGCCCGCCGCGCGGACGCGAAAGCCCGACGGTACGGCGCAGAACGGATTGGCCGCCCAGATGTTGCCGTCGTTGGGAGCGAGG
>VBLC01000100.1 GCA_005879315.1 Deltaproteobacteria bacterium | reverse complement strand
GCCGGCGCCTAGCTCAAACTTCACCAGTTGGGGGGGCGGATGCACCGGAACCGGGCTGAGCTGCACCATGACCAACATCACCTCAACCCCCGCAACCGTGACGGCGACTTTCACGCAGAACCTCCTCGACCCCACCATCACGTGCACCAATTGCGGCGGCGCATTCAACGTCTCCCAGGGGCTGACCTACAGCGCCTCGGCCCCGACGGGGGCCACGCAATACGACTGGAGCCAGACGTCGGCCGGCATCACCGTGCTGACCGGCGGCGGTTCGTCGGGGTCGAGCGGGATCACCTTCAAGGTGGCCACACCGCCGTCGGGCGCCATCTTGCTCAAGCTGACGGTCACCAACTCGCTCGGCGCCACCGCGTCGGACAGCAAGACGCTCTCCTACTTCCCTCTCGACCCGACGATTACCGTCACCAAGCCCGACGGCTCGGCGCTCGTGAGCGGCAGCGTCTCGCAGACCAAGCCGTACGCCGCCTCGCTCGGCTCGGGATACGTCAGCTACGACTGGGGCCAGTCGACGGGCGTAACCTTCTCCAGCGGGACTGCGTCATCGTCAGTCAGCTTCACGGTGAATGCGGCCACCACCTCGGTCAGCTTGAAGTGCTCCATCCGCAACGGCAACACCTCGGTCAATCCGAGCGGTGACCTCGCCACCGGCACCTCGGCGCCGACGGTGGTGGCGCTCAACCCGGCCATCACCGTGGCCAACACCTTCATCACCAGGGGCAGGAGTGGGCTGACCGCCTCGGTCGGAACGAGTTACTCGACCTACGACTGGTCGCTCAGCACTGTCACCATCACCGCCGGCGCCGGCACCAATCAGATCACCTATTCGGTCGGCGCGGCCGCGACCTCGGCGAGCCTCGCCTGCGCGATCACCAACTCCATCGGCGACGGCGCCACCGGGTCGGTGAACTTGACGCCGGTCGATCCGGCAGCCGTGGTGTCGATCGAGCCGCCGACTTTCGCGCTCAGCGGACGCGCGCTGCCGGCGGCCTCGCTGACCTATGCGCCACTCTCTCAACCCTGGACGTACAACTGGGGCGGCGCGACCGGCATCGTCGGTAGCGGCGTGCAGCCGTTGTTCGGCATCTCCTTCTCCAGCTCCTCGGGGACGCTGGCCGTTTCCGCCGTCAATCAGGCCGGCGATTCCACGCCCGCGACCGCGCCGTACTCGGTGACCACCTCGGCGACCGGGTTGGCGCTGATCGCCGGCAAGCTGGGCGGGCCGGGCATGTGCGAGGGACAGGGCACTTCCGCCCGACTGGCGTCCGTGGGCCTGACGATGATGCCGGGAGGGACGAACCCGGACTTCTATACGAACCATTATTGGTGCTGCCCTCCGTTCGAGCAGAAACTGTTCAAGGTGTCTGCCGTGGGCGGCTCGCCCGCAAACGGTTACCAACTCACGCGTCAAGCCTTCACCAACACTGCCAACGGCGACCCGCCGGGCAGTTCCGGCCCGCTGGTGGCCACCGCGCCGGGGACGATCTACGCCGCGACCGGTGGGGCTTTGAATCGCTACGACCAGATGACCAACTGGGCCGCGATGAACATCTACTCGGGCAGTCCAACGCAGTTCAATTGCACTAACGACGGCCTCGCGGTTTTGACCACGACCAGCCCGCCGACTTTCTTCTGCAGTACGTCCGACAACAAGATCAACCGGCTGCGGCAGGTGGGCGGTCAGCCCTGGACGGTGGACACCATCGCCGGGGCCGCGGACGGCAGCTCCGGCTATGTCGAGGGATCCGGCTCCGCGGCGCGGTTCAACCAGCCCAACAGCGTCGCCCTTCTCGACGCCAATACCCTCATCGTCGCCGACACCAACAACCAAGTCTTGCGCAAGCTCACCCGCGTGCTCGACGTGAACGGCAATGAGCTGCACTGGGACACCTCGCTCTTCGCGGGAGGACCCAACACCGTCGGCTCCGTCGACGGGACGGGTAGCGCGGCGCGTCTCAATTTTCCCTACGGAGTGGTTGCGGACGCGTCCAATCTGTACGTGACCGAGGGCAACGCCGTGCGCCGCGTGACTCGCGCGGGAGGGGCGGTGACCACGGTCGCTCAGCGCCCGGCGACTATTCTCTCCGAGAACGATCTGGTCGGTCCGCGGAGCATCGCGCTCAATTCCAGCGGCACGGCGAGCTACGCGATCGTCGGATCAGATTTGGCGAGGAACTTTTTGTCAGTCGACCTGACCAGCGGACAGACCAAGCAGATCATCGGCAAGTCGTTCTACACGCCGAACACTTACGGCGCGCCCCAGGGGCCGGGCGTGGTCGCGCGGCTCAGCCAATACCAGACCGGGGTGGCAGCCATCACCACCAACGAGATCGTGGTCGTCGGCAGCCCGCAGCAGACTTTCACGCTGCTCAGTTATGCGAGCGGCGTGTGGAGCGCCACTGGGCTCCCCGTCTCCGGCTGGACCGACGAGACGCTGAACCCGTCCGCCGTGGTGGCGCTGGACGCCAATACAGTGGCCTTTTCGTCCAAGGTCTTCGATCCAGTCCAGCAAAAGGTCCTCTTCCACGTCTGGCTGCTTTCGCGCGGCGGCCAGAACTGGAGCGCGGCGGTCGTCGCCACGCTGCCGAGCACCGTGCAGTCCATCAGCGCGATGACCGCCATCGACGCCAATACGCTGATCCTGCCCGGCGGCACCTCGACTGACCGGCAGGTCTGGCGCGTGGTGAAGTCGAATGGCATCTGGACGGTGCAGAGCATCGCCACCGGCGGTACCCTCGCCACCAATGACACCGCCGGCGTCTGCGCCGTTTTGACGGGCACCGGCACCGCCGAGGTGTTCATCTCCAACCGCAGTGGGCAACTGCTGCGCATGCCGATGACGCTGGCGAGCAGTTGGACGCCCTCTTCGGCGCCCGCTGTCGTTCCGCTGCCGATGCTGCCAGCAAATGCCAGCGGCGGAGCGGCCATCGCCTGCACGGCGAGCGATCCGGGCCACGTCTACTTGATCGACGAGGGGCTGGCCACACTCTACGACTTCCTCGGTAGTGCCAACTGGACCTCAGTGAGCATCAATGCCTCGTATGGCGTTCCGACGCAGCGGGTAAACGTGCCCGGGCCGCTGGCATCGATGCGCTTCTCCGATCCCATCAGCCTCGCCGTCGTCCCCGGGGCTTCAGGCCTCGAGCTCGCCGTCATCGATGCCGTCGAGCCGACGTTGCTATACCTAAAGCTGCGCTAGTACCAGACCGGTGCGCGGCGCGTTACACTCCTGGCCCCACGCCGTTCCACTTGCGCACCGATTCTGCAGCCCCGCGGCGACAGCCGCGCGCCATTTTGGTGATGAGACGCGTACTGCGCAAGACAGTGCAGGAGCTTCTCGGGCGCGACGATCGAGATGACGATGCGCGACGCGCACCTGTCTCCCGACGTCAGCCGCAATGCGATCCAGCTGCTGGACCATGGCGACACCGTCGCAATTCGATCTGGGCAGTTGCCCGAGGCCAAGAATCGAAAGCGTGCTCGCGAGGATATGGCGTGGCTGGCCCAAGTACTCTGACCGGCGTGTGGTGATCCGTCGTCGGGCTTGCATCAGCGATGTAGGAACAGGACAGGAGGCGCAGCTCCGGAGGAGCCAGCCGAGCCCGACTTCCAATCACCTCAGCCGCGTCGCGCGATCGTGGCTAGTGCGCCTCAGCGAGCGGGCCGCGCTGCGCAACCAGCTGCCGGCAAACTAGCCTCGACGTAGCGCACCTGCGCGCGTGCTCACCTTCTGACGACGCGCAGGAGGAAGAGCGCCGCCGCCGGAAGCAACAGCCAGCGCAGCAGCCGGCGCAGCTTGAACTCCATCACCTCGATGCGATCGGCTAAGAGCAGCATCATCCAGTGCGCCGGCCGGTGGCCCGGAACGCGGTACGCCTTGCGGCGCAAGATGCCGCTCACCCCTCGCGGCGGGAGCAGCGAGCTGGAAACAGGCGGCAGCGAATGCTCGCCATGCGCGAGCGGCCGGGGCGGCGTCTTTTCCATCGGCACGCCCGGCCGCCGTTCGGGGGGAAGATCGACGCCTCGCTCTTGCAACGTCATGGTCGCCTCACGCTTGCGGCAACAGCACGCACTTCACGCAGCCGTCCCGCTTGTCAGAGAAGATCCGGTACGCCTCTTTCGCCTGGCGCAGCGGGAAGCGATGCGTGATGATCGCTTTCGCGTCGATGCGCCCCTCGCGAATGTGCTTGAGCAGGTGGGGCATGTACCGCTTCACGTTGCACTGGTTCATCCGCAGCGTGAGGCCCTTGTTCATCGCCGTTCCCACCGGCACGAAGTTCCAGGGCGGACCATAGACGCCGATGATCGAGACGTTGCCGCCCTTGCGGACGGTATCGATGCACCAGCCGATCACGGTGGCCGCGCCCGCTTCCATCTTCAGCTTGAGGCCCAGCAGGCGATGTGGAGTCGAGCCTTCGGCCTCCATGCCAACCGCGTCGACGCACACGTCGGGTCCGCGCCCGCCGCAGATTTCTTTGAGATACATGACGATGTCGTCGACCTTCTTGAAGTTGACGGTCTCGACGCCCGCGTAGCGGCGCGCGAAGTCGAGTCGATACTCCACGTGGTCCACGACGATCACGCGGCCCGCGCCGAGCAGCCACGCGGACTTGGCGGTGAAGAGGCCGACTGGCCCCGCGCCGAACACCACCACCACCTCGCCGCCCTTGATCTCGCCCATCTCCGCTGCCTGGTACCCGGTGGGGAGGATGTCGCTGAGGAAGAGCACTTGCTCGTCCTCCATGTCGTCGGGGATCTTCATCGGGCCGACGTCGGCATAGGGAACGCGGACGTACTGGGCCTGTCCACCGTCGTATCCGCCGGTG
Source organism: Deltaproteobacteria bacterium (assembly GCA_005879315.1). GTDB lineage: Bacteria > Myxococcota > Myxococcia > Myxococcales > 40CM-4-68-19 > 40CM-4-68-19. The sequence continues at coordinate 3,741 of VBLC01000100.1, read as the reverse complement.
GTGTGGGAATAGCCGAAACAACCGCCGACCACGTCGCTGTTGGGATTGGAGTTCTCGCAACAAGCGGTGAGATTTCGCGAGCAGTAGAAGCACGCGCCGCAGGCGATGTTGAAAGGCACGACCACGCGATCACCTTTCTTCAGCGCGCGCACCGCCGGACCGACCTCCTCGACGATGCCGGTGAACTCGTGGCCAAAAGTGCTGCCCACCCGCGTGTCGGGCACGAGGCCGTGCAAAAGGTGGAGGTCCGAGCCGCAGATGGCGGCGCGGGTCACTTGCAAGATGGCATCGGCCGGATGCTCGATGGCCGGATCCTTCTTCTTTGCCACCTCGACGTCGTAAGGGCCTCGGTAGACGACAGCGCGCATGGGCGGACTCCGTCTGGAAAAGATGAGGAGCATCCCTGTCTTCGCAAAGAGCACGACCCAGGCCGGACGGTCCTCGAATGCATGAATGGCGCCCGCGTAGACGGACAGCGGCTTGCTCGGGCGTTGGGATTGCGCCGCTGCGACTCGATTCCCATTCTCGAGGACAAGGGTTCGGCACTATCCCCTTTTGAGGGAGGTTCGAATACCGGGATCATCAGGTCATTTGCGATTTGCGCACGAGCTTTATCGCAGCCTTGTGCCCTTTCCATCCCTGCACGGTCGCGTGCTTGTGTGTGAAGAAGGTAGTGCTGAGGAAGAACTGTTCCATCTCTTGCCGTAGGCGCTCGGGCAAGCGAAGAACGCCGACGAGGCGGCATTCGATGACCACGCCGGGGAAGGTCGGCGCATCGCTCAGGACGAAGATGTCGAGGGGATCTCCATCGTCGCCACAGGTCCCAGGCAGAAAGCCCCAGCAGTATGGATAAGTGAGGCCGAGCGGCAGGGCCTTGCCGTAGACGAAGACATCGAGGTCGGGATCGTAGTCGAACTTCACGGCCGAACCCTTAGGCGACTCCACGACCACGCGCACTGAGCCACTCTTCGTCCAGGTGGAAAGATGGACGAGGTCCGCGCGAGCCATCAATTCACGGCCCTTCGACATCGAGCGATTGCCGCCATTGAACCATCCGATGTCGCCTGGAGCAGTCCGTCGTCCCGGCGGACAAGCGGCCGGGTCAATCGATAGCGGGTGCGATTGGCAATCCAACCGCACCCGTCGAGGCTGCTGACCCATTCGGAGTCCGCGTATGGTGCGCGCGCTCCCAAGATGTCGTCGAGAAGATCTGCCATCGAACGAATCAATATGCATTCGCGAATTGCCCGCGCAGGGACCGGGCGGAGGCATGCTCGCCTCATGCAGCGGCGAGGCGATGTCTCCAGATTCACGGGAGACCTTTACGGAGGCATCGCCGATGAACGCCATTGAGCTGCTCAAAGAACAGCACGACGAAGTCGAAGACATGTTCGAGAAGATCGAGAAGGCCGACGGAGCGAAGAAGGAGGCGCTCTTCGAGAAGCTCGCCGATGCGCTGGCTATCCACGCCACGATCGAAGAAAAGCATTTCTATCCTTCGGCTAAGGCCGAGCAGACTGAAGAGCTCCTGCGCGAGGCCGTCGAGGAACATCTCAGCGTCAAGCGGCTGATCGCGGACACGATGAAGTGTGACCCGGAGGATGAACAGTTCGACGCGAAGATCGCGGTCCTCAAGGAGCAGGTGCTCGAGCACGCCAAAGAGGAGGAGAAGGAGCTCTTCCCGAAAGTGCGCAAGCTCCTCTCCCGCGACGAGCTCGATGATCTCGGCGTGGTGATGGAGGACATGGTGAAAGAGCTGCAGGAAAAGGGCGCGCCGCGCATGCAGGTGCCGAGCGAAATCGGAGCTCCTGCGCCGCTCTGAGCGGCGCATCGCCAATGGCATGCGGGTCGCTCTGGCGCGCATCCGCCCAGCTACTGGGCCATGCGCCTTTCACCTCGGACCTTGATGTGGCCACATTGTTGCCCCCGTCGTCGAAGAGCTCTGGCTCCGGCGCCGTGCGTGACCACTCGAATGTTCCGGCGGCGGCAATGGATCAGCGTCGCATGTGCATCCTCGGGCCCGCGAAGTTCAGCCTTCGGTGTCGGGTGTCTCCCTATCGGAAACGGGGATTGAGTAATTCGAGGAACCGGCCGCCCTGATCGGCCGGCGCGGGTAGCAAGCTGCGGTCGCAACGGAGGCTGCCGTTGCGATTCCGTTGCACCGGCCGCCACAGGCGCGTTGCACCTGTTGCGGTGCAACCGGGGCCATTCGAAAACTGGCGCCGGCGCCTTGTCTGATTCAAGGTGGTGCGGGCGTCATCCCGCGCTCATCGAGAGGGGAAAACGAATGATCCGCAGCTCATTGGTGCTCGCCGCCACCCTGCTGCTCACGACTGCCGTTCTCGCCGCGCCCAAGAAGGCGCCCTCGCCGGCCACCGCCACAACCCCGCCGGCCAGCACCGACCCCGCGCCCGCCGACACCTCCGCTACCGCCTTGAGCTCGGCTCCCCGGATCGGCTGGGCCAGCCTGGGCATCTACGACGTCCGTTTCAGCACTCCCTTCGGCACCATCTCCGACGGCGAGTTCGGTCTCAATGTCGGCGGCGCTATGAACCTTGCGCAGCTTTCGCCCGAGGTCCCGCTCGCGGCCTTCGCCAACGTCGGGATCTCCTTCGCCAGCGGCGGCCAGTTTTTCCCGCTCACCGCCGGCGGGGCGGTCCGCTACGACAAGCTACCGGTGCAGCTCTTCGGCGGCTTGGGCCTTTCGCTGGTCCCCAATTCCGCGGGAACCAACACCGGCGTCGGCGTCGGCATCCTCTTGATGGGCCTCTACCCGCTGGCGCAGGTCGATCCGCACCTGCGCGTGCAGGGACAGATCCAGTACCACCTGCTCACCCAGAGCATGTCGCTGCTCGAGTTCCTCATCGGCATCGGCTACGCCCTCTAGAAAGAATCTTCATTGTCCGGCGTAGTTCCTGGCTCCATGAAGAGCATGGGTGGGAGCGGTCAGCCCGTGCTCGGCGGCGCGATCCGCGCGGACGAGGCGCTCCGCTACGCGATGAGCCTGCCCGTGGCGGTCACGGTCAGCGGCATGGAGACGCTCGAGGTCTTGCAGCAGAATCTCGGCGTCGCGCGCGGCCTTTCGCCGATGAGCGAGGACGAGCGCGCCCGGCTCCGCGAGCGCGTCGTGGAGTACGCGAAGAACGGCCGCTTCGAGCTGTACAAGGTGAGCAAGCGTTATGACGCGGAGGAGGGCCGCGCGCAGCACGGCTATCCTCCGCCGGACGAGCTTCCACTCTAGCTCGATGCCCCCGCGCCTCCCGCGACGGCTTGATCAGCACCTTGGAGTATCCGGGCTCTCGGCGGTCGAAGCGCTCATACGCTGCCCTTGTTCCACAGCTTGCCGAGCGGCGGTGGGCTCATGAGTGAGGTTGGTTGGCTCGCTGCGGGCGGCGAAGACGCCACGGCGCAATTCCATGAGCTCCTCCCCGTCGTGGAATTGGAACACCTGAAGGCTTTCGAGGTCCTCACAGTGCCCGGTATCTTCACCGCTTGGTATCCACGATACTTCGCCGCCATCGAGAGAGGGCTGACGCCGCTGCGCGTGCGGCGGTCGCGCATCGATACCGAAGGCACCGTCGAGGACAACGCGGGCATCCTCGCCGGCGAGATTCGCGGACCGACGATTGTCGTCGCACAAAGCAAAGGTCCGCTCGACGTTCATGCTGCTCTCTGGATGTATCCGTCCGCAGCGCGGAACGTCAGGGCGTTCGTGTCGCTCCAAGGTTGTTTCGGCGGAAC
>VBLC01000111.1 GCA_005879315.1 Deltaproteobacteria bacterium | reverse complement strand
TCGTTTTGGTGCGCGACATCGGGCTCGTGCAGGTGCTCGTTGAAAGTGGCTGAGCGCACACGGGTGCCACCATCGACTACGGGCACGAGCACCAGCTCCAGTCCGGTCACCAAAACGAGGACGAGCACGAGCACGTGCCGTAATGACCGGCATGATCCTCAAGCGCGCTTCTCGAGCGCGGCAGCCCAATCTTGGCGCGCCTCGGCGGCCGTGCGCAGTGGGGCAGGCTGCGCGGTGCGCGGCCGCAGCTCGAGCTGCCACCAACCGACGTCGTGCCAGGTGCCGAGCTTGAATCCGACCGCGCGGTAGATGCCCACCGGGCGGAATCCAACCGACTCGTGCAGAGCGACGCTGGCGGCGTTCGGCAGCGTGATGCCGGCGTGCGCGGCGTGGAATCCCTGCAGCCGCAAGAGCGCGAAGAGCGCCTGGTAGAGCGCGCGTCCGACGTGCTTTCGCCGGTGCGCAGCGTGTACGTAGCAGGTGACGTCCACCGACCAGCGATAGGCGGCCCGCTCGCGATGTTTCGACGCGTATGCGTAGCCGCGCACTGCGCCGTCCTCCGACTGCTCCACCAGCCACGGCGCGAAGGCGAGGGTCTCGCCGATGCGGCGCTCCATCTCGCGCGGGCCGGGCGGATCGGTCTCGAAGGAGATCGCCGTCCCGGCGACGATCGGGTCGTAGATCGCCGCGATCGCCTCCGCATCGGAAGCCGCGGCCAACCGGATCATGCCGGTCAAAGGGCTCGCGCGGCGTGCGCCAGCGGCGGCACCGGCAGTGGAAAGGCCTTGCGCGCCGCCAGGAGCTCGGCGAAGCCCTGCGCGTCGACCGGCCGCGAGAACCAGTAGCCCTGGGCCGACTCGACGCACAGGTTCTGCAGCTGAGCGACCTGCGCGGCGCTCTCCACTCCTTCGGCCACCACCTCCATCGACAGCGCGCGCGCCAGGCTGACGATGGTCCTCACGATCTCGGCGTGCTTTCCCGGCAGCTCGAGCCGCGAGACGAAGGAGCGGTCGATCTTCAGGGTGTCGAAGCGGAAGTTGTGCAGGTACGAGAGCGACGAATAGCCGGTCCCGAAGTCGTCGAGCAAGAGATGCACGCCCAGGTTCTTCAGCTGCGCGAGCAAGAGCGTGGCCGGACCGGCGTGCTCCATGATCACGCTCTCGGTCACCTCCAGACGCAGCCGTCGCGCATCGAGCCGACTCTCCCCGAGCGCCTCGCGCACGTGCTCGAGCAATTCAGTCTGCACCAGCTGATTGGCGGAGAGATTCACGCTCACGGAGATCTGGTGTTGCCGCGGGAGCTGCTCGTTCCACTGGCAGGCATGGGCGCAGGCCTGCCGCAGCGCCCAGCGGCCGATCTGCAAGATCAACCCGGTGTCCTCGGCGGCGGGGATGAAGTCGTTTGGGGGGATGAGCCCCCGGCTGGGATGCATCCAGATGATCAGCGCCTCGCAGCCGACGATGGTGCCGCTCTCCAGCGAGACGACGGGCTGGTAGTTGAGCCGCAGCTCGTTGCGGTCGATGGCGCGCCGCAGGTCCGTCTCCAGCTGCAGCTGCGCGCGCGCATGGGCGTGCATGCCCGGCTGGAAGACCGCGTGCCGCCCGCGCCCCATGTCCTTGGCGCGATACATGGCGGTGTCGGCGTCGCGCAGCAGCTGATCGGCGCGCGTGTACTTGGGGGAACCCATGGCGATGCCGATGGAGGCGGAGGTGAAGACCTCCGTTCCCTCGAGATCGTGGGGCGCCTCGAGCGCCTCGTGGACGCGCTCCGCGGTGCGGATGGGCTCGTCCGGATCGGTGAAGTCTTCGAGCAGCACCGCGAACTCGTCGCCGCCCAGCCGGGCCACGGTGTCGCCCGGACGGAGGCAGCCCGCGAGACGCCTGGCGACGCGCATCAGGAGCACATCGCCGGTCTGGTGGCCGAGGCTCTCGTTGATGGTCTTGAAGCGATCGATGTCGAGGTAGAGAACCGCAAATCGATAATCGCTGCGCCGCTGGGTGAAGGCCATCGCCTGGCCGAGACGGTCGCTGAAGAGCGAGCGGTTGGGCAATCCCGTCAGAGCGTCGTGCAGGGCGTCGTGGAGGAGCTTCTCCTCCGCACCCTTGCGCTCGGTGATGTCGGTCTGCGATCCCGCCAGCCGGTAGGCCTTGCCGCTCCCGTCGCGCACGGCCGTGCCGCGCACCAGCATCCAGCGCCAGCCGCCGTCGACGTGCCGCACGCGATGCTCCACCTCGAGGAAGGGCGTGCGCCCCTCGAGGTGCAGGCCGAGATCGCCGAAGAGCCGCTCGCGGTCGTCGGGATGCACGCGGTCGAACCACTGGTCGGGATCGTCGCCGATCTCCTGCTCGGCGGCGCCCAGCTGCGCCTTCCAGCGGGCGGAGAAGAAGATCTTGTTCCTGCGCAGGTCCCAGTCCCAGAGGCCGTCGTTCGATCCCTGCGCGGCCAGCGCGTAGCGCTCCTGGCTCTCGTGCAGGGCCTGCGCGGCGGAGCGGCGCTCGGTGACGTCGCGCGCGACGCCTTGCACTCCCACCGGAACGGAGCCGCGGTAGACGAGCCGCGAGGTCAGCTCGAGCGGCACCCGCCGCCCGTCCTTGGCGACGATCTCCACCTCGAAGAGCTGCTGTTCGCTGCCCAGCGTGGGCTCGACCGAGCTCCTCAGCGACTCGACGTCTTCGGGCGCGAGGATCTCCCAGATGCTCTTCCGCAGCATCTCTTCGCGGCTGTAGCCGGTGATGCGCTCGCAGGCCTTGTTGATCCAGCTGAAGTGCCCGTCGAGATCGTGGGCGTAGATGATGTCGCCGGCATTCTCGACGAGCTCGCGATAGTTGGCCTCCGACTCGCCGGGCACGGTCATCGGGCGCTCAACGTACCCCGCCCCGCATGCCGCTCCAAGGCGAAAGGATGGTAGACAGCGCAGGGTGAACAGCCGGGCCAGCGGCAGGTCGCCAGCATGATGCGCGAGTGGCTCAGCTTCAGCCTGCTTTCCCTCTCCGCCATCTTCTTCGTCGTCGACCCGATGGGGGTGATTCCCGTCTTCATGGCGATGACGCGCCACGATCCGCCTGAAAAGCGCGCCGACATGGCGCGGCGAGCCTCGATCACCGCCTTCTTCATTCTCACCACCTTCGCGCTCGCCGGCACGCTCATCTTCAAGGTTTTCGGCGTGACGCTGGGCGCGTTCAAGGTGGCGGGCGGGCTCTTGCTCCTGCTCACTTCGATCGAGATGCTGCGCGCCCAGCAGGTGCGGACTCGCACCACGCCGGAGGAGGAGCAGGAAGGCGCGGAGAAGGAGGACGTCGCCATCTTTCCGCTGGCGATCCCGCTTCTGGCAGGGCCGGGATCGATCGCCACCGTCACCACGCTGATGGCCAAGGCCGGGCGCGTGCTCTTCGCCGTGCCGGTGATCCTCTCCATCGCAGTCACCTGCCTCGCCAGCTATCTCATGCTGCGCGCCGCCGAGCGGATCGGGCGGCTCCTCGGGGTCACCGGGCTGGCGGTGCTCAACCGCGTCATCGGGCTCATCATCGGCGCCATCGCCGTGCAGTTCATGTTCGACGGCGTGAGGGACACTTTTCCGGGAATCGGCGGATGAGTCGGTCGACAGCTGCGCGTCTCGGCTGTCGGCTGCTTCTCCTCGCCTGCGCCGGCTGCGCCTTGCCGGTGGTGACAGCGGGGACGTTCCTGCCGGCGGGAGATCTGCAGAAAGGCGACCTGCACGCCAGCGTCTCCTTCGAGGCCAGCCGCGTGCTGGCGGGGCCGAGCGACGTGCGCGACCGGCCCTCCACTCCTCCGGAAGCGCAGCGGTGGGAAGTCTCCACCTGGTTCGGCTCCGACGCTTCGCTGCGCTGGCAAGCGCTGCGGTCGCTCTCGCTCGAGGTGCAGCTCAAGCTGACCAATCCGATCATTCCTTTCCAGCCGAACCTGGTGGGCGGCGCGCTCGGGGCCCGGCTGCGGCTGCGAGAGCGATCCGGCCCGGAGGGAATTGCCGTCGAGCTGGCGGCGCGCGTCGTCGGCGTGTCGGTACAGGAGCGCCTCGACCGCAGCGCCAACGGACGCTCGCAGACGGACATCTGGAATTATCGGGCGGGCGGCCTGGAGGTTCCGCTGGTCGTGTCGTGGCGCATCCATCCGCTCTTCGCCGCCACCGCCGCGCCCTTCGCGCGGCTCTATTACATCCGCGCCTGGCACAACGTCGAGCAATCCTCGCTGGTGGTCAGCCAGGCCGCGCTGCAGTGGTCGCCGGTGCTCTCCGTCGGGATGGGCCTGTCGGGCGCGCTGACGCTCGGGCCAGTCGAGATCGCGCCGGGGCTCGCGGTCGAGCTGGCCACGCGGCCGGGGCCGAACGAGCCGACCCATTTTCTTTTCGAGCCAGGGCTCTCCTTGGGAACGCGCTTTTGACTGCGCTCGCCATCGTTTTCGAGTACCTCCTCTTCTGGCTGATGCTTCCTTTCCTGCTCTTGCATCCGCGGGTGCGGCAGGGAGTGGGAAGGCGCCTGGGGATCTATCGCCAGCCGATCGCGATCGGCAGTCCGCGCATCTGGCTGCACGGCGCCTCGGCGGGCGACGTGCTCGGGCTCTTGCCCATCGTGCGCGAGCTGAAGGCGCTGCGTCCCGACGCGCGCGTGATCGTCTCGGCCATCACCGATTCCGGCGCGGCGATGGCGCAGCAGCGGCTCTTCTCGCAGGGGCTCGCGCAGCTGGTCACGTATCTGCCCTACGATCTTCCCGGCGCTTGCCGGCGCACGTTGACGGCGCTTCGTCCCGACGTGCTGGTGCTCGAGTACACCGAGCTGTGGCCTCAGCTCATCCACGCCGCCAGCCGCGCCGGGGTGAAGCTGGCGTTGACCAACGGCCGGATCGGACCGCGCAAGCTGGGCCGCTATCGCGCGCTCTTTGCCTTCAGCGGAAATCTGCTCGCCAGCTTCGATCTGCTGATGATGCGAGCGGAAGAAGAAGCGGAGCGGGCGCTCTTGCTCGGGGCGCCGAAGGAACGGGTGCACGTCACCGGCAACACCAAATTCGATGCGCTGGCGGTGAGCGTGCCCGAGGGCGAGGATCGGGCCTTGCGCGAGGCGCTGCAGCTCCGCGGCGAGCGCCTCTGGGTGTGCGGCTCGACGCACGAGGGCGAGGAAGGCCCTCTGTTGCGCGTCTTCCAGGAGCTGCGCCGCGATGCGCCCGATCTGCGGCTCCTCATCGCACCGCGCTACATCGAGCGCGCCGGCCGGGTGGTGGCGATGGCGCGCTCGATCGGGTTGCAAGCGCGTCTGCGATCGCAGCCGGGCGGGGCCGAGCCGGTCATCGTCCTCGACACCATCGGCGAGCTGGTGCGCGCCTACCAGCTGGCCACGGTGGTCTTCGTCGGTGGCAGCTTCGGCCGGCGCGGCGGGCAGAACATTCTCGAGCCGGCGGCGTGCGGCAAGCCGGTGCTCTTCGGGCCGCGGATGGAGAACTTCGCCGACAGCGTGCAGGTGCTGGTGGGGCGGGGCGGGCTGCAAGTGAGGGATGCCGGGGCGTTGGCGCGCCTCTTGCGCGATCTGCTCGCGCGGCCCGACGAGCTGCGCAAGCTGGGCGAGCTCGCCCGCGAAGCGGTCTCGTCCGTCCGCGGGGCGAGCGCGCGAGATGCGCGGCTGATCGCGGAGCTGCTCCCGTGACCTTCTGGTGGCGCGACGATCCGCCGCCCTGGTCGCTCTTGCTCCTGCCCGCCGAGCTGCTCTACCGCGCCGGCGCGGCGCTGCATCGATGGCGCGTGCGGCCGGCGCGCGCGCGGCTGCCGGTGATCTCGGTCGGGAACCTCGTCGTCGGCGGGGCGGGCAAGACGCCGGTGACGCTGGCGATCGCGCGCCGGCTGATCGCGCTCGGCCGGCGGCCAGCGGTGCTCAGCCGCGGCTACGGGCGCTTGTCCCAGCGAGAGATGAAAGTGTCGCCGGAGATGTCCGCGGACGAATGCGGCGATGAGCCGCTCTTGCTCGCGCGCCGCGGCCTGAGCGTCTTCGTGGGAGCGCGCCGCGCGGCGCTGGCGGAGATGGCGGCCTCGAGCGGCGCGGACGTGCTCCTTCTCGATGACGGCCTGCAGCACCACGCGCTCGCGCGCGATCTCGACGTCGTCGTCGCCGATGCCTCGAATCCGCTGGGCAACGGCTGCCTCCTGCCGCGCGGACCTTTGCGCGAACCGATCGCTGCGCTCCGGCGCGTGCGGCGAGGATTGCTCTGGCTGACCCGCTGCGATCTGCCGCGCCATCCGCGCACGCAGGAGTTGATCGAGCTTTCCGGCTTTCCACTGGTCGAGAGCTTGTTCGCCGCCTCGGCCGATCTGCGCAAGAAGCGCGCCTTCCTCTTCGCCGGAATCGCCCGGCCGGCTTCGTTCGAGGCGACCGCGCGCGCAGCGGGGGCGGAGATCGCCGGAGCGCGCTGGTTTCGCGATCATCATCGCTATCGTCCGCGTGAGCTGGAGGTGGTCCGCCGCGAGGCGCGGAAGGCCGGCGCGGATGTCATCGCCACAACCGAGAAGGATTTCGTCCGGCTTCCCGAGACGGCGGGCATCACGCCGGTGCCGGTCGAGCTGCGCATCTCGCGCGGCGAAGACGCGCTCGAGCGGGGAATCCTGGAGGTCCTCCGGTGAGCCGGTTCTGGCCGCGGCTCGGCGGCGCCCTCGGCGCGCTCGCCTACTGGCTCGGGCTGCGGCGCCGCGTCTCGCTGCAAGGCCTTTCGCGCGCCTTCCCGGAAAAGTCGCCTGCCGAGCGGCGCGCGATCGCCCGCGCGGCCTACGCGCAGCTGGGGCAGAGCCTCGGCGAAATCCTTGCCGTGCGCCGCCTGTCCGACCAGGCGCTGGAGAAACTGGTGCGCTTCGAGGGGTGGGAGCGCTATGAGGCGGCGCGCGCGCAAGGCCGCGGCGTCGTCGTCGCCGTCGCGCATTTCGGCAACTGGGAGCTGCTCGCTCGCGCCTGCGCGCGGCGCGGTGTTCTGCTCACGGCGATCACGCGGCGGCTGCGCGGGCGGCTCAATCGGCCGATTCTCGCCGCGCGCCGCGAGGGAGGGATGCGCGAGCTGCCCGACAAGGGCTCGACGCACGACGCCCTCGCGCTGTTGCGCCGCGGCGAGACGCTCGCCGTCGTCGTCGACCAGAACATGCGGCCCCGCCGCGGCATCTTCGTGCCTTTCTTCGGCGAGCAGGCCTGCACTACGCCGGCAGCCGCGGTGCTCTCTCTCCGCTCGGGCGCGCCGCTCATCGCGGCGTTTCCCATCCGGCAAGCGGACGGCACCCATCTCGTTCAGGTCGAAGGGCCCTTCACGACGGAGGCGGGCGGCAGCGAAGCCGTCCGTTCACTGACGGCGCAGGTCACGGCAGCGGTGGAGCGCGCGGTGCGCGCGCATCCCGACCACTGGTTCTGGGTGCACCGCCGGTGGAAGACCCGCCCGCCGCCGCTCTAGAGTTCGACGCGCGGCAGATTGGCGATCGACCGTTCGACCGCCTCGCGCGGATACTCGAAATCCTCCAGCTTGCCGGCGAAGTACTGGTCGTAGGCGGCCAGGTCGAAATGCCCGTGCCCCGAGAGATTGAAGAGGATGACGCGCGTGCGCCCTTCGGCATCCGCCTTGCGCGCCTCCTCGACGGTGGCCTTGATGGCGTGCGAGCTCTCCGGCGCGGGGATGATGCCCTCCGACCGCGAGAAGGTGACCGCTGCCTCGAAGCAGGCCCGCTGCGGATACGCGACCGCCTCGATGAGCCCCTCGTCCAGGAGCTTGGAGACGAGTGGCGCCGCGCCGTGATAGCGCAGTCCGCCGGCATGGATTCCCGGCGGCATGAAGTCGTGGCCGAGCGTATGCATCTTCACCAGAGGCGTCATGCCCACGGTATCGCCGAAGTCGAAGGTATAGACGCCCTTGGTCAAGGACGGACAGCTGGTCGGCTCGGACGCGACCAAGCGCACTTTCTTGCCATTGATCTTGTCGCGAGCAAACGGCAGCGCGATGCCGGAGAAATTGCTGCCTCCGCCGTGGCAGGCGATGACCACGTCGGGATACTCGCCGGCCATCTTCATCTGCTCCTGCGCCTCCTGGCCGATGACGGTCTGATGCAAGAGGACGTGGTTCAGCACCGAGCCGAGCGAGTACTTGGTGTCGTCGTGAGTCGCCGCGTCCTCGACCGCCTCCGAGATGGCGATGCCGAGCGAGCCGTTGCTGCGCGGGTCCTTGGCGAGGATGCTCCTGCCGGCGTTGGTGCGATCGGTCGGCGAGGGGAACACTTCGGCGCCCCAGGCGTGCATCATCGAGCGGCGATACGGCTTCTGCTCGAAGCTGATGCGCACCATGTAGACCGTGACCTTGAGCCCGAAGAGCGCGCCGGCGAAGGCCAGCGCGCTACCCCACTGGCCGGCGCCCGTCTCGGTGGCCATCCGCTTCACGCCTTCCTTTGCGTTGTAGTACGCCTGCGCGACCGCGGTGTTCGGCTTGTGGCTGCCAGGGGGCGAGACGCCCTCGTACTTGTAGTAGACGTGCGAGCGGGTCCCGATCGCCTTCTCGAAGCGCTCGGCGCGATAGAGCGGCGAGGGCCGCCAGAGCGCGAGGGCGTGGCGCACTTCGTCGGGGATGGGCACCTCGCGCTGCGCGGACATCTCCTGCTCGATGATCGACATGGGAAAGAGCGGAGCCAGGTCCTGCGGCGTGACCGGCTTCTTGGTTCCCGGATGGAGCACGGGCGCCGGCGGGGACTTGAGATCCGCGAGGATGTTGTACCAATGACGGGGGATCTGGTCCTCGCGAAGCAGGTACTTGATCGGCATCGGGGCCTCCTGCGATGGAGAGCTTGCTACGCTTCTCCCGGCTCGGGAGCAAGCCGATGGCAAGAACTCCACGGCGTCTCGGTCGTGAGCAGCCGGAGTTGCACGAGATCATCGTGGAGGCCGAGCTCGCGCCTCGTAGGTAGCAATGCGGCAGGTGTTCACCCGATTGACGTTCGTCGATCACAATCCGAAATCGACTCTGCTGAATTCGCAAGAGGCAGGATCGAGGAGGCATGCAGGCGACGGCGCGGTGCTCCTGAGCGAGCGAGCCGGAAGACACCACGTAAAGTTCTTCCCATTGGATGTCTATTCGCGTGAGTGGAGCTGTGTATGAAGACCTCGGTTTCAGCAATCGCATTGGTCTCGAGTCTCGTGGCCTGTGGAGACGGAGCTCCGCGGCAGAGCAGTCCAACGAGACCGGCGACGATCCACCAGCGGTCCGACCCGTCCCGGCTCACGGCGGCCGTCGTCAACGGCCCCATCGACCTCGGGACCCTCGGCGGCAAGTTTAGCTACGCCGACGGCATCAACGCGGTCGGACAAGTCGTCGGGACGAGCGATACGGGTGCGGACGTCACGCCCGGCTTCTATGTGGCGCACGCGTTTCTGTGGCAGAGCGGGACGGGAATGATCGACCTGGGAACACTGGGCGGTACCCACAGCTGGGCGTCTGCGATCAATGACCGGGGCCAGGTCGTCGGACGTAGCTACCTGGCCGGCAACGCACAGCAACGTGCCTTTCTCTGGCAGAGCGGGACAGGAATGATCGACCTGGGGACGCTGGGCGGCTCCGACAGCGACGCTCTTGGCATCAACGTGCGCGGCCAGGTCATCGGAGTCAGCACCACGGCCGGCAACGCTCAGAGGCACGCATTTGTGTGGGAGAGCGCAACGGGGATGATCGATCTCGGGACGCTCGGCGGCGACGAAAGCCGCCCTTATGCGATCAACGCGTTGGGTCAGGTCATCGGAACGATCAGGACAGGGTTTCAGCTGCGCGCGTTTCTTTGGCAGAGTGGCACGGGGATGACCATCCTCGGATCATTGGGCGGCGGTGTCTTCGACATCCCTATTGCCATCAACGATGCGGGCCAGATCATCGGGGACAGCCGCATGCCGGACATCGGTGAAACCCACCTGGTCCTTTGGCAGAGCGGAACCACGACGGACCTCGGGACGCTGGGCGGCTTGAGCGCCGCCGGAAAGGACATCAACGCGAAGGGCCAGATCGTCGGAACCAGCGACAACGGCGCCGACGATCAGTGGTCGCATGCATTTTTGTGGCAGAGCACAACCGGGATGGTTGACCTCGGCACGTGGGGCGGCAGCAACTACGGCACTGCGATCGCCATCAACAACCAGAGCCAGGTTATCGGATGGGGCTATACGCTCGACGGCTGGATGCGCGCGTTTCTCTGGCAGAGCGGGACGGGGATGACCGACCTCGGGATGCTGCCCAACGCCATTTCCAGCCTTCCGAGTGCGATCAACGACCAAGGTCAAATCGCGGGAGCCAACCTGCTCGCCACGGGGGACGAGCGCGCCGTGCTCTGGACCATCGTTCGCCCTCTGACGCCAGCGGAACAGATCGCCGCCTTGACCGACGCGGTCAACAAACTTGCCGCTGCCGGAAAGCTCAACCGGGGCAACGCTCAATCGCTCCTGACGAAACTCGACAACGCGGCCCGCCAGTTGACCGCCCACGGACACGAGAACGTGGCGGCGCAGATGCTCGGCCAGTTCGTGCAGAAAGTCGGGGAGCTCGTAGCTGGCGGGACGCTCTCGAATTCGGACGGTCAACCGCTGATCGATGCCGCGCGGAAACTCATCAACCAATTGACCACCTGAGCGCCCGGTTGCGATGGGAGGGCGCGCTTGAGCCGAACAAGGAGGACCTCATGGCCGTCAAGCCGATCCCCGAGGGCTACAACACTTTCACCCCGTACTTCGTCGTCGAGGGCGCAACCGACTTCATCGAATTCCTCAAGAAGGCTTTCGCTGCCGAGGAGATGTATCGGTTCCCGGCGCCGGGCGGGAAGCTCGGCCACGCCGAAGTGCGGGTGGGAAGCTCGGTGCTGATGCTCGCTGACACGAGCCCCGACTATCCCGCATCGCGGATGAACGCTTATCTCTACGTCCCCGACGTGGACGCGACGTACAAGAAGGCGATCGCGGCGGGTGGCCAGTCGAAGCGCGAGCCGGCAAACCAGTTCTATGGCGACCGCGTCGGCACCGTGACCGATCGGTGGGGAAATCTCTGGTCCATCGGCACGCACGTCGAGGACGTGTCGCCGGACGAGATGGAACGTCGGATGAGGGCGCAGAAGAAGTAGACGGTGGGAAGAGGATTCGCTTCGGTTCTGAATGGGGGTTTCATATGAAGCTGCGTCCGTTCGGCATTCTCTTGTCGGCCGCACTGATCTCTTCGCTCCGCCTTGCGGCCGACGAAACCAAGACGGCCAAGAAGTCGGCGACGATGGCGGACCACATCATCACGCCCGACATGGTGAAGTTCGCGGCTGGTCCCCCAGTGCTCCCGGCGGGCTTCGAGCTGGCGAGCCTGGACGGCGACATGATGAAGAAGGGCTCCGAGTACACCGTCCGCCTGCGCTTTCCGGACGGGTACAAGATCCCGGCGCACTTCCACCCCGGGAACGAGCACGTCACGGTGATCCAGGGCGCGTTCTGGATGGGGATGGGCGACAAGTTCGATGAGGCCTCCCTCAAGGAAATGCCGGCCGGGGGCTTCCACTCGATCCCGAAGGGAGTGCACCACTACGGGATGGCCAAAGGCCAGACCGTCATTCAGCTGCACGGAGTCGGGGCTTGGGGGATCACCTACGTGAACCCAGCCGACGACCCGCGCAAGAAGTCGGCGGGGAAGTAGTCACCCCGCCAGCTGGGCGAAACGATCTCAGCGGAGCTGACTGGCTGATCGAGGTTGCAGGTGTTTACCCGATCCGGGTCGGGGATCTCATCTAGTCAAATTGCACGATCCACCGGGTTGGATTCGCCCGGCGCGATCCGGAAAATCCTGTGGGGTTGGTGAACGCGCGCAACCCTGCAGGGAAGTCATGAAGCACATCGGCTCGTCTGGTGTTCATTTGCAGGTGCTTTGCGTGTTGATCTTGGCCTGCGCGAGGCATGGCGACAATGCCGCGCCAGCGCAGGCCAAGGCAGGCGCGCGCTCGCTCGCTGCGAGTGACGTGGGAGAGCTGGGGCCGCTCATTCCCTTTCACAAGGACGCAATCGGCGCGGGCCTCACGATCGACTCCTTCGGCTCCCCCAGGATCTGCTTCTGGATGCGCCCTGCTGAGTATGCGGGGACCGACCTCGTCGACCCCGGGTCCGACCCGGTGGGTCAGTTCAAACCCGCGTTCGATCAGCTCGTCTACGGCGGCTATCCTTTCAGCGACCTGCTCGACGGGAGCGTCAAATCGCGGATCAAGGCAGACATCTCGCGCGACAACGCGCAATGCTTCGACCTGGATCATCCCGACGCGTTCAAGAACACCGGCAAGTTTCTCGTCGCGGACCTGACCGCGGACGATTTCGCCCTGAACGCCGCCGCGTTCACCAACGCTGGCGCGCGAGGGGGAGGACTGAACTACAACGTCTTCTGCTCGGGAAACGCAGCGCTGGCCGACGGGCGGTGGGTCATCGTCGGAGGAACCGACAAGATCGGGAACGCCGGGACCCGCAAGGTCAACATCTTCGATCCGAACCAAGGGTCCTGGGCGCCGAGGCCCGAGCCGCGCGTCAAGAGCGAGTTCGAGGTCGACCCGTCCGGGACCCAGTTCCAGCACGGGAGCGCGCTCGACGAGTTGAACACCGATCCGCCCGATCCGTCGGACATGAGGTACCAGCGCTGGTACCCGACGGCAGTCACCTTGCCCGACGGCAGGGTGCTGGCGCTCTCCGGCACCGATGAGGACACCAGCGTACCCGCGAACGCGGCCGCGACGAAGGTGCGCCAGCCTGTCCCGGAGATCTACGACCCCTCGGTCGACAGGACGCTGGCGCTCGAGGACGCGCGCAAGCTACTGATGATGTATCCGCGCTCGTACGTCGTGCAGACCGGTCCGGGAGTACTGGACTGGCAGGTCGCCGTCATCGGCGCCGCCGCGCCGCCGCTGCCCACAGCGGACATGATGAGCCAGTTCGATCCGTATACCTACGACGGCAAGACGTACCAACTCGACGTCCTGGGCGCCGAGGCCGCCCCCAACCGCGACCTTCCCGCGGAAGACCACTGGACGCTGGTGGCGACCGCCTCGATCGCGCACGACGACGGCGCGGGTGCGGCGCTCTGGACGCTCGACGATGTCGGCATGCCGTCCTCGCAGAAGGTCGCCCTCTTCGGTGGGACAAACGGGCGTGGGAGCGAGGCCTCTGCCACCGTCGAGATGATCGACTTCGAAGACGCCGTTCCCGCTTGGCGGCAGGGGCAGCCGCTGCAGCTTCCGGCGAGCCAGAACAACGCCGTGGTCCTGCCGGATGGCAAGGTGATCATCGCCGGCGGGCGTGCAGGCCGCGGTAGCACGACCGTCATCACTTATGCAGTCCAGCTCTTCGACCCTGGAACCGGCCAGATGCAATCGCTCGTCGAGACGACCGTGCCCCGACACGATCACTCGACGGCGCTGCTCCTCCCCGACGCGAGCGTCATCATCATGGGCGGGAACAGGACCGAGCTCGTGCCAGGAAACTCCGATGCAGGAGTACCGGTGGCGCAGATCTACCGGCCCGCCTACCTCTTCCGAGGCCCGCGGCCGGTCATCGACCGGATTCCCACCGCGATCGCGTACGGAGATCGATTCCCGATCAACATCTCAGGGGACAATCTCACCATCGGCTCAGTGGTCCTGATCCGGTTGGGACCGGTCACGCACAACTGGGACTGGGGCAACCGGTACGTGCGGCTTTCCTTCCAGCAGGCGAGCGCGTCCAGCCTGATGGCGGTCGCGCCGCTCCGGCCCGCGTCCGCCGTTCCCGGGCAATATCTGCTCTTCGTCGTGGGCGCGGACGGGGTCCCCAGCGTCGGCCGGCTCGTCCACGTCGGGAACTGAAGCCGGGGCGCGTTCGCCTCGCGGCGATGGGCCCCTGCTCGCGAACCGCTGGCTAATGCTTCAGCGCGGGCATCATCGCCGGCGCTTCCCCTTCGACGTGCTCGACCGGCGCCGACGGCACCCTCATCCGCCGCAGGACGAAGAAGGCGAGCACGGCCGCGGCCAGATCGAAGACGATGGCGATGGTGAACACGCCCGCCCAGCCGACCTTGGGCAGCGTGAACTTCGCGCCGAACGGCGTCCACGCTTTCGGCACTACCGTGAGGAAGATGCCGTAAGCGACGATGCAGAGGCCGACGGTGAAGAGCGTGTCGTGCACCTTCTTCGAGAGCCGGACGCGCAGCAGAGTGGGCGAGATGAAGTGCGCGTAGACGGCGAGCAGACCGCCGATGAGCAAGAGGACGTCGGCGCGGAAGTCGAAGGCCTTGCCGGCCGCGAGCGCCGAGCCGATGGGAACCAGCACCGACGCGGTCCCCTTCGCGGTGTAGAGGAAGCCGTAGTTCGCCGTGGCGTGCTTGCGCCCGAAGAAGTCGCCGCAGATGGCGGGGAAGAGCGAGAAGATCTCGCCCCAGCCGAAGAAGGTGAAGGCGCTGAAGACGACGAACATGTACGGATTGGAGGCGAACTTGATGAGCACGAAGATGGCGCACGCCTCGAGGCCGAAGGCGAGCGTCATCGTCTTCTCCCGGCCGATGTGGTCGGAGACCCAGCCCCAGAAGGGCCGGCAGATGCCGTTCACCAGCCGGTCCGCCGAGAGTGCGAACTGCAGCGCCGGCATGGTGAGCCAGAGGATGTTCACCGGCATCTTGTCGACCTTGTAGTCGACGGCCATGGGGTTGAGCTGCGCCACCGCCATCAGGCCGCCGGTCGCGACCATGGTCATCATCACGTACATGAGCCAGAACTGCGGGGTCTCGGCCATCTGGTAGGAGTTGAAGTCCACCGCGCTCTGGCGCTGCTTCACTTCCACGCCCTTGGCCGCTTCCTTCCAGCCGTGGGGCATCCAGCCCGCGGGCGGCGACTTGAGGAAGAAGGAAGCGACGACCACGACGACGCCCTGGATGATGCCCCACTGGATGAAAGCGGCCTGGTAGCCGGACGAGTTGATCAAGTTGGCGATGGGCGCGACCGTGAACGCGGACCCCGCGCCGAAGCCCGCGGCGGTCAGGCCGGCGGCGAGGCCGCGGTGATCGGGGAACCACTTGAGCGCGCTGCCGACCGCGGTCCCGTAGACGACGCCGGCGCCGATGCCGGCGAGCGCATAGGAGAGATAGAGCGTGGTCACCGTCTCGGCCTTGCCGCTCAACACCCAGCCGAGGCCGGCGAGGATTCCGGCAACGAGGACGAGAAGCTTGGGGCCGAACTTGTCGACCAGCCAGCCTTCGAAGGGCACCAGCCAGGTCTCGAGCAGGACGAAGACCGTGAAGGTGACCTGGATGACCGCCTGCTCTTGCCCGAGGTGTTTCTGCAGCGGCGGGACGAACAGGGTCCAGCCGTACTGGAAGTTCGCCACGGCGACCATGCTCAAGATGCTGAAGAACAGGATCACCCAGCGATTCTGGAGAAGGCTCTCGTGCTGCGACTGCGAGGGCGCCGCTGCCGTTGCCATTCTGTACCCCCTGTACGGAATTATGCTTTGGGTGGCTCGTCTGCCTCGATCTCTCTGCGGAAGGGGATGACGCCGGGGATGACCCACTTGTGCCAGGTCTCGTCCACCTTGTTCTGGAAGTAGGCGAGGTCGTCGTCAGTGAAGTGGGCGAACCGCCCTTGCCTGAGCAGGTAGTCGCGCACCGGCAGCCTCTTCAGCCGGCCGTCGGCGATGTCGCGCGTCTTGCCGATGAGCGAGAGGACGCCGTCCTCGACCTGCCAGAGCGGCCAGATGCCGGTGGTCACCGCCAACTCGCCCAGCTCGTGCGACTGCATCGGATCGTAGTCCCAGCCCTTCGGGCAAGGATCGAGCGAGTGGATGAAGGTCGGCCCGCCGATGGTGAGCGAGCGGCGCACCGCATTCATCGCCAGCACCGGATAGGACATGCAGACGGTGGAGACGAAACGGCAGGAGGGATGTCCCGCCGCCATCATCGCCGCCATGTTCTTCTTCCAGCGGTGGTGCATGATCCGCTTCCTGCTCCCCGGCGGGCTGAAGGTGGTGTGCGCGCCGTAGGGAGTCGAGCCGGAGAGCTGGATGTCGGTGTTGGCGTACGACTCGTTGTCGTACATGAGGATGAGGCAGTTGTAGTCGGGATGCGTGAGCGTCGCCGAGATGGCCGAGATGCCCATGTCCGCCCCGCCGCCGTCGCCGCAGAAGGCGATGACGTTGATCGGCTCGTCCTTCATCTTGCCCTTGCGCATCAGCGACTTGAGCGCCGCCGCCGCACCGAGCGCCGCGCTGCCGCTCGAGCCGAGCTGCGTGTGCATCCAGGGGACCACCCAGGACGTGCTGTAGTACGTCGTGTTGGCGACGTACATGCAGCCCGTGCTCCCCAGCACGATGGTGCGCGGCCCCGCCGCCTTCACCATCAGCTTCATCACCAGCGCCGACTCGCAGCCCTGACAGGTGCGGTGTCCGGAAGTGAAGAACTCTTCCAGCGGCAGCTTCTTCACGCCCTTGAAGGCGTCGAGGGTTTGCGTGGGGCGAAGCTTGACCAGCTCAGCCAATTCTCTGTCGCTCACGGCCATGACGATTCCTCCTGGCTACTCGCGCAGCCCGATCCAGGTGGTCGCCGGCTGCTGCTTGCCCGCAGCAGCGGCGGAAATGATTTCGGACATCTTCTTCACATCGGGGACCGTCACCTCGCGTCCGCCCAGGCCGGCGATGAAGCCGACCACCGGAGGCCGCGCGCCGGACTGGTAGAGCGCCGCGCGCACGTCGTTCACCACCACGCCGCTCTCGCCGGGCGAGCCGAGCGAGAAGTCGCGATCGATCACGCCCACCGCCTTGAAGCGGCCCAGCGTCTTCGCCAGCTCCTCCGCGGCGAAGGGCCGGAACCAGCGGATGCGGACGAAGCCGACCTTCTTTCCTTCGGCGCGCATCTGGCGGATGGCGACCCTGACCGGCGTCGAGAGCGTGCCCATGCCGACCAGCACCACGTCGGCGTCGTCGGTCATGTACTGCTCGAAGAAGGGATTTCCGTAGTCGCGGCCGAAGATGCGCGCGAAGCTCGCGTAGGCTTCGCGGATCACGCCCGGCGAGCGCTCCATGGCGCCAGCGGTCTGGCGGCGGATCTCCATCAGCCAGTCCTCGTTGGCCTGCGGCGCCACGGTGATGGGGTTGTCGGGGTGGAGCAGCAGATCGCCGCGGTCGTAGCGTGGCAAAAAGGCGTCGACCTTGGCCTTCGAGGGCACCTTCACCATCGCCTGCGAGTGGGTGAGGAAGGCGCCGTCGCAGGAGATGGCGCAGGGCAAGAAGACGCGGCGATCCTCGGCCACGCGATAGGCGATGAGCGCCACGTCGAGAGCTTCCTGCGGGCTGTCCACCCAGACCAGCTGCCAGCCCAGGTCGCGGACCGCGAGCGCGTCGTTGTGCTCGGTGCCGAAGGCACCCGGATCGTCGAGCGCCCGGTTGCCCACCATGGCGATCATCGGGATGCGCAAAGCCGGCGTCACCGTCAGCGCCTCCATCGCGTACATCCAGCCCACGCCGGAGGAGCCGCAGAAGACGCGCGCTCCGCAGGCGCTGGCGTGCTTGACGATCTCGAACTGCGAGTGCTCGCCTTCGGCCACGATGTACTCGCAGTCGAACTCGCCGTTGGAGATCATCTTGGCCACGTACTGCATCACCGTATCGTACGGGCGGATGGGATAGGCGGTGATGACGTCGACATCGGCCAGCTTGCAGGCCACCGCGATGGCCTCGCTGCCGGTGATGAGCGAGATCTTGTCCGCCGCGGCGTCGTGCTTGGTCGGGGGTACGATTGCCTCTGCCATGGTTGTTCTCCCTCAGCCCTCTCGGGCGATCTTCAACGCCTCGGGAACCT
>VBLC01000099.1 GCA_005879315.1 Deltaproteobacteria bacterium | reverse complement strand
CTTGACCGCGACACCGGAGGCACGGTTTTGGATCTGGGCCGCTACCGCCTCGACGAGCAGGTCGGCCAAGGCGGCATGGCCGTCGTCTGGCGGGGCTGGGATACCCAGCTGCGCCGGACCGTAGCGGTGAAGGTCCTGCACGCGCACCTCCATGCCCGCGAGGAGATCCGGCGCCGTTTCGACCGCGAAGCGCACGCAGTGGCGCGCCTCCACCATCCCCACATCCTCGACGTCTACGACTTCTCCGGGCCGCAAGCGCAGCCCAGCTATCTGGTGACGGAATTCATCCGCGGCCAGACGCTGCGCGCCTTTGCCGAAGCGCATCCCTTCGATCCTCCCGAGCTGGCCGCGGCCTGCCTCCTGCCCATCGCCGAAGCGCTCGAGCACGCCCACAAAGCCGGCGTCGTCCACCGCGACCTCAAGCCCGAGAACGTGATGGTGCGCGACGACGGCGTGGTCAAGCTGACCGACTTCGGCATCGCGGCGCTGCTCGATCCCGACGAGAAGTTCACCATGACCGGCAGCATCCTCGGCTCGCCGGCCCATCTCGCGCCAGAGACCATCGAAGGGAAGCCCGCCGACCCGCGTGCCGACCTCTTCTCCTTCGGCACCATCTTCTACTGGCTCTCCTCTGGCCAGCTTCCCTACCAGGCGGCCTCACCGGCCGCGCTTCTGCGCAACATCCTCGAAGGCAAGCGGAAGGACCCGCGCCTCATCCGCCCCTCTCTGAGCGACGCGCAGGCGCGCATCATCGCCCGCTGCCTGGAGAACGATCCTGCCAAGCGCTACCAGAACGCCGGCGAGGTCAAGACCGAGTTGAGCGCCCTGCTCCGCGAGGCCGGGCTCGACGATCCGCTCCGAGAGCTTGCCGCCTTCGTCAAGAACCCCGAGCAGCACGCGGGCAAGGTGCGCGAGCGGCTGGTGGCGCGCAGCCTGCTCCTCGGCGAGGAACAACTTGCCCAGGGCAAGACCAGCGCGGCGTTGTCGGCGTTCGGCCGCGCCCTGGCGCTCGAGCCGGGCAATGCCCGCGCGCAGGGACAAGTCGAGCGGATTCGCCGGCGCGAGCGGCTGATCAAGTACGGCCGCCGCGCGCTGCTCGCTTTCGCCGTCGTTGCGGTGGCGTGGCTGGCGGCCTGGGAGGTGCGCGCAGCGATCGACCGCGCCCGCGCGATCCACGAGAAGGAGATCTTGCAGGCTGCGCTGCATCCCCACAAGCCTCTGCCGGCCTCTGCGGAGACGGCGGCGGCAAAGCCCGAGGCGCTGCCCAGGCGCAAGCCGCAGCCGCCGGCGCCGGCGAAAATCGCCAAGTTGGAGACGCTCCCCGTCAAGCTCCACGCGCGTTTCAGCGGTCAGGTCACGGTCGACGGGCGCGAGCTGGGAAGCGGCATTCTCTTTCCGCTCGATCTCACCGCCGGCCCGCACACGGTCATCGTGCGCCACCAGTGCTGCGCCGAGTTGCAACAACAAGTCACCATCAGCCGCAGCCGGCCCGATCAGATGTACCCGCTCAAGTACGGCCCCCCGCTGCCCGCGCGCCTCAAGATCCTCAACGCGCCGGCCGGCGCGCGCGTCCTGGTCAACGACATCTTCGTCGGCACCGTCCCCAGCCCGCCGCCGCTGGCGATGACGCAGCCCGATGAGAAGGCGACCGTCACCATCGGCGATCGGACGCTCACCACCACGCTCAAGGCCGGAATCGACAACGACCTCGACTACGCCAAGGCCTCGCCGTGATCGCCGCGCTGCTCGCTCTCTCGCTTTCGCTGGCGCAGCAGGAAGGCGGCGCCGAGGGACTGGAGGCGCGCTCCTCGCTCGATGCGATGAACCGCGCCCGCGCGACGTTCGAATACGGCGATTATCCGCAGGCCTCGAAGCTGTTCTCGCAGCTGATCGAGGCCGGCCGCTTCGAGACGCCGGCCCTTCGCGCCGAGGCTTACCGGCTGCTGGGACTGGCGCTCTTCTATCAGGGCCGCCGGCCCGAGGCGTATCGCGCGTTTCTCGAGTACCTCTATCTCGAGCCGGAGGCGGAGCTGGATCCCTTCTACGTTCCGCCGGCCGCCGTCTCCTTCTTCGAGAGCGTCAAGAAGGAAGCCGAGCAGCAGCTCACGCCGCTGCGCACGCAGCGGCGGGCCGAGCTGGAGACCCGCAAGAAGGCCGCCGCCGAGGAGGCGCAGCGGCGCCGGCAGAGCGAGCTCGAGGAGGATCGCCGCCGGCTCCTCACGATGCAGCCCCAGATCGAGCGGCGCGTCGTCCAGAAGGAGTTCTGGGTCTCGCTGATGCCCTTCGGGATCGGGCAATTGCAGAACGGCGACCGCTCGCTGGGCATCGGTCTCGCGGTCGCCGAGGTGGTGGCGGGCGCAGCCAGCGCCGGCAGCGCGCTCCTCATCGAGGAGCTGCGCGACTCCTCGACCGGGAAGTTCGACAACCGCGGCCAGGCCAGCCCGTATCTGCTCGCCTCGCGGCTCAACATCGTCAAGTGGGTGGGCGCGGCAGTTTTCTATGCGCTCTGGGCCGGTGGCGCCGTGCACGCCGCCTGGCGGTATCAGCCCGAGCAGCAGCTCCCCGATCGGCTGCTGCAGCAGCCCGGAGCGCGCTGATGGCCAGCTTCGTCGTCCACAGCAAAGGCGCGCCACCCACTACCTTCCCGCTGGTGAAGCGGCTCACCAGCGTGGGCGCGAGCGCCGAGAGCGACCTGCGCGTTCCCGACGTGCGCGGCGTGGTCGCCATCCAGTTCGACGGGTCCACTTTCACGGCCACGGCGCTGGAGGGGGCAGCGCTGCTCGTCAACGGCAAGAAGCGAGGGCAGCACATCCTCTCCGAAGGCGACACCCTCGAGCTCGGCGCCACGCAGCTGGTCTTCCAGAGCGCGGACCGCATCCCCACTCCCGCGGAGGTGAACCGCGTGGGGCGCGATCCCGCCGCGCTGGCCGTGCAGCGGCTGGCGGAGTTCAGCGCGCAGCTGGCGCGCGAGCCCGCTCTCGACAAGGCGCTGGCGCGGCTGCTCGATTCGATCGTCGAGGTCGTCAAGGCCGACAAAGGCTTCGTTCTTCTCGTGACCGATGGCGCACCGTCGGTGGTGGCTGCGCGCAACCTGCACCGGGAGAACATCGCCAACGCCGTCGAGCGGCTCTCGGACTCGATCGTCAGCCGCGTCCTCAACGAGCGCACGCCGCTGATTGTCTCCGACGCGCTGCACGACCCGCAGTTCAACGCCAGCGAAAGCGTGGTCAATCTCAAGCTCGCCTCGGTGATGTGCGTGCCGCTCATCATCCGCGGCGAGCTGACCGGCGCCGTCTACGTCGGCAACGATTCATTGGCGAATCTGTTCACCGAACGCGAGCTGGTGCTGATGACTTCATTCTGCAGCACCGCTGCGCTCTTGCTCGAGTTCGCCCGCCAGCTGGACGAGCTGCGCGCGGACAAGGCCGAGCTGGTCAGCCGCCTGGAGGAGCAGGCCTACGGCGAGATCCTCGGCAGCGCCGATGCCATGCGCGACATCTTCCGCAAGGTCGAGAAGGTGGCGGGCACCGACATCTCCGTGCTGGTGACGGGCGAGACCGGTACGGGAAAGGAATTGATCGCCCGCGAGATCCATCACCGGAGCGCGCGCAAGTCGGGGCCCTTCGTGGCCATCAACTGCGGCGCCATCCCCGAGAATCTCCTCGAGAGCGAGCTGTTCGGCCACGCCCGGGGCGCCTTCACCGGCGCAGTCGCCACCCGGCCCGGCCGCTTCCAGGCAGCGACTGGCGGAACGCTCTTTCTCGACGAGATCGGCGAGATGCCCGCACCGCTGCAAGTGAAGCTGCTGCGCGCGCTGCAGGACCATACGGTGACGAAGGTGGGCGAGACCAAGCCCGAGCCGATCGACATCCGCGTGGTGGCCGCGACCAACAAGAACCTCGACGAGGAGCTGAAGGCGGGACGGTTCCGCGAGGACCTCTATTACCGGATCAACGTCGTGCACCTGCACCTGCCGCCGCTGCGCGAGCGCGGCGAGGACGCGGTGATGCTCTCCAAGTATTTCCTCCGCCGCGCCACCCGCGAGCTGAACATCAAGGTGAAGGACTTCAACAAGACGGCGCTCAATGCCATCCGCCATTTCCGCTGGCCGGGCAACATCCGCCAGCTGGAGAACCGCATCAAGAAAGCGGTCGTGCTCGCCGAGGGGCCGTACATCACGCCTGAGGATCTCGACCTCAAGCCCGAGGAGCTCGACCCCATCCTGCCGCTGGCGCAGGCGCAGGAGGAGTGGCGCAAGCGCTACATCAACGAGGTCCTCGAGCGGAACAACGCCAACCGCACCAAGACCGCCAAGGATCTCGGAGTCGATCCGCGCACCATCTTCCGCCACCTCGAGCGGATGGAGGCGGAGGAGCGCGGCGAGGCGCTACCCCCGCTGGCCGACGACGACCTCGACCGCGAGGGTGGGGCGTGACACGGCTGTCGCGGGTCACATCCGGCGACATCCGGGCGGACATTTGGATTGGCTCGAATTCCGGTCGTTTTCGTCCTGGCCTGCGGCTTGCTCTCCTCAGCCTTCTGGCTGGATGCCTCGTGCCCCAAACCGTGGACCCGGTCGATACCCGCGCTCACTCGCCGCCCCGCATCCAGGTGGCCAGCATCCCTCTGTATCTGCTCGGCCCGAAGCTGAGCATCTATCGGCCGGGCGCGAACGACACTCCGCCCTGCCACTGCGTGCTCGAGCTGCGTATTCCGCAGGTGGTGGAGGACGACCCTACCGTCGATCTCACCGCCCGTTGGTTCGTCGACTACGACCTCTCCGTGCCGCGCTCGCTCAGCGTCGCTCCCGGCGGGCAGGCGGTGCTGCCCGGAACCTTCGACCGCAACCTGACGGTGCGAGGGCCAGTGATCTACAACTTCGAGCCGGATGCGCTCGGCATCACCGACAACTCCGATCACGTCGTCGAGCTTGTGGTCGGCGAGACGGCCGGCTTCGATGACTCGGCCACGACCCTGCCTTTCCGCACGATGCGCACCGGGTACGAATCGGCCGTGTACCGATTCCTGGTTCAGATCAATCCGCCCATCGGGCCGACCTGCCCGAATGAGCTGCCGCTGCGGAGGACCTGCCAGTGAGGCGCGTCCTGCCGCTGCTCTTGCTTTGCGCCTGCAATCTGCGAGCGCCGCGCACGACCGTGCAGATCTGCGCAGCGAACAACCAGTGCGACCGCGGCGACGTCTGCTATTTCGGCCAGTGCGCCGCGCCGGGCTCCTCCAGCCTTTCGATAGTTGAAGCCGAAGTGCAGCCGCCCAACAACTCGCAACTCGGCTTTCTCCAGCAGGGCGGCATCGACCTGCGCCAGTCCGCCGTGCGCGACTTCGCGCTGCAACCTCCGTTCGCAGTCACGGGCGTGGTGCACCAGGATCAAGACGTCGGCACCCCAACCCCCGTCGCTGGCGCGGTGCTGACCTTCACCGATCACCATCCGGCCATCGTCGATCGGGTCGACCGGGTGACCGCCAAGACCGACGCCAACGGCCAGTTCAGCGCGCAGCTTCCCGCCGCTACCTGGGATCTCTTGCTGAAGCCGCCTCCGCCGGCACCGCCCTTGCGCATCTCCTCGGTGCTCAGCGCGGCGCCGTCCGCGCCGCTCGACCTGCATCTGCCCATGCCCAGCTTGCGCGTGTCGTTCCCTGGCCAGGTGAGCGCAGGCGGCATTGCGCTGACCGGCGCGCGGGTGACGGCCGTCGACGGCAGCGGCGCTGCACTCTCGGCGCCGGCGACGACTGCCGACGGCGGCTTCACCCTG
>VBLC01000022.1 GCA_005879315.1 Deltaproteobacteria bacterium | reverse complement strand
AGCGCGGCGGCCGCCAGTGCCAGCTTG
The DNA here is from genome assembly GCA_005879315.1 of Deltaproteobacteria bacterium. Classification (GTDB taxonomy): domain Bacteria; phylum Myxococcota; class Myxococcia; order Myxococcales; family 40CM-4-68-19; genus 40CM-4-68-19. The sequence goes on along the minus strand of VBLC01000022.1, from coordinate 5,874 downwards.
CCGCGGTGGAGGCGAAGCCACAGCTCGGCGCTGCCTCGTTTCGCCCGCGCGTCGAATCCTCCGTGCGGGCCGCGATCGCCGGGCAGCGGCGCGAACAGGTTGTCAGGACGATCGGCCGGCGCGGGCCGCTCGCCCTGCTGCGCCTCGTATCCGATGCGCGCCAGATATCGGTCGAGGAGCCCGCCGATGAACTTCTGCCCGACGATCGCCTTGGCTGCGCTCCACCCGACCCAGATCTCCCGCCCCGGATGCCGGGCGGCGTGCAGGACGGCGCGCGCGATCATCTCGGGCTGGAAGATGGGCGGCACCGGTTGGGGATGGCGCGGCATCCGCGTCCGCACCACGTCGAACTGCGGCGTATTCACCGCCGGCAATTGCAGCATGCAGAGCTTCACCTTGCTCTTGTCGTGCAGCAATTCGCAGCGCAACGAATCGGTGAATGCCCGTATCGCGGCCTTCGAGGCGCAATAGGCGCTCTGCAATGGAATCGATCGATAGACGAGCGCCGATCCGATCTGCACCACGACGCCCTCGCCGGCGGGCAGCATCCAATGGAGCGCGGCCAGCGTGCCGTGGACGGTGCCGAGGTAGTTGACCTCCATCACGTGGCGGAATTCGTCCGGCGTAATCTCCATCGCGGGCGAGAAGACCGAGACCATCGCGTCGTTCACCCAGGTGTCGATGCGACCCCATCGTTCGACCAATGCGCGCGCCGCCCTTTGCACGGCGGCCGAGTCCGAGACGTCGGCTGGCAAGACGAGCGCCTGGCCTCCCGCGCGCTGAATCTCCTGGGCGCAGGCGGCGAGCCCTTCCGCGCCGCGCGCAATGAGCCCCACCTTGGCCCCCGCCGCGCCGAAAGCGCGCGCAACGGCCCGGCCCACGCCGCTGGAGGCGCCGGTCACCGCCACCACCTGATCGGAGATTTTCCTCATGAGGCACCCCGCGAGCCGGAACGCACTAGCCACAAGAGCGAGAGCGCGCCGATGCCGGCGAGCGCCGAGATGCGCAGTGCGCGCCTCACCCGCAGCCGGCGCGTGGCGATCCGCGACGCGCGCGGCTCTGGCCATTGCTGCCGCAGTGCCATCTGCAACACCTGCGCGACGTGCAGCGCCTCACGGCCCGCGCCGGCGGCGATTTGTCCGTGGCAGCTGAAGCCGTCGGTGACGACGAGCGTTTCACGGTCCGCCTCCCGCACCCGCGGTAGGAGCCTGCGCTCGCCCACCTTCATGGAGAGCTCGAACTTGTCTGCCTCGTAGCCGAAAGAGCCGGCCATCCCGCAACACCCCGAGTCGAGCACCTCGCGGTCGGGCAATACTTGTCGAAGCAATTGCTCCTCTTCTTCCCATCCCAGCACCGACCGGTGATGGCAATGGCCATGCACCAGCGCGTGGCGGCGCAAGGGCGGAGGTCTCCACTCCGGGGCCCGCTTGCCGAGCAACTCGGTGAGAGTGAAAGCCTGCGCCGCGAGCCGCTTGGCGTCCTCGTCGTGCGGCAAGAGACCGCGCAACTCATCGCGGAAGACCGAGATGCACGAGGGCTCGAGCCCCACCACCGGCGTGCCGCGCCCGATTTCCTCGCGCAGGACCTCGAGGATCTGCCGCAACTTCGCGCGCGCCAGGTCGAGCATGCCGAAGTCGTAGAGCGGCCGGCCGCAGCAGAGGCGCTCGGGCTGGATGACGACCTCGAATCCCGCGTCCTCGAGCACCTCGACCGCGGCCCGCGCCACTTCGGGACGGAAGAAGTTGTTGAAGGTGTCCGCCCAGAGCAGCACGCGCTCGCCGCCAGCGGCCCGCGGCCGCGCCTCGAACCAGGAGCGGAAGGTGTCGACGGCGAATTTCGGGATCTCGCGCTCTTGCGCCACCCCGCCGGCGAGTTTGAAGAGGGGCAGCCGCACGACGGCATTCGCGAATCGCGGCACGCGCGAGGCGATGCGCGCCCACCAGTGGATGAGCCCCATGGCGTACGCGGCGCGGGGCCGGAGTCGGCCGGCGAAGTGGTGGGCGAGGAACTCGGCCTTGTAGGTGGCCATGTCGACGTTGACGGGGCACTCGCTCTTGCAGGCCTTGCAGGCGAGGCAGAGATCGAGGGCCTCTTTCACCGCCTCACTGCGCCAGCCCCCGCGGAGCGGGTCGCCTTGCAGCATTTCGAAGAGCAGGCGCGCGCGCCCGCGCGTCGAGTGCATCTCCTCGCGCGTCGCCATGTAACTGGGGCACATGACGCCCGCCTCCGTCTTGCGGCAGACGCCGATGCCCACGCAGCGCCGAGTCGCCTTGGCGAAGCTGGAATCGTCGTCTCGATAAGCGAAATGGGTCTTCAGCTCCGGTGGTCGATATGCGGTTCCCAGACGCAAGTCCTGGTCGATGCGCCGGGGCCGCACCACCTTTCCCGGGTTCAATTTCCAGTCGGGATCCCAGATCGATTTGAACTCCTCGAAGGCGCGCACCAGGTCTTCGCCGTACATGCGCGGCAGGAACTCCGCCTTGGACTGGCCGTCGCCGTGCTCGCCCGAGATCGACCCGCCGTGCGCCACCACCAGGTCGACCGCCTCGGATACAAAGCGCCGAACTTTCGCGATGCCCTCGGCCGTGCGCAAGTCGAAGTCGATGCGCGTGTGCACGCATCCCTGGCCGAAGTGACCGTAGAGCGCGCCCTCGTATCCATACCGATCCAACAGCTCCTGCAGCTTGCGCAGGTAGCTGCCCAGCCGCGCGGGCGGCACTGCCGAGTCTTCCCAGCCCTCCCAGTTCTCGGTGCCGTCGCGCTTGCGCGCCGTCGCGCCGAGACCCGACTCGCGGACCTTCCACAGCTTGCGCGCCTGCTCGTCTTCGACCAGCTTCATCGAGGGACCGCCCTCGAGGCGCGTCATCAGCGCCCGCGCTTTCGCGTCCGCCTCCGCTTTGGTCTCGCCACCGAACTCGACCAGGAGCCAGCCGTGACCGTCGGGCAAGAGCTCGACGTCCTGGGGGTGGATGCCCTTCCAGGTCATCTCGTCAACCAGTTTTTGATCGACGCCCTCGCAGCCGATAGGCCCGGCCTCCATCACCTCAGGCACGTGATCAGCGGTGCGGAAGACGTCGGGATAGCCGAGGACGAGCAGCGACCGGCGGCGCGGGCTGGGGACCAGACGCACCGTCGCCGCCAGCACCAGCGCGCAGGTGCCTTCGGTCCCCACCAGCGCGCGCCCGGTGTGAAAGCCCTTCTCCGGCAACAGCTGGGTGAGATCGAATCCTGAAACGCGGCGCGGGATGTCGGGGAAGCGGGCGCGGATCTGGTCGGCGCAGCGGTCACGCAGCTCGCGCAGGCGGCGGTAGATCTCGCCGCGCCGGCCCTCCTCGGCGCAGCGGCGGGCCAGCTCCGCCTCTGAGGTCGCACCCAACGTCAGCCGGGTGCCGTCGTAGAGCAGGACGTCCAGCTCCTCGACATTGTCGGACGTGCTGCCTCCCATCACCGAGTGCACGCCGCAGGAATTGTTGCCGATCATCCCGCCCACCGTACAATGGTCGTGAGTCGAAGGATCGGGCGCGAAGGTGAGGTGGTGCTGCTCAGCGCGCGCGCGAAGCCGGTCGAGCACCAGACCCGGCTGCACGCGCGCGAGGCGGCGCTCGGGGTCGAGCCAAAGCAGCTTGTCGAGGTACTTGGAGCAGTCGACGACCAGGGCCACGTTGCAGCACTGACCGGCCAGCGACGTGCCGGCGCCGCGCGCGACGATGGGCGCGCCGTACTCTCGCGCGGCCGCCACCGCCTCGATCACGTCGCGCAGCGTGCGCGGGACCACCACTCCGATGGGCACCTGGCGATAGTTCGAGGCGTCGGTCGCGTAGAGCGCGCGGCTGCCGTCGTCGAAGCGCACCTCGCCGCGCAGCCGGGCCTGGAGCGCCCGCTCCAAGGACCGCGCGTCCACCTTGCGGCCTCTTGCCGCCGGCCGCGCTCGCAGCCGGATCAGCGTCTGTGATCCGAGCACTACTCGCCTTTCTTGAAGATAGTGGCAACGGCCGTCCGGATCGTCTCGCCGATCATGTGCTTCGCCGCGGGGTCGCCCTTGACGACCGACTTGGCGTACGCCTTCGCTTCCTCGAGCGTCACATGCGGCGGCCACATGGGGAATTCCGCGTCGACCACCGCCTCGACCAGCACGGGCCGGTCCGCCTTGAGCGCCGCGTCCCAGGTCTTTGCCACGTCCTCGGGCCGATCGACGCGCAGGCCCATCAGCCCCAGCGACTCGGCGAACTGCGCCAGCGGCACGTCGGGGATTTCCTGCGAGCCCTCGAATTTCGGTTCGCCCGACTGCGCGCGCATCTCCCACGTCACCATGTTGAGGTCGCGATTGTTGAGCACCAGCACCACGAAGCGCGGGTCCTTCCACTCCTTCCAGTACTTCGCGACCGTGATCAGCTCGTTGATGCCGTTCATGTGCATGGCGCCGTCGCCGGCGAGCGCGAAGATGGGGCGGTCGGGCCAGGCGAACTTCGCCGCGATGGCATAGGGCATCGCCGGCCCCATGGTGGCCAGATTGCCGGAAAGCGAGCCCAGCATTCCCTTGCGGAAGTCGAGATAGCGCGCATACCAGGTCGCCGTCGAACCCGAGTCGGCGCTGAAGATCGCCCTCTCCGGCAGCCGCTTGTTGAGCTCCCAGAAGACGAGCGCCGGATTGAGCGGCCTGGCCTCGACGTGCGCCTGCGCCTCGAGAATCTTGCGCCACTCGCCGATGCCCGTCTCGATCTTCTGCCGCCACGAGCGGTCCTTCTTGCGCTTCAGATATGGAAGCAAGGCGCGCAGCGTCTCGGCCGCGTCGCCTTCCAGGCTGACTTCCATCGGGTAGCGGATGGCGAGCATGCGGCCCTTGAGATCGATCTGGACGCCGCGCGCTTGTCCCTCCTTGGGCAAGAACTCCGAGTAGGGGAACGACGAGCCGACCATGAGGAGCGTGTCGCAGCCCGACATCATTTCCCAGCTCGCGCGCGTGCCGAGGAGGCCGATTGCGCCCGTGCAGCCCGGGGTCTCGTCGGGCAGCACCGCCTTGCCGAGCAGCGCCTTGGCGATGCCCGCGCCGAGCAGATCCGCGACCTGCACCACCTCTTCGGCGGCGTGCATGCAGCCCGCGCCCACCAGCATGGCCACTTTCTGCCCGGCGTTGAGCACTTCGGAGGCGCGCTTGAGATCGGCGTCGCGCGGGACCACCCGCGGCTGCGACCAGCCCGGCGCGGAGTGGATGGTGTTGTGGGCGCGCTCCTGCTGCTCGACCGCCTTCTCCTCCTGCAAGTCCTTGGGGACGATCACGCAGGTCACGCACCGCTCCGACTGCGCGATGCGGAAGGCGCGGTCGATGGCGTGCCGCACCGCTGCCGGCGCCGTCACGGTGGTGACGTAGTTGTGCGCGACGTCCTTGAAAAGAACCTGGAGGTCGACTTCCTGCTGGTATTCGCCGCCCAGCGCGGTGGTGGCTGATTGCCCGACAATGGCGACGACGGGCTGGTGGTCCATCGCCGCGTCGTAAAGCCCGTTGAGCAGGTGGATGGCGCCGGGACCGGAGGTGGCCAGGCAGACGCCCGGCTCGCCGGTGAACTTGGCGTGCGCGCAGGCCATGAAGGCGGCCATCTCCTCGTGCCGGACCTGGATGAATCGCGGCTCGCCGCGTGCGCGATCAAGCGCGCCCATGATCCCGTTGATGCCATCGCCCGGATAACCAAAGACGCGCTGGACGCCCCAGACGCGCAGGCGCTCAACCAAGAAGTCGCCGACAAGTTTCATCATATAGACCCCTACAAACGGTGCGCACCCGCGGCGCCTGCGACAGGGACCGTCACGGCGCCTGCCCGGCCGCACGACGGGTTGCGACCCGGCCCCTCGTGTTCGCGCTCCCTCGGTTCGGGATTG